>LMVO01000001.1 GCA_002287215.1 Methanocorpusculum parvum
CTCCACAATCATAATTTCACACTCCTTGCCTGATCATGACTGAACAAACCAAAAATACCCAACGAAGTGTCATCTGCATAGCACTCATCTATCTATTGCCAGTATGCATTTTATCGGCATATTTATCATGGATCATACCACTGTTAACATCACTGTCAAATCCCATCACCGACGGTCTGTTTGCGAGTCTGATGTTTCTTCTGCCGCTCGCCGCTCTGATCGGAGTGATTACGTATAAGAAAACAGTCGGCAGGGAAACCACAAAATGGGTCACGGTCCTTATACTTGCGTTAGTTCTTTTGCTCGTCATAAACATCGGCATGGGGATCACAAACATCATCGACGGAGCCTTTACTTCTCCGGCAATGCTGACGAATTTCCTGCGAACACCGATTTGGGTCACACCTTTCTATTTCTCCCTGATCCTTGCTCCTCTCTTCTCCCTTGTTGTTCCGAAGCTTTGCGAAGCACGAAAACCACAGACGATCCTGTCGGGAGTCTCGAAAGGATTTGCTGTATTCAGCATCTTCTATCTGATCTATGCTATGTTTCGTGGAATAGCAGGAGATGCATACGATGTTGTTGTCCCCGGCATGCCTCCCGCTTATCCTTGGTATATATCCCAGGTGTTTATGTTGACCCTCTCCATTATCTGGGTCGTTTTCGGTCTCGCGGTTGGAGCCTGTATGATTTGGCTGTGTCGAAAATCTGAAAATGATGTATGCATCCGTAACGAATGTGATGAAAAATGAACAAAGACCCAAATCACGCGAAAAAATATGGGTATATATTATTGGTAGTTCTCATTTTCTTACTTTTCATACTATTTGCCCCTCTTATTGTGGAATCCACCGGTATCTTGGACAGTAAATCAATGATATTAACCTATTCATCATATCCTGAAAAACCGATCAACCACGTATGGAACGAATCCGGATATGCGATATTGAATATTACTGATGATGATTTCGAAAAATATCCTGAGATAAAGGAGTTGTTTCTTACGAGGGATACCAGTATAAAAAAATCGGACCCTAGAACAGATAACCCTGTATTGAATAGTGTCCAGGTTCTGACTCGACAACGAATCGATGAGATTCGGGAAAAATACTGCATTCACAGAATTCTCTACTGGGAAGGAGAGTATTATCAGGCAGGCATCCCGTATTCATAACTTTTTTAGCTCTTCGATGAATCGAGTGGAAAATAGATGTTTTGACTCTATCCCCCCCTCATTATTTGTTACCTATAGAAATTGACCTGTTTTCTATTGCCCATAATATTCACGAGTCTGTTCAATGGATACACTTAGCATTGGATTCCAGGCTCAATGTATTGATAATAGATGAGGGAGAAGGTATAGTTGTGGATCGAGTTCCAATCTGCACGATTATCCAAAAGAGAGATAACCTCTGCTGCTTACGTAGATTCGGGAAGGAACTCTTCTAACGAGATTCAGATGATGAAATTGCGTATAAAAATTCTTGCTGCATGCATATGCATACTTCTGTTGATCATTAGTGCCGGCTGCATCTTACCGGAACACCACTCAGAAAATAATAGTCTGCCTGACTTCATGCCGGGTATATTTGATACAGGATTTTTTTCATCACCCCCTTCACCCCCTAACACATCGTCATATACTCATGCAATCGACTGGTACTACGATCTGGATAATGCAACGGGTTTTGTAAGCGTGCAGAGACGGGATGACCGGTCAAATCAGATTCCCATTTACGTTGCAGAACCGGGTGTTGAGGGAAGAATTGCCATAGAAATCAAAGCATCCGGAGAGGATATTATTGTTATGCTCAATAAAACATTTCCTATGTCTCCTTTGCCGGAAGGGATGTCGCTCACCCTCGAAGGTGAGCCGATCTACGTGAAGGACGGTGAAACGGCAGATGCAACTCTTATTCTCCAGGTAGATCCCTCTGCAGTGAATACTGTTACGCACACGGTGGTCTGGCTGGAGACGACGAGCGGGTGGGGACGGGCACGTGTCTGTCAGTTGTATTCAGCCGCTGATGCAAACAGACCGGATATTTGAATATACAATATGCGGATGTGAGATTCCTCCCTTTATTTTATCACTATTTTTCTTACGATCTCGAAGGATACACTCAGCATTGGAGTCTACGCTCAATGTATTGATAACACATGAAAGAAAAGGTATATTCATGGCGATAGAAAAACCGGCATCCGATGAAATCTGCGAGGAAAAATACTGATGAACGATAACGAGTTTTCCAAAGATGTTACGAAAATAGCATTAGGTGTTGTATTAGGTATCGTATCTGCCGTTTGTATTTTATTTATCCTGAGTGTTATTGCCTCCGGCGTTGTCCTTCTCGTCGCACAGATCATGTCGTGAATCTATCCGGGAGCATGACTGACCAAACCCAAACAACCCAACGAAGTGCCGTCTGCATTGCTCTCATCTATTTTTTGCCGGTATCTGTATGGCTGCTGTATATTTTAGTCACGCAATATTATGATCCTGCAATTTCCGGCAGCCTTGCTCCGGTATTCCTTTTCGGCATATCTCTCCTTGCGGTACTTTCGGTCTCCCTTCTCCTCCTCCCGTTTGCCGGGGCGATACAAGGTCTGCGGATGCATACGCTGCAAAAACTTCCCTGCATACTGATAATTTCCGCAGTTGTTCTCATTCTTGGTATATCCGTATGCTTGATGTTCATCGGACATCCCCGTTCATTTTCAGAAGCTCTGCGACTATTCTCCATAGATCTCTTCTTCTTATCGCTGATTTTTACGCCCCTCTACTGTCCGGCGGCATTTATGCTTAGACGGGCCTCTTCGAAAAAGGCAGAATCTGCAAAAATATCGGGTATCTGTCTTGGCATTGCCGGTTTAGGAATGACATACGTGTATTTCTGGGTCTATCGCAGCGTCCAGCAGTATGATACATCACTTAACCTGATAAAAGACATATGGTATTATTCGATCTGGGTATTACTCATCGGTTTTGGCATATGGGCAGTGATCGGCGTGACAGCCGGAATTCTAACGCTTGTGTCAGTAAAAAAATAGAGAGGATCTGCCGTAAATCCTTCATCCAAAAGGACAGGGGATCTGCGCTGCGTCCTATGATCCAGGAGTTATTCCCCTTCCAGGAAGAACTTCACGACCTCTGCCGGGAACATCGTTTTTTCGACGATTCTCTCCAGGGTCATACCCTGTGCCTTCAGTCTCCGGCAGACGTTCATCATACTCTCGCCTACTTCGACGATGTGCATGTCCGGATCATAGAATCTCACAACTCTCTGACCCCATGCATACTCCTTCACCGGATGGACATACTTCACACCGCACGTTTTGAGGCGTTCGACGGATGCATCGAAATCCGGCGCCTCAAAATAGAGCTCGGCGTCATTTCCCTGATACCGGATCTCTGAGGCAGGTTTATCGATAAACTCTGTCCAGGTACTCTTCGACTGGATCGCAAACGACTCGGCAAACGTCACGTTTGCTCCAAGATCCATGGTTATCTTCTGATCAAGGACCTCGATATAGAACTTCTTTGATGCTTCGATATCATCAACTACAATTAACGGGCAGATAAACTTCATACTTTTGTCTCCTTACCTCTCCACCAGAGGTACCATGTTTCTTTTTTTCTAAATAAAATACAGCCGTCCAGAAATCCCGGCCAGTCATCCGTGAAATCATACCCGGTCAGTGTAGATACAAATGCGCAAAGAAACACATCATGGGTCACGCAGACCGAGATCCCGTCCTGGAATGCCGTATTTTTCAAAAATGCAGACAGCCTTTCGGTTCCCTCGGCTATCGGATAATGACCCGGCAGCGTGCCGGTTCTGATATACTGAAGGGTCACCGTCTTGGTCGGATTTTTCACATAAAAACCGCGGGTCAGCTCGTCATCGAAGATGTATGCCCCGGGGTCGCCAAGCTGATCGTTTGCCTCGGGTTTTTCTTCGGTTCCTCTTCCGGCAAGGATCAGTTCCGCGGTATGCATGCACCGAAACATCGGGCTTGCATACGCTTTGACCGGCCGGCTTCCGAGTCTCTCGCCAAAGGTCAGCGCCGCCCGCTCTCCCCGGGTCGTGAGTTTTTTCTGCGAACCCGGCTCTCCTTTGATGAACGGTTCTCTCTCGGCGTGCCTGACGAGAACGACGGCGGCATCCCACTCGGTCATCTTTAGAATAGTGGGGATCGGACTCTCTTCTCCGATGAATCTGACAATTCCGGAAACAGGATACGGATCATCCGGGGGATCGGCACGCCTGATCTCCTGTCCTGTCCTGTCGATAACGAGCCAGCCGTCTTCGTCCCGGACGAGGGCCTCGCCGTTTCGAAAACTCCGGGCATCGAAGTACCAGTCCCCATAAAGCATCTCGCCGCCGGTCGTGATGTGGGTCGCTCCGTAATTTTTCCGGTAGATGACCGCGGTTCCTTCGACGAACTCCTCTGCATAGAGATAGTTGTTGTGTCCGATCCGTTTTCCCTCTTCGTTGATGTGATAATACTCGCCGTCTGCTGTTTTGACGACAGCACAGTCGTCGGCGTAATCCCCGGTCCAGAGATACCTCTCTTCATAGACGGGATTTCCTGCAAAGTCGATGTGATATGCTCCGGAATCATCGAGGACGGCGGCAAGACCCGGGAATCTGAATGGCCCGACGGTTTTGAACCGTTTATCATAGATCGGAGCCCCGCCGAATTCGTGATACGTCCCGTCGGAACTGGGTATTGGAAGATCCATAAAAAAATTAGCGAATGGCTGTAAGGCCAACTGCTTTATTCGTGATCGAAATCGATTCCATGGCGGTTTTTACATCGCCCGCCATTGCCCGGATACAGTCCACGGTCTCCACAACGACGTCGGCTTCCTGGTGGATCGCCTGGAACAAATAGAGGTCGGTCCCGTCGAGGACCGAGAGTGAGTCGGCAAAGATGCCGTTCTCCCAAAGATCTCCCCTTGGCCGGAGCAGATCGGAGGTGAACTCTTTGAGTTCTGCCGTGCTCGTGATCCCCGTGCTCTTCTCGATAAGACCGAGACGGGAGTGGGCTTTGATCAGTTCGATGACCTGCTCTTTGGTGGCGGGGTTTTTCAGCTCCATGTTGATGAAGTGCATATGCATGAGGGTCGTCGGGACGATCATCGCGGAGGTGACGATGCTGATATGCGGCAGAACGCTCTGCACATCGGGACCGTGATGGGACGGGATGGTGACCGGATTCAAAACGATCGCATCGATCGGTCCGCGTTTGATGTCTCCGGGATCTCCTCCCCGGCGAACCATCGTCGCCCGGACTTTTTTCACGCCGAAGACGGAGTCGATGAGTTTGATGATCCGGCATAGACCGGTGGTGTTGCAGGAAACGACCCGGGCAAACTGCCGGCCGATCGCCTGATCGTAGTTGCAGGACGAGTTGAAGGAAAAGCCGGCGAGTTCATGCTCCTCTCCCCCTTCCCAGATGGCTTTTTTCTGGTACTTTTCGTAGAGGGCTTTGTTTCCTTCGCCGACTCCTCCGGGCGTTGCATCGACGACGATGTCAGCTTTTTGGATCATTTCTTCGACCGAGCCGGCGACTTCGAGGCCCGCTTTGATGAATGCATCTTTTTTGCCGATGTCTGCGATGTAAAGAGGGTAGCCTCTTTCTTTGGCAACGTATGCTTCTGCGCCCGGTTTTGTTTTGGAAACGCCGATTATTTCCATATCCGGCTGACAGGAAACTGCGTCGGCGACGCGTTTTCCGATCGTTCCGTATCCATTGACTGCAACCTTAATCATTACAGTATGCTTTTCTTTTTTGATACATAAAAGGGTAGGTCTTCCGCTCTTAAGGAGGGAGGATCTGCGGGGACGCCCCCTCTTCAGCGGATGATTTTCCGGATCGTTTTTCTGTTTGTGTAAATCAGTTAACTTTTCAGAAAATATATATGCATTATTTATCAGAAGTCCTTCATATCAATAAAGATACATTTTGGAGGTTTATATTATGGATTCTCTTATCAACTGGCAGGCTCTGCAAAAACTCAGTATGCCGCCGATGCCCCCTCACTCGCAAAACGGGGAAAACATGTGGGATACGGCGGCAGTGATGTACAATAAAATGGCGGCTCTGGAAAAAACCTACACGTTGAACCAGATCAATGCCATTCCTCTGCGGCCGACCGACAGCGTTCTCGATATGGGGTGCGGACCCGGCCGTATCACGGTCCCTGCCGCTCAGCGGGTTTCCTCGGTCACCGCCGCCGATTCGGCAAAGTCGATGCTGGCATACTGCGTGGAAAACGTAAAAAAGGCAAATCTTTCGAATGTCGATCCGGTATTTCTTGACTTCAATGATGCCGTTGTGGGAAAAAACATCAACAGACATGATGTGGTCATCTGTTCGCGTTCGGCGGGTCTTCAGGATCTGGAAAAACTCAGTTCACTTGCAGAAAGGATCGCTGCCATCGTGATCTGGGCAAATGCCCCGAGTATTCCCGAGCTTCTCGAAAAACTGTTTGCCGGAACCGGCAGAGAGAACAAAAGACCCCGTCCGGGGCGAAGCGACCGGAGGGTTGGGTATAATCTGTTCTATAATATAGTGTATGATCTTGGGTATGAACCAAGCGTACATATTGTCGATGACGGGTTTACCCGCGAGTATGCTTCACGCGAAGAGGCCTACAGCGATCTTTCGACCCTCGGCACGTTCGATTTGGATAAAATCGATGTGTTTGAGCGAAATGTGGATCGGTTCCTGACAGAAAATGCAGCCGGGGGATATACTTTTCTTTTGGAAACACGTTCTGCCGTCATCTGGTGGGATGTTTCCAGAAAAACCTTCTGATTTTTCCCTCTTTTTTCTCATCTCTGTTTTTTATCATGCGCTTTGTTAATTCATAATGATTACTTTCATGATATTTTTCCGAATAAAATACATCATTTTACATTAACGTTTTCACTAAAATTAGTTAACTTTAATACTGGCTGCGGACGTAACATAACCAGATAAAATGATGAAAAAACCGCTCATTCTTCTCGTATCTCTGGTTCTGATGCTTGCTGTTTCAGCAGCCGGATGCATCGATGTCGGCCAGCCGGCATCCAACTGAACAATTACCGATATGACCGGCGCAGAGGTCGTTATTCCCGCAGAAATACACACCGTGGTGAATTTATGGCCGGCATCCAACTCGGTTATGCTCTGTATGGGTGCGGGCGATAAACTCGTCGGGACAACGGCCTTTACAAAAAAGCTGTTCTGGTCGCAGAAAGTGTATCCGGGCATCGTCGATGTGCCGGTAGCGACCGACAATGTTGAAGAGCTTTTGACGCTCTCACCCGATCTGATCATCACCCCCCAGCAGAAAACCGCAGAAACGCTGCGTGCAGCAGGTCTTCCGGCAATTTGTCTGATGTTCAGCGATTATGATACGATGAAACAGGCGTTTACCATTCTTGGTCAGGCGTTTGGCGGCGAATATATTGAAAAAGCCGCTAAGTGGTCTGATCTTGTGGATCAGAATACCGCCCGCGTTCAGGCGGCAGTCGGCAGCATCCCCGAAGATAAGAAACCCGTCGTCTACTATATTCAGGGTCAGTCGAACCAGGGTCTGTATGCGACCTTCTCCGCAAACTCCATCATGGAGGACTGGACCGAGGTATCGGGAGGTATTTTTGCATCGACGCTTCTTAATCTGAGCGGGACAACGGCATCGGCCGAGGATGTGCTCGCACTGAATCCTGACGTCGTCATCATCGGCGGCCCGGCTCAGCATGAACTTTATGAAGAGCTGATGGCGGCTGAGGAGTGGAAGGGGATCAATGCGGTAAAGAATGGACGTGTCTACACGAATCCAAACGGTCTTTTCCCATGGGAACGGTTCGGTATGGAAAGCGCTCTGCAGATCCTCTTTGCCGCATCGGTGATCCACCCGGATCTGTTCCAAGTTGACATGGTGTCTGAAGTTCAGGACTTCTACAAAGAATTTGTCGGGATCGAGCTGACAAAAGAAGAAGCGCAGAATATGATCAAAGGTTACGGACCAAAAGGCGAAGACTACACGTGAGACGCTGATGGGATCTGATATCGCCGGGAAAATCAGCGGGAGAGCGGCATCCAGCGCAAAATATCGGATGATCATGGTATGCCTGGTCATTCTGCTGATCGGCATATTTTTCCTCTCGCTTACGGTCGGCCGATACAGTATCCCTTTTTTTGATTCGATCGCCATTCTTCTGGCCAGGGTCTTTCCCATAGAACCGGCCTGGACCCAGACGATGGAGGCCGTCATTTTTAATCTCCGTCTTCCGCGAACCATCGCGGCGGTCCTGATCGGCGGCGGTCTTGCCCTTTCCGGGGCCGCATATCAGAGCATGTTCAAAAACCCTCTCGTTTCTCCTGATCTTCTGGGTGTTTCGTCAGGTGCATGTATCGGCGCCTCGCTGGCCATACTTTACAGTATGGGGCCGGTGATCATTCAGATCTGGGCGTTTATCGGCGGGATCATCGCCGTATCGATCACGGTCGCGGTTCCCCGTCTGATGCATAACTCCTCGACGCTGATGCTTGTTTTATCCGGTGTGATTGTCGGTGGGCTGATGTCTTCGATCATGGGGGTGATCAAGTATACTGCCGATGCTGATACGGCGTTGGCAGAGATGGTTTACTGGGCGATGGGATCTCTGGCCGATGTGAAGATGATCGATCTTTATTATATCGCTCCCTGTATTCTGGCCGCGGGGTTTGTTCTCCTGTTGTTCAGGTATCGTCTCAATGTTTTATCGCTTGGAGAGGAGGAGGCAAAAACTCTGGGAGTCGATGTCCGAAATGTCCGCAGGATCATAATCGTTTGTGCCACCCTTTTGACCGCGAGCGCCGTCTGTCTTGCCGGAACGATCGGGTGGGTGGGTCTTGTCATCCCTCATCTTGGAAGGATGCTTGTCGGTCCGGACAACCGGAAGCTGCTGCCGGCTGCCGTGATTCTTGGTGCGGTGTTTATGGTCATGATCGATATCACGGCCCGGTGCCTGACAAGTGCCGAGCTGCCTCTCAGTATCATCACCGGTCTGATCGGCGCACCGTTTTATTTCTATCTGCTGATACGGCAGAGGGCGTCTATTACATGAAGCTGGAAGTACGTGATCTCGGTTTTCATTATCAGAAACAGGAAAGGATGATCTTTTCCGATGTCTCGTTTGGCATCGATAAGGGCGAGGTCATCTCTATTCTTGGAACGAACGGTGCCGGAAAAAGCACACTGCTGAACTGTATGGCGAATCTGTACAGGCCGATCCGCGGCGGCGAACGGCAGATGGTCACGATCGCCCGTGTCCTTGCCCAGCAGCCGGATGTTATTCTGCTTGATGAACCGACCGCTCATCTGGATTACGGAAATCAGATAAGGATGACCAGGCTGGTGAGAAAACTTGCAGATTCCGGATATGCGATCATTTTGACGACGCATATGCCGGATCATGTGATCATGCTGCAGGATAAGGTCGGGATCCTGGATCATGACGGGCGCTTTACGTTTGGAAAGGCAGAAGATATTTTGTCGGATTCGCTTCTTTCAAATCTGTACAGTGTGGATCTCAAGCTTGTGTATATCGATGAGGCAAAACGGGATACCTGTGTTCCTTTTGCATACTGAGAGTTTTTCCGTCAGGAAAGTCCACATTCAAGACGGGGAAAACCAGATCGGGATTCGAGGATCCCCGTATCTCCGTACCATCTTTGGGATGGAGCACGGTCCTTTTTTTGCGCGAGGGTGCGGGATACCAGCTAGTATGCCACGTTGATAACCAATTGGTTGCGCACAACGAGTTTAGTTAATTAACTTTACTTTATTCACACACATTATTCTAATAATACATTGAATATAATGTGCATGCTCAAAAATCGGATTCAATGAGCAATACTTGTTGATCCGGCCGCTGTCTTACCTGAGGGGGACAGAAGAGTACTTTGGAGTTATTTTATGAACGAAAACACGAAAAAATCTGCAAAATCCCCCATGCAGCATGCATGGAAGATCCTGCTGGTTCTGCTGTGCATCGGTCTGCTCGTTGGAGCGGTCAGCGCAGCACCGACTACCTCGGTCGAGATCTCGCGGATCGCGGCTGACGGAACAACTGTTCTCGCAAATGAGACGGTCACTTTTGCATGGATGAAAGAGAATCTTCCGATCACCGGTGACGGCGTAACGCATTACGGTCATCAGGGTCCGGTGTTTGACGAAGCATCCGGCTACTACGGAGATCCCTGGGACCCTCAGGAGATCATCAACACTGATGATGCCGGGGCCTTAAGGGGAACATCCGTTCTCGATCTTGCTTCGTTGGTTGGCGGTATCCCGGAGGAAAGCACCGTAAAAATCATTGCAAAAGACGGGCTTTCCCGAACATTCAGTTCCAGTTACATCCTCTCTCCGGAATCCCGCATGGGACCGCTGGTCCTCGTCTGGGAAGTCAACGGCGTGAACGTTTCCGCAGCAGCAAGCGGCGGGGATGCATCAAATGGTATGCGGATCTACTTCTTTGCCGATGATCATGTCTTTGGAAATTATGATATGCTCCAGACGATGCCGGAAAGTGACCGGTACAACTACTCGAATATCTATCCCTCGACCCGAGGATTATCTGTGCAGTATGTTGACAGGATCAAGATCTACACCGATGAAACCGAGTACATCCCTACCCCAACACCTACGGAGACACCTACCCCAACACCAACCGTAACTCCGACTCCCGGACCAACGTATGATCTTGCCGGCTTTGACCGTGTGATCACCATTGACAATGGCCCGATCACTATCCCTGCTGACACGCTAGGAAGCAGCAGCACGTTGAAAACTGATACCCCTGCCGGAAATAATTCAGTTGCTGCTATGGTGTACAACACCTTCGGCAGTGATGTGACATTCTGGAAAGGCGGAATGACTGGAGATAAATTCAATCTGGATACATTGCTTGGAAAGGCCCACAAAAATGGGGGCTACTGGTATCTTTTCGTGAACGGTGCAGAACAGAGCATCGCGAACTGGGCATCTGATCTTACCATAACCTCAGGTCAGGTCGTCGAGCTCGTTTATGATTCCGACACTTCCGGGGTTGCAAACTTTACCGTACGAATGAAAGCATCCGATGATCCGATGTACATCTATGATAATGTCTTGGATATTGGAAAGACGGGGACGTTCACCGAAACTATTAACGGCTCGTATGAAATCCCCTGGTATTCTCCGGCAGGAATTCTCAAGAGTCTTGACTTCGATGCTGAGTATCGTGTCACACAGAATGGTATTCTTAACTTTAATTCCTTCACCGATCTGCAAACAGGAAAGGTCTATACAGGTGATTGGATCAATGCCTACAATGCCGCCGATTTAACGGCGACCCTTCCGGTTGATGCGGAAATTCTTCCCGGTGATGTGATCTACATCCAGTTCGGCGGAGATAAAAACAAAATCGAGGGATCGACCGCAGTTATCCGTGCTGAAGTGTATGCCGCTGGAAAAACCGCTACCTGGCCTCTCTTTTTGAACGGCGCTGTTGATATTCCTCTGGACAAGGAGTACTTCGAAGCAGATGCATCGACCCATGCCCGTGTGACCTACACCGATACCAACGGTGATGTCTGGAGCGGCGTTCCCCTGAGAGTTTTAGTCGGTATGACCGATGATATCGAATCGGTCGGTGTCTCCCATTATACCTTCAACTCGACACGGGCAGCCGCCGGCTACACGATCACCCTCTCCAACGGTGATGGAACGACATCTGCGGTCAACGCGAATGTCCTGCCGGCAACCCGTAACGCCGACAAGACGTACACCGATGACTACCTGATCGCAGACACACTCAACGGCGTGAAAACCGCTCTTACCTTTGTCGGTTCATCCGTGCCGGCAAAACTGACGGATGTTCGTTCGATCGATATGGATGTTTCTGCATTCGAACCCGCGACCGAAGTCTGGTCTATCAACCTGTTTGGAAATATCAACGGAACGCTCGCAGACACCTTCCTCTATCAGGCTGTCGACAGCGGATGTGCCCCGACCCACAACGTGACCTACACCGATTCGAACGGTGATGTGTATTACGGTATGGGAATGAGCACTATTCTTGGATGGGTCGATGACGAACATCCCCACTCTCTCGCATCCGAAACACTCGCGGGAGGGGTCACGATCACGTTTGCAAATGATGCAGGCCAAAAAACGACCGTTGACTCAGATCTTTTCAAAGACGATACAAAGAAAGCGATCATCGCCGTCTACAAAAACGGTGCAAAGATCACACCCACATTCATTGGTGAAGTTGTAGATACCGCAGACCGTATAACTGATGTTTCAACCATTACATTCACCAACTACCGTAATCCGCCCGAGATCGAGGGTCTGACCGTCATCAGGAAAACCGCTGACGGCACGATTCTGAATCAGACCTATATCTCATGGCAGGAAATGCGCGATACCTTCCCGGTGATCGGTAACGGAACCTATAACTACAGTATCCAGGGCCCGATCATGCCCGATTATATCGGGGAATACGGCAACTGGGATGAAAACGAACAGTTCCCTCCCTGCGGAACTGCCGATGATCCGCGGTTCAAAGTCAATGATCAGGTCAAAGGAACCGCGATCATAAACCTTACCGACCTTGTCGGCGGTATGGATGCAGGAGATCAGTTCAAGATCATCTCGATCGACGGGAGATCAAAGACCTTCACTGACGGATACAGGTATCTGTACAGCCCTGATCCAAAAATGGGAACCATGTTCCTTGCATGGTCTGATGACGGTATTGACGGACCTGCCGGTTACGGTAATCTGTTCCGTCTTTACATGACGTCGGATGACAACATCTTCAGTCTGTGGGATATGCATGAAAGTATGGCGGAAGACGACTGGGGATTCTATGCAGGCACCTATCCGACCCCGGCTGACTTCTCCGTCTACAAGATCAACAAGCTCGAGATCATCGTCAGTGATACAGATTTCACCTACGAATACGCCGCAGATACCGGAGAGGTGGAGATACCCGCTGCAAAGATATCCGGCAGCGATGTCCCAAAGACGGCGGCCAATAACTCACTGATCGGTGCGATCTACAATACTCTTGACGGAGCAGAATTATACTTTGGCGTCAAAACCGAGGTAACCTACTTCAACCTTAATTCCTATGACGGTCACACACACAAATCCCCCTCGAAAAATGACAAGTGGTATGCCTATATCAACGAGGTCGAGGTTACCGACAGTGAGTGGGACAAAGTAACCGTCTCAGGCGGTCAAACTGTTCGTCTCTTTTACGATGACACTACGAATGGTGCAGCCTACAATTACTCCATAGAAATCACAGCGCCGGACAAAACCGCTGTTGTGGTCAAAGGAAATGTAACGATCCCAAAAGAACAGATAACCGCAGGCATTGCCAAAGAAGTGGATAATGCATCGGTCATCGGTGTTCTGTACAACACGTTCCCGGGAATGCTGTTTTACTACGGCGGAGATACGGCGACGTACTTCAACGTAGAGTCATACGAAGGGAACACGCACAAAAAACCATCAAGCAATGACAAATGGTCTCTTTCGATCAACGGCGTCACCTTAGGCGGCAAAACCGATCCTGACTGGAGTCTTGTTTTCGTGGAAGACAAAGACTTTGTTTCCCTGACGTTTGACAATCAGACCGCCGGAACCAAATCCTGCTACAACCTGACGATCGAGACGGCCCCTGTTGGAACCGTCATCACGATCGTTGACGGCGAAGTTGTCATTCCCGCAGCTGACATCTCAGGAAGCGATGTCGACGTCAGCGTTCCGGGTTCATCACTTATCGGCGTTCTTTCAGGTATCGAAGGTGTCGGATTCTACAAAGGAGGAAATCAGGGAGCATACTTCAACCTTGACTCCTACGAAGGTCACACGCACAAAAAACCAACGAGTGATAAATGGTACGTTTCTCTTGACGGTGCTGAAGTAACCGAACCAAACTGGACGACCGTCTCTGTTTCTGACGGTCAGCTCATCCGGCTGTTCTTCGATGAAGTATCGACTGGAAACAGCTATGAGTATCTCTTCACCGCTAAGGGCGGAGCGGCACCCGGCTGGTCGGTCAAACTGATCAACGGAGAGACTCAAACGACCCTCACCCAGAAAGAGTTTGAAACACTTGCAAAGAAGTACACCGCATACAACTGCACCGACGAAGACGGTGTCTGGAAAGGTGTTCCCTTATACGTCCTTGCCGGAATCGTTGACGATGAGGATGCCTCCTCGTTTAATGAAAACCTTGCCAATATCGGCTACAGTATCCGGATAACCGATTCCCAGGACAAACCCTACTCGACAAACTTTGACAGCGCGGTGATCGCAAACGACAACACCATTATCGTTTCTAACACCCTCAATGGAGATCCGCTCCCCGAATTAACAACAGGCGGAAAGCCATGTGCACCTTTACAGATGAAAGGTGTGTCAGCAGGACAGCTTATTGGAAACATCGGAACCATTGAACTGATCGATGTTCCGGAAGAAGGAAACCTCCTTTTCCTCTCAGGAAAAATGGAGCGGTATTTAACGCAGGAACAATATGACGGCAGTGAGCACCACTTCGTAACCTTTGGCGGGTATGAGGGAATGCCTCTCTACACGCTCGTTTCAACGGTTGACGACGTCGAGTCGGGAACCCCCGGAACCTATGCCGGCGGTCACTTCACCTTGAACACTACTCTCATTTCGACCGCTCCTTACACGATCCTCATCACAAATGCCGACGGGCAGACACGTGAGATCGCATCAAGCGAGATCGTATCAGGAAAAACGGGAGCATTGAATTACATCATTGCACAGAAAGATGATGGTTCGCTCATACTTACCGGAAACAGTGTTTCAACCATCTTTGAAAATGTCAGATCCATCGAACTGAAAGGCGAAGCTTATCAGGGTGATGACTGGTATATCCTCTTGAACGGACCTGAATTTGGCGTATACGTCAGCAAGACCGAGATCGAAGAGATGGTCGGATGCGAGTGGCACTACAAAGCGTTCACTGATCCGTATACCGGTGAAGTCTGGTCAGGAATGACGCTTGCATCTCTCGTCGGGTATGTTGATGATTCAACGATGCCGATCGGTTCGAACCATGGAGGATCGTTCAATCTTCAGCTTGCCCAGAACGGGTACACGATCATTCTGACGGCGGCAGACGGATACAGTGCGGAAGTAGACAGCAAAGATCTGGCAGACAACAAGAACGGATTCATCATTGCAAACAAAGTCGACGGACAGGATCTTTTCAGGTCCGAGAACCTGAAGGAGAACAAATATCCGCTCAGACTTGTCGGCAGCGAAACCTATCTGAATACAGGCGATGCAAAAACCTCGAAATTCACGAGTATCGCGGTCGGCGGTCTGGTGAAGATCGAGCTCAAAGAGTTCGCACCGGAAGCGGCGTCTCCAAAGCTTACCATTCAAAAGTATGATCCGGCAGGAAACATAGTTGCGAGCGAAGAAGTTTTGTGGTCCACGATCTGGTCTGATCCGACCTCCTACCCGGTGATCGGCGACGGCGTAACGAAGTACTCGTTCCAGGGACTTGTCATGGAAGAAGACGGTGAGAAGATCGGCCAGGGTCTTGGCTGGGATCTTGAAGAGAAGTATCTCGCCGACAACTACAAAGTTTCCAATGCGGTCAAAGGAACCGCGGTTCAGGATCTTACCGATATCGTCGGGGGTATGAATGCGACCGATGAGATCAAATTCATCTGCAGCCTCGACGGCTGGACGACGACGCTGAACTACTCGAACATCTATACACCGACGGTCAGACAGGGAACGGCGTTCCTTGCCTGGTATGCTGACGGAAAGACGGTCCCTGAATATTCACAGGGTCCGCGTCTGTTCTTCACGTCTGATGACAATGTCTTCAGCCACGCTGATATGTACTACTCGCTGGATGAGTCCTACTGGCACTACAACAGCGGCCGTGCATCTGCAGGCGGTATTTCTGCCCAGATGGTGGATGTTATCAAAATCATCCCGAAAGCCGAGAGCTGGACGATCGGTCTGAACGGCGCCATCAATGAGACCATCGACAAAGGATACTTTGAGGCAGGATTGACCTGCACATTTGCAAACGGTACGGTAGCTGACCACCAGGCATACTACACCGATGCGAAAGGCCGCGTCTGGGCCGGTATGCCGCTTTGGATCCTGACAGGATTTGTCGATGATGAAAATTCCCATGTCGGCAATTCATACAACAGGACCCTTGCATTAGAAGGATACAACATTACGGTCGTTGGAGAAGACGGATCGACCGCTGTGATCAGCAGCCGCGATGCGTTCATGAACAACAACTATATCGTTGCAAACACGCTGAACGGGACGCTGCTTGGCGTAGATGACGGCTGGCCTCTGCGGCTTGTCGGTGCAAATGTCACCGGGGCAATGCAGATAAAAGGCATTCAGTCGATCGATCTTGACCTGCAGCCTGCCGCCGAAAAGGAGCTTGAGTATGACAGCACGGTCGTTTTGAGAAACACAACGCTTTCCGTTGATGTGAGCGGCAAGGCGTACGATGTCCAAAGCAACACAGTTCTCGGCGTCATACTCGAAGCAGGATTAGAACCGGTGATCGGCACAAAGAAATGGGATATCGCAGGCATTCTGCTCTTTGACGGTCTGGTCGGATATGAGAATGATGATCATACCGAATGGGTCATCACCGTGAACAATGAGACGGCGATCGACGGTTACAATGACGAGACAAAGAGTGTTGCAGTCAACATCTATGAAGTCAAACCCGGCGATGTGATCACCGGAAAGTTCATCGGAAACGACGGGGTCACCGTCAGTCAGGAGTTTAGCATCACCGTAGAAAAGCCTCAGGTGCTGACTATCGGCGGTCCTTCAGTTCTGATTTCCGGAGTTGAGGGAACCTATTCATTTGACTGTCCAAATGCGGCAAAGATCATGGTTGACTTTGGCGACGGCGCAGTCCAGACCTATACCGCGGTCGATGGTGCCGTCATTGCAAAACACACCTACACCCCAGCCGAGCAACGATCCTATCAGATCTCGGCTGCAGCGTACAGCAGTGCCGGCGGCGTCATGAAAGATGCGAAGTATTCCGTAATGGTGAAACTGCCAAAAGCAAAACCAGCTGCTCCGGTTGTAACCAATACCTCTAACGTTATTTCAACGCCATCCGGCAATGCTACCCAGATCTCCAGCCTCATCATTGACGGCTCTGATCTCATTGCTCCGGGAGCAATTCCCGCAATTCTTGTAACAGACAACTCGTCAGATGTCCCGGCGAGCGGATCGTATGGACAGGTCCCTGAAAACGCCGGCCTTCTTGCCGTTCTGAACATCAGTCTGACCAATGTCACCAATCCAGACAACCTCAACTACACGGCAACCTTCCAGGTATTCCTTAACAAAACAGCAGTAGATCAGTTAACTGGCAACGATCCAACCAAGATCACTGCATACAGAAATACGCTGGTCGATTCCGTGTGGACCCAGGTCCCTCTGAAGACGACATACAACCAGACTGCGGACACTGCGGCGGAGTATGCCTATGATGTGGAAACACCGGGCTTCTCGTACTTCACATTTGCCGCCGCCGCCGCCTCAAGTTCAGTCGTTCCGGTGAGCCCGCCTTCAAGCGGCGGAGACAGCGGTGACAGCGGAAGTCCAGTCACTTCAACGCCTGTTGCAACACCAACTTCAACTACGTCAACACCGGTGCCAACACAGACGAAGGAGACTTCCGTCCAAACCCAGACACCTACCCCGACATTGACCGGAACAACGGCTAAACCCACACAGACCGGCTCACCCGTGCCGATCTTCGGGCTTCTTGCAGGACTCGGGATCGGAGCGCTGATCCTCAGAAGAAGATAACAACACTCCCTTTTTTATTTTTTGATCATTACTCTATCCCGGAAATATACAATTTTGTTAATTACATATAATGTACATGATTAACAATTTTTATTTATTGTCTGCTGGCCAATCAATATACGCTTGTGTATGGAGTGGATGAGACGTGTTCCCTCCATAATAAATTCTAAGAAGGCGTTACTATTGATAAATCCAGATAAAACAAATCTTTCATCCCGGTCATCAAGATCCAGAATATATACGTGGGTTTTGATCCTGCTGTGTATCGGCCTGCTCGCCGGAGCGGCCAGCGCAGCGCCGACGACCTCTGTCGATATCTCCAGGATCGCGGCTGACGGAACAACCGTTCTTGCAAACGAGA
This sequence comes from Methanocorpusculum parvum, assembly GCA_002287215.1. Taxonomy (GTDB): domain Archaea; phylum Halobacteriota; class Methanomicrobia; order Methanomicrobiales; family Methanocorpusculaceae; genus Methanocorpusculum; species Methanocorpusculum parvum. The sequence goes on from LMVO01000001.1 coordinate 18,258, forward strand.
CGGTAAGTTTTGCATGGATGAAAGCGAATCTGAACATCACCGGTGACGGTGAAACACATTACGGTCATCAGGGTCCGGTGTTTGAAGGAGATCCCTGGGACCAGAATCAGACCATCAACACCGATGATGCCGGAGCTTTAAGGGGGACATCCGTTCTCGATCTCGCGGAATTAGTTGGCGGTATCCCGGAAAACAGCACCGTAAAAATCATCGCAGCAGACGGTCTGTCCCGAACATTCAGTTCCAGTTACATCATCTCACCGGAATCCCGCATGGGACCGCTGGTCCTCGTCTGGGAGGTCAACGGTGTGAACGTTTCCGCAGCAGGAAGCAGCGGGGATGCATCAGACGGTATGCGGATCTACTTCTTTGCCGATGATCATGTCTTTGGAAACTATGATATGCTTTTGACCATGCCGGAAAGCGACCGGTACAACTACTCGAATACATATCCTTCAACCCGCGGGTTATCTGTCCAGTATGTTGACCGGATCAGGATCTGCACCGATGAAACCGAGTACATCCCCGATGAACCTGCTGCCCTGACCATTACCGGACCAACAGTTCTCACATCGGGAGTGAACACGCCGTACACCTTCCAGCATCCAAACGCGACCAGTGTCAGCGTAGACTTTGGAGACGGCAGAACCAGGATATTTACTGCTTCTGAGGGGAAGGCGACAGCATATCATACATTCAGCGCAGACGAGCCGAGTGATTTTATTATCCGGGGCACGGCTTTCAACTCCTCGGGCAAGATCATAAAAACGGAGACATTCTCAGTTCGGGTAGATCCTAAAAAACCCGCTCCCTCCGATCCATACCTGAACGAAACTCTGAATATGAGTATGTCTAACGGCAATGTAACCCGGATCGCGCAGGTAACGGTTGATCTCTCTGATATCATAACCGGCAGTATTCCACAACTCCTTGCGGAAGACACCACCCTGACGATTTCCGGAGATCCGGCCTATGCTCAGCTCCCGGAACACAGAGGGATCATTTCGGTTCTGAACATCAGCCTGACGAATCTTACCGATCCGGACTCCCTTTCCCACACTGCCTCTTTACGGATACTGCTGAATAACACCGCAGTAAACAGCGTAACCGATGATGAGCCTCGCAGGGTCACAGCCTTTAGAAACACCCTGACCGACTCTTTCTGGGTGCAGGTCCCGCTGAAGACAGAATACAATCAAACTGCAGACACGTCGACAGAGTATGCCTATGATGTGGAAACACCGGGCTTTTCGTACTTCACCTTTGCATCTGCGCCGGCTGAAAGTCCCATACAATCACCACCTGCAAATCCCAATCCCACACCGATCTCTACGATCACCCCGACCCCTACGCCAACTCCCCGGAAAACAGCTCTGGAAGTAAATCTGTACGCTTCAGACAGATCGACACTCCTCCTGAAAGGAACCTACACTCTTGAAGAGATCATTGCTCTTGGAAATATCGGGGACGGAGTGACCCATATCTATCTTCAGGGGCCGGTATTTGCAGGTGATCAGGATCCATCCAAATACTGGGATCCAACCGAATCGATCAATGTTCTGGAAAAAGACATGGGAGCTGTACGCGGAACAACGGTTACAACCCTTGCACAAATTGTGGGCGGGATCCCTCCGGGCAGTTCAGTGCAGATCGTATCAACCGACGGATGGCGCAAGACGTTCTCTTCCAGTTACATCATCGACCCGCCGTCCCGAATGGGAGCGATGTTTCTTGCATGGGAAAAAAACGGCGTGAAAGTCTCAGAGGGGTATAATGACGGTCCCCGTCTCCTCTGGTGGCCTGATACGTCGGTAAATCCATGGGGCAGTCACATATTCGGCGTAGCTGACATGAAAGCAACGATGTATGAATCCGAATGGTATTATTATCAGGGAACCTATCCGACCACGACCGGGATATCCGCACAAAAAGTGAGTAAGATCAACATCTATATCGGAGGGCAGATCACTCCCACACCCACTCCCACCCCGACTCCGACACCGACCCAGACAATAAGCGAAGGAGCAATCAATGCATCCGGGATCTTCACGACAAACCAGACGACCGGAGTAACGGCTGTCAGCTTCTCCCGGAATATAACCGGAAATGTGACGATCGTCATCGGATCCATCGGTGATGTTGAACTTCCAAAAAACCTTAGCTACTATAATGTTTATGACATCAAAACACCGGAAAATGCAGGTGTGATCGGGATCAGCTTTTCATTGCCCAAAAACGAGCTTCCCGCCAACAAAACAGCAGAAGATATTATTGTTCTGCATTATAAAAATGAAACCTGGTATCAGCTGGCGGTTAAAGATCTGAAAGAAGATGAGGGGATGATCACCTTCTCAGTCAATACAAACAGCACATCACCTTTTGTGATAGCGTATAATACCGCCGGTCTTTCGTTTCCGTTTGAAGAAGACCCGCTGCCTACAATAAATGCCACGGAAATTCCCACGAATTCGACTGCCAACATGACAAAAACGATCTCAACCCATACGCCTGCCGCAACAAAAGCGCCAGATACGCAGCCGTTTGATCTCTCGTTCATAGGACTCTGCATCGGATTACTGGCCGCGGCAGGGATCATTGCACTGATCCTGAAAAGATAAATGAGGGACATACCCTATATTTTTTATCTGAATATTTTTGAATAATATATTTATTGGTAAAAATTATTAAATCATTAATGTTTACCAATTTCGATAAAGTTTATGTTGCTATCATTTCAATATATCTGTATCGGGGATCAGAAAAATCTGCCGCTCCCGTTGGACGATGTATCTATGAAGTTTGGAAAAGTATTCTATGGGGCTCTCATCGCAGTTCTTGTATTGACCTGTATTATCGGTGCGGTCAGCGCAGCTCCGACGACCTCTGTCGAGATCTCCAGGATCGCGGCTGACGGAACGACCGTTCTCATAAACCAGACGGTCACTTTTGCATGGATGAAGGAGAATCTGCCGATCACCGGTGATGGCGTAACGCATTACGGCCATCAGGGACCGGTGTTTGAAGGAGATCCCTGGGACCCGCAGGAGATCATCAATACTGATGATGCCGGCGCCTTAAGGGGAACAGCTGTTCTCGATCTCGCGGAATTAGTTGGCGGTATCCCGGAAAACAGCACGGTAAAAATCATTGCAAGAGACGGATTTTCCCGATCATTCAGTTCCAGTTATATCCTCTCTCCGGAATCCCGCATGGGTCCGCTGGTCCTCGTCTGGGAAGTCAACGGTGTGAACGTTTCCGCAGCAGCAGGCGGCGGAGATGCATCAGACGGTATGCGGATCTACTTCTTTGCCGATGACGGTGTTTTTGGAAACTATGATATGTTCCAGACAATGCCGGAAAGTGACCGGTACAACTTCTCTGCTGCATATCCCTCGACCCGCGGTTTATCTGTCCAGTTTGTTGACAGGATAAAGATCTACACCGATGAACCGGAAACAACGCTGCTCTCCCTAAATCTGAGTAATGGATGGAACTTCATATCAGTCCCAAGGGTCCTCAACGCAGAAAATGCCGCAGCAGAGAGATTATTTTCCGGTGTTGAAACGGAAAGCCGCTCTATTCTTGGATATAATGCGGAAAAGAATGAATGGGAAACCGTTGGCCCCTCTCAAATAATCAAACCGCTTGAAGCCTACTGGATCTACTCTGCCGGTCCGGTCTCTATTCCCCTCACCTACGCCGTGTACCCGCCTTCACCCTCGAAAAAAACTCTTTACCCCGGATGGAACGCTGTCGGCCTGGCTGCTTACGCCAATGTCCCGGCAGAAAATGCCCTTGCAGGCATATCCTGGAAGACTCTGATTCCGTGGGATCTTGAAACAGGACGATATGATGCGGCGATAATACATGGCGGCAGTGGTGCATACAGCCCGGAACGCGGGATGGTGCTTGGGACCGGCTATTGGATCTATCTCGATTCTGAGAGTATTTTCACAGAGCTGCCGTAAAATAGGAAGACGAGTGACCTGGTCATATATCATCATCTTTTTTCGATAAGCAGACAGGATCGCCTGTCACGTATACGATATTTTCACAGCTCATCAGGATATCATCAGTGTCTATAATGAGATTCGGGTCTCTTATAGCGCTCAAAAAAAAAGAAAAAGATCAGGTCCTCTCGTCGCCGATCTCTTTTACATATGCGTCAAAGGTATCGAGAACCGCTTTTTCCGGCTCTCTGGTAAGCTTGGTCACGATCACGATCGCAAGCAGACTTGCAATAACGCCGGGAACCATCTCATAAAGACCCGTAACGGACGTAAGGAACGTACCCCACGTAAAGGAAACGACACCGCCGGTAAGAATACCTGCCAGAGCCCCCTGCCAGTTCATCCTTCTCCAGAAAAGACCGACAAGAATGACCGAGCCGAACGTACAGCCGAACCCTGCCCAGGCGTTCGAAACGATATTGAACACCGTCGCATTGCCCATAAGTGCAATAACGAGCGCGATAAGCGAAACAAGAAGGACCGTTGCTTTGGAAACAAGAAGCAGACTCTTATCGGACGCCTTCTTGTTCACGATATTCTTGTAAATATCCTGAGAAATGGCGGATGCCGCCACAAGAAGCTGCGATGAGGCTGTACTCATGATCGCGCCAAGCACTCCGCAGTAAATGATACCTGCGATGAACGGCAGAGATCCAAACACATCTCCCGCCATAAAGATGAAGACCTTCTCCGAATCGAATCCGGCGATTGCTGACGGATCAGGGAACATGATCTGACCGACCAGTCCGACAAAAATCGCTGCTGTGAGAGTGATGAGGACCCAGACCATAGCGATACGGCGTGCTTTGGGGATATCCTCAGGCTTCTCGATCGCCATGAATCTTGGCAGGATGTGCGGCTGACCGAAGTATCCGTATGCCCAGGCCAGTCCCGAAACGATCGTAAAGACCGAAACGAACTCAAAGACCCCGTTCGTCGGATCATACTCCCAGAAAAGGGAGAACGTCCGCGGATCAAGACTTGCAAGACCGGCTCCTCCGTCCGAGAGAAGAAGAACAAGAGCAAGCACCGGCACCACGATAAGCGCTGCCAGCATCAAAAATCCCATGATCGTATCGGTCAGACAGACGGCTTTAAACCCGCCGGTAAACGTGTATGAGACAACGATCAGTGCGCAGACAAGAATACCGATGACATAGACCATGCCAAGATCGGGATTTCCCAAAAAGCTCAGATCAAGATTGTAGATCGTCACAAGAGAGCTGAAGAGTTTTCCTCCTGCGACGAACTGTGCCGAGGTGTAGATAACGAAGAAGACCAGAATGAAAATGGATCCGATCGCCGAGATCAGCCCCCGTTTTTCGTTGAATCTGTTCGTGATGAACTCAGGAAGCGTGAGTGAGTTGTCTGCCCTGTGGGTGTACACCCGCAGTCGTTTTGCGACAAATCTCCAGTTCAGATAGGTACCGATCGCGAGACCGATCGCGGTCCAGCCTGCAGAAGAGAGACCGAACGCATACGCCATACCCGGAAGACCCAGAAGCAGCCATCCGCTCATATCCGATGCTTCCGCCGACATAGCCGAAACCAGAGGCGGGAGTTTTCTTCCGCCGAGGATATAGTCACTGGCGGTTTTGTTCTTCTTCATGAAAAAGAAGCCGATATAAATCATTACCCCGAAGTAAATAACAAAGGCGGCAAGGATTCCGATTAAATTCCAGTCTACCACAAAAATACACTCCATTCAACAGATCTTCACCCACACAGGGAGCGTGAAAAATCTATGTATTACGAGTTATATGTTGCGTTCCCATATTATTTATGTAATCTGAATCAACAAAGTAACTGACATGATCGAAGAAATGACAAAGGAACGGGCATATGCCATACTCGGGCTGCCGGTCGGCGCTGACTTCTCCACGACATCGCTTGCATTCCGCAACCTTCGGGACAAATATCATCCTGACATCAACCCGAGGATGAGAAGAGAGTACACAGAGGTCATCGCCGCATTCGAGTATCTCCAGCGCATGTTTTCCGACTGAACGGTCCGGACGAATGCCCGGAAAACCCAAAAAATTGCAGGCAGATTTGCCTATCTCTCTGAGTGAGAACACGGTTTTTCAAAATCAGGGGGGCATTATCGCACCGCGCGGTCAGGGGTATATATACTTCCGGGTTGTATCTATCTATTGTAAACCCCCGGGATGAGACTTCTGACAGTACCCTAATGGTTTGGTCCTTCACGAGCCCATCTACTTTTCTAGAGAGACCTTCACACCTAATCAAAAGATCCGTCTGTCTTGACCTGATTGACCACATTGCTGACAGACCACTGATAAATAGTTCTGACACGTATCGATTCGCCCTTTAGAACATCCCGTCCAATCCCTAGGAATACGGTCTCATATTGTCCATTGGATATAACGGCTTCGCGAAAGCTGTAAATCCCATCTTTGGTGTATATAACAGTGGTACCATCTGATTTTAATATGGGTTCATCAAAGATGTCCAGGGTGGTTTGTATTACGTAATTATCATACGCTTCAACAATAACAACAGCACCATCTGGGAGATCTGCTGTCCCGGTTACCCGCAAATTTATCTGCGACCTCCCATCTGCATCCTCCCAGGCTGTTTGAGCCGTTAGAGTCGTCATGGTTGTAGTTGGTTCTGCGGTCTCCTCTTGATTAGTAACACAGCCGGCCATTCCAACCACCATAAGAAGGAGAAGTAACACTACTATAAAGAACCCAAATTTCTTCATGATGTAGACAACGAGATTCAAGACGATAAATATTGTCATATAATTTACATCTTATTTTATGTGGTGGTGGGGTGCTATTAAAAAACGAAATTATGCAGCGTTCTGACAGTACCATAATGGTTTGGTCCTTCATGAGTCCATCCTTCCTATTTTCAGGAATCATTATCATGTTTATTCCCCTTATGAATCAGTAAGGAACCATGATTCAGATTTATTCCTCATTAAACGAGAGTCGACTCCCGGTCCTGCAGGACAGCATCACGAAAGGATGCTGGATCCGTCTCATCAAGCCGACGGAGGAAGAACTGTCTTTTGTCTGTGACCAGCTCTCGATAGAAAAATCCGAACTGACCGTTCTTCTGGATGAGGAGGAGCGCCCAAGGGTAGAGCATGATCAGGACCTCTCCCTTATCCTTATCGATACACCCTATGTGGTAACAGAGGATGATATCGAGTCATATACAACGATTCCGGCAGGTTTCGTTATCCTCCCTGACGTTATCATCAGTGTTTCCCTCCGAAAAAATCCAATTCTCGATACATTCTCCGCTGGCAAAATCAAAAATTTTTCTACAGATAATCACGCAGGATTCATACTTCTCTTTCTTTACAAAAATGCAGGAATATTTGTTCAGACTCTCCGTCTTATAGATAAACGCACCGCAGAAATCGAAAAAACACTGAAAAAATCAACAAAAAACGAGGAGTTGTTCCATATGCTCGCCCTTTCAAAATCCCTTGTCTATATCACCAATTCACTTAAAGGTAATGGCGGGGTTTTGGAGAAACTTTCCAAATCCCAGGTTGTGGCGGGAACACTTACAGAAGATGACCGGGATCTTCTCGACGACGCTATTATTGAAAACTCTCAGGCTATGGAGATGGCTCAGACCTATTCTGAGACCATTTCGAGCACGATGGGGGCGTTTGCCTCGATCATCAACAACAACGTCAACTGGATCATGAAGCTCTTTACGAGTTTTGCAGCAATAATGGCTATTCCTATGGTAGTTGCCGGCTTCTTCGGCATGAATGTCAACGTACCGTTGAATGAGTATCCGTTTGCCTTTATCTCCATAGTGGCTGGTACGCTCGGCATATCGATGCTCCTGATTTTTGTGATGATGAAAAAGAGGATCCTCTAACCCCGGAACACAAAGCAGCCCCAGGCCATATATTCCCGCCCATAGGTTAGGTATTCATCCTGGATCTGCTCAAGATAATCATATAAATTTTTAGAGACTGCATTTTGCCAGACTGCAGATTCATACTGGTCCCATTCCTCATCCGAGGCACTTAGCATACCGGCAAGCGTGAGTCCCAGATATCGCGCCGTTGAAACCAGTTCTAAGGATGTTGGGACATCTCTCCACTCTCTCGCAAAATCGGGCGGCACGGACTCCTTCTTCCAGAACCTGTCTCCGATGATGAGACTTCCTCCCTCTTTTACAAACCCGGCAAGATGTTCAAGGGTCTTTTCCGCTCCGCCGAAAATAAATGATGTGCCAAAGGCGCATACCGCGTCGTACGATCGTTCAGGGATACATTCAGTAGCGTCTCCTTCGATCACCGAGATGCCGGTCCCCTGGAGAAGTTCTTTTGCGCGGGACGCTGACGCTTTCTGCAGCTCGATGCCGGTTCCAAAGATCCCGAACTCTTTTTGCCAGAGATTCAGGAGTGTGCCGTTCCCGCATCCAACGTCCAGAACCGAGGTCCCGTGTTTGAGATCCGCATACTTTCCGGCAAGGATCAGCTTCTTTTCAGAAACAGGATTCATTATATTCATATTTCCCTGGGTCAGCATGCTGATTTCATCCTCGTCCATGACACAATAATGGTTGTTCTCCATTAAAGCAATATTGCACAGATACTCTTGCCAACTAGTAAAATAATTCTTAGTTACCTAAAGAAATACATAATTTATTATAGAATTTTCAGCCAAAACTATTGACAGGAGTTATCTGTGGATCTGAAAAAATTATCAAACTCAGTTGTCTTTTGCTCGATTCTGGTGCTTTTAGCATCTTGTTCGTATGCAATACTTTCAACTATCGTAACGCTCGCCGTAATGAACGGTTTTGGGATACCGGTCATTCTGGTCGGAAAGTTCGTCTACGGATGGATCATCCTTTTCGTACTTGTGGTTCTCATCTGGTTTGTCTATCAGAGAAAACAGCCAAAACATGCACCAAGCACTCTTCCGCTTTGGAAACGTGTTGTAACACTCATCATCACCGGTATTGTGATGGCGCTTGTGACGGTCTGTTACTTCCTCTCGCTTGGATACCTGCCGATCTCTCTTGCCGTTGTTTTACTCTTCCAGTATTCCTGGATAGGTGTGGTTATCGAGTCGGTCACCGGAAGAAGACTTCCTTCGAGAAATAAGGTCATTGCCTGTGTCGTCATCCTGATTGGTACGATCCTTGCAGGCGGTATCATTGGATCAGGTCTCTCACTTGCAGAGATGAATCCAGCCGGTATCGTGCTCGGTCTCCTTGCAGCATTCTTCTACGCCTTGTTCGTTCATCTGAGCGGAAGGGTCAGCCCGGAACTTGCACCAATGAACCGCAGTTTCTTTATTGCTACCGCCGGTATGGCCTTTGTTCTGCTGTTCGTCGGAACGCTCTATGGAGGGGCCGCAGTCATTGAAGGAATCACGAATGTGAATGCGTTGGCCTACAGTATCCCGCTCGGTCTCTTCGGTATCGCAATTCCGATCTTCTTCCTTGCAGTCGGAGCCCCGAAAGTCAGTACCGGTATGGCAACTATTCTGAACTCGGCTGAACTTCCGGTCGAGGTACTTGCAGCTGCCGTGATCATTCTTGAACCGGTCGCAGCACTTCGCTGGGTCGGTGTCATTGTCATCCTCATGGGTATCGCTCTTCCGTACATCCTTGAACGAAAGATCACCAGCGGTCTTGAAAAGTAGATCATACAAAATATTTCATATCACTTTTTTTGGGACCTTCTCCTCTTTGATGTTTTTTTCAGAATATTACGCAAGATCGGTTTCCCGGCCCGCAAGTTTACCATACTCAGCACCAAACTTTACTTGCTGATAACCCAAAATATCCGGGATAATACACAATAAAACGGTATTTTACTTGCTCACTCAACAAATAAATTTGTTTTTATTTATAGTAAATAAAATAGTTTATAATCTCCAGCATCCTGACGTATAGGTATGACTATCATTGAAGATGCAAAGAAAGGCCTCATCACTGAAGAGATGAAGGTCGTGGCAAAGTCCGAAGGAGTCACCGAGGATTTCATCCGCCGGGGGATCGCCGGCGGTCATATCGTCATTCCGATGACCCCCTACCGGAAAGTAAAACTCTGCGGTATCGGCTCGGGACTTCGCACCAAAGTGAATGCATCGATCGGGACCTCGTCTGATATCGTGAATGTGGAAGAGGAACTGGAAAAGGCACGTCAGGCAGAACTCGCCGGAGCAGACACGTTGATGGAGCTCTCGACCGGGGGGGACTTCCTTGACATCCGCAGAAGAGTCTGTGAACAGTCAAATCTTTCCGTTGGATCCGTTCCGCTCTATCAGGCGTTCATCGAAGCCGCGAGAAACAAAGGCGGCGTCGTGTTCATGGACGAGGACGATCTCTTCAAGATCACCGAACAGCAGGCAAAACTCGGTACGAATTTTATGGCGATCCACACCGGGATCAACTATGAGACCGTGAAGAGACTGAAAAATCAGGGCAGACACGGCGGGCTTGTCTCACGCGGAGGAGCGTTCATGACGGCATGGATGCTGCACAACGAGATGGAGAACCCTCTCTACCGCAGGTTCGACTACCTTGTCGAGATCCTGAAAGAGCACGAAGTCACCCTCTCCTTTGGAAACGGCATGCGGGCGGGCGCCTGTCATGACGCCACGGATCGTGCAGCCATTCAGGAACTTTTGATCAACGCAGAGCTTGCCGATCAGGCAACTGCCGCCGGCGTTCAGTGTATCATGGAAGGTCCGGGGCACATCCCGCTCGACGAGATCAAAACGAACGTCCAGCTCGAAAAGCGTGTTACGAACAACAAACCGTTCTACATGCTCGGCCCTCTTGTAACGGATATTGCTCCGGGATATGACGACCGTGTCGCCGCGATCGGCGCTTCCGTCTCGTCGGCCGCCGGCGCAGATTTCATCTGCTATGTGACGCCCGCCGAACACCTCGCTCTTCCGACCCCCGAAGAAGTGTATGAAGGTGTCATCAGTTCACGTATCGCCGCCCACGTCGGGGACATGGTGAAACTTCCAAAGACCCGTGAGGCGGATCTTGAGATGGGCCATGCACGCCGCGATCTCGACTGGGAACGCCAGTATTCCGTCTCTATCAACCCGGAAAAGGCACGCTGCATCAGAAACTCCCGTATGCCGGCCGACTCCGACGCCTGCACGATGTGCGGGGACTTTTGTGCGATCAAGATCGTGCAGAAAAACTTCAACTTCTAATCCCCCCGCTTTTTTTCGAACTCCCCGGTCTTCTGCAGGAAAAACTGGTTAACCTGATCTCTTTTTCTGAGAGCAACTATTTAACGCCCCTCGCCTATAAGTAGTATATCAGATATGTTCGAACTACTCCTCAGCCCAGCGGTACTGCCGTGGGTATTGATCGTCATCGGAGCCGCCCTTCTGCTTATTGAAGCCGGCTCGCCGGGCTTTTTCATGGCAGTTCCCGGAACCGCCCTGATCTTTCTCGGAGTCACGTCATTCTTCTTCGGGTTAGAGTTCCTCTCCTCTCCCTTAGGCATCACGCTGACCGTTTTTGCAGCGATCATCGCTGCGGTCATCACGGTGTTTATGTACAAGAAAATCTCTCCCGATCAGAAACCCACTACCTCGGGTCAGGACTCACTCATCGGCAAAACCGGTTTTGTCACGACGGAAGTCGTATTTGACTCGATCTCGGGCAAAGTCGAGATCGACGGCGTCGTATGGAGTGCCAAATGTATTGACGGGACCATCCCTCCCGGAACAAAAATCGAGGTGACCGCCGCGAGCGGGGTCCACCTCACCGTAAAAAAGGTCTAATTTATGGATGCATTAACATTACTTGCAATAATTCTCGTTGTCATCATCCTTTTCATATTTGCAAAAGGTGTTGTCATCGTTCAGCCGTATCAGAAAGGACTCGCAGTTCGTCTCGGAACCTACACGGGTCAGGTCAATCCGGGTTTCAAATGGGTCGTTCCGTTCATCACGACCGTCTACAAACTCGATCTCAGGACCCAGGTCATCGACGTTCCGTCCCAGGAAGTCATCACCAAAGACAACTCACCGACCGATGTGGACGCCATCATCTATGTCCGCGTAATGGACCCGGAACGCGCCTACTTCGAAGTAGCCAACTACCGTCAGGCGACCGTGGCCCTTGCGCAGACAAGTCTTCGAGGCATCATTGGTGATATGGAACTCGATGAGGTCCTCTACAACCGTGACATGATCAACCGCAGACTGCGGGACATCCTCGATAAGGAAACTGATCAGTGGGGTGTCAAGATCGAACGCGTCGAGATCAAGGAAGTCAACCCGATCGGCGCCGTCAAACAGGCAATGACCGAACAGACCTCTGCGGAAAGAGAACGGCGTGCTGCAATTCTTCGTGCAGACGGAGAAAAGCGTGCAGCGATCCTTAAAGCAGAAGGTCTCAGACAGAGTATGATCCTCGAGTCCGAAGGTGAACGTCAGAGTAAGATCCTTCGTGCGGAAGGTACCCGTCAGAGCCGGATCCTCGAAGCCCAGGGAGAAGCCCAGGGCCTTCGGATCGTCGCGCTTGGTTCAAGAGCGCTGGACAAACGGTCCATCACGGTCCTCTCCTTAAACACCATGCAGAAGATGGCCGACGGCCAGGCTACCAAGATCATCTTCCCGTTCGAGCTCACCAACCTGATCAAACAGGGTGCAAAGTTCCTTGGCGGCGAAGAGCTTGCCGAGATCGACGAGATCCCCGACATTGCTCTGGATGAAAACATCTTAGGCGACCTCCCGGACAAAGAGGAGATCGCAAAGGCCGTAGAAGCGGTCAAAAATGCAAGTGAACTTGCACGGACCCCGGAAGATATCGTCGAATAACCCCCCTCTTTTTTTGATCGTTTGGTATCAGCAGGGATCATTTTCCCGGATGCTTCATCTCTTATGACAAGGAATGTCTGCTAATGAAAACTAACTTACCCCTGCAGTACCTATAGATAGATACATCCAAGGGACGATATTATGGCACTCAAAATACTCCACACAGGCGGCCGCAAAAAAATACGGGATTCTGTAAAATTTGAACTGGAAAACGGCGCCGACACGCCGCAGTTCAGCTACGGCAAATTTCCGATCACCTACGCCGTCAACTTCCAGGGACTCTCGCTCTCCGTCGATCAGGAAAAGGGTATGTATCATTACCGGCGTGCTCTTGGCAACTGGAAGACCGAGAAGAACGTGTCCATGTCAAACGGCAGTCTCCTCATCCACCCGGTAGAGCCGCTCAACCTTCCTGACAATGTCACGGATTTTCTGGAGATAGGCTTTGACCCGATCATGATCGAGCCGGAAGGCAGATGCGTCGTTTTTGTGACCATGCCGATCGAGATCGGGGTTTTCATCGAGTCCGAAAGCGGCGAGACCGAGGTACTCGACATCGTCTCCTACATCTACCCCAAATACTCCATGTACGGCAATTCCAGCCGCGGCGTGATAACCCGGCATCATAAAAGCAGTGTGTATTATTATTCCCCCAATGTCAAAAACTACCAGTCCGGCCTGCTCAAACTCGAGATCGAAAACCGGACGACCGGCTGGGTCAACATCGGCAGAGTGGTCCTTTATCAGAAAGGACTCTTCCTCTACTTCGATGAGCATATCACCGCAGCGACGGCGACCGTGGTCATCACCAGTCCCGATGTTGCCTCGGTGACGGGGATCGATTACCCTATCCGGGAGGATATGACACCCGCAAGCCGGGTGTATGTTCCCCGCAAGATCACGCCGTTTTATAATATTCCCGGTATGCTCAACGACACCGTCTTCACGATGGACATGGGGCTGATCTGAAATGGTCGATCTGTCGCTTTTCTTTACAGGAAACAGTTTTCTTGACACCAAACTTATAGGAGAGATCACCTACGGCGATACGCTCGGGATCATCATCGTCGCCGTCCTGACCTATCTGCTTGCCCGCACGCTCTCCACTCTGCTCAGGCGGATTCTCGCGGGAAAAGTCGAGACGAGCAACATTGCGTTTCTGGCGAAACTCCTCAAATGGACCCTGTACTTCATCGGTTTCCTCATTGTCAGCCCGTATCTCCACCTTGATCTCTCCGGCCTGATGGTCGCCGGGGGAGTGGTGGCCGTGGCATTTGGTTTTGCCTCGCAGAACACGCTCTCGAACTTTGTCGCCGGCGTTCTGCTGATGTTCGAGCGGCCGGTGGCGGTCGGCGACAACATCAGCGTGAACGGTACCGAAGGATATGTCGAAGACATCGGTCTGTTGTCAACAACGATCCGCACCTACAAAGGGCTGTTTGTCCGTATCCCCAACTCATCGATGTTCAGCTCAGAGATCACCAACTACGTGGCCCACATCGCACGGCGGTTCGATTACGATATCAGGATCAGATACACAGATGATGCGAATAAAGCCGTCAAAGTGATCAAAGAAGTCATCGACAAACATCCCTACGCCCTCAGGAGTCCGGCTCCGTCGGTGTTTGTGGACGAACTGGGAAACAACAGTATCAACCTGAAAGTCCGCATCTGGTGTCCGTCAGGCTTCTGGTGGGATGTCAAGACCGACCTGCTCTGGAAGATCTTCAAGGCTCTCCGCAAAGCAAACATCGACATCCCGTTCCCGCAGGTGACCCTCTGGTACGGCGAAGAAGCGCCGAAGTCGGCCCGGTTGTCAGGAGGCAACGGCTTCACGCCTGATGAAGTGCTCGGAAAAAGCGAATCATCGCCGGAAAACGCCGTCAAGGTGATCAAGTAATGGACATAGCCCCTCTCCTCTCCCGCCTCACGGATGCCGATCTGAAACTGCGGCATGAAGCCGTCGAACAGCTGGCAACGCTTGCCCGAAACGATCCGGATCCGGTCGTTCCCGAGATCATTGCGGCACTAAAGGAAGCCGACCTCAACGTCCGCTGGTACCTCGGCCGTGCGCTGATCCGGATCGGCCCGTCCGCGATCCCCTTCCTTGTCGCTGCGTCGGAAGAGGAGACCGACATGGCGGTCCAGAAGTATTACGGCGCCGTTTTTGCGGCGTTTGGCGAAGAGAGCATCCCGACGCTTGTCGGCATGTTCGCCTCGGAAAATCCTACCACCCGCGGCATGGCGGCCGCCGCCCTGGAAAAGATCGGTGAGCCTTCGCTCCCGTCTCTTTTAAAAGCCGCGAAAAGTCCAAACGGCACCGTGAAACTCTGCGCCGTTTTGACGCTCGCAAAATTTCAGATCTATGACTACTGATCCATGGCAGAACTCGTAACCTCGCCTGAGTACCGGGCGTATCTCGACGGCCTTATCGCCGGCCTCGACCGGGCAATGGAGATCGCCAATGCGGCGAAAAGCATCGGCGTCGACCCCCGGCCGTATGTGGAGATCCCGATAGCGAGCGATCTCGCCGGCCGCGTGGAGGCTCTGCTCGGCTACAAAGGGGTCGCTGCAAAGATCCGGGAGCTCGAGGACAGGATGTCCAGAGAAGAGGCCGCTCTCAAGATCGGCGACGCCTTTGTCGGCAAGGAGTTCGGCGAGGCGGCCCGCGAGGAGATCCTCGATCACGCGATCCGTACATCCATGGCCCTTTTAACCGAAGGCGTGGTCGCGGCGCCGACCGAAGGCATCGGCAAGGTCGCCGTTCGAAGAAACGACGACGGGACCGAGTATCTCTCGATCTACTACGCGGGCCCGATCCGATCCGCCGGAGGGACCGCCCAGGCGCTTTCCGTTCTCGTCGGTGATTATGTCAGACGGCTTCTCGGGATCGACCGGTACAAACCCCGTGATGACGAGATCGAGAGGTATGTCGAGGAGATCAAGCAGTACAACAACATCCAGAGTATGCAGTATCTCCCAAAAGACGATGACATCCGCATGATCATTCGTCACTGTCCGGTCTGTATTGACGGCGAACCCACCGAGCAGGAAGAGATCTCCGGATACCGGAATCTCGAACGCGTCGAAACGAACGTCGTCCGCGGAGGGATGTGCCTTGTCATCGCCGAAGGTATCGGACTGAAGGCCCCAAAGATCCAGAAGAACGTCGCAAAGATGAACCTTGACGGCTGGGAGTGGCTCGAGGAGCTCATCAGCGGAAACGCGCCCGCTCAGGAAGAGGAGGAGGAACCGGGCGTCCACCCGAAGGACAAGTATATGCGGGATATGCTCGCCGGCAGGCCTGCTTTTTCGTATCCGATGAGGAAAGGCGGGTTTCGGTTCCGCCTCGGCCGGTGCAGAAACACCGGTCTTGCGACCTGCGGATTCAATCCGGCCACCTTGCACATCCTTGACGATTATCTCGCGGTCGGCACGCAGATGAAGGTCGAACGGCCGGGAAAAGCCTGCGGGGTCGTTCCGTGCACAGATATCGAAGGGCCGACCGTCCGTCTGAAAAGCGGCGAAGTCTGCAGAATCGACACGCTCGATTCGGCGAACAAATATTATGATCAGATCGAGTACATCCTCGACATCGGGGAGATTCTGATCTCGTTTGGCGAGTTCATGGAGAACAACCATGTCCTCATGCCGCCAAGCTACTGTGAGGAGTGGTGGCTGCAGGAAGGCGGCCCCCGGCATCCGGCAGACGAAGGCGAGGCTCTCCGTTTTGCAGCGGAGGGCGCCTACCTTCATCCGGATTACACCTGGTTCTGGGACGACTGCACCGAGGAACAGCTGACCTTTCTTGCAGAAAAGACGGCCGCCGCCGGCTCGATGAAAAACGGCGTTTTGTACATCCGCGAGGATCCTGCGGTGAAAAAAGTACTCGAAGAGCTGCTCGTTCCGCACACCGTAGAAGAGGGATCCTATGTCCTGAGAACGCCGCTTGCCTTTCTCCGGGGACTCGGTCTGACCGATACGCTGGAAAGATCGTCAGCCTGGCAGACCCTCCCGCCGTTTACGAACGGTCTGATTATGGCGGCGCATCTCTCGGGTCTGAAGATGCGGTCCAAAGCCGGGACACGGGTCGGGGGAAGGATGGGCAGACCCGGCAAATCGGCGCCCCGAAAGATGAAACCGCCGGTCCATGTGCTTTTCCCCATCGGGGAGGCGGGGGGGATGAAACGTTCCATCGACAGCGCGTCAAAGATCTGCAGTGCAGATTCGGATGAGAACTTTGCGGGAACTTCGGTGACAACGGGTCAGGTCGAGGGCCTTATCCAGATCCAGACCGGCGAGCGGCGGTGCCAAAAATGCGGGGCCGTCACGTTTAAGAGCCGGTGTCCCGACTGCGGCGCCCATACCGAAGCGGTGTACCGGTGTCCCCACTGTAATCAGGAAGGGGAACCCGGTCAGGACTCCTGCCCGCGGTGCGGAGCGAATCTGGTCTGTTCGAAGGAGAGTATCATCAGTCTGGCGCAGGAGTATGCGGCTGCGCTGAAAAACGTCGGGATGTCGCCTTCTTCAGCCCCCGAACTGAAAGGGGTCAGAGGGCTCATCTCGCGTGAACGGGTGATCGAGCCTATGGAGAAGGGTCTTCTTCGGGCGAAGAACACCATCTTCGTGTTCCGCGACGGGACGATCCGGTATGATATGATCGATCTGCCCCTGACGCATTTCCGTCCGGCGGAGGTCGGGGTTTCTGTGGAAAAGCTCCGGTCGATCGGCTATACGAAGGATATGCACGGGGCGGAGCTGACGGATGCTTCGCAGACTGCGGAGCTCCATCCGCAGGATATCATGGTGTCCGTGGACTGCGGAGAGTATCTGGTCAGAGTGGCCAGGTATATCGATGAGCTTTTGGTGAAGGTGTACGGGCAGGAGGCGTTTTATCATGTGGAGACGCCCGAGGATCTGGTGGGTCATCTGGTGATGGGTCTTGCGCCGCATACAAGTGCGGGCGTTCTCGCCCGGATCGTGGGGTTCACGAAGGCGAAGGCTGGATATGCCCATCCGTATTATCATGCGGCGAAAAGGCGGAACTGCGACGGGGATGAGGACTGTGTGATGCTTCTGATGGACGGTCTGCTGAACTTTTCGCGGTCTTTTCTGCCGAGCACCCGGGGCGGGACGATGGACGCTCCGCTGGTTCTGACGACGACGCTGAATCCGAAAGAGGTGGATAAGGAGACGCTGAACGTGGATGTGATGTCCCGCTATCCGCTGGAGGTTTACCTGGCGTGTCTGACCTACCGGCCGCCAAAGGAGGTAGGCAAGTTCGTGGATTATGTGGAGAAGCGGGTGGAGACGCCCGGCCAGTTCGAGGGTTTTTCCTTTACGCATGATACGACGGATATCTCGGAGGGGCCGATCGATACGATGTATACGAATCCGATCCTGAAGGGGACGGCGGATAAGATCAAGGCGGAGCTGGGGCTCGCTGACCGGATCCGGGCGGTGGATACGAACGATCTGGCAGAAAGGATCATCAACAGTCATCTGATGCCGGATATGATCGGTAATCTGCGGTCGTTTTCAAAGCAGGCTTTCCGGTGTCCGAAGTGTAAGACGAGTTACCGGCGGATCCCGGTTTCGGGGAAGTGCAATAAGTGCGGGGGGCCGGTGAAGGCGACGATGCATAAGGGGAACGTGACGAAGTATCTGGAGATCTCGAAGTATATGGCGGAGCATTATACGCTTTCGGCATATACGAATCAGCGGATCCAGGTGACGGAGATGAATATCAATTCGACGTTTGGAGAAGAGGAGAAGACGCAGATGGATCTGTCGGACTTCTTTTAATTTTTGGGTTTGCTCAGCTAATGATTCGAATGACGTTTTTTTATGATTAGGAGTTACTCGGGTTGCTCCTAATCGTAAAACTGACGTACGTATGAGATGTACTTCGATTTCGTGAGTGGCATAAGTGTGGACACGTGAGAAAAGACCAACCGCGAATCGGCGCGAACTGCAAAGCTTCGCTTTGCTCTCCGCTTCGGACTTACTGTCCTCGCTTGAATCCCGCAAGCCTTTGGCTTGCTCTCAGAATCGGATTTGCTGCCCCTCACTCTCCCAAGTCTCTCGCAAGGCAAAGCCTTGCTCGGCTGAGGCATCCCCTGCGGGTCAGCCCGCCCTCGACTTGCTCGTCCCTTCATCGGGAGCGTTCGGGCAAATCCTGTCGCCGCCCCAGCGGCTCCCATTATTGATTTGCCTCTTGATCTTATGTAGTAATTATCAGTAAAATGGATATTTTTCAGATTAAGAACTGCTCAATGAATTTCTCCCTCACAGGAGGCGTCGGGACGCCGACAGGATTTGCCCGAACGGTCCCGATGAAGGGATGAGCAAGACAGCGAAGCTGGATTGCGAAAGTGAGGATAAGCAAATCCGATTCTTTTCGCCCGAAGGGCGGATTCGCGCCGATTCGCGGTTTTATTTTTCTCAGGTTTCCGGAGCCGATCAATCCCTTCCCGAATTGGATTGTGATTAACACTGCGTGAGTCCTATTAATGGGATGATGACGAAGCTGGCAGTCTTAGCGGAGGCGGATCGATGGTGCAATCGGCGATTTCAGCTAAGCAAACCGAAGGTTTGCGACCAAGTCCGAGGAAGCGAGGACTTGCGGCTGACGGAAACCTTTAGGTTTCTCAGTGGAGCAAGGCTTTGCCTTGCGACTGCGGGTTTTCGACGGAAAGGATCTGAAAACCAGACTGCTGTAAGAATTATACGAATGCAATATAGGAAAAAAGTGTGGGGAAAATTACCCCAACTTAATTAGTCATCATCATCTGAGCATTGATTTGCATGATTTTCTTCGTTTGCCCAGTATGCGTCGTTATTTGGATTGTTCTGATTAGCGTAATCATCACATTGTTCCTGAGTGTGAGTATCACCCGATACACCATGTCCCATAATTTGTCACCTCCTTTGATTGAATCATTTGATTGGTCCCCTGTACAAGCGATGGTTGATAAGTGAGGATTTGCCATATCATCCAGGGGGTTTTGTAAATTAATGTGGTATTGCAATGATATCGGAAGGAGTACTTAAACCCATTTTTACGTGAATTTAAAACCGTATACAAGTATTATATTACAAGTAATACGAGTCCCAATTTAATCCTCGGTTACCCCCCTCATTGCAATATCAAAGTTACTTTATTAGAATAACCTTGACCCGACTTCGGTGTAAACATTACAACATCGCTGCCTGTTGAAACGTTCCTAAATCTATCTTATTGTGCCATTCCAATAATAAGTTTTCGTAGAAAAAATAGATGTTCTTAGGTAGTATTCTTCTCTCGCTTACCGCCGATCCAATTAAGACCATACTTTTTTCCAGAGTAAATATACAGTAAGAAGATAGTAATAAAGTGGACTATCATCCCACATCCAAACATGAATATAATGAAATCAATGCTTTCTGTAAATACTCCCTGTAAGAAGAGCATATACATTATTCCGTAATACCCGATATTGACGACGATGGATGTAATGAATACGTATAATGTTTTTCCCATGCCGTAGAAGATGTTGTCAAACAACGAACTGAGATTGTAAAAGACATAGAATGGAACTAACAATAGGAGAATAGTTATAATTGTCGAGGGGTCGGAAATTGCCATGAAATCTTTAAACACAAAGTTCCAGGCAGGTATTGATATGACCCATGCTGCAAGAATAATCACATTTACGACAAGGTATGCGATCATGTTCTGGCGTTTACACCCATTCGTGCTTTCTTTACGGATAATTTCTGCGAGAGCAATGGTGGGAATCAATAACCATCCCCAGATGAAATTATTTGCTACCCAATAGTTTCCAACTTCGGAAACATCATTCACCATTTTACTGATAACCACTGTATAAATAATATTGTCGAGAAGGATCGTTGCCCCGGAGAATAAACCCACTTTGATCCATTCTTTAATCCAGGCATAATCCACAATTTTATCTAATTTCAGATAGAGTAATCCCTCAAAATGTAATAATCCAAGAGAAACGATTGCAATCATCAAATTCAATATAATGTTAGTGTAAGCAACTCCATTGACGCCAAATTCCGGGATTAAAATCGAATCCCCAAGTATGGTGAATATCATATTAGCAACGAGAAGTGCGTAGATATATCTCGATTTACCAATGAGAATGAACACAACACCAAAAAAGCTCCCTATGATCCCAATGGCAAATCCAATGGTTTCCAGCTGCAGATATGTTGTAATTTCTGCAATGCTTTGTCCGGCAGTCACCATGTAGTTAACCCAATCCAAAGCTGAGAGATAGACGATCACCGAGAAGAATACATAGATGATGAATGTAATAACTCCTGCCTGGGTTATCCTTGATGCAAAGATTTTCTTATCGCCTAAAAAATTACTTAAAATGTAATACAACGGTATTATGAGAAATGCTTTGAGCGTTTCATTGATCAAATCAAACCATTCAATCTGACCTATTATATCCAGAGAGTCAACCGATCCTGATGTAACCAGAAAATATACTCTGAATGTTTGATATACTGACGGTACAAATGTCAGCAGCATCAGAGCTGCAAATAATTGCCAAGGGAATTTATACTTTGATTTTACATCATTCATAGTGTTTGTATATCATATTGCTAAAGATTTATAGATAGTTAATTGTAATTTCGCCGGAATTTGTAATAAATGGATGTTTAATAAATTCAATGAACCTCAGTTTATGATGTAATCTCTCTCCCTCCCCTTCTCTCGAAACAATCAGCCGCACCCCCCCAGATCTTCATGATCTCCTCCTCGGGCATTTCCGTCATCTTATAATTCAGCAGACCCGAATACAGGGCCGCCATGATATATGCCAGCGTCCGTGCATCCGTTTTCGTCTGGATACTGCCTTGTTCCTGCTCCCGCTTCACCGCTCCCTCCGTCGCCGCCGCTGAAAAAGCAAGGCATTGACATCTGCACATCGATCAAAACCCTCACCCCTAGTCTTTCCTGCCAAACTGCGGGCTCCGGTATTTTACATTCATCAGGTTAACATAAATAGTTTTACTCATATGTGAATAAATACAAAGACATATAATTCGATGCCGCCGCAGTACTACATATGAAAAAGATCATTGGGATTTTTTGTCTAGTTCTCCTGCTTGCAGGAGTCATCCTCACTGCCGGGTGCACATCAACCGACTCGGCAGAAAATAAAACCCTGCTCGTTTATTGCGGCGCAGGGATGAAAGAGCCGATGGAAGAGATTGCAGAGCTGTTCAAAGAACGGGAAGGCATAACGATCGAGTATACATACGGCGGCTCAGCCCAGATGCTCAGCCAGATCGAACTTTACCAGACCGGAGACGCCTACATGCCGGGAGCACTTGCCTATATCCAGTCAGCTATGGACAAGGGTTTTATCGACAAGAGCGAGAAGGTCATCTACCACGTAATTACCATCATCGTCCCGAAAGGCAACCCGGCAAATATCACCTCACTCGAAGACCTTGCAAAGCCGGGTGTCCGTGTGGCCATCGGTGAACCAACCGGACCGGCCATCGGGCAGGGAACAAAGAAGATGCTCGAAAAGGACGGACTCTGGGAGGCAGTCAGTGCAAATGTAGTCGTCAAATCTGCGACCGTAAACGAGCTGCTGGTGTATGTCGCCATGAAACAGGCCGACGCGGCACTTGTCTATGAAGATCTTTACAACCCCGAGGCAATGGACAAAATCGACATACCAAAGGAGCAGGGAAAAGTTGACATCGTCCCGATCGGAACCCTCAAGTTCTCTACCAATAAAGAGGACGCCGAGAAGTTCCTGAATTTCGTGGCATCAGCTGAAGGAAAGGCCATCTTTGTAAAACACGGGTTCGAATCATACCCCTCAGCAAAGTACGGGGATGCCTGAGATAAAAAAATACATCATACATTTTTTCATTTCATTTTAATTTACAAACAGCTTCGGTATCTGCCGGATATTTTTATGGAAAAATGGAGTATTTATGAATATTTCAAAAGAACATGCTGAACGGTGGAAGGGTCAGGACATTCGGTTCCAGCCGATAGGGATCATCCATTCCAAACACACTGAACAAGAAAATACACCGATACAGGGTATCTTCAACTCGTGCAAAGGATATGTCGAAATCTTCCCGGAGTATGAACCTGGTCTGTGCGATATCGAATCGTTCACCTACCTGTATCTGCTGTATTACTTTGACCGGGCGACAGGTAAAAATCTCCTCGAGAAACCGTTCCTTGACGGTGAAAAAGACCGGGGGATCTTTGCCATCCGCCACTTCAACCGCCCCAACCCGATCGGCCTCTCGATCGTCAGGCTCTGCGGAGTAAACAAAAACATCCTCGAAGTTTCCGGTCTCGATATTCTTGACGGGACCCCGCTGCTTGACATCAAACCGTATGTAAAGCAGTTTGATTCCCGGGAAGACATAAAGAGCGGGTGGGTCGACGACCGGCACATAGACGACATCACCGAATGGAACAACACGCCAAAAGAATTGAGAAAACGCAAATGACCACAATTATAAAGAATCTCCAAACCTCGTGGCTGAAATACGCAACGATCGGGATAAGCGGCCTTATTGCCGCTTTCATCGTCACCCTGCTCGCGCTTATCGTGACAAGACCAACACTCGAAGGCCTGATCACGTCCATTACCAGCAGTGAGATCCATTTCGCGATCATGCTGAGTTTGTCGACGGCATTGATCTCAACAATCCTCTGTATTGTAATCGGCGTTCCGGCTGCCTATGCCCTTGCCCGATACTCTTTCAGAGGGAAAAATATAGTCAACGCATTACTTGACATGCCTCTCGCACTTCCCCCGCTCGTCGCGGGTCTCGGACTCCTGCTCTTCTTTGGGACGACCGGGTTTGGTATGGGTCTTGCTGAAATGGGGCTTGAATTTGTCTTCACGCCGCTTGGGATCATCGTAGCCCAGTGGTTTGTCAATATGCCGTTCATGCTGCGGATCATGAGATCAACCTTTGAATCGATCAACCCGCGGTATGAGTACGTGGCAAAGACCCTGGGATGCAGCGATCCGCAGGCACTTTGGCGGGTAACTCTCCCGATGTCGGCAAACGGATTGTTCGCAGGTTCAGTCATTACATTGGCAAAAGGCATTGGTGAATTCGGGGCGGCACTCCTGCTTGCCGGAGCAATACAGTGGAAAACCGAGACACTGCCGATCGCTCTGTTCCTGAACATGTCATGCGGAAACCTGAATATGGCAATCTCAGCAGCAACGATTTTGATCATCATCTCGATTACGGCACTCTACATCTTCGAGAAGTTTGGCGGGTCTTCACGCTTTTAAAAGGAGAAAACTATGTTGCAGATTCAGAACCTATCAAAAGATATGGGGGAGTTTTTCCTCAAGAATGTAACGCTTGACATCGAACAGGGGGAGTATCTGGTTATTATCGGACCGACTGGTGCGGGAAAGACCATCCTCCTTGAAACGATCGCAGGGATATATCCCCCTGATTCCGGCACCATCATTCTCAATGGGAAAGATATCACCCATCTCCCGCCAAAGGAGCGGAATATCTGCGTGGTATATCAGGACTACATGCTCTTTCCTCACCTTACGGTTGAAGAGAACATCGGGTTTGGCCTGGTTTTAAAGAAGATGCCAAAAGACGAGATAAAAAAACGGGTAACAGATGCTGCAAAGCTCCTTTCCATCGATCAGCTCCTCCACCGGTATCCTGATACGTTGAGCGGT
Source organism: Methanocorpusculum parvum (assembly GCA_002287215.1). GTDB lineage: Archaea > Halobacteriota > Methanomicrobia > Methanomicrobiales > Methanocorpusculaceae > Methanocorpusculum > Methanocorpusculum parvum. The sequence continues at coordinate 42,801 of LMVO01000001.1, forward strand.
GGAGAGCAGCAGAGGGCCGCTATCGCTCGGGCAATGGTAATGGATCCGGTTCTCCTTCTCCTTGATGAACCGCTCAGCGCCCTTGACGGCCAGACACGGGAGATGCTCAGGAAGGAGCTTCGGCGCCTGCATGCCCTCTATAATATCACGATCGTGCATGTAACCCATAATTTTGAGGAGGTATTTGCTCTCGCCGACCGTGTGGCGGTGATGAATGAAGGGGATATTGTCCAGTGCGGCGTTCCTGATGAAGTCTTCCGGAAACCCAATTGTTCGTTTATTGCAAACTTCACCAGCGTCGAAAATATCTTCCGGGGAACGTGTACTTCGCAGGAAGGAGCATCCGCGATCGATGTTAATGGGCTGACTATCATCTCTAGTACCTGTAAAGGGAACGGAGAGGTATATGCGACGGTCCGCCCGGAAGATATCCTCCTCTCAAGGGAGCCGGTGCAATCAAGTGCAAGAAATTCGTTCAAGGGAACGATCACTGATATTGTGAATAACGGAATGGTCATCAGGGTGACCATCGATACCGGGATACCGTTTGTTTCGGTCCTGACCCGTCAGGGATTCGATTCCATGAATCTTAAGGAAGGTGAAGATATATATCTCACCTTTAAGGCTTCGGCCGTTCATGTGTTTTAAAACCGGCGTGCCGGTTTTTCTTATATTCCCCATTTCTTTTTTTTCCAGAGTGCCAAGCGGCCTTAGCGGAGGCGGATCGATGGTGCAACCGGCGATTTCAGCGGAGCAAGGCTTTGCCTTGCGACCGCGGGCTGACGGCAAAGCCGGCGGTGAATGACTTTTTTTAAATAGGACTTACGCGGTGTTTGTGTAACTCTAATTCGTAAAGGAGTTTTTTGGGTGTGGAAACATAAAAATAACCAACCGCGAATCGGCGCACTCGCAAACCTTTGGTTTGCTCTCCGCTTCGCGGTTGGTTTTATCTCATGTGTCCACACCCAGTACTACCCTTCCCAAATTGGATTGGGAATGACACCGCGTAACTCCTATTTTTAAATAGGAGTCACGCAGGGTTGGGGCGGATCTCATTCAGGCGGAAGATGTTTCCACACTCAGTCACCTCCTTTCCGAATTGGATTGACACGAACACCCCCTCCTCAAATCAACATCTCTGCCTCATCAGTAACCTATTTCCCCTCAGTAGCGAAGCTACATAGTATGACGATCTACGTAACACAACTTGACAAAACCCCCATCGCAGACACCCCTCACAAAGTGGACGTCCGAAAGATCCACGGATCGGCGGTCACCGACATCGTCGTCATCAGTCTCCAGCCGGGCGAATCCCTCAAAAAGCACATGACCCCTGTCGACGTCCTCTTTTATGTACTCGAAGGACAGGGGACCGTCGTCATCGGTGACGAACAGGAAAATGTGGAAAAGAACTCCCTCATCGAAAGCCCCAAAAACATCCCGCATCTGCTCATAAACGACAGCAATGCCCTGTTTCGGGTCATGGTCATCAAACAGCTCACAACCAGCGACGGAAAGGAGATGAAGACCAGGATCCTCTAACCCTCCCCGATGACCCCGCCGGGGGGTCACCCCTCCTTCTGCTTTATTCCGTCAACCAGGAGCTTCAGCCCGGCCAAGATCACCAGAACCGGCCCCACCACATAACCTCCCCAGACAACCACTCCGAGAACGCCGAGCAGAATCAGTTTTGCTCCCCGATACTTCACGGGTCTCATCATATACCGCAGGATCAAAACTCCCATGACCAGCGGGATCAGAATAAAGATCGCCGTCACCAAAAACGACACCGCAAACCCGGTTTTCATAAGCGCCATAAGCGCCTGGATCAGCATAAAACCCGACCCCGCCAGATACAGCAGACCTCCGGCCGATCCGGCGATCGTCTCCGGATGTAAAGGCAGCGGCTCTTTTCTGAACCTGAACAGATACACCATCCCAAACAGGACAATAAACACGGGAAATCCGACCACAAACGCCTGGCTGCTCCCTTCCCACACCCGCACGTTCCCGATCGAAAGAGGGATCATGATCCATTCCGCCAGAGTGAACTCCTCGCGAAACCCGAGCGCAAGCCCGTAATTTCCGGCATTCGTTCCTTTGTTCACCATCGCGATATAATACGTGCCCGGGACCTCAGCGATGTATTCAGCCTTCATCCACTGATAATTTGCGGCAGGCGTGAACGGTTCATACTCCGGATGATCGGGCTTTGTCCCCGGGATCACCAAATATCCGCTGCCTGCAGGAACACTGACGCCGGGGAAAAGCTCGCCCGCATCTTCGACTCCGGGGCCGATGAGGACCGCCTCCGGATACACGGCATCACGTTTCGGCGTGAAAACCGAGAACCAGACCCGGTCTCCCTGCTGAAGATCGAATGTGTAATAGGAGACCGAGCCTGCATCCGGAAATGTGCCGTAAAAAGCCCAGGATTTGAACGGGTCCTGGACAGAGAAAGCATGGTCTATTCCCTGGTTTTCTCCGGTCAGTACCGGCGAGTGTGCTGATACGCCGGCGGTAAGTGAGAGGAGGATCAGTATGACGGCGAATGCCGCCTCCAGCCTTTTCATAATGATAGCGTTAATGATCTTCGATGCATTAAATTTATTCACCTGACCGGGGCTGAAATCTGCCTCATCAGGAATCTATTTCGTCTTTGCGGCGAAGCAGGATAGTATGAAGGTTATGAGAACTGCGCCGGAAAGATCATCATCCGCGGAGGAGAGGGTATGACAAAGACGATTCCTTTTGAGGTGGCCGGAAGGGTCGGAGAGATCGAGTTTCGCCGGTATCCGCCCCTGGTGTTTGCATCGGTCGATACGTCGGGTGATGATTCAGGGTTCAATCTGCTGTTTGCCTATATCACGGGAAAAAACTCGGCGAAGAATGCGATCCCGATGACGTCTCCGGTGATCACGGCGGCAAAGATCCCGATGACAGCGCCGGTAGTTTCCGATGCGTCGACGATGTCGTTTGTGATGCCGGCGGGGAAAACCCCGGAAGAGGTCCCGGAGCCGCTGGACAGTAAGGTGCGGATCGTTCCGGTGCCTGAGCGGGAGGCGGCGGTTATCACGTTCAAGGGAAAAACCCGTGAGGAGGAGGTGAAGGAGGTTGAGACCCGGCTCTTGAAAGGGCTTCGTGACGCGGGGATAGAGCCGGCGGGAGAGGTGTTTTTGATGCGGTATAATCCGCCCTGGACGCCGGGATTTTTGCGGCATAATGAGGTGGGGGTGGAGGTTAAGCGGTGAAATCGTAATCGAGTCCGAAAGAGACTTCAGACCTTATAACGGAATTTGTTTGCGAGTTTGTTTACCGCTGCATCTGTTAAAATCGGATCTCTGTTACAGATATATCTGGCAATATAATTGTGAGATAATACCTTTGTATGTCGATTATTATCACAAGGAGGTATTCTGGACCCGGTAACGACAATTATTGACTCTACTGAATGAGCTAAATTATTATTTTTTAAATAACGATATACAAGATAATTGCCTCTTTTGATTTGGTCATACGGCGTATATGTTCCGTCATTAAAAACTGATTCTGTATAACTTCCACTCCAATTCTTTGTTTCAATGACGTACAATCCCGTGGGTCCTACTACAAGATGGTCAATTTGAGCAGACTTCAAATATGAACCGTCAAATTTAATGTAATCCCTCAATTCAATGTACACATCATTCAAAAGACAATAATCATCAGATAGTTCGCATAAATTTTGAATAACTGCCAGCTCTCCCACAGCCCCTTTATATTCATTTGAGTTCGCAATTCCCTCCAATTTATTCATTTGCATTACTATATTGGAGAGTCTGGACTCAACTTCTTTCTCCGTGTTGTTTTCGAGATAGTTCAATTGACGTTTTAATGATTCAAGTGATGACAGTGAATATTTTTGTCGTTTGTTAATTTCAATATCGGGCTCTGTCTCTAAGTGATTTAATCTCTTCATTGAACGACGTAATTTCAATGTGCTGAAAATATACTTGAGCAGGTGTCTTATTTCGAATTTGATTACCTGCAGGTCTTCTATTTCTTCTCTCAAAATCTCTTTTTCGCTTTCAATATCTTCCACGATCTGAGATTTTTGTACTTCGAGAGTTTTTTCAGAAGTATCAATATTTCTCTTTAAGTCGTCTATTTCGAGGGTAATTTGATCGTATGTTATTGATTTTCCCTCACGGTATTGTTCTTTTGTCTCATCCAAAAGTAAGTCTATTTCATTTAAATTTTCTATGGAAAATCCTGCTCTTTTGGCAAGGATTATTACGCTTTTCTCCGCTCCGGATTTTCCATATTGTATTACCACGGAAAAATACACCTTTGTTTAACTATTTTAACTATTAATTGAGAAATTATGGATTTATGCACGTTTTACAATATGCGACCAATCGATTTATTGTTTTCTCTCCAAAATTTCATGATATTTTTGATGGTACCTAGTTTTCAAAAATGCAGACTGTGTTCTCTTGTAGATATTCTAAAAAATCAAATGCGAGGGGAGGGATTCGAACCCGCGAACTACTTAAGAACAGATCTTGAGTCAGTCTCCGTTGGCCACTTGGATACCCTCGCGAGAATACTTGTACATATTGGCTATGGGTTCTAATGAAGCTGTCGTCTTTCGGCGGTCAGTTCATCTTATGAGAAGACTGACATCACTCTTTTTGCATGAGATTTGGTTTTGGACGTGTCGGGTTGGGTGTGAATACCTGAGATTATTCTCGGCGGGATTTCTCATGTGTCCGCATCCGGCAATACCCTTCCTGAGATATGATCCCATGAATTAGTGTCACATTTTTCTCAAAACCCTGGGAAAAATTTCAAACACCTAATTCTAACCCTTAATACTACAAAAAAGAGAGTTTCGGGAAAAACCTGACACAACACAATAAACCCACCACATGTCCTCTTTTTTAAAAATTCAGCCAAAATGTGCCTGATTTTGGTGTCACCATCATTTTTCAAAACATGACACCAAATTCCCTCCAAAAAAGAGGTGTCACGTTTTTCAAAAACCAACGTGACACCAAACACACCTCTATTTCAGCCGGCACTTGAAATACCGCTGACTGTTTGTCCGCAGTTCATCAAACCCGTACACCCGCATGCCCTTAAACAGCGCCCTCTTCTCCTTCTCCGACAGACCCTGCCGGAAATTCACCTGCGAATACTCATCATACCCCGGCATCTGGATCTTCGAAAGCCCCACCGGAATATCATGCCTGGCACACCACGAAATATACGCCTCCTCCAGCTCCAGACGGGACACCCGTCCTGTCTCCGACTTCTCCACACACTCCTCAATGAACGCCGACACCTCGAACCCTGCAAGCAGCTCATTCTGCGTCGAAGCACAAAACGCCGGAACCGGCAAAAGACCTTCCTTCGTATATGCGATAAGCTCATCCACCATCATCGAAAAGATCGCATCCTTCTCTGCAAGCAAAGACTCCCGGATATCCTTCACCCGCTCATCCCCCGCAAACAGATGCGGAAACGGGATCGTTTTCAGCCGGCGCAGCAGGGCAAAATCCAGCGTCTTATCGAATCTCGGCAGCTCATTCGTCACCCCCACCGGCGTGCAGACCACCTTCTGCGGCCGCGACTTCGCATACATATCCCGAAACCGGCTCGTCATCGCGTCCCCAGTCAGCGCTTTTACCGTATCGGCACTGATCCTGCCGCCCCGGGACTCCTCATCGCTCGCCTCCGAGATCAGCATCGCACGCTTCGAAAGCGACCGGGAAATACCCGACGCCGGCCGGTCCTCGGACCCTGCATACAGCTCGCGGACCGACGCCTCCGACATCTCCGATCCGAAGATCTCCCGCAGCACGTCGATCGTCGTCGACTTCCCGTTGCTTCCCTTTCCCCACAGGAAAAGGATGATCTGCTCGGGATTTCCCGGATACAGCAGATAGCCCGTCAGCCGCAGAAAAAACCGGCCGAGCTCCATCATCCGAAGCGTCCGCTCCTCCTCGGAAAGGCCGCTCGTGTTGTCGTCAAACACCTTTTTGAGGTGGTCGATGAACGCCTGCGAGCGAAGCCCGGGCGTATAGATCAGATCGAAGTAGATCAGGGGATACTTCTCCCGGATCGAGTCGCACGCCCAGATCGGGATGAACTCGCCGGTTTTACAGTCGATCGCACCGTTTTTGCAGGTGATATACCGGCCGTCAGAGGCTTCGGTAAGATTCACCTGCATGGACGAGCCTTCGATCATCTTCCGGAGAGCCACCTGTTTTGTGTGGTTTTTGCTGAGGTTCAGGTGATTCTGGAGCTGAGCAACGAGGTTTCGCATCTCGGGGGTGTTTTCGTTTTCTGCCCGCCGGTTCCAGTATTTCTGTTCTTCTTCGATGCTTTTGCCGATGAACCGGAGGGTTTTGCCGATTTTGTCGCCGGCAGGTTCCCAGTGATTGTTGATAAAGGCATACCATTCGCCGCTCGCGACGTCGTAGACAAGGTGGCCGGCGGCTTCTTTTTCGAATCTGACGGCGTTTCCTTCGTCGTTGAGGGAGTTCAGCAAAGCTTCGGGTGTGGGGAGCTGCCGGCGGGTCATGGTCTTTCGCTCCCAGGGCGGGGCACAAGACGGGTCGAAGAACCGGAGAAGGAACGCTTTTTCGGGGCCTTCGGGTTCATTGTCCGTGATGTGTTCTTTGACGGCCCGACGAAGATCGGGGCCGGTATCGAAGGTGGTGATTATGTCGACGAGTTCGCCGTTTTTATACAGACCGAACCGGTAGGCGCTCAAATCCAGGTTGACACCGGGATGTTCGGGCGAGAGTTGTTCTGTGATCGTTTCGTGATGCTTTACTGTGTAAGGCATCGGCAGGGTTGTTTGTGTTTTAATCAAGGCTAGGTTGTCACTCCTTTTCTTCGTTTTATCAAATGTATCATGATATACAGAATAATTAGATAGCATAGTATTTATAGCTATAACCCGTATATGTAAATAGATACATTATGTCTGAAGAAAGAAACGATGATCAGATCCTGATCCGGCTCCCGAAGAACCTGAAGATGCAGCTGGAAACGGCGGCACGCGTGGAAGGGACGACGGTTCAGGATTGGGTGCGAAAAGCGATGGTGAATCGGATCAGTCTGCTGAATGTGTGCCCGGCGTGCGGCACGGTGAATTCAGGGACGGCGAAGTTCTGTAATGAGTGCGGGGCGAGTCTGAAGGATAGTAAGAGGTCGATGTATTTCGCGTGGCTGAAGGATCTGCTGAGGGAGGAGCTTGAGGAAGGACGGGATCTTGACGCGGTTCTGGCGTTTCTGGATGATTCGGCAGGGGTGATGGAGGGGCTGGAGAAGAAGGGGAAGTCGATCGTGCGGACGGAGGTAAGGAGGGAGTAGGGGATCCCCTCAATCCTCCAAGGTTATTGGAACGCGTAGGTTTTCTTATTTAATATCGTATTTTTTAACAGTATCCCGAAGTTGCGAGGCGTATTTGTAAATATCCGGAATTGAATTAATAACCTGCCTCTCCTCTTTTTCATTATTAAATAACCCAATATAGCGCTTTGTTTCACTGTTAAAATATAACCGGCAAATTGGTTTTCTATTTGTATCATCCAAAATGATGCTGCAATACGATTTTACATCTCTCATTATGACCCGTTCAGGAGCAACGATATCACTCAGTATTGCACGAATGATGTAGAACCCTTCTATCTCACTTTGGGTTGTAGTAATTTCAGAATCATCTTCAATGATGCCTTCGTCCACTGGTTTTTCTTCTGGTTTTTCAGATAGTTCAGGAGCCATGGCAGATTTCAGCCGCTCATTTATTACATCATTGATATACTGGTTCAAAGCACGTTTGGTGATTTCGGTAAAGTTACTAACCATATTTTTAGTGAGCCGGCCGTCATAAATCTGATGAGCAAAGTATTGCACGATCTCTTGTGATGGAGATTCCATATCCTGAGCGAGAATTTGTTTTATCTCCTTGATATATTTCATGTTCAATGCTGAGGGGAGGATTTTGTCAACATTGAAAGATTCCTTTCTAAACTGTTTGAGTGTCTCAATATTCTGATCAGTGAGGTTTACCATATCCAATTCAAGAAAGGGCTTTGTATCCATCTTGTTTGGAGCATCAATATCAGAGAAAAACAAATATTTCTTACCATTAGTAAGGATCCCAAGTTTTGCCGGAACAACGGAAAAATACCGGAAAAGTTGTGACATGTGTATTGATGCTAAATCAACATCAAAAGATTTACACTCGATTAATATTACAGGTTTCCCCTCTTTCATAATCGCATAATCAACTTTCTCTCCTTTTTTTGTTCCAACATCTGCTATGCACTCAGGGCATACCTCGCTTGGATCAAATACATTATAGCCAAGAATTTGAAGAAAAGGTAAAATTAATCCATTTTTTGTTGCTTCTTCTGTTTTTACACTCTCGATAATTTTTGGAATGCGAACTGAAAAAGCGCGTAGTTGATCGTTAAAATCCATTAAAATTCACAAGTTAATGATATAGTCCAAAAATATATAGTTGTTTCCCCAAATATTCTAGATGGGAGTTACGTGGTGTTGTGATCTCGACTGACACCAACTGACGTACGTATAAGATGTATTTCGATTTCGTGTAACGCTGGGTTTGGATGTATGAGATATTCCACCGCGAATAAGCCCAAGCGGGCAAAGCCCGCTTGGGCTTATTCGCGGTTAAATAATCTCTTGTGTCTACACCCAGTAATACCCTTTCCGAATTGGATTCAGAATAACACCGCGTAACTCCTACTAAAAAACAAAAAAGAGGGCTGACCCCCCCTCACAGGAAGAACGTCACATACACGATGCCTGCAAAGATCGCCGCGACGATCAATACCGTCACGAGATCTGCCGCATGGTAGACCATCTTTCTCCGGTGCTCCGACGCTTTCCGGTAGCCCCGCATATCGATCGTCAGACCAAGCGTATCCGCCTTTGCGAGTGAATTCAGCATAAGCGGAAGCATAACCGGGCCAAGCTGCTTCAGTTTACCGATAACGCCTCCTCCGGGAGAGTACCCGCGGGAAAGCTGAGCCTCATTGATCCTGACACCCTCTCTCTGCAGAGTCGGGATAAACCGGATCGCGATCGTCAACGGCGGTTCGCAAGCCAACAGCCCCGACCGACTCATGACGCCTGGAAACGGTTATTGGGTATATGTCGACACGCAAAGCACGATGACAGGATTCACGGCGTGACAGCAATGAAAAAAACTGTTCATCCCCCTCCTCCCCCTCCCTTCATCTCTCCCCGAAACGCGGCCCTTCGACCCGTGCCGGCGGCCGCTCCCCGCTCCTCACCGGAGCCGGTGCATTATAACACTCCATACACACGATCATACAGTTTCTCACCTCATCCTTCCCCCCTTCAAGAACCGGTTTGATATGCCTCGCCTCCCAGCCTCCCCGTCCCTGCGCACTCCCTCTGCTCGCATACACCAGTTTCTTCCCGCAGACCTGACAATACCCGTTCACCCGGTCAAACGCGTTTTTCACCACATCTTCTGTAAATGCCATATCTTCTCCATTACGTAGGAGTAGGGCACTCTGTCACTATAAACCTATCCATAACTGCTATTTTCAAAAATCCCGGGATTATGCGGGGAAATGACCCGCAAACTGGCCCCTCATCTAAAAAAATCTCTCCGTTTGGTCAGAGAGCCCCTCTCACATTCCGCGTCGCTATGCACATCCTTGCTAGCTTCTCGAATGCCGTTTCAGGCGTATGCATCCGAAGACCGCAGTCCGGATCGATCAGAATATTCTTTGCTCCAAACGCATCCACGCAGAGCATGATCCGCCGCTCGATCTCCTCAACCGACTCCACGTTTGGATCCGAACTCTTCACACACCCGCAGCCGATCTTCTTCCCCGCAAGATCCCGCTTCGAAAGGACCGAAAGATTCTCCATCGACACCGCATACTCGAAATCCAGAATATCCACCGGAAGCTTCGTCCAGGAATCCGCGATCTCCCCAAGCATCCCGCACGTATGGATACACGACGGGGTCTTGATCCCGGCGAAGATTATTTTGAGTGCTTCCCGTGCCGTATCCACAGAGATCGCTCCCGTTGAAAGGATCGGCTCATCCACCTGAATGATCGAAACCCCCGTCTCCGCAAGAAACTTCGCTTCCTGATGCAGAGCGGCCGCAAGATCCATCACCACCTCCTCCTTATTCCGGTAGATCGGCGTATTCACCTGCAAAGCATACGCAAGCGTGCAGGGGCCTGTCAGGATCCCCTTCACATACTTCGTCTGCGTCAAAGCATACTTCGTATCGCCCACCGTGATCGGCTTATCGGCCGCCCCGATCCTGCCGACGACCGTCTTTTCAGAGATCCCCGGCAGCTTCGAAACGAATGCCTGCACCATATCCGATCTCACCTGCCCGTCGGAGATGATATCCACCCCTGCTCTCAGCTGCTCTGCTACTGCAAACTGAACCGCTTTTTTATACGGGTCTATAAGGGACGAAAGTCCCGTCCCTTTCACGCAGGGAAACGAACCGACGACCGTCGTCGGCATAAGGCACGGCAGATCCATGATAAAGTAGGTCGTCCTGTGCAGATAAAAATCCTCTGGATCCGGTCTTCCCGATTTTGCCTCGACCAAAGATTATATCAACGCTCAAAGGAATCTATTCATTAGTCACCCATGTCCGCACCATTAAAGATCCCGAAGATGCTAAAACCCGAATACGACTCACTTATTCGTGACAACGTTGTATCGCGGATCGCGTTTTTCGGTAAAGATCATCCCTACATCGCACCCTTCCTCTATGTATTCGATGAGAAAAACCTCTACTTCCTCTCGACCCGATACGGCAAAAAAATGGAGTTGTTCTCCCAGAACCCGGCCGTCTCCGTCGAGATAGAGAATGTCGCTCCGGATATGTCTGCCTACAAGTTCGTGACGCTGCTCGGCAAACTCTCCGAGGTGACGGATGACGAGAGAAAACGTGCGGTAAAACGCCACTTCGTCCAGCTGATCTCAGACAAAAAAATCTCGGAAAACAGTCTCTATGCCCTGGGTCATTCACCCACCGAGTCACCTGAGAAGATCATCGGCGAAGACCGGACAATGGTTTGGAAATTGGTTGATGTGAAGGAGATCGTTGCGCTGAAAAACGGATGATCTCCACATTTTAAAAAATTATAGATTGCCTCAAAAAAAGATGCTTTCCCATGCTGGATATACCCCGTGGGAAAAGCATCTGATCATTTAAGCTTTTTCTCGAGTTTCTTGAGCTTTTTCTGGGCTTCTTTGCTTCCGTCGGCAGCCTGCTTGGCGAGTTCTTCTGCCTTTGCTTTCTTTACTTTGTTGAGTTTTTCCAGTTGTTTTTTACTTGTCGGCATACTTTTTACCTCGCTGTACTTTTGCTGATTCAGATTGGCGTTGAACCCTGTTAAAAATATCCCCGGGATTTTTATTTGATGTGAAGAAAACTTCATATGAAATAAACTTCACATAACATAGTATGAAAAAGAATATCCTCATTTCCGTCTGCGGGCTTGCCGCCGGGATCGTTCTGATCCTTCTGGCCGTATTTGTATTTACAGGAAGTACTACGTTGAACGGAGCATGTTACGGGATCGGCGCAGCGTTACTCGTCCTTTCGGCGGGAAATCTGGTTGGGGCATCAGTTAAAAAAGCTGTTGAGACGCCCGAAACTCTCAAAATCCAGGAGATCGAGGAGCATGACGAGCGGAACATCCGTATCCGCGAACGTGCCGGCTGGAATACCGTCCGGATCTTTACGCCGGTTTTGTGTGCATGCACGCTTGTTTCGGCGCTGGCAGGAGCCGAGGTATATGTGACGTTTGCGGCGTGCGGGCTTGTTCTTCTGGTTGCCGGGCTTTCGATCGGTTCGCAGATCTATTACGACAAGAGGCTGTGATGAAGAACCGGATAAAAGAACTGCGGGCCGCCCGTGATCTGACCCAGGCGGAGCTTGCAGAGATCATCTCCGTTTCGTCGCGAACGATCATTTCGCTTGAGAAGGGCCAGTATAATCCGTCGGTCCTTCTCGCCCGCAAACTTTCCCTCGTATTCGGATGTCCGATCGAAGAGGTGTTTCTTTTCGGCGAAGAGGACGGGATCTGAAATCAGATGCGATAATCTACGATCACACTTTTTTCACTCACGCTTCTCACATACTTTGTGACCGGATCTATGTGATAGGGATGCTCTGCATATCCGCGGAGAGCGGCCTCGTCATCCACGATGACTGAAAGCGCGATGTCAAACGACCGTTCGGTGTGCGCATAATCGATGCCGACTTCGATCTCGCGGATCTGCTTTACGACGCCTTTCATCGAAAGGAGCATCTCGCGGGTTTTTTCAGCGCAGGCAGGGTCTTTGAGTTTGAAGAGAACGATGTGCTTTATCATAAAAAAGGGGTTATGGGCTGACTCTGTGTCGGTCCCGCGGGAAGAGAACGGCTTCTCTGATATTCTGGAGATCGAGCATGGTCATGACCAGGCGTTCGGCGCCGAGTCCCCAGCCTGCGTGGGGCGGCATGCCGTATCTGAACGGGTTTAAGTAGAACTCGAACGCATCGGGGTTGAGACCTTTTGCTTTGATCTGCTCAACGAGAAGGGAGTGGATATGACAGCGCTGGGCGCCGGAGGTCAGTTCCATTCTGGGGTGCATCATATCGAACGCACGGCAGACCTCGGGTCGGTCGGCAAACGGCATGGTGTAGAACGGTCTCGTGGAGGTCGGCCATTCGGTGATGAAGTACATCGTGCCCATCTTTTCTCCGACGACCCTCTCGGCAGCGGTCGAGAGATCGTCACCGAAGACGAGCGGTTCGCCGCCGGCGGTGGAGATTTCGATGGCTTCTTTGTAGGTGATGCGGGGGAACGGAACGGTCGGGACCTTGAAGTCGGTGATGCCGAGGGTTTCCAGAGCGTCGCCGCAGTGTTCTGCGACGTATGCATACGCAGAAGCGACGACGTTTTCGAGCATCTTCATGGCGTCTTCTTCGTCAGCGAAGGACATTTCGATATCGATCGAGGTGGCTTCGTTTAAGTGACGAGCGGTGTTGTGTTCTTCTGCACGGAAGATCGCGCCGATCTCAAAGACTCTGTCAAACCCGGCGCTCATGAGCATCTGTTTGTAGAGCTGGGGAGACTGATTTAAGAATGCTTCCTTGTCGAAGTAGGCAAGCGGGAAGAGTTCGGTTCCTCCTTCGGTTGCGGCAGCGACGATCTTCGGGGTCTGGACCTGGGTGAATTTCTGGTCCCAGAGGTATTCGCTGATGGCCCGAAGGCATGCGTTTCTGATCTGGAAAATAGCGTTGATGCGGGGTTTTCTGAGATCCAGGTACCGGTTGTCGAGCCGGGTGTCGAGGTCTGCGAGGACTTTTTCCGAGACATCAAGCGGCAGAGGGGTCTCGGCACGGGAGATGACGCGAAGCGTCTCGGGGACGAGTTCGCGTCCTCCGGGCGCTTTTTCGGTCGCTTTGACGACGCCTTCACATTCAATAACGGACTCGCGGGTGGCGTCTTTGACGGCGGCGAGTACTTCGGGGGTGACTTTCTTTTTGGGTATGGTGACCTGAAGGATCCCGGTTCTGTCGCGAACGAGGAGGAAGGTGAGCCCTCCAAGATCACGTTCTTCGTGGACCCAGCCTGCAATGTGCGCACGCTCAACTGCGGGGGTCACGTCTTTTATTGGTATGCGCATAAAATCTCTATAGTATTTGCGGTGGAGATAGATTAGTGTTTGTTCCAGGCAGATCCACTTTCCATGAGATGTGTGCATACAGCCCTTCGTCCGGGAAGACGAGGCTGCCGTTTGCCCCCCGGACGAGCACTGAATCCAGATATTTTCGGATGATTTCTTTCTGCCGTTGGTCACGGGCTTCCATCCGGTCGGCATACTCGCTGACTGCGTTCTCCAGATCAGGATATCCCCGTTCGTCTTTCATTGGATACACGGCAATATCCGCATAGATCCCCATTTGAAACAGACAGTTCCAGATGACATCGGCTTTGGGTTTTGCCCAGTACTTCTCCCCGTGCAGACTTTCCCACAGCCGGGTGTAGGTCACGTCCCAGGCGGTATCATTCATGAACCAGAAGATATGGACCTCTTTTGAAGCCGCCTGATGCATTTTTTTCAAAGCATCTTTGAGATCAGGCACGCTCAGCGCAAACGATGAGATCACATACTCATGTCTGCCAAGACGTTTTTCGTCCAGATCCTCCAGGACGCCGGCTATCACGCCGATCTCTGCATCCACGCTGAGAAATTTCCGGTACTCTTCCATCGCACGCACCATGGGCTTTGACGGTTCGACCACGGTCACCCGGCATCCGGCTCCGGCCAGGGGTACGGCGAGGGTGCCTGGTCCTGCCCCGATATCCAGGACCGAGGATCCCGGCGGTATATCGAGGGCCGCGAGCTGATCGGATACCCGTTTCATTCCGCCGGTTTTCAGGTTCTGCACCATTTTGTCCACAAACAGCTGGATCGAAAAAAACTCCGCACTTGATTTATAGGTTGATATCTGCCGCTGTTTTTTGGTTATTTCCCGCCATTCACTATCTGCATCATTCATATTTATCCTGAGATAGTATCTGGGAATTGAGAACGGATATGTTTTTCCTTCTCTCATTCGTAACACGAAATTTTATAACATTAATATTTATCACACATCATTTTTAAAAACCAACATATTAATAGAATCAATACTAAGAGAAGAGTTATTAGTATGTTTGGAAAAAATACGTTCATCATCGCGGGGATCATTTTCTTAACCCTCCTTTTTACTGCTGCTGCCGGATGTATCGGTTCATCACAGACCGATCAGAATGCTGTGCTGAAGATCGCCACGCCAAACGAGATAACCGAAGCCTCGTATTTTGGGAACTATAACTTCGCCCAGATGACCCGTGTCGCCACTCCGCCGCTTGTTCAGGTGGATGAAAACGGTGAGTATATCGGCGCGCTGGCAAAGAGCTGGACCGTCTCTTCCGACGGAAAAACCTGGACCTTTACGCTGGATCCGGCTTATCAGTGGAGCGACAAAACACCGCTGACTGCAGAGGATGTGAAGTTCTCTCTTGAGTATACCGGAGAAAAGGTGACGACTTCTCCGTCCTGGATAAAGAATGCCGTGATCACAACAAACGGCAATGTCGTAACGATCGGTCTTGCCGATCCGGTATACCGGCTCTGCGGTGATCTTGCCGCGATCAATATCGTGCCAAAACACATCTGGGGATCGATCGATGATCCCGAGGAGTATATCAGCGCAGGACCGTACGTCGGTTCGGCGGCCTACTACGTACAGTCGGTCGATATCAACTCCGCGACCCTTGTTCTCGCGGCGAATCCGGCGTGGAAAGGCACGGATCCATACTACGGAACGGTGGAGATCCACTGGTTTGCAACCGAAGATGCCGCCATTTTCGCGATGCTCGGCAATGAATGCGACACTTACTGGAAGTACGGCGCCTCGTTCCCGACCGGATCGGCCGCCCTTCTCAACTCCTCGGAAAAATTCACCGGGGTCGAGACCCCGTCGCTGAAGATGTCGTATGTGGGATTCAACACGATCTCTTCACAGGCCGGGGGGGATAAAGCGTTTCGAAAAGCCGTCGCTTATGCGTTGAATTATGATGAACTCGTCGAGATCTCCGCCTCAGGATATGGGATGACGGCAAACGCGGGATTCATTCCAAACAGTGTTCCGTATTATAAGGAGACCCCGGCCAACATCTATGATCTTGAGACTGCAAAATCGAAGCTCGATCTTGCCGGTTACAAAGATGTGAACGGTGACGGGATCCGTGAGGACACAAACGGAAAACCGCTTACCCTGACCCTCCTTTCCCGTGACAAAGTCGCGGGCGAACTCATCAAAGAGTACCTCGAAAAGGCAGGGCTGCGTGTTGAGTACAAATTCGCTTCCGATCTGAATGCCTGGATCGAATTAAAGGATGCTTTAGCATATGACATCGCCTACAACGGGATCACTCCCAAAGGCATGATGATGGATTCTGGATGGGCAACCGGATACTTTGCCTCGAATACTGTCGGTGCGGGCAAACTTCAGAATGTTGACGACCCGGCGTTCCTTGGGCTTTGTTCTGCTATCGCGACGACCCCCGACGGGGGCATGCTCAGATCCCTGATCTCTGATCTTCAGGATTATTATGCGGAGAATATGCCGGGCATCGCTCTTTACTGGTGTCTTGACGTGACCCCGATCAACACGGAGATCGACGGCTGGTACATCTCGAAGGCAGCGGGGATCTTAAACGAGATCAATCTCGTCTCTGTCCATCCGGTAAATTAACCTCCCTTTTTTTACTTTTGTGACAAACAGTATACATACTTCGAAAAACGTATGAACAGAACGCTTGCAAGAAAGATCGTCCGGTATGCGGTATCTCTGCTGATAGTCGTTCTGCTCGTGTTTCTGCTCCCCCGGTGCATGCCCGGCGATCCGGTCCAGTGTCTTGTCGGGGAGGATGTGTTTTTGACCCAGGAGATCCTTGACGCCGTGACGGCAAAACTCGGTCTCGATCTGCCGCTGACCGAGCAGTTTCGGATCTATATCGGCAATCTTCTGACCGGCGATCTCGGGTATTCCTATACCCGTCACCAGAATGTGGCGGAGCTGATTTTGGACCGGCTTCCCTGGACGCTCCTTTTGACCGGGGTCTCGATGCTGATCGGCTATACGTTCGGGATCATCGCCGGCACCTGGACGGGCTGGATGGCCGAGAGGAAGATGTCGAAGATCCTGACTTCGTTTGGTGTGGTGGTCTCCTGTATCCCTCCGTATCTTCTCGGGCTGATCTTTTTCTCGGTGTTTGTGTACCAGCTCGGCTGGTTCCCGTACAAAGGATTTTACACGACGCCGGATCTTTTCAGCGTGGTCTATCATATGGCGCTGCCTGTTTTGACGCTCGCATTGTTCGTGTTTGTGCGGAACATGATCATCATGCGGGGTTCGGTTTTAACGGAAAGAAACCAGCTGTATCCGCAGTTTGCAAAAAGTCTCGGCGTTCCGCAAAGAAAGATCATCTACGGTCATGTGATGAAGAATGCGATTTTGCCGATCCTGACGCATTTTGCGATCGATTTCGGGTTCATCCTTTCCGGAGCGTTGTTTATCGAGATCATCTTTTCCTTAAACGGCCTGGGCAGAGTGATGTACACTGCGATCCTGAATCTGGATTATCCGGTGCTTTCCGGGCTGTTTCTCGTGATCGCGGTCATGGCGGTCTGTGCGAATATGATCGCCGATATCCTGTACGGGATCATCGATCCGCGGGTGAAACGGGGTGACGGCCGGTGAAGTTCGACCGCCGGTATATCCTTCCGGGTCTTCTGATCCTGATCCTTTTGACCGTGGCAGCGGTTCCGGGCCTGTTTGCCCCGTATTCGATCACAGACCGGGACGCGACCTATCAGGCGCCGGGTCCAGACCATCTTCTCGGGACCGACAATATGGGAAAGGATATCTTTTCCCTGCTGATATACGGCGCGAGATGGACGCTGATGATCGGGTTTGCGTCCGGTCTGCTCGCGGTGTTCGTGGGGACCGCGGTCGGGCTTTTGGCCGGCTGGAGAAAAGGGATCCTGGATGAGTTTTTGATGGGGACGACGGATATCGTTCTGATCCTTCCAAAGATCCCTCTCGTGATCGTTCTTGCCGCGTATCTGGGTCCGGGTCCCAGTGTGCTGATATTCGTTCTCGGGCTTTTGTCCTGGGAGTCGATCGCCCGCGTCGTGCGGTCGAAGGTGATCCAGATCAGGTCTGCGGAGTATATTCTCGCCGCCCGGTGTCTGGGTTTTTCGGACGTCAGGATCATGGTCAGAGAGATCTTACCCGTGGTGTTTCCGGTGATCGTGCCGAAGTTCGTTCTGGTGACGGCGGCGGCGATGATCTCGGAGGCGTCGCTCGCGTTTCTCGGACTTTCCGACCCCCTTATGGTCTCATGGGGCGGGATGATCTCGGATGCCTTTACGTACAGCGGGTTCCTTCGCGGTATGTGGTACTGGTGGCTGCCTCCGGCATTATGCATAATTCTCGGCGTTCTGGCAATCACCAGTCTTGCCTTTATCCATGAACGCGGGGTCCGTGAGGTGGTGCAGGTATGACGGATATGCTTGAGATCACTGATCTGTCGGTTTCGTTCCCGGGGTCTGGCGGAAAGATCCCTGCAGTTCGCGATGTCTCTCTCTCGCTTGCGCACGGAGAGTGTCTCGCGATCGTCGGCGAGTCGGGGTGCGGAAAGTCCGTGGTCGCTCAGTCGGTGATGGGTCTGCTTCCTTTCGGGACGGAGGTGCTTGGCAGGATTTCGTATCAGGGTCAGGATCTTTTGCATCTCGCTGAACGCGAGCTGGAATCGATCCGCGGTCAGGAGATCGGGATGGTGTTTCAGAGTCCGGAGAGGGCCCTCAATCCGGTGATGAAGATCGGAAAACAGCTGGTCATGCCGCAGGTGATCCACGGACTCTGTTCGGAAACGGATGCAAAGCTGCGGGCCGAAGGGGTTCTCCGGGGTCTTGGTCTGGATGCAGGCCGGGTGATGGATGCCTATCCCTGGATGTGTTCGGGGGGTATGTGTCAGCGGATCGTGTTTGCCGCGGTGTCGCTGCTTCATCCGAATCTGGTGATCGCCGATGAGCCGACGAAGGGTCTGGATGCCGCGAATGTGACGGATCTTGAGGCGATGCTTTCTACGGTGACCGCCGGAAATCGGACCGGGCTGCTTTTGATCACGCATGATATGGATGTGGCTTCCCGTCTTTCGAACCGGATCGCGGTCATGTACTGCGGGATGATCGTTGAAGAGGGGGAAACGCGTGAAGTGCTGACGTCGCCAAAACATCCCTACACCCGGGGTCTTCTCGGCAGTCTTCCAAAGAACGGATTCGTTCCGATCCCGGGGATCTCTCCCGCACTTACCGATCTGCCGGAAGGCTGCGTGTTCCATCCGCGATGCCCGCATGCCGGCGAACGGTGCAGAACGGCTGTTCCCGATCTTAAAGACGGGGTGAGGTGTCATAAATGCTGATCCTTGAAGCTGAGCATATCTCCAGATCCTACGGCATGAACCCGGCTCTGAATGATTTTTCTCTTTCGCTCTCTTCCGGCGAGACGGTCGGGCTTACGGGTCCTTCGGGTTCGGGAAAAAGTACCTGCGCCCGGATCCTTGCCGGACTGGAACGCTCCGATACCGGGTCCGTCAGGTATGCCGAAAAAACGCTGACCCGCCCTGACCCCGGGATCCAGATGATCTTTCAGGATCCGGCAGGTTCGTTCAATCCGGTTTTGACGATCCGGCAGTCGCTTTCAGCTGTTTTGAGCCTTCGCCGTGTTCCAAAATCGGATCATCACGCCGTTCTTCTGGCTGAGTTCGAACGAGCCGGCCTGCAGACCGAGATCTTATCGCGCTATCCTGACCAGATCTCCGGCGGCCAGGCACAGAGGGTCGCGATCGTCCGGGGCATGCTCGTGCACCCGAGGGTGATGATCCTGGATGAGCCGACCTCGGCGCTGGATGTTTCGGTCCAGGCGCAGATCCTGCACCTGCTGAAAGATATCCAGAAGGAAAACGGTGTCGCCTATGTGTTCATCTCGCACGATCCCTCGGTCGTCGAATTTATGGCGGACCGGGTGATTTGTCTGTAAGGTTTTTCCTTCAGATCCTGATGCGCAGTTTGATATTTTTTCCTGCCGATTGTACTACTATCATGTCAGGGTCCGTCTATCTGCATAAGATCATGCTGAAGGATTTTCTGGACACATCGTATCTTGCTGATCTGCCGGTGGTCCAAAATCTTTTGCGTATGGGCGAGCTGTCGTTCGAGTCGCCGGTGACGTTTTTTGTCGGAGAAAACGGTTCGGGCAAGTCAACGCTTCTGGAAGCTATCGCCATTTCAGCTGGATTCAATGCGGAGGGCGGGTCGAAAAACTTTTCCTTTGTGACACGACCGACCGAGTCAGATCTTCATTCCTACATGACATTATCCCGCCGAGGCCGGGAGAAGGACGGATTTTTTTATCGGGCAGAGAGTTTTTACAATGTGGCATCACAGGTGGATGATCTGGATCTGGATCTTTTAGGGTACGGCGGGAAGTCCCTGCACGATCAGTCGCATGGAGAAAGTCTGCTGGCGCTTGTTCAAAACCGTTTTCGAGGGAACGGCCTGTATATTCTGGATGAGCCGGAAGCGGCCCTTTCCCCTCTGCGGCAGATGACTTTGCTGCTTGAAATCAAACGGCTGGTCGAAGAGGAGGGTTCCCAGTTTCTGATTGCGACGCATTCTCCGATTTTGATAACGTATCCGGGTGCTGATATTTTTGAGATCACGCCGGAGGCTATTTTGAAAACGACGTATGAGAAGACCGCGTCGTATCAGATCACGAAACGCTTTCTGGATGATCCGAGCCGTATGCTCGATGCTCTGTTCGAGGATTGAAAAAAAGAAAAAAAGAAAAAGGTCAGTGTTCTTCTCTGACCATTTTAATACACTTTTTCGGGCATTCGTTGGAACAAATGCCGCAGCCTTTGCAGTAAACGAGATCGATCTCGAGCGTATCAGGGTCGATGACCGCGTCCGGGCAGAACATCGCACAGATCCCGCAGTGGTTGCAGGTTTCCCGGTCCACGACCGGGCGGAACGTTCTCCATGTTCCGGTGAGTCCGGCGGCAGCTTCGTGCGGGACGCTGATCGTCATTTTCGGCATTCTGCTCATACGATGACCTCCTCATAAGCGGCTCTCGCAGCTGACGTGTTTCTTGGATCGGCGAACGTTTCGGTGATTGCTTTTACGCCTGACTCCCGGCTGAAGAGACCGAGTTTTGCGAGAGCGCCGATCACCGGCGTGTTCAGGATCGGACTGCCGGCAACCACGAGGTTTTCGCGCAGAGCGATCCCGGTAAGATCGGCTTTGTACACATTGAACTCTTTCGGGAACGAGACCTCTTCGTGCGTGTTGATAAAAATCGAGCCTCCTTCTTTCAGGCCGTCCAGGACATTTACGGTGTCCATGACGGTCGGATCGAGGATGACGATCATATCGGGTTTGTTGATCTGTGAATAAATTCTCACCGGCGCATCGTCGATCCTGACGAATGAAACGATAGGAGCCCCGCGGCGTTCTGCGCCGTAGAACGGGCAGGCGGTCGCGAATTTTCCATCTTTTACGGCGGCTGAGGCCATCATCCGGGCGGCCGTCACGCCGCCCTGTCCGCCTCTTGAGTGGATACGGATCTCGTACATTTACTGCTCCTCCTGCGGGATACCGAACCAGAACTCCGTCTCCATCTTGCGGCTGCGGACGAACTCCGCCATATCCTCATAGGTGACTTCCTGGCCGCCGAGACCGGCGATGACGCTCGCGATCTTTGCGTCCGGGTATCTTGCCTGGATCTCGCCGGCGATAACGCCGCCGAAGCCAAACGAGTAGTCCCTGTCGATCACGACGAGGTCTTTTCCTTTGATGTTCATGTCGAGCGGGAAGGGTCTGAACCAGCGGATCCGCATAACGCCGGCTTTGATGCCTTCTTTTCTCAGAAGATCGGCGGCGACCTCTGCCTCTTTGCCGAGCGTTCCCATTGCGATAATGATAACGTCCGCATCATCGCAGAAGTATTCCTCGACCGGCGCATAGCTTCTGCCGAAGCGTTTTGCAAACTCGGCCTCGGTCTCTTTGATGACGGTTCGTGATTCACGCATGCATTTTTCCATGTCGAATCTGAACTGGTAGTGGACGTTTGCCGGGCTCATAGCTCCGTAGCCTTTCGGATCGTTGACGTCGATTTTGTGCGGGAGATCGAGCGGCGGGATGAAGTCTCCCGGTTCGGTCATCTCGAACGGCTGCATGATGTGGGAGAGCAGGAATCCGTCCATGTTGATCATGACCGGCAGAAGAACGCGGTTGTCTTCTGCGATCCGAAATGCCATCAGGGTCGCGTCGTATGCTTCCTGGACGGTCGAGACGTAGACCTGCAGCCAGCCGGTGTCTCTCTGCGAGAGGGCATCTGAGTGTTCAGCCCAGATGTTCCATCCCGGAGCGAGTGTTCTGTTGACCTGTCCCATCACGATCGGGAGGCGTGCGCCTGCCGCCCAGTGGAGCATCTCGTGCATGTAGAGAAGACCATGCGAACTTGTCGCGGTGAAAACTCTGACTCCTGTGATGGATGCGCCGATCGCGGCGGTCATCGCGGAGTGTTCCGACTCGACCGGGATGTAGCGTGCTTTGAGTTCGCCTGCTTCGACGTAGTCGGCGATGCTTTCGATGATCTCGGTCTGGGGGGTGATGGGGTATGCGGGAACGACGAGCGGTTTTGCCATTTTTACGGCTGCGGCGACGGCTTTGTTGCCGGTGGACATTACAAGTTCGTTCATTCTGTTTCCTCCGATTGTGCGGCTTCGAGAGCTATTCTTTTGAGGTTTTTGTCGACGTTTGCCTGGATGACGGCGGCGGTCTTTTCATCGACTTTTCTGAAGCGTCCCTGGGCTTTGAGGTAGTCGCCTACGGGTGCGGGCCGTTTCATGGCGGCACGCGATGGGGCGCTGACGGTGAATTTGTCGTACTCTTTTTCCCAGAGGACCCAGATGCCGGATTTGACTGCCATTTTTCCGATCTCGACGGTCTTTTCCGAGGGGATCCTCCAGCCCGGCGGGCAGGGCGCGAGGATATGGATGAATTTGGGGCCCGGGATCGAGAGGGCTTTTTTGACTTTGTTGTAGATGTCGGCGGGGTAGGAGGAGCAGGCGGTCGCCTGGTAAGGCAGGTTGTGGGCCTCGACGATCCGGTCAAGATCCTTTTTATTGACGGTTTTTCCGTTCGGCGTGGTGGTGGTGATCGCTCCAAGCGGGGTCGCCCCGGATCTCTGCATGCCGGTGTTTCCGTATGCTTCGTTGTCGTAGCAGATGTAGAGGAAGTCCTCGCCGCGTTCCAGGGCGCCGGATAGTGCCTGGATACCGATGTCCGCGGTCCCTCCGTCGCCTGCGTAGACGATGACGTTGGTTTTTTCGCCTTTTGCCCGGAGAGCTTCGCTCATTCCGGATGCACAGGCCGCGGCGGCCGCAAAAGCGATGTTATAGACGGGCACGGTGTGAAGCATGTAAGGGTAGACCCCCTGGATCACACTGTTGCAGCAGGCAGGGATCACGAGGATCGTGTCTTTGCCGGCAGCCTTGAGGATATAGCGGAGTGCAAGTAACGAGCCGCATCCAGCACAGGTGGACGGGCACTTTAAGAGCATCTCTTCTTTGGGAATTTCCGTCATGGGTTCGTAATATATTTGTCACGATTTATAATGAGGCTTACGACACGATATCGTCGGGGAGCTGACGATTTCGTGCCGTAAACCGGTGAACAAGACCGAAGGGCTTGTGAACGAGGTTTACTAATCGAAGCGACGCTTCGATAAGTGAACCTCTGAACAAATCTCGTCAGAGATTTGTGATAGCGGGTTGGACGCTGAAAGTGGACGACCTCAGCGGAGCCAGTTTTCAAAGGAAACTGGCGACTGAGGCTTCCTTCTTGTTATGATGGTTCCAACCGAATCGGCAGGTATCCATTCCAGAATATTATCAGCTGTTTGATTGTCAGAGTACGAAATGGGGGGGGAAAATTGTCAACTTTCAAAGTCAGGAGATAAATATGGACTTGAAATAGGACTTACGCGATTGGTTTATCTCATGTTTTCACACCTGGTCGTACTCTTACTGAATTGGATTGAGATTAACACCGTGTAAGTCCTACTTAGAGATACATCATCTAATCTAACTATTTATTAATGCTATTTTTAACCAATCTCCTGAATTTGGATCTCGTGAGATTGTCCAACCTGACTCTGTGCTTCCAGCATTTTGACATATGTAAAGGAATCCACCATATTCATATAGCGAACCTCTTACTGGATATGGAGGGGATCTCCATGGTTGATCGAATGTAGTAATATCACCCTCGGTAAATATTTTATTTGACATATCTATTTTCATAAAAATATATTCTAGTGGGCGTGCATCAACATAATTTTGAATCGTTGGTCGTGATGATGCATTTTCAATAGACATGTACTTACCATAATAGGCAACCCAGTATTCACCATTATCGATATAGACATTTCCATTTCCAAATGGAAGACCTCTAGGGCTGGCAAGTACCTGGTCAAGAAATTCTGCCCATTGCTTTTTCTGACCATCGATGATAGTGTATCTATCCTCGAACCCGCCTCCTCCGCTCCCCGCCTTCCCGATCCTCTTCTCCGCAATCAGCGTTGAGACCCCCTTATCACTCGTATAAACTACCGACACTGTTCCGACCTTCTCCGTCCCTGAATCCCACCTCAGCGTGATCCCGGGACCAAAATCCCGTGTTCCCCCGAATGCTGCCGTTTTGTCCACGCCGTCAACGAGGATCTTATAGGATCCTGCCGGGAGTTCCGCTCCGTTAAGATGCGTGACCGTAATGATATTTCCCTGACTTCCGATCGCTATCCCGAGGATCGGCGCCGGCTCCGCCATGCCAAATCCCATTAGTACAGCTCCGATAATCCCGACAAGGACAACTGTGAGGGCGACGAGAAGTATCGTTCCGATAACCGGAGATACGGCGTCTTCCATTCGGGATGCGGGAACGGTCATAATAAAATATACATGAACCCGATAGTATATTAAGCATCCCGGAAGAAAACCCGGACATATTTCGGGATTTCAGATGAAAACCTCCCAAGGCGCGGTGAGAGAAGTATTATCATCTCCTCTCACGCAAGAATCATTACTATGGATGATGTTCCCGATCAGATCGCCACGCTGACGATCTTCTGGGGCAAAGTCACGGTAATGAAACTCCAGTATGAGGTCGCTCTCACCTATCTGGGCAATACGAACAACAATGAAGCGGCGTTTCGAATGCTGATCTCAAGCGACCGGCAGCTTCCCGAGTTCCTCATCACACTCTTCCTCTCCTCGAGCGGGGTGAAGGTCCAGTCAGTATAATCAGAAAATGACAACAAAATCCCTGGTGCTTGGCATCCTGGAAAAAAATCCCGGCAGCTATGTGTCGGGTGAGCAGATCGCCGCTGAGCTTTCTCTTTCGAGAACTGCGGTCTGGAAAGCGGTCCGCACCCTGCAGAGTGAAGGCTATTGTATATCAGCCGTCTCCAACAAGGGGTATCTTCTGGAGAATGCGGATGTTCTTTCAGCTGAAGGCATTCGGTCCAGGCTTCTGCCGAAGTATGGCGACACGGTCGTTATCGTGAAAACATCGACCGAGTCGACGAACATCGACGCAAAAGTTCTGGCCGCCGCCGGAGCAAAACACGGAACGGTGATCCTTGCAGAGGAGCAGACCGCCGGCAGAGGCAGATACGGAAAATCCTTTTACTCTCCCAAAGGCACCGGCATCTATCTGAGCATCATTGCACGGCTCGGCCTTTCCTTTTCGGCCGCGGTCATGATCACGACCGCGGCCGGCGTTGCGGTCTGCAGATCGATCGAATCGGTTTCGGATCTTCAGCCGAAGATCAAATGGGTCAATGATATTTTTCTGAACGGAAAAAAGATCTGCGGGATCGGCACCGAGGCCGTCAGCAGTATCGAATCGGGAATGCTCGAGTCGGTGATCGTCGGGGTCGGGGTGAACTTCAAAACATCCGCGTTCCCTGAGGATCTCAAGGATATCGCGGGCCCGCTGTTTCCAGATGATTTTCCGCTCACCAGAAATGCGTTCGCCGCGATCCTGATCAATCACCTTTTAGAAATGTTTGACGCTCTTCCTGAGAAAAGCTTCATGGAGGAGTACCGCTCACGCTCACTCATTCTTGGAAAAGAGATCATGTTCCTTGAAAATAATCTCTGGCACTCTGCAAAGGCGATCGAGATCGATGATAAAGGCGGGCTGGTTGTCGAAGCCGACGGAAAAATCAGGACCCTGACCTCGGGTGAGGTCAGTGTTCGCATTTAGACAAAGAACTGCAGGATCAGCGTCGGCATAAGCGCGAGATAGAGCAGGGCAAGCGATACGGCGATAACCACGCCGAAGATGACCGGGTTCCATCTCATGATCTTTTTTCCGTCAAGCGGCCCGACCGGCAGCATGTTGAAGAATGCGAGCATCGCATTCACCTGGAAGCCGATCATTCCAAGATAGAACAGGAATCCCGGCAGGGTGAAGAGCACGATTCCCGTTGAAGGCGACATCATAAATCCGATGATCATGATGATGAGGAACGGGATGATCAGGACAAGATTTGTCAGGGGTCCGGCGATGGAGATGAGCCCGTTTTCTTTTTTGGTCATTTCGCGCCCGGCCGTGTTGATCATCGTCGCTCCGGGAGCGGCAAATACGATCCCCGTGATCGCCGCGATGACGACCGCGATGATCAGCATCTGGGTGCTTTTTCGAAACTCCGCCCAGTAGCCGAACTTCATTGCGGTGAATTTGTGGGCAAGTTCGTGAAGCACGAAGGAGAGACCGACCGCAATCAAAGCGACGAGGAAGGTTATCAGAAGCGCCTCGACGGTTATTTTCTGGTACTCGGTGATCAGTGCAAATCCGCCGTTGATACCTAACGTGAAGGCAACGCCGAGGACGAGCCAGGCGATCAGAAGATCTTTTCTTTCAAACGGTGAGATTTTATCAAGGAGACTCATTTATTCACCACATCCTGCACGGACACATTCCTCGAGAGTGCCTAAAAGCGGCGTCGCTTTGCACATTCCCGGAAGGTACGTGAATGCTTTTCCGGAGTTCGTCATGACAACTCCGGCTTTGTCCATCAGCGGCGAGACGACCATACAGGTGTCGGGAACGATTTTTGCCCCGCTGCTGAGGATCTTATTACACAGATCCGGGTGTTTTGCTCTCAATTCTTCTGCAGCAAAGATGTAAAACGGCATGACGACCCTTCTGTTTTCCAGGAGGGAGGCCAGCTCTTCTAATTCTTCTTCGGATAGGTGAGGACATCCGAGAGCTATGACATCCGCCTCAAGACTGCCGAACAGTTCTTCGATCTCGGCAACTTCGATCTCGACGACCTCGCGGTCATCCTCTTCGATGTGTTTTTTGAAGAAGGGGAAGCGGGTCTCCGGCGTGATCTCGTTTACGTGATACAAGGCAACTGCCCCGCTTGCGGCCATGGCGGCCCCAAGACTTTTGAGCATGTCACGGTTGGGCCGGATATCGGTGAAAAACGGGATCCGGTTTCCGGAGATCGCTCCGGCGATGATCCCAAGAGCCCCGTAATGGGCGTTCGTCCATGATTTCGTCGCCGCCGGGTCGTCGATGTGGAAATCGATCTGGGGAACACGGTTTTTCACGATGTGAAGACCGTAGTAGGGCGTTTTTCCTGTAAGGGCGGCTGCGAGGGCTGAGGGCCCGCCTTCTCTGTTTGTCCTTGCTCCGAGAACAGAGTTCACGTAGCTGACGGCCGAAGACTCCGACCATGCGAGGTGGTCGCCTCTTTCGATGATGTTGAAGTAGTACGGCGTGCATGTGCAGGTCAGACGGATGCCGAGTCGTGCATATGCGGCGTTTACTTCCAGCTGTTTTTTTGCGAAATCGTCCGGGATCCCAAGGTTCTGCCACTCGTCACGCGGCATGCCGATCGGGTTCAGGAATGACGGAACGACCGCTTTTCCCGAGAGGGTGTTGAGCCAGGAAAGGCCGGCGTCCCCGATCGTTTTGAAGGATGCTCCGGATACCTGAACACTTTTTACTTCGATGAACTTCTCCGCCTCGTAGATCTTTCCAAGGGCGAGGAGGATCTCCATCATTTTCTGTTTGGTTTCGCCGTATTCTCCGTTCAGCAGCGCCTGATCATATTTGTCTAGTTCCATTTTTCACTTCCTTAGTATTCAATCCCATTCAGCACGGATAAATTCATCTTCTTGACCAAGAGGAATGGTTGCATCCACGCCGGCTTTTACATTCATGCCGTCTCCTATCCTGCAGGGGTCGAGGGACGATCCCCTGACCCCTGAGATGATCATGACATCCGTGTCTGCCCGGACGCGTGTTGCGATAGCGAACTCCACGTCCGAGGGGTCGTAGATATCGATGTCTTCATCGACGATGACGACATGTTTGAGCGAGGTGTGGGCGGCAAACGCTGCCATGATGGCATTTTTGCCGTCTCCGTCGGTCATCTTTTTGATCTGAACGACCGCATGGAAGTATCCTGCCCCTCCGGGTGTTAAGTAGACGTCTTTTACGTTCGTTACTCCCGCGACCGCCTGATAGATCCGTGGTTCGTAGGGAGCTCCCATGAGCATTTTGTGTTCAGCGCCGGCGGGAACGATCCCGTGGTAGATGAAATCGGGTTTTGTGTGCATGCCGACGATCTCAAGCACGGGCTGCATACGGATTGGGTCATAGGTCCCGCTGATGTCGACGAACGGTCCCTCTTCATGGAGTTCTTCGGTCAGATACCCGTAGAGAACGATCTCCGCGTCGGGGACTTTCACCCCGTTCGGGCAGGTGAAAAGATCCAGCTCTTTTCCAAGGATCTCGGCCGCGTACTGCATCTCTTTTCCCTCGGGAACGCGGGTGGATGCGGCAAATGTGACGGCGGGGTGGGGTCCGATCACTATTGCGATCGGAAGTTTTTTTCCTTCGGAAAATGCCTGCTTCATCAGTTTGTAGGTGTGGCGGCCTTCAACGATCCTTCCGATGAGATGCGTTTCGTCCAGCACCTGCAGGCGGTGGATCGAGGCGTTGGTGACCCCGTTCCATTCTGAAAACACGATCCCCGAGGTCAGATATTTTCCGGCATCCTTTGGGAAATGCTTCATGATGGGGATCTTTGCAAGGTCGGCATTTTCGAACTGAAGCGGACCCGCATCCCGGGTTTTTCCTGCGTAGGTACAGGCGGCGAGTGTTTTGACGAGTCTCTCCTTTGGGATGCCCAGAGCGACCGAAAGTGATTCCCGGTCGAAGATGGTGTTCATCACACATCGGTGACCGTCCATATTCGTAAACTCCAGCATCTTATTTGTCCGGAAGGCAAGCTTCGGGGCTTCGTATACGGAAGATACCGGATCAGTGATCTCTTCAACAAGACCTGCCGATTTCATCTGCTGAATAAAAGTTCTCATTATTTCCACCGTGTTCCAATGGTATGTTCGATCCCGAGGTGATCGAGGATCCGTGCGGCGATCATATCCGCCAGTTCGTCGAGCGTTTTCGGCTGCGTGTAGAGCGGGGGTGATGCCGGCAGGATCAGGGCCCCGGCATCATGGGCCGCGAGCATGTTGACGAGATGGACCCGCGAGTACGGGGTCTCCCGCGGAACAAGGATAAGCGGTCTCCTTTCCTTGAGACAGACATCGGCGGCTCTCGCAATCAATGTTGTCGAGTATCCGTTTGCGATCTGGGCAAGGCTCTTCATACTGCAGGGGACGATAACCATTGCATCGAATCTGAACGATCCGCTGGCGATGCCCGCTTCCAGATCACAGTTCTCCTCGTAGTGTACCGGGTATCCGGAGAGATCGACCTCTTCGAGTCTGGCGACGGTCCGGGCTGTATCCGAGATGATGAGAAAAACTTCGGCTTCTGCACTGGCGAGTGCTTCAAGCAGCCGTTTTGCATACAGTATCCCGGAGGCCCCGGTCACTCCGACAACGATCCTCTTCATATCTATACTATAGTACCTGGGAGTTTATCTTGTTTTGTTGCCCGGCGCAGGGAAAGAACTTCCCGTGCCGCATCGCCTGCTTTGTCAAGGACGTCTGCCGGAGCATAGACCCCAAGCCTCCACTGACCCTGTCGTGTGGCATTCATCATCGACAGCAGGGGGATGATCTCTTCGAAGGCGACCAGATCATGCCTGTTTTGTACCTGGACCCTCATCCGCATCTCTTTTCGAATCGGCGGGATGTCGAGGATGATCTTTTCTTCAGGCAGTCCGGCAGTCTCGGCGATCGCCCGCCTCATCCGGTTCTTTTCTTCCGGTCTGAGTGAAGAGAGCCGGTCCATGTCCAGCTGTTCCCTCCCGGTGTAGACCGCCCGTTTGTAGAGATCTCTTTTTCTTATTCTGTGCATCATCTCGCGGGATATGGCCGAAGGCGAGTTCATAAGAAGGGTCGTTCCAGCAATATCGTCCATTCTCATGAAGGAGTCGGGGGAGCTGTCGGCAAAATGACTTCTTCCGGCAAGCAGAAACATCTCTTCTGCGATCCTTCCGACATGATGATAATAGACCGAAGGTCCCATGAGTGTTCTGGCAATAAGGAGGGATTCGGCGGCCGCAATGCCGGATTCTTTGACGGCAAGCCCGTCTTTTGTCAGAACAAGGGATTGTATGAGCCTCCCGGCGTCCGGATTTCCGTACGGAACGCCGGTGTAGTGAGCATCGCGCAGAAGATAGTCCATCCTGTCAACGTCGAGGTCACCGTGTATTATGTCGGCGAGACGATGATTTCCGGCCACGATGTCTGCGATCTCTTGTGGTTTTGTCCCGTTTTCTTTCAGAATGCCGGCGATATCCGGCTCGGCGAGCAGGGTGTATATCTCGTCGTGGGAGAAGGGCCCGTACTCTCTGCGGAGTCTTTCACTTGCATGGGAGAATGGTCCGTGGCCGATGTCATGGAGGAGAGCCGCCGTGCAGACGAGGAGCATGTCCTCTTCCGAAAGGTCCAGTTGTCTGGACAGAAGCGAGGCGAGATGCATCGCCCCGAGTGAGTGTTCGAACCGGGTGTGGTTTGCTCCGGGATAGACGAGATAGACGAAGCCGAGCTGTTTGATGTATCTGAGCCGCTGGACCGCTTCCGTATCGAGAAGCGGGACTAGAGGTGTTGGGACCTCGATATATCCGTGGACCGGGTCTTTGATCTGTTTCGGCATTTATTCGGCTATTCCCAGTGTGTTTTTCAGATCGGCAGGATCCTTTCCGCCGTCGCTGAATGTGATGACGGATGTATGTTCTTTGATGATCCTGCCGTCTTCTATCGTATAGATGACAGCATATTTTGCATCTCCGTAGTAGACCCCGATCAGCGAAGCGGCGCCGATGTAGTCACCGTCTTCAGTTTTGATGACAGGGATCTCTGTTCCGTCGGCTGCCGTAACGGTGAGGAGTTCTACGCCGAACCACTCTTCCAGGGTGGATGCCTGCCGCTCAAAGGCGTTTGCATTGCCGAATCCTGCAAAACCGAGGGCGACCCCTGTAGATATCATGCAGACTGCAAAAATGACCGCTGGTATTTTCAGATATGTCTCCATGAGTAGAGTATTCGGGGTGGAAGGTAATGAATTTTTATATGAAAATGAGAAGGAGAATGCCGATCGCGGCACAGATGACCGTACACCATTGAATCGTCCTGATGATCATCTTCCCTCCTTCGGCGAGTGTCTGTTCAGGATAGCCGATCTGATAGACGCCGGGTTTTTCAAACATTACTCCGCAGCCGCCGGCGATCAGACTCATGGGAATACCGCCGTTGAATCCCGGCCGTAGTTTCCGGTCGTGTTTGAAGATATACCATGCCTGTTTGATTCTTCCTTTCAGAAGGAAGATGAGAAGGAGTACTGCTCCGGTGATCCTTGCAGGGATGAAGGCGAGGATGTCGTCCATTCTGGCAGGGAACCAGCCAAGACGGATCCGGTCGTCTTTGTATCCGAGCATGGCATCCATGGTGTTGGCCGATCGAAACAGTACTGCTCCGATGATCCCCATGCCGAAGAGGAGTTCAAAGACCACGAACCAGAAGATCGGGGCGATGATGCTGTCGACCAGATTTTCCGCAGCGGATTCGTAGGCGCCTGATCTGATCTGTTCGAAGGAGAGGGTCTTTGTGTCCCGGCTGACGAGATACCGGACGGCTTTTCTTCCCTCTTCCTCACCCTGTTCGAGAGCAGTTTCAACAGCTCCGACATGCTCTTCGAGCGAGCGCCATCCGATGCAGAATGCAAGGACGATGGCGGAGAACGGGAGGGAAATATACCACGGAGCGTAGTGGAGAACGAGGAGACAGGGAAGGATCGCGATCCCGACGGTGAGGATCCAGCCGACGATCCCGATGAACCGTTCGGTCCGCGGGGAATAAAAGTTCGTGCGTCCCCAAAGACCGATGAATCTGCCGATCAGAGCTACCGGATGAACATTGGAACGCGGATCACCGATCAGACGGTCGATGACCAGTCCGAAAAAAAGTATTACTGCACCGATCGCCATGTAATGATGATCCCGGCAAGCATAATGATGTAGAGGATCACTGCCATGACGGTGGTGTTGACCGCCGCGGGTGCCTGTATCCAGAAGATGAGAACGATGAAGCCGAGGATCGGGGCGATGAGGTTGATGAGGATCACGCCAAGGCCCGCCGTGGTCAGAGGGGCTCTCCGGGGCGGCTTTTGTGTGGGTTCGGGGCAGACGGATTCTGTTTTTTCTTCAAGTTCGGGGAGGATGACGTTGACGGTGAAGCCGGACCGCCGCATGCCGTATCCGGAGATGACCTGTATCTCGAAACTGCCGGGGTTTGCTGATGGGAGGATGTCGATTTTTATCTCGGATTCGGCTTCGACGTAGAGGTTTTCGTAGGTGAAACTGGTGTATGCCGATCCTTCGGTCCGAAGCGTCGCGTGTGTGGGGGCGCCGAAGTTTACGACCCTTACGTGGAGGGATGTGCCTGCACTGACTTCTACGGAGTCGGCCAGGACTTCGAGTGAGTTTATTCCGAGACGATTCAGCTGGACTTCAACAATTGGCATTTTTGGTTACCTCTGATCTTCGGGAAGGAGGTTTGCGATCCCTGATGAGATCGGATAGACCCGTTTACATGCAGTACAGGTTAAGAGTCCTTCCAGTATTTCTGTATCATTACCCTCCATCTCTGTAAGCATAAACTTTCCCTTGCACGCGGGGCAGCAGATGATGTCAAGTATCCGGCGTTTCATGTATTACAGCTCTGATCTGATGTCGATGATGTGTGACTGGTCAGGTCCGGTGGAGATGATCCCGACGGGTTTTCCTGTGTCGGCTTCGATTTGATCGATGAACGCAAGTACTTTGGGAGTGAGTTTTGCGTAATCGGTCGCCCCAAAGACGGTTTCGTCGATGTGGTCGACTCCGGTTATGGCGATCGTCGTGCAGCCGTTGATCATTGCGGAGTAGCGGGCCATTTTGCCGTCCCACATGCCGATACGGCGCTCTCTGCAGGTGACGGCGCCAAATTCCTGAATGCCAAGTGCGATGGATTCGTCGTGGGTGAGTTCGGTGGGGAAGGGTCCTTCGCCGACTCGTGTCGGGAATGCTTTGAAGACAACGACGACGTCATCGATGTTGGTCGGTCCGACACCGACGTCAGCAGCCATCTGGGAAGCTGAGGTGTCTTTGCTGGTGACAAAGGGGTAGTTTCCGTAGTAGAGGGAGATGCCGAAACCCTGTGTTCCTTCGATGAGAACGGATTCACCTTTTTCGATGGCGTCGTTGACGTTTTGGGCAACATCGGTTATGTAGGGTGCGAGTTCGGGAACGTCTCTTGCAAGACGGCCTTTTCTCATGACGCGGTCCGAGTTTGCGGGTCCGCATCCAGATCCGGTGGATCCGACTGTTTTTGCAAGATGCGGATCTTTTTTGTCCATAAGGATGTGCTCTTCTTCGATGATCCCGCAACGGCTGTCGATTCTGGTTCTGCCGGCGCATTTGAGGATGTCAAGTTCGTGAGCAAATACTCTCGGGTCAACGAGTACGCCGCTTCCGATCATGAGTTCCGCTTTGGGATAGAGGAATCCTGACGGGATCATGCGGACAACGTATTTTTCGTTCAGTACGTTTATGGTGTGGCCTGCGTTGGGTCCGACTCCGCCGCGGGCAATGATGGTTGCTTGGTCTTTTTGTGCAATGTGGGCGACGATCTTCCCTTTCCCTTCGTCGCCAAAAAAGCCGCCGACTATGATCGTACTTGGCATGGTTATCGAATATTATTGGATGCAGTTGGTGATAAGGTCTTTGCCTTGCGGCCGAGCCGAAGATTTGTGCTTGCGCGGTGAAAAAATCCTTTCTGCCTTTGTCCACTCACAAAATCACATAAAATAGGAGTTACGCGGTGTGCTCTCAATTCAATTCGTGAAGGGAGATGCCCTGTTTTGGACTCATGAAAAACCAACCGCGAGCCGCAAATCAGAGATTTGCTCTCCGACTCGCTTCGCTCGCTTGACTCGGCGCGAATATGAGCCCTTCTGGATCCCAGAAGCGGATTTGCTTATCCTCACTCTCGCTCGTTGGGTCTGGTCGCAAATCAAAGATTTGCTCCGCTAAGGTCGTCCGCTTTCCGCGTCCGACCCGCCGATCACAGCCAGACAGATCCCCGAAGTTTCTCTCCCAGTTCCCGTGCATCCTGTGTCGTGGGGAGAGAATTATCGGTACAATCCATGAAGTCGTCTGCAAACTGCAGCGCCGCTTCCTGCAGTCCTTCTACCAGATTATTGCAGACAACAAGAATCGAATACCCATTGTTCACAAGTATCAATGAATTGTTTTCATCGATCACGATCTTTAGCGGAATGGGATTTTTGAGATTCTTTATCTCATCAAGTATCGGAACTTCATACAGAAATACGACCCCCTGTTCCCTCTCCTTCTCACCTACCGCAATCGTGTCAAGCATACGTATCAAAACATCATCATAGGTCTGGTTCCCTCTCTTCAAAGACAAAACCCGCTTCTTCACATTCTGAGATACTGGTATTGTTGCCCGGTCAGGTTTCCTTTCCGCTGCCTGCATAATATACAATAGTCGGGAGTGTGAGATAATAGATTTTCTCACCATCTATTTTTCGGGGCGGGCCGCATTTGAAAAATGCGGCCTCAGCCGAGCAAGTCGATAGACTTGTGAATGCGGGGTGAAAATCCTTCCCCCCAACCATCCCATGCCAACGCCCCCTCATTAATATAATATAGTGCACTCACGCTCACATTTATGCAAATGACGTATCCCTGCGAACGCCAATCCGTCGTTTGTCGAAACCACTCCCGGCGGTTTCTTCGCCGGAATGCTGTGTTCATCAGTGTGCGTGTCCGCTCTTTTGGTTGAGCGTATCGCCGCATTCGCCTTAGAATGGGGCCCATGACCACAAAGTCTATTATATTACATAATCAAATATCAAAGCATATTCCGTTCATCGGAGTATGACTCTTGCAGAATGCTTATTCGACGTATGTCGAATATCACGTATCGCATGTCAAACATGCAAAGAAAAATTTACAATCCTAATTTAGGAGGAATTGATTACATGAAAACAACTAAAATTATGGGAGCAATCCTTGCAGTTTTCCTTGCACTGGCACTCTTTGCCGGAGCAGGTGCTGCAGTAGCTTACATTGCACCTGTAGATGGTTCAGTTGACACTGCAGAGATTATCTATCTTTATGATGGAAGCGGTACTGTTCTGAACACCATCTTCCCAGGTAGAATTACTGCCGATGTTGTAGGAACTCATGAGGGTACCTATAAAAACGCAGCTGCAACAAATACTTATCAGGTTTTCTACCCGAAAACAACCTTAAATGTCTATCTTACCGGCACGGGTACATCTGTAGCCGACAAGAAGGTCCTTATTGGTCAGGTTCTTGACTTTGCTGTTGCAAGTAACATCGTTGGCCAGCCAGCTAGTGTTGGGTTCTATGGGTACAAATTCTCATTCACCACTCCGGCAGGCGGAACAACAAATACGTTTGGTACATACACAGGTGCAACCTCCACTGTTACTGGTATAACTGTTGTTAACCCAACTGGTTCAGAAACTGGTGCTTGGAAGGTAGTTGCTGAGATCACTGGCATGTCTACGTATGCATCCAGCACATACAAGAAGTCCAACGTTATTTCATTCACGTATGGCGAAACAGTGGCCGCATCGATCACTGCTTCGAAGGATAAAATCGTTCTTGGTGAATCAACACTGTTAACGTTCAAAGGCACCCCTGCTGAAACCGTAACCGTAACCGTCACTGGCGGAAATGGTATTACTGTCCACCCCGGTCAGTCCGGCGTAACTGCAGCTCCAGGTATTGTTACTACATTTACCGTCACTCTTAACAACAACGGTGTCCGCACCGTTCAGATCGACACTGCTGGATCAGACATTAAGACATACACATTCGCTGGTGCATTCCCCGTAACAGCTACAACTGCAAAAGCAAAAGTAACTGTTGAGGAAGGAAAGGTAACTCTCACCGCAGGTAAGGATGCCTACTATGTTGGAGATGAGATCACTCTCTCAGGAACCTCCACTGGTGGTAACCAGGTCTACCTTTATATTAAAGGAACCAACAAGAAAATAGCCAGCCTTGGTGCAGCTCCAGTTCCAGCCCCGGTCTTTAACCCGGCAGGCGGATACCTCAATGTTCTT
Source organism: Methanocorpusculum parvum (assembly GCA_002287215.1). Lineage (GTDB taxonomy): Archaea > Halobacteriota > Methanomicrobia > Methanomicrobiales > Methanocorpusculaceae > Methanocorpusculum > Methanocorpusculum parvum. The sequence continues at coordinate 79,162 of LMVO01000001.1, forward strand.
GGCGGCGCAACCTTTGTGACTGTCAAATCCGATGACACATGGGAAAAGAAGATCACTCTCCCAGTTGGATTCGATGCAGGAACCTATACTGTCTATGCATCTTCAACTCTGATCTCATCAGACGTTCCTGAATTTACAAATGATGTAGATGCAGCAACCTTATCACTCCCGCTGAAACAGCCATTCCTTACTGCAACCGCAGAATCGTCCGTTGTTGCACAGGGTGATAAAATCAAGATCACCGGAACTGCAGAAGCTGCAGGCGCCGGTCTTATGTACTACGTCTTTGGTACAAACTACTTCTCTACTGGACCTATCACCGTTGAAGATGATGCTTCCTATGAAGTAGAAATCGCAACCACAGCTCTTGATGCAGGCCAGTACTTCGTTGTTGTCCAGCACCCGATGTACGACGGTGTTTACAACGTTGCACCGTTCTTAGACTCAGCTGTAGGTGCTGTTCCTGTCAACTACGCAATTGTTTACAACAGCCAGGGTGCCGCAGCTGTAACAGCTACTAGCCCTGTATTTGTCGCAGCTCCGAATGCCATTCTGTTCTACACACTGGATCGCCAGAGCTCCAATGCTGCAGAAGCACTTTGCCAGCAGCTTGACAATCAGAACATGGATGATATCTACGTGAAACTCACATTCATCGTTGCTCAGAAGACCCTGACCATGAACCCGGTTTCTGATGTTACCAAGGGCTCCGCTCTTAAGGTATCAGGTACCACCAATGCCAAAGCAGGCGAAACTGTAACTGTTGATGTTCTCTCAACTGCATTCACTGCAATTGACAAGAGCAGTGTAAACTCCGCTTCCTTCATCAGCCTTACTACTAAGGTCGTTAAGGGCGCAGATGGCGTCAACACCTGGGAAGTCACCTTCGACACTACCGGATTAAATGTTGACTCATACACTCTTCAGGCAATTATGGGTACTCAGACTACCTCCACGACCTTCAAAGTCCTCGAGGCAGCCGCAACTGCAACTGCAACTGCAACTGCAACCAAGACTGCAACTGCAACTGCAACCGCAACTGCAACCCCGACCACGACCCCCGGCTTTGGTGCATTCCTTGCACTCGCCGGCCTTGGCGCTGTCGCAGTTCTCGTCCTCCGCCGCGACTAAATTCTTCTGAAGAATTTTAACGGCTAAGACAGATTTGTGTCCCACCCGGGGCACAAATCCCCAAATTTTCCAAAAAGGCTTTTTTGCAGATTTTGTATTCTGGATATGCGGGTATATTTTCCTTGATGTGGCTGCTTCTCACTCTAGGCATTACTCAGCAAGATCAGATTCATCTGATTTACACGGACGATATTCTCATGTTCCACACCTTATCGCCTCTTTCCCCTATTGAATCAGCATCAACACTGGGGAACTCCTATTTGAATAGGGCTTATGCGGTGTTATCCTCAATTCAATTCAGGAAGGGTATTACTGGGTGTGGAAACATGAAGAAAAACAAACCGCGAATCGGCGCGAACCGCAAATCAGAGATTTGCTCTCCGCTTCGGGTCTTCGACCCTCGCTTGAATCCGCCCATCGGGCGAGGCGAATCGGATTTGCTGTTCCTCACTTGAACACGGCGGGTCTTATCGTCCCGCCGGTTCATCCCTCATCGGGAGCGTTCGGGCAAATCCTGTCGGCGCCCCTGCGCCTCCCGTGAGGGAGAGATTCATTGAGCAGTTCTTAATCTGAATAATATCCATTTTACTGACAATTACAACATATAATCATGACATAAGATCAAGAGGCAAATCAATAATGGGAGCCGCTGGGGCGGCGACAGGATTTGCCCGAACGCTCCCGATGAAGGGATGAGCAAGATAGCGAAGCTGGATTGCGAAAGTGAGGAACAGCAAATCCGATTCTGGGAGCAAGCCATCGGCTTGCGGGATTTGCGCCGATTCGCGGTTGGTTTTTTCTCTTGTGTCTAGATTAATGCCGTACACGAAATCGAAGTACATCTCATAAGGACTTCAGTTTTTTTTCGGTTGAGAGCACACCGCGTAACTCCTATTAGAATTCAACGCACCCTTTTTTTCTTCACAAACCTCCTGTCTCCTCTCCAAAAGAATCGTCACATCGATACAAAAAACCAAACATACCATCACCGCCCCGCACTCGCAAACATTCTGTCTGCTCGACTGAGGACGCCACTTCGTGGCCTCCCGTACTCGCAAACATTCTGTTTGCTCAGCTAAGATCGCCGTCTACGCCGTCGATCCGCACTCGCAAGCCATCGTCGTTCGCTCTCGCTCCCTCCGTAACTTGCTCGACTGAGGACGCCACTTCGTGGCGTCCCGTCACAAAATCCTTATCCTTTCCCAACCAAAAGAGAATCATTATGAACCTCATCCTTGATATCATCGACATATCAACTCCCGTTATTCTTCTCAACGACATCGATGCCCGGCAAATAGGTGTTCTGGAAGGAGATCGGGTCACCATCACCCGCATAAAATCCAAACACACTATTGCCGCCCCCGTCTCCATCACAAAAACCCTCACCAGCCAGGGAACTGCCACCGTATCTCTCGGAACCAACAACGCACTCGACGGAGAAAAGGGAGATGAAATTGAGATCCGTGCGGCCTCCCGTCCCTCCTCCATCGCCTTCATCCGCAAAAAAATGGACGGAGGCAAATTCACCCGCGAAGAAACGGCCGCCATCATCTCCGACATGTCATCCAACGTACTCTCTCCATCTGAGATCACCGCCTACATCACCGCCGCCTACATCAACGGCCTTGACATGGACGAAGTCGAATTCCTCACCCGTGAGATGGTCGCCTCAGGCGAACAGATCACCTTCTCGAAAAAACCCGTCGTCGACAAACACTCCATCGGCGGCGTTCCCGGAAACAAAATCACCCTCCTTGTTGTCCCCATCATCGCCTCAGCCGGTCTCCTCATCCCCAAAACCAGCTCACGTGCCATCACTGGAGCCGGCGGGACCGCCGACCTCATGGAAGCACTCGCTCCAGTCGCTTTTTCGGCATCTGAAATCAAAACAATGACCGAAAAAGCCGGCGGCGTCATCGTCTGGGGCGGATCAACCAACATTGCTCCTGCCGACGACATGATCGTCACCTACGAATATCCGCTCAAAATCGACGCAAGGGGTCAGATGCTTGCAAGCATCATGGCAAAAAAACTTGCCGTCGGATCCGACACCTGCGTAATCGACATCCCGATCGGTCCCGGCACAAAAATCCCTGACGAAGCAGAAGGCCGCATACTTGCAAACGAACTCATCACCCTCGGAAACCGTCTCGGGATCAGAGTGGAATGCGCCGTCACCTTCGGCGGCTCTCCCATCGGCAGAAACATCGGCGTCAACCTCGAAGTCTCCGAAGCTCTCAGCATCCTCGAAGGAAAACGGGGCGCCAACTCCCTTGTCCAGAAAAGCGTCGCCATAGCCGGCATCGCGCTCGAAATGACCGGCAAATCCGGCTCAGGAACCGGCTCGGACGCTGCCTACGACCAGATCAAAAAAGGAAAAGCCCTCAAAAAAATGCTCGACATCATCGAGATCCAGGGCGGCGACCCCAAAGTCAAATCGACCGACTTCCCCGTCGGTGAACACACCTTTGTTGTACCTGCAGCTTCAGACGGCTACGTGGTCTCCATCAAAAACCAGGCCCTCATCAGCATTGCCCGGACAGCCGGATCCCCGGTAGATCACGGCGCCGGTCTCCATCTCCACAAAAAACCCGGGGAATATGTCAAACGCGGCGAACCTCTCCTCACCATCTACGCCGAACGCGGCTGGCGTCTTACCCGGGCCGTCGAAGAAGCAAGAACCACCTACCCCGTCCTTGTCGAAGGCATGCTTCTCGAACGCATCTCGAGCAACCGATGAACTAATAGGAGTTGACCGCAAAAGATGAATATAATGATAAAGCGTATCCTTGCAGTACTTCTCCTCCTTCTTTTTTTATGCGGTCCCGTCTCCGCCGTCTCCACTACCTTAACGGTAAATGTGTTTGACAACAATGCAAACTACGACCCGGTCAGCGGAGCACACGTCGTCATTACAAAAGGAACGGTCACCAACACCCTCTACACAAATGTCAACGGAGCCGCCCACTTCTCCGAAGTTGAATACGGCGGGGTCTACACCCTCTCAGTTATCAAATCAGGCTACATCTCCCAGACGAAAACCATCACCATCAGTACAATGCCGAGAAGCGAGTCCGTCTATCTCGTCTCGGAAACACCCGTCTCCATCAAGATCACCGATGAAAACGGCGCAGCGGTCGCCGGAGCGGTAATAAACATAGACGGAAAAGCGTCAGGCACAACCAACAGCGCCGGACTTCTGCACGTCGGCATCGAAAAAGGGTCGTATCACCTGATCGAAGTCACTGCCGGATCGTATGATCCCTACAGTTCATCACAGTACATCGGCACAGACCAGACCTCTCTGACGATACCTCTCACCACCTCCCGGTTAACGCCGCTGATCCTTATCTACAATGAAGCGAAGCTTCCCGTCTCCGGAGCCGCCGTCTATCTCAATAAAAAGATCGCCGCTTACTCGGACTCCTACGGGCGTGCTCAGCTTCCAACCTGCACATCAGGAAACTATACGCTGACCATTGAAAAAGAGGGATACGTATCAAACGAACAGGCGCTTTATCTCACCTCTGCCGATCCCGATATCATCATCGAACTTGCCTACGCCGTTGTTCCTCTCACGATTCTGGTGACTGCTCATGAAAAACCGGTTTCCGGGGCGATCGTCTACTTCGACAAAACTGCAGCCGGCCTCACCTCCCTCAACGGAACCTACACATCCAACATCAAACCCGGAACAACGCTTGTGCTTTCCGCGTCTGCCGAAGGATACACCGGAACCGATCTCACCTACCTTGTCCGTGCCGATACGGACAACAAAGTCACTCTCACCTTATCGGAGAATCTGCCGACCACGTTCATCGGCATTGCTGCTCTTGGCATCATCATTGTGATCCTTCTCCTGATCCTCGTTACCGCCGGAAAAAGACACCGGACAAAAAAATCCGGAAAATCCCGTTCGCCTGCATCAGGCAGAAAGGATTCACTGTGATATTTTCTATAAACATTATATCTTTGCAAGGGGAATAATACAAACATACAGATGCGGGCGTTACTAATAGGAGTCGGAGGTGCGGGATGCCGGATCGTTGAGACGTTGGCACGTCAGGATGCCAAAAGCGGCGTGAAAAGCGTCCGCTCATATGCCTTTGACTCGGATCGCGATCTCATCAACCGGCTCACCGGGATCCCGGCAGCCAACCGGACCGTATTAACGCCCATCGACCCGGTGAAAGAAGTGTACGATCGCGGTTCTGATTTTGACACCGGGCATCTCGCCAGCTGTTTTCAGGATGCGGGAGTCGACGAAGTCGACGCGATTTTTGTATGTGCCGGACTTGGCGGCAGAATGGCCGAGCTTGTGCCGGATTTTGTCAACCAGCTCAGCGCCGCATTTCCCGATCCGGTTTTTACGATTCTGACCCTTCCTGGAAGAAACGAAGGGATCAAAGTCTCCGCCCATGCCTCCGAGACGCTCGCCGCCATCCGGAAAGTTACGAGCGCTTCTCTGCTCTTCGACAACGAAACCTGGTATACCAAGATCACCCAGGACATCTCCCTCGCTGCGGAAAAGGATCCGGCAGCTTCGAAACCAACGATCGAACAGCTCTACGCCCGGCTGAATGAGGATCTTGCTGCCAGAGTTGGCCTGCTTCTTCGTGCAGGCGAGTTCGGCCTCAGAGGCGTTGAGTCTGCCGAAGTAGTTTTGGATGCCGGAGAGATCCTGAACACTCTCACCGGCATGGATCTGGTATCCATCGGCTATGCGGTGGAAAAACTGCCGACCGCCTGGTCGAGTTTCATGAAACGACTGAGAGTCGAGGAGTATCTCCTCAATGAAGGCCATCTTCGGACCTCCCGTATCGTGGAACTTGCAAAAAAAGCGGTGTATGAGGAGGTCTCGGTCCCCTGCGATCTCACCTCGGCAGAAAAAGCTCTGATCCTCATCTCCGGCCCCTCAAAGGAACTCTCTATGAAAGGATTCCAGACCGTGCGAAAATGGATCGACCGCAGCATTCGCGGGCTTGAGATGCGTGCCGGCGACTATCCGGTCAAATCCACGAAATTTGTTGGTGTCATCATCGTTCTTGCCGGCATACAAAATGTTCCCCGGGTCGCCGAACTTGATGAGATACGGATGGTCTATCAAGCAGAGCAGAACAAAGTCTATGGTTGTGAAGAGATCGAAACATCCGATATCCCTCTTCTGGCAATGGCAAAGGACGAGGTCATCTTCGAAGATGACCTGGTCGATCTTGGACAACTGCCGCAGGGATCGGACGGATATGGGGAACATGGTGATTTTATGGAATATGCAGACGAGGATATTTTTGAAGAACGCATCGCAGTAGAATCTACACCCGACCAGGAGGACGATCTTTTTGAGATCGAGCCGGTGATCATCCGGGCAAAAACTCCGGCAGCGGCCCCTCCCAAAAAACAATCTCCAAAGAAAAAAGATCCGCAGATCGCTGTCGGCGCTGCGAAAAAAACACAAAAGATCGATACCAGCATCCCTCTTCCGAAACGTGACAAGAAGGAGGACGGCGTTCTTTCAGGCAAGGCAAATGTCGGCGGTAATGACAAACCCCGGGAGACGTATGACGGCGGAAAAATTTCTGCGGCCGGACCGGCGAAAAGATCTGAAAGATCGTCATCAGGAGTTCTGGAAGGTTCGGTAATGAAAATGGCTTCTCAGCAGCGCCCGAAGGAGACTGACGGGCAGATCCGGATGGCTGATACCCGGCGGCCGAAGGAAGCGGACGAACAGATCCGGATGTCATCATACGCACGCCCTAATGACACCGTCGGATCGGTAAAGGCCGGAAGTTCCAAACGGGCAAAGGATGACTCTGCAGATATTAAAATGTCAAAGACCAGGGTCGCAAAAGATGTCGACCAGCCGATCCGCGTGACCTCGATCCCTCTTCCAAAAAACATCGACGGAAAAGTGGAAGCAAAGAAAAAAAAGCAGATCTGATCTTTTCACTCTTCCAGAACAAATCCTTCTGCTTTTTTCTGTTCAGCGGGTTTAGGTTCCATGTGGATGTGGATCGGGCATCCCTCTTCAGCATGTCCGCCGTTTTTGATCACCCATGTAAGAAGCGGGATCAGAAGTTCGCGCAGCTCCCATCCCGTGACGGTCAGATAATATCTGACGGCAGGGGGGCTGGTGTCCAATATTCTGCGGTCGATCAGGTTTCTTTCTTCCAAATCTCTCAGGGTCACCGAAAGGGTTTTTGAACTGACGTTGCCCAGTTCGCGCTTCAGCTCATTAAATCCTGCACACCCTGAGTTTCCTATCACTGCGATGATCATGAGTGCCCATTTTTTACTGATCGTGTCAAGTATTCCATGCATCGGGCAAAAACATACGGTCGTGTGATCAGATTTTTCCAGCTTCTCCATGTGTTCATGATACGATCCGCCCTGTAATAAAAGTAACACTAAGTTTCCAAAAGAAACCCCGGTGTCCAGATGCTTTCACGCGGTCTGTGGTATGAGATGATGCATGAGATTATTTATCCAATAGTATATACTATGATAGAGCAGTATGTTTGAGCAGAGAATATTTGAGACCGATTTTCGGACTGCTTTGTCCGAAGAACTTGATCGCCGGGGTCTAAGCATTCGCCAGCTTTCGGAAATGACCGGGATACCTGCGGTCACCTTGTATAAAATTGCCTCAGGCGAGCGCGATCCAAGGCTTTCTACCGTGAAAAAAATCGTTGCAGCCTTCTCTCCCCGTCACGGCAAATTCATCGCATTGATTGCGGCAAAGTTCCTCCTCGACGAGAACGAAGGGGTAAAGATCCTGGCAAACGGGACAGAGTACAGGATCAAAGGGTATGCAGCCAACTCTCTTGAAGACTGTCTTATTGTGGCCGTACGAGCACGAAACGACGGGGCAGCCGGCATTATCTGTGCTCCGATCCTTGCCTCTCTTATCGAAAAAATGGTTGATGTTCCCGTAGCGATCCTGAAACCTGATATGCACGCCGTCCTCGGCGCAGCTGAATCCATTGGAAAACGACTCTAAAACAAGAACGCTGAGGGGGAGATTTGAACTCCCGAGAGACTTTCGCCTCACGGGCTTTCCAGGCCCGCGCCCTACCGCTAGACTACCTCAGCATAAAAACTAGCATAAAAGATGTGTTCTCTGCCTTTATTAACTTACTGAGTCGGGCCTGGCGAACACGCGTGTCGATTTCGCGATCAGGCCGGGGCTTCCGCAGACGATCTTGTCCGAATCGAACAGTGAATCAGCAAGCGCGATGAGCATCCCGCTTTGCGTGACCAGAGCAACACTCTGGCCGCGTGAGAATTTTTCCACCGATAAAGCTCCGACGCCGGCGAGCATCGCTCCATTTGCCACTGCTTTTGCTGCGTTGTCTCTTATGACGATCTTCGGGATATCTCCGATCGCCCGTTCCGGCGCAAGGATCATCGCTGCAAGTTTTTCTTTCTCATCCATCTCCACGGCATCTCTTAGTTCATGAAGGGTGTGCGCCTCGTCTGATGAGAACCCGCCGGATTTCGTTCTGCGCAGTTCTACCATCTGGCCTCCGCATCCGAGGACATTGCCGATGTGAACACAGACCGATCTGATATAGGTTCCCGCTTCGCACCAGATCTTTAACAGAACCAGTCTGTCCTGCATGTCGAGTAGTTCGATTCTGTAGATGACCCGTATCCGAAGCGCACGCTTCACTGCCGAGCGTCTGGGTGGCCGCTGATACACTCTGCCGGTGAACTGCTTTACGACCTCTTCAACGCGCTCACGGGGCATATCCGCATGCAGGCGCATACACGCCACATACTCTTTTTCATGCTGAAGCAGAAGGGGGGCGAGCCGAACTGCTTTTCCAAGCATGACAACAAGGACCCCCGAGACCATCGGGTCCAGCGTTCCCGAATGGCCGACATCCGACTTCAGCATTTTGCCGACCCAGGCCGCAACCTGGTGGCTGGTGGGTCCGCGAGGTTTATCGACCAGAATGACCCCCGTGTATCCCATCAGTGGCTCTCCGTCACCAGATAGGCATTCAAAGCTTTCAGTGTCCCTTCGATCGACCCGTCTCCTATTACGGAAGGGGCATCCCCCCCGTACATCATCTCGTGTGCTGTTTCCTCACCGATTGCCATCTGAATGATATTTTCCATTTTTGGAAGTATGGCCAGTCTGAATGCCACAGGACTCGTGAATAAAATCGCACCGACTCCTGTCAGGTCCATGACTTCATCCGTCTTCTCAACATCATAGCATTTGTATTCTGCAGATATTCCTCCTGCCCGCTGTATGTCTGCGGTAAGTTTCGGATAGGTGTTTCCTGCTCGCGGGATCCCGATCTTTTTTCCGCGGATCCAACGATCAAGGTACATCACGAGGTCTTTTGTGTAGAAAAACGGCAGCATCTCTGCAGCGAGACCGATATTATGCAGAATTCTTGCGGTTTGCGGTCCGTTCCCTATTATTCTGACCCTGGATGCGATTTTCGGGTCGATACAGGGCCCAAGTTTTTCTGCGACATATGCATTCGGGAAAAAGACGGCGTCGAACTCCTCCTCATTTGCAGCTTTGAGGAACTTGCCGATGACCTCCAGATCTTTGACCGGTTTTATGGGTGATACAACCTTTGCTTTATGGTTGTATCTTTCACAAAGGGCAGCGTCCTCTAAAGCCCCCGTATGACGGGTTATGGCGATTAACATATATGAGATTATTGGACTGTTAGGTTTAATAGGCGTTGTGTATAAATCACTAGTATGCTGGGTGTTGTTGCCGGATTTTTCGCAGGTGTCACCCTGGGCATTATCGCAGGTTTTGTGCCCGGCATCCATTCAAACACCCTCGCCGGGCTTCTCGCGGCATGCTCAGTGCCTCTTATCGTTGTATTCGGCATCGATGGCATCTCTGTGATGATCGTGTCGATGATGGTGGTTTATACGTTTGCTGACATTCTTCCGTCCACTTTTTTGGGCGTTCCCGATCCGGACACCGTACTTTCCGTGCTTCCTGCTCACAATCTCTGTCTTATGGGAAACGGCGAAGAGGCGGTGAGAGTTTCAGCTCTTGGCAGTCTGTGGGGTTTTGTCTTCTGTCTTCCGTTATTTGCTCTCTTTATGATCTTCCTTCCCTCGGTTCAGGAGTATGTCGACTGGGGCGTTGGTCTTGTCATCCTGCTTGCAGCCGGACTTCTGATCGTATTCAGCAAAGCTCCTTCCTGGTCCTTTGCCGTTTTTCTTGTGTCCGGTCTTCTTGGCATATATGCAATGCGTTTTTCCTACTTTTCCTTCGGCGTCTTTGGCATAGGTGAGATCCTGCTCCCGCTATTGACCGGTCTTTTCGGGATCCCTGTTCTTCTTACGTCGATGAGGGCTCTGTCAAAACCTGCCGAGCAGACATTTTCCGGACTTATGATCTCACAGGGATCGATCATTGGAAACGGTATCAAAGGCGCTTTCGCCGGAGCGATCGTCGGCTGGCTTCCCGGATTTTCAAGCGGTACCGCGAACGCTCTGCTCGCGGTCAGAAGAAGTTCGGAAAAGATGGATCCGCGCGAGTATCTTGTATCAACATCTGCAGCGAATACGGCAAATGCCGTTTTGGGTCTTGCCGCTTTGTATGCTTTGGGGAGGATGCGTTCGGGGGCTATGGTCACGCTTGCCTCTTTCGATCTTCCGTCGGTATATCTGCTGGTCCTGGCAGCCGGCGCCGCTGCTTTGGCCGGCTATCTCGTCACGGTCTCCTCCTCGAAACTCAGCCGTGTGATCATGCATCTGGATCAGAAGATCATTGCCCGTGGCGTCTTGCTCTTTCTTGTGGGGATGACAGTGATCTTTTGCGGTCCCTTCGGCGTTTTGATCCTGATATTATCCACGCTAGTGGGTCTAGTCCCAGGTATGGCCGACATACCGAGGATATTTTGTATGGGGGCGATCATGCTGCCGGTGATGCTGTTTACGCTCGGGATCCTAAATTTTTGATTTGACCACGCCAAAACTGTCCTGATAATTGCCGTTGTACGCACTTTCCACTTCCCCCTCTACGGTATGGATAAGCATCTGAACGACCCGCATACCTTTGGTGACAGGGATATCCTCTGGTCCGCAGTTAGCCATACAGAGCGTCAGATTCCCTCGAAATCCCGGGTCGATATAGCCGGCGCCAAGCACAACACCTTTTCTTCCAAAAGAGGATCTTCCCCAGAGGGTCGCACAGAGATCTTTTGGGAGACTCACAAACTCCATCGTCGGAACAAGGGTAAGCTGACCTTTTTTCATGATGATATCCTCGGCACTTCTGAGATCATAGGATGAAGGCTGAAGAGATTCTTCAGCAAACGGATCTATGCCTAGAGATCCGTCTTTGATGCGTGTTCTGATTATCGATGAAGAAAGAACCATATATGATAATACGCATCGGACGCAAATATAATATGAGACTCTGGACTTGTAGGGTAGTGGATATCCTTTCGGGCTTCGAACCCGAAGAACCGGGTTCGATCCCCGGCAGGTCCGTTCCGTTCATAGAGAGCGCATACAAAAAGCCCTGTTTTTCGCATTTTTTTCTGATCGTAGAGAAATGGCCGGAATTCTGCCGCAAATCCCTCTTTTAAATCAGAATATATTTAAGCAGAGGAGAGCAATTTTAACGTGAGGTGTAAAGAACTATGACTTATGGAATTGAGTTTGTTCCAGGAAACGTAAATGTCAAGCAGGTAGTTAACTTCTGCCAGCTCGCAGAGAGCAAAGACATTGACTTTGCATGGATTACCAACCACTACAACAACCGCCACTGTTACCCGGTCTTAACCGCAGTAGCACAGGCAACGACCTCTCTTAAGATGGGTCCGGGTATCATGAATGCATTCACTGACACTCCGGCAGCAATGGCATCCTTTGCCTGCACTCTTAACGAGATCTCCGACGGACGTGCAACCCTCGGTATCGGCCCAGGTGACCTGTCCACCCTTCCGAAACTGGCAATCCAGCCGGAAAAGCCGGTCGCAAGACTCGGTGAAGCAATCGACCAGATCCGCGCACTCTGCAGCGGTGCAGAAGTTAAGAAAGACGGCAAACAGTTCTTCGACTACGATGGTGCCAAACTTACCGGTGTTACACTCCCAGGCAAGAAAGGTATCCCAATCTATGTCGGCGCACAGGGACCCAAAGTTCTTGAGCTCGCAGGACTGAAAGGCGACGGTGCACTTATCAACGCATCCAACCCCAAAGACTTCGCAGTCGCAATCCCAATCATCAAAGCCGCATGCGACTCTGTCGGCAAGAAGGGATTCGATGTTGGAGCATACACTGCACTCTCCATCGACAAAGATGAGAAGAAAGCAAAGAAGGCAGCAAAGATCGTCGCAGCATTCATTGCAGCAGGATCTCCCGAAGCACTTCTTCTCCGCCACGGTCTCGACCTTGCAAACGTAGCAAAGATTAAGGACGCACTGTCCCGCTTTGACTTCGGTGCAGTCGGCGGACTTGTAACTGACAAAGAAATTGAAGCATTCACCATCTGCGGTACCCCAGACACTATCCGCCAGAAGTGCGATGACCTTACCGCCGCAGGCGTTACGCAGATCATCTTCGGTTCCCCGCTCGGACCCGACATGACGACCTCGATCCGCCTCCTCGGCAAGATTATGTAAACTCGGCACTGCCGATTTTACCCTTTTTCTTTTACAATTTTCCCGGAGATCATTTTACAGATTTTTCCCGTGAGTTTCCGCTCAGCTTTCGGATTTTTTACGAAAAGACTCTTGATGTATGCGTTAATTTTCGCTATTCCTCAGATTTCATTTAAAAATGCTCAACTGCATTCCAGTCAGCAAGGTCTCAAGTATCTTTCATTCATCCAAAACCCTGATATAACGTCAGTGGTATATTGAATAAGGTATTCTACTGATAGGTCATCTGCCTTTCAAAGGATAATAACCATACAATCCGTGAGTGTTCATGACAGAAAATCGTTCAAAACTTAACAAGGAACTTGCACAGATGCTGAAAGGAGGCGTGATCATGGATGTCACCTCGCCGGAGCAGGCTAAGATCGCAGAGGATGCAGGAGCCTGTGCTGTTATGGCTCTGGAGCGTATCCCTGCTGATATTCGTGCCGCCGGGGGAGTTTCCCGTATGAGCGACCCGAAGATGATCAAAGGTATCCAGAAGGCGGTATCGATCCCCGTTATGGCAAAGGTCCGGATAGGACATTTTGTCGAAGCGCAGATCCTGGAAGCTATCGAGATCGACTACATCGATGAAAGTGAAGTCCTCTCCCCCGCAGATGATCTCCATCACATCGACAAAACCCGGTTCAATGTTCCTTTTGTTTGCGGCGCCCGTGATCTTGGCGAGGCTCTCCGCCGTGTCGCCGAAGGTGCAACGATGATCAGGACCAAAGGCGAGGCAGGTACCGGCGACATCGTCCAGGCCGTTCGTCATATGCGCACATTGAACAGTGAGATCCGCCGTGTCGTCAGCCTTCGTGAGGATGAACTCTACGTTGCGGCAAAAGATATGCAGGTCCCTGTCCATCTTCTGCAGTATGTTCATGAAAACGGCAAACTTCCGGTAGTCAACTTTGCCGCCGGCGGTGTTGCCACGCCTGCAGACGCTGCACTCATGATGCAGCTTGGCGCCGAGGGTGTATTTGTCGGCTCAGGTATCTTCAAATCAGGCAATCCGGCTAAGCGTGCAGCAGCTGTAGTAAAGGCTGTCACGAATTACAATAATCCGGCAATACTTGCCGAACTCTCCGAAGATCTTGGTGAGGCGATGGTCGGCATCAACGCTGATGAGATCTCCATCCTGATGGCGGAACGGGGAAAATAACGTTATGAGGATCGGTGTTCTGGCACTTCAGGGTGCATTCATCGAACACATCAGGATGCTGGAAAGTCTGGGTGCCGAGACGTTTGAGATTCGCAATATCTCCGATCTCAAAGAAAGACCTGATGGTCTGATCCTTCCAGGAGGGGAGAGCACGGTCATGTCAAAACTCCTCCAGGACCTTGGGCTTTATGAGAAGCTTCGTTCACTCATATTGTCCGACACTCCGGTAATGGGTACCTGCGCAGGTCTGATCCTGCTTGCAAAATATGTTGAGGGCGGCCGTCCCTCTCTTGCAACGATGGACATTACAGCTGTACGGAATGCTTACGGCCGGCAGCTTGGCAGTTTTGAAACATACGCGCCGTTTGCCGATACCGGAGATATTCAGATGACCTTCATACGTGCGCCGGTGATAACCGCCCCTGGCAAAAATGTGGTCGTGCTTGCCCAAGTTGATGGAAACATCGTCGCCGCTCGCGAAGAAAATCAGCTTGTCCTGTCATTCCATCCGGAGCTCGGAAAAGATCCCGCCGTCCATCGGTATTTCATCAACATGATCTCAGGCAATGCCTGATCTTTTTTTTTAATTTCTTCCTGCTGTTGAATAAGGGATTATATTATTTACATATGGGGGCGGGTTTTTTTATTCCCGCTCCCTGATCCAAAAAGAAAAATGGTAAAATTGGGATGTCCGATTTACTCGGGCTTGCTGATAAGGGCGACCTTGGAGACGATCTCACCGGTCTTCTTGTGCGGCTTGCGGATAACGCCGTCGCATCCCTTCTCGAGCTCACGTGCCTGATCGCAAAGATCTGCTGCTGCACGCATCATTTCGTGTGCGGAGGTGACGATTGGTACGTAGTCTGTCCACTCTTTGGTCATGAAACAGCCTTTGACGTTTACACCTGCAACTGCTGATGCGATCTCGTATGCTGCACGTGCTTTTGCCAGTGCATAGGGGTTTGTGAACTCGCCTTTGGTGGAGTTGTCAGAGTTCAGAACAAGTTTCGGGAGTTCGATCTCTGCACCCTTCTTGCCTGCTTTCACCTGGTCGATTACTTTGTCAAGCTCCATCTGGAGTTTGCGGAATGCACCGGTGAGGGCAAGGACCTTAACGAGGTTGCCGTTGTAGTCTGCCATCTCGACTGGGTCGAGGAATTCGCGGCGGGCGCCGATCATTGCGTCTGCTTTGACGATGATGTAGCCAAAGCCGGATGCCTTGAGTGCTTCCCAGCCTTCTTTCTTGGTCGTGACATCGTCAGTGATGACGATGGTCGGGATACCTGCTGCTTTCAGGTCCTCGCGTGCGCCGACTGGTCCTTCGAGAACTCCGTTCGGGGAAACAACGATTGCGAAGTCAGGCTGCCATGCTTTCAGGTTTGAAACGACACGGTCAACATCTTCCTTCTGCAGTTTGGTTCCGGAAGTCGCCATGAATGTCATCATGTCTTCACGGTCTGCACGCTCATCTAAAAGCAACTCTGCCATAACACCTGATGCGATGTTACCGAGTTTTGCAACTCCTACCTTAACTACCATATTTGATACACCTCTCATTTTGAAATGAGAACATCAGTTTATCGACGAGAATCAATATAAGGTTTGTGAATGGCATTGCCCTCAAACCAAATAATCGTGATTTCGGCCGGTTCACATCTATCAGAATCAAATGCTTAGGTATTTTTACTATGGCTCCTCTACAGTATGTGGGAATAATCGGGTTCTCACGTACTTTTTGTGAAATCCGGGCTGTAATCATCTCTCTTTGTCTGCGCGTACTGTTATTGGACATCCGTTTCTTAGAAATGTTTAATCAAATCATTTATAGTTAATCAGGTTGAATTAATACTGATGAAAGATACACTTCTTACTGACCGCCAGAAGGAAGTCATACGATACCGGAAACAGGGTATGACGCAGCAGCAGATCGCCGACCGACTTGGCACATCCAAGGCCAACATATGCACGATCGAAAAATCCGCGAATGAAAATATCCGCCGGGCAAAAGAAACTCTTGAGTTTTTGTACACGCTTGATGCGACTGAATTATGTGTTCTTCCCGAAGGTACTGATCTGATGGAAGCTCCCAAGATAATCTATGTGTCGGCTGCCCCTCTCAATATCAAGATCCGGTATGATACACTTGCTCTGATCAACCGTATCTCTTCATATATGCCGGAGAAGATCAAGGGCCGGCACGTCAAAGAGGACATCATCGTTTATCTGAATAATGAAGGCGATCTCTACTTCGGCTGATCCTCCTCTCTTCGGTTGTAATGCGCCGTGTCTCTCTCTCTCTCTCTCTCATGGCTGTCGGTCGAAACGGTGTGACGTGTATCTTCTAGTTGCTCCGTACCATTTCTTTTTTTTTGATTTCTCTTAGCCATACAACAATTTATATTCTCTCTCCTCCAATAACATAGGAGCCTTCAATAGGCTGATATCAGCACAATCTGCTGAATGAGGATATCCAGTTGGTATGAAACAACCGTGGTTTCACGTTTGTTTTGTAATTGTGTAACTCTGAACGGGTAATTCCGTGGCAGACGTTAAGACCTACAATAGGTCTGATCAGATGCGCCGGGCGAACGTCTCTAAGATGTGCCCTTTCCTGGACGTCAGGAAGCGTATCGGAAGTCAGGTTCTCTTTCGTGAGACTTGGAAATCGCAGTATCATTACTGCAACTCGGGTAAATGAACAGATAAGACGTTATCGTGTTCATAATCGGATATCCCGCAAGGAATCTCAATTGCATGCAAAGCAGAGCTTTGCAGGCCTTCACACGTTGCAATACACGTGGGTTGAACTCCCGTCTTTCCGTCCAATGTGTCACACACCCTCTGCCTCTCGGGCGCAGACCGGGTGTGTCAAACACAGAGACTGACAAATTGCGTCCCGCGGGTCGATTCCTGAATTCTTGGGAAGCCGGCGGTGAAAGAACGGCTGTCATATTGATGACAACCACAGCAGACGTCTTCTTTGCATAATGCAAGAGAAGGCACTAAAGGATTGATTAATAAATGAGAACAGTGAGACCCCGCGCAGGGTCCCTTGCATACTATCCCCGTAAACGGGCCAAGGGTATTGTACCAAAGTACCAGTCCTGGCCTGAATACAACGGACAGCCCATGCTCCAGGGATTTGCAGGCTATAAAGCCGGTATGACCCATGTGATCATGATCGACGATCACAAGAAGAGTCCGACTGAAGGTAAGGAAGTAATGGTTCCCGTGACCGTTATCGAGATCCCCGCCATGAGCGTTGCCGCCATTCGTGTTTACGTCAAAGATACCTACGGCAAACACCCGCTTACCGAAGTCTGGGCAGAAAACCTCGAAGCACTCTCCGGCAGAATCACCAAAGCAAAGACCAACAACGCTGCAAAAGCAACGGAAAAGATCAATGCTGCAATTGGCGATGTTGTCGAAGTAATGGTGCTCATGTACACCAAACCGACTGAACTGACCGGTATCCCAAAGAAGGTCCCAGACCTTATGGAGATCCGTGTTGCAGGCGGCAGTGCACAGGAACGCTTTGACTACGCTCTTTCCATCCTTGGAACCGATGTCGATATGAAATCCCTCTTAAGCGAGGGTCAGTTTGCCGACATTACCGGTATCACCAAAGGAAAAGGATTCCAGGGTGCCGTCAAGAGATTCGGCATTACTCTTCGTAAGAGAGCACATGCAAGAACCAAGAAGGAAAGACACATCGGAACTCTTGGTCCATGGACTCCCCACCACGTCCGCTGGCAGGTACCAATGCCCGGTCAGATGGGTTTCCAGCAGCGTACTGAGTTCAACAAACGCATCATCAAGATCGGTGAGAACGCAGATGAAATCAACCCGGCCGGAGGCTTCCTCCACTATGGTCTTGTCCGTAACAACTACGTCCTGATCAAAGGAAGCATCCCCGGACCGGCAAAACGCCTTGTCAGAATCCGGTCTGCGACCCGCATGGGTGAACAGAAGATTCAGGCACCGGTTGTGGAATATGTCAGTCTTCAGAGCAAGCAGGGGTGAAATGACCGATGAAAGCAAATGTAAAAGCAATTAACGGCTCAGTCCTCCATGAAATTGAACTTCCGGCCGTCTTCGATGAAGCATACCGCCCGGACCTTATCAAAAGGGCCATTCTCGCTTACCAGAGCGAACAGTACCAGCCGCACGGTGCAGATCCGTATGCAGGTCTGCGCACCTCTGCAGTAGGTTGGGGATCCAAACGCGGTGAAGCTAAGATCCCGCGTATCAAAAACGGAAGCCGTGCTGCAAAAGTACCGAACGTAAAAGGCGGTCACCCGGCACACGCACCCAAAGCAGAGAAGATCCTTGTTGAGAAGATCAACAAGAAAGAGAAAGCAAAGGCAATCCGCTCAGCCATTGCAGCTACCGTCAACACCGAACTTGTCACCGCCCGCGGTCACAAATTCGAAGGCGAAGCAGCAATTATCGTTGATGATTCCTTTGAGCAGATCGCCAAGACCGCTGAAGTCAAGCTCGCCCTTATGGCACTTGGACTTGGAGCTGACCTTGAGCGTGCAAGACTTTCCAGAAATATCCGTGCCGGCCGCGGAAAGACACGTGGACGCAAATATAAGCAGGCAAAGTCTGCTCTTATCGTGACGTCCGGTGAATTCCTTGCAGGCGCCAATATCGCAGGAGTCGACTGCGTCCCCGTCAATGCACTGAACATCAATGTTCTTGCACCCGGAGCCGACGCCGGCAGACTGACCGTCTGGACCGAAGCTGCAATCAAGAAGTTCGGGGAGGCCTAATCATGACACTTGCACACCCCCTCGTAACAGAAAAAGCCATGGTACTTTTAGAGAACACAAACCAGCTCTCCTTCATCGTTGAAAAGGAAGCCGGCAAAGCATCCATCAAGGCAGCAATGGAGAAGAACTTCGGTAAGAAGATCGTCTCTATCAACACCATGATGACCTCTAAAGGAAACAAGAAGGCAGTCATTACCTTCGAAGAGAAAAACGCCGCTGAAGAAATCCTTTCTCAGCTCGGAATCGTGTAAGGTGAGATAAATGGGACACAGAATCAGTACACAGTCACGTGGAAAAGGCGGTCCAACCTACCGCGCCCCGTCGCACCAGTATAAAGCAGAGCTCAAGCACTTTGGCTCCGCACTTCAGACTGTTCGTGCAACCGTCATCGACATCGAGCACGATCCGGCCCGTCACACGCCGATCGCCGTCGTGAAAATCGAAGGTAAGATCGCTGAAAAGAAAGAATACGCTCTGATCACCGAAGGTGTCGGTATTGGCCAGCAACTCGTATGGGGACCTGAAGCCACTGTCGAAAACGGCAACTCGTTACCGCTTTCAGCAATCCCGACCGGAGTTGCCGTCTGCAACATCGAAGCACGCCCCGGAGACGGCGGCAAATTCGTTCGTTCAAGCGGTGTCCAGGCTGTTATCATCGGAAAATCCGCTGGTAAAGTCGGTGTCAGAATGCCTTCAGGAAAACCCAAATGGTTCAATGAAGCATGCCTTGCAACCGTCGGCCTTGTAGCTGGCGGAGGACGCGGCGACAAACCGATCCTGAAAGCAGGTAAACAGTATCACAAGATGAAAACCTCGGCAACCCGCTGGCCAAGAACCCGTGGTGTCGCAATGAACGTCATCGATCACCCATTCGGTGGTGGAGGACATCAGCACCCAGGTAAACCAAAGACCGTTGCCCGTGGAGCATCACCCGGTAGAAAAGTCGGATCCGTTGCAGCACGGAGAACCGGATACCGGAGGTGAACGTAAATGGCAAAGAAAACTACTAAGAGAATGCCAAAGCGGCGAGAGGAATACACCTATCACGGCTTCAATATCGAGCAGCTCAAAGCCATGTCCATGGACGAGCTTCTTGCTATTATGCCCAGCGGCGCACGCAGAAAGGTCCTTCGCGGATTTACCCGTGATGAAGAGGACGTTCGCGCGAAGATCGCTGAAGGTGACGGTGTAAGAACCCACAGCCGTTCAATGATTATCCTCCCCGAAATGGTCGGCAAGAATGTTGCCATCTACTCCGGTAAGGAGTTCGTTAACGTAGAGATCCCGGTCGAAGGAGTTTTCCACTACTTTGGAGAGTTCGCTCTGACCCGTAAGAAAGTTACCCACGGAAGTGCCGGTATCGGTGCAACCAAGTCGAGTAAGTATGTTCCGTTGAAGTGATTGTTATGGCAAGAACAGAATACAGCAACAAACTTACCGGCGACAACATCGCCCGTGCCAAAGCGAACGAACTTGGCTGCTCACCAAAGCATGCTATTGAAATCGCTCACCTTGTCCGTAATATGATGGCAGACGACGCAGTTGCCTACCTTGAACAGGTCATCGACCTCAAGCGCGCAGTGCCGTTCCACCGTTTTAACAGAAACGTCAGCCACCAGAAGAGCTTAAACGGCAAAACCTTCGGAACCGCAGCCGGCAGATACCCTGTCAAGGCAGCCGCCGAATACGTCCGTTTAATCCGCTCCGCACAGAAAAATGCAGAATATGCTGGTCTTGCACCGGAAAAGATGGTCATCATCCACGCCGCTGCAAACAAAGGCCGCTGCATGAAAGGAATCTTCCCCCGTGCAATGGGCAGAGCTACTCCCAAACACAGAGATTCCGTCAACGTTGAACTCATCCTCCGCGAGGTACAGTAAGTATGACAATCGAAAAGAAATTCGTTGCAGACGGTGTCCGCAAAGTCAGAGTCGAGCAGTACCTTAACAAGGAACTCAAACGTGCAGGCTACGGAGGTATGGACATCGTCCGGACCCCTGTCGGCACCCAGGTCACGATCTTTGCAGAGAAGCCCGGTATCGTTATCGGTAAAGGCGGTAAACTGGTTCGCCAGCTGACCACCGACCTCAACACTGTCTACGGCATCGAGTCTCCCCAGGTCGAGGTCCAGCAGGTCGCAAACCCGAACCTCAACGCGCAGATCATGGCAGAACGCCTTGCAAACGCACTTGAACGCGGATGGTACTTCCGAAAGGCCGGCACCTCCGTAATCCGCCGTGTCATGGACTCAGGCGCTCTTGGCTGTGAAGTCATTATCGCAGGAAAACTGACCGGTGCCCGTGCACGTGTCCAGAAGTTCGTCGAAGGCTACATCAAACACTCCGGTGAACCTTCAGAGTCGATCGTTGAGAAAGGCTACGCAACTGCTATCAAGAAGCTCGGTATCATCGGTGTCCAGGTCAAGATCGTTCCTCCGGGAGCAAAACTTCCTGATCAGTTCGAGATCCGTGCCGATGCAGCTCCTGCTCCGGCACGTGTCATCGAGACCGATATCTTTGAAGAGTTCGATGCAGAACTTGCAGCCGAACCCGAACCTGAATTTGTTGAGGAGGTCTGAACATGGCTATCTTCAGAGCAAAAGAAGTCGCCCAGTTTTCCGATGCTGAATTAGTCGAGAATGAGCAGAAACTCAAGATCGAACTGATTCAGAACTATGGAAAAGTCAGCGCCGGTGGTGCACCGGAAAACCCCGGAAAGATCCGGGAAGTTCGCAGAACTATCGCACGTATCAAGACTGAACAGACCAAACGTCAGGCATAAGTCTCGTCTATGATCACTCCGCAGAATATACTCAGACACGAACTCATCGGTCTTTTTGTATCTGTGGAGTCTTCACCGAACATGGTTGAAGAAGGGCTATCCGGTGTCATCGTCGATGAGACCAGAAACACTCTTCGGATCCACACAGGGAATGGCATTAAGTGCTTGGAGAAACAACGTAAGTTACTCCGGGTGACCCTCCCGGACAGTGTTCAGGTGATAATAGACGGCAATGCTTTGTCTGTTTCTCCAACGCGGCGCGTAAGTATGCGCGTAAGCCCATATCGCAAGGTATGAGCGAGACATGAGGGTTAATATGGCAAAAAATATCGGCTTAAATGTCGCAGTCCCGGAAAAGGATTGTGACGATGTAAATTGTCCGTTTCACGGCAGCTTACCGGTGCGCGGCCAGGTGATTACCGGTAAGGTCGTAAGCGAACGAATGCAGGGAACTGTTGTCGTGGAGAGGAACTTTCTTCATAAAGTCCAGAAATATGACAGATATGAGAAACGCAGTTCCAGAATCCACGCACACATGGCTCCATGCCTTGACGCCAAAATCGGCGACGAGGTAAAGATTGCAGAGTGCAGACCACTGAACAAAACGACCTCCTATGTAGTTGTCGAGGTGACTAAGGAATGAGAGGCTTAACGTCCAAAATTCCGCGCGCACTTCAGACCGGCTCAAAGATGGTTTGTGCAGACAACACGGGCGCCCGTGTTGTACAGATTGTTTCCGTCTTCGGTTACCACGGTGTCAAAAACCGGCAGCCCAAGATGGGACTTGGAGACCTTGCGACCGTCACGGTCAAGAAAGGAACTCCGGACATGAAAAGAAAGCTCGTGAGAGCAGTCGTTGTCCGTCAGAAGAAGGAATTCCGTCGCCCGAACGGCCTCAGAGTCTCCTTCGAAGAGAACGCAATGATCCTCCTGAACGAAAACGGCGATCCGCGCGGAACCGACATTAAAGGCCCGGTTGCCCGTGAAGTTGCCGAACGTTTCCCCAAGGTAGGATCAATGGCAACCATCATTATCTAAGGTGAAAACATGGCACGTATTTCAAGCACTCAGCCAAGAAAGCAGCGGAAGTTCCGGTATAATGCTCCGATTCACATTCGTGGTGCATTCTTACACTCACCTCTCGCAAGCGATCTTCGCGAAAAGTATGGAAAGCGCAGTTTCCGTGTTGTTACCGGCGATACTGTCAAAGTACTTCGTGGTGAATTCAAAGGAATCGAAGGCGTTGTTGACGGCGTAGACGTCAAGAACACGAAGGTCCTTGTTCACGGAGTTTCTGTCAAGAAAGCCAACGGCGAAGATGTCCCAAGACCACTCGATCCGTCCAAGATAATGATCACCAAACTCAACACCAAAGATGCAAAGCGTGTTGCACGTCTTGAGGTGAAGGCATAATGACCCGAACCAAGAGAATGACTGCACCGGATGCATGGCAGATCGCCAGAAAAGAAAGCAAGTATGTCGTCAGCACCTCAAGCGGTCCGCACGACGGCTCGGCTCTTCCGATCGGCGTCTGGCTCCGCGACCACATGCAGTTTGCATTAAACACCAAAGAAGTCAGAAAGATTCTGCACGACCGTCAGGTTGTCCTGAATGGCCACATCGTAACCGATGAACACATCGGAATCGACGTCTTTGACATCATCAGCTTCCCGAAAATCGACAAGCACTACATGATCCTTGTCGACGAGAAGGGACGCCACAATGAACACGAAATCTCCGCGGATGCAGCAAAGATCCAGCTCGTTAAAGTTGCCAGCAAAACCACCATCAAAGGCGGCAAGACACAGATCAACTTAACCAGCGGTGCAAACTTCATCGGTGAAGACACCTGCAAAGGCAAAGACTCACTCGTCATCGGCATCACCGGCGACGACCGTTTCGCCGTTCAGCAGCACTTCCCGTATGCAGTCGGCAACATGGTCGTAATCATCGGCGGACAGCACACCATGAAGACCGGAAAGCTTGCGGAAATCCTTACTCAGGACTCCTCACTGCCGAACCGTGTTGTCATTGAAGATGCTAACGGCGACAAATTTGAGACCATTGAAGACTATGTCTACATGATCGGAACCACCGAGTCCTTCCTGAAAACCTGGGGTGTTGATGCATGAGTGATATGCAGACCCCGTTCGTTGCAAAAGTCGTCGTCCACATGGGCGTCGGCGAAGCAGGTGAGCGTCTCGTCAATGCCGAGAACATCATGGCCGATCTGACGAAAGGTGCAAAACCGATTCGTTCCTATGCCAGAAATACGCTTCCGGCATTTGGTATCCGCAAAGGACAGCCGATCGGATGCAAAGCCACTCTTCGCGGCAAGAAGGCAATGGACTTCCTCGAGATGGCCCTCAAAACCTACGCTGTGGAAAATGTTCTCCACACCCGTCAGTTTGATGTGACCGGCAACTTTGGTTTCGGTATCGAAGAACACACCGACTTCCCGGGCCAGGCATATGACCCGAAGATCGGTATCTACGGTATGGATATCATCGCTGTCATCGAAAAGAAAGGAACCAGAACCGCACGCAGAAAAATCCAGCAGAAGAAACTCAACAGCAAACTTCGGATGTCTCGTGAAGAGTCCATGAAGTTCGTTACTGAGACCTTCGGCATTGAGGTGGAGTAACATGGCAGCAAAAGACAACGGCAAAGTCCAGCAGAAAAAGTATGGCCGCGGTGCAAACCAGTGCCAGCTTTGCGGACGTAAGCAGGGACTTGTGCGCAGATACAACATTTACTTCTGCCGTCAGTGCTTCCGCGAATGGGGACCCACCATGGGCTTTAAGAAGATGAACTAAGAGGTGAAGGAGAATGACAAAACAGAATCCTATCGCAGACGCAATGAGCGCTATCAAGAATGCCGGTGACACTGGTAAACTTGCAGTGACCGTTGAACCGGCAAGCCGCCTCTTTGGTGACATGCTTAAGGTCATGCAGGAATATGGCTACATCACCGGCTTTGAGAAGATCGACGACGGAAGAGGCGGTCAATTCCAGATTGCTCTCTCCGGCGGCATCAACAAATGCGGTGTAATTACCCCGCGTTTCTCGGTGAAAGTTGAGGACCTCGAGTCCTGGGAAATCAGATACCTTCCGGGAAAGGGCTTTGGAATTATGATCCTGACCACTTCCAAGGGTGTAATGTCCCACGAACAGGCACGTAAGCTCGGCATCGGCGGCGAGCTTTTAGGATACGTCTTCTGAGGAGTGAAAACAATGGCAGAATTGATTTTCGAAATCCCGGAAGGCGTAACGATCACCAAAACCGGTGATTTCGTTACCGTAAAGGGATCCAAAGGCGAACTTACCCGCACAATGTACCACCCTGCGATCAATATCACTATCGCAGACGGTTCGGTCACGCTTGTAAGTACTTCCGCAAGACGCAGTGTGTATGCACTGCTCGGAACCTACAAAGCACACCTTGGTGTCATGAGCAAAGGCGTATCCGAAGGCTACGAATACCATATGAAAATTGTGTACAACCACTTCCCGATCCAGGTCAAGGTTGCCGGCGACAAACTCGAGATCGGCAACTTCCTTGGTGAGAAGCAGGCACGGTATGCAAACATCGTAGAAGGTGTCAAAGTCAAAGTCCAGGGCGATGAACTGATCTTAACCGGTATCAACCGTGAGACGATCGGCAACACCGCAGCAAATGTCGAACAGGCATGCAAGGTCAGAAACCGTGACCCGCGTGTGTTCCAGGACGGCATTTACATTACCAGCAGAGGCAACTAACATGGCGAGTGAAATCAAGAAACTTATCCAGGCTCGTGGAGCTAAGAAGTCATCCCGCTTTGCACGCCAGTGCCTTCAGGCTAAAGTAAAACTGGCAGACAGCTGGAGAAGACCAAGAGGTCTCCACAGCAAACAGCGTAAGGATTACCGTGCAAAGGGTGCACACCCGGAAGCAGGTTTCGGAGCACCGAAAGCAGTCCGCGGATTCCATCCAAGCGGATACCGCGAAGCTCTCGTCTTTACTCCGGCTGAGCTCAGCACCATCGATCCGGCAACCACCGCAGTACGCATCGGCGCAACTGTCGGCGGTGCAAAACGCAGCGTTATCCAGAACAAAGCAGCTGAACTCGGTATCAAG
Source organism: Methanocorpusculum parvum (assembly GCA_002287215.1). GTDB lineage: Archaea > Halobacteriota > Methanomicrobia > Methanomicrobiales > Methanocorpusculaceae > Methanocorpusculum > Methanocorpusculum parvum. Next base: position 104,764 of record LMVO01000001.1, read on the forward strand.
ATCCTGAACCCGAAGGAAGCAAAAGTTGCCGTTACACCGGCTGCAAAACCTGCAGAAGAGGTGAAAGCAGATGAGTGATCTCGCATCCCAGCGCAGAATCGCTGCATCCGTTCTTGACTGCGGTGAAAACCGTGTATGGTTCAACCCGGAAAAACTCTCAGAAATCCAGAATGCAATGTCCCGTGAGGATATCCGCAATCTCATCGATGAGGGTGCGATCTCTTCCCACCAGAAGAAAGGCATCTCCCGCGGACGCGTCCGGGCCCGTATGGTCAAACGTTCCTACGGACACGGAAAAGGTCCGGGACGCCGGAGCGGTGCAAAAGGCGCCAGAACTCCGTCCAAGACCCAGTGGATCAAAAAGATCCGTGCCCAGCGTAAAGAACTCCGTGCTCAGCGCGAAGCAGGATCCATCACACCGACCGAATACCGCAGACTTTACCGTCGTGCAGCAGGCGGTCAGTTCCGTAACGTCGCTCACATGAAAACACAGGTTGAGCTCGTAACCTCCAGGAGGGAGTAAACAATGGCAATTAATGGAAGATATTTCGTTCAGTTCAGAAGACGCCGTGAAGGCAGAACTGATTACTACCAGCGCCAGCGTTTAATCGTTTCTGGTAGAAACCGTATGGTTGTCCGTAAAACAAACCGCCACATCATTATCCAGCTCATCGCAGCCCAGATGGACGGCGACTACACCCTCGTTCACGTCAACAGCCGTGACCTGGTAAACTACGGATACAAAGGATACCTCGGAAACACCCCTGCCGCATATCTCACCGGTATGCTGTTTGCAGTTCGTGCCCAGAAAGCCGGTTACGAAGGCGGAATCGCAGATCTCGGTCTGCAGGTCGCATCGACCGGTGCACGCGTGTTTGCTGCAATCAAAGGTGCAGTTGAAGCAGGTTTCGATGTCCCGGTAGGAGAATCGATCCTTCCGGACGATGACCGCTGCAACGGCGCCCACATCGCTGAATACGATGAGCGCTTTGGTGACCTCGTTGAAAATGTCGAGGCAACTAAAGACGCAATTATGAAGGAGCTGGAGTAATATGGCTTACGAGCAGGAAGTATGGGTTCCAGTAACCGGTCTTGGCAAAAAAGTCATGGCAGGCGAATTTGCAAGCTTCGATGAGATCCTTGCAAGCGGACAGCCCATCAAAGAGGCAGGTATTGTTGACGCAATGCTTCCCGATCTTGTTGACGAAGTCCTCTGTATCGATATGATGCAGCGTATGACTGACTCCGGACGTCGTATTAAGTTCAGAGCTGTGGTCGTCATCGGCAACAAGAATGGTTACGTCGGTTTTGGTCAGGGCAGAGATGTCCAGGTCGGAACTGCAATCAAGAAAGCAATCACAAATGCAAAACTGAACATGGTCAAAGTCCGCCGCGGATGCGGTTCATGGGAATGCGGCTGCGGTATGAAACATTCTGTACCAATGCAGGTCACCGGTAAAGCCGGCTCTGTCACCGTCACTCTCAAACCCGCTCCGAAAGGAATCGGTCTTGTGACTGGTGATGTTGGTAAGAAAGTACTTACCCTTGCAGGAGTCCAGGATGTCTGGGTTTACACTAGTGGAAACACCAGAACTACCATGAACTATGCAAAGGCAACCTTCAATGCACTTCGTGAATCGAATATGATTCGTATCGGAGGGCGCAAATAATGTATGCCGTTGTTCAGGTTCGCGGTGTGGTCAATACCCGCCGTGACATCAAGGAAACCTTGAAGATGCTCCGTCTTCACCACATCAACCACTGTGTTCTTGTGCCTGAGACCCCCGAGTACCTCGGTATGATCCGGAAAGCAAAGGATTTCATTGCGTTTGGTGAAGTTGACGCTGCCACACTGGCAACTATCCTCACCACCCGTGGAAGACTTACTGGTAACAAACCGCTCACCGAAGAGTATGTGAAAACTGCAACCTCCTTTGGAAGCATTGCAGATTTCGCCGCTGCTCTTGTCAACGGTGAGATCCGTATGAAAGATGTCCCCGAACTGAAGCCGGTGCTTCGTATGCACCCGCCAAGAAAGGGATACAAGACCACGAAACGCACGTATACCCAGGGCGGCGCCCTTGGTTATTACGGTACGGAGATCAATGATCTTCTGATCAAAATGAGGTAATAAGCATGCCAGTAAACAAGCGTTCAAAGTTCCGGGGAACCCGCACATGTGGTGGAGGTACGCACAAAAACCGCCGTGGTGCAGGTAACCGCGGAGGTCGTGGAGCAGCCGGATGGCGTGACCACAACTTTACCCGCTGGTATCTTCTCGGGAAGACCGAGGGAAAACACGGATTTGTCAGTAAGATATCTGTAACATATGAGGTTCTTGATATTGGCGACATCGATCAGATGATTCCTGATCTTGTTGCCCGTGGAATTGCAACCGAAAGTGGAGATGTTATTACTCTCGACGCCGCACAGATTGGTGTGGAGAAGGTTCTCGGCGGAGGCAAGGTTACGCGTAAACTTGCCGTCACTGCTGAAAACTTCTCGGCCAGTGCTGTTGCGAAAATTGAGGCCATGGGCGGAACTGCCCAGACCTCTGAATAATTTTTTGGTGTATAACTCATGGGAGAACTGTTGGATCGAATGGAACCACTGTTGGCTCGTATGCCGTCAGTTAAGCCACCGGAAGGCCACGTTCACTTCAAAAACAAACTGATGTGGACGGCTGCGGTGTTGCTGCTGTATTTTATTTTAACGAACATTCCGGTGTTTGGTCTTTCCGCCACATCAATCGATGTTTTTGAGTATTACCGTGCCCTTTTAGCTGGTGCACAAGGTACTATCCTGCATCTTGGTATCGGACCGATCGTTACCGCGTCAATCGTTTTGCAGTTACTCCGCGGTGCTGATCTGATCAAAATCAACACGTCAGATCAGCGCGGCCAGGTACTCTACATGGGTCTGCAGAAGCTGCTTATCTTCGTCATGATCATTCTGGAAGCTCTGCCGAATGTGCTGGGCGGATGGATGACTGCTGATGCATCTGTTTCAGCATTTTTCGGCGGGAATGCCGGATTTGTGATGCTTTTGATCTTCCTGCAGATCTGTATTGGAGGAGTTCTCGTCATGTTTATGGATGAGGTCGTCTCCAAATGGGGTATCGGTTCCGGTGTCGGTCTTTTTATCGTCGCAGGAGTCGCCCAGGGTCTTATCAACGGATTCTTCAATTGGGAAGCAACGACCGATCAGTTCGCTGTAGGTTTCTTCCCGAGACTGTTCCAGGTCATCGCTGATGGTTCAAACTTTATCGAATACTTTGGTCTTCAGCTCCTGGCTCTCGTAACAACTGTGGGACTGTTCTTCGTGATCGTATACGTTGAATCGACCCGTATTGAGATACCGCTCGCTCATGCAAATGTCCGCGGCGCCAGATCGAGATTCCCGGTAAAACTTGTCTATGCAAGTGTTCTGCCGATGATTCTTGTCCGTGTGCTGCAGGCAAATGTGCAGATGGTCGGTATGTTCCTTTCGAGTATAGGATTTACTGCACTTGGCGAGTATAATGGTTCAACACCGATTAACGGCCTGATGTGGTTCCTCGCTCCGATCAATCAGCCGCAGGACTGGATGTGGTGGCTCTCTTCGTTCACAGGAACCGGTCATGCCGCATGGGAGGTCATTATCCGTGTGGGTATCGACTGTACTGTGATGATTCTTGGAGGCGCCCTCTTTGCAATCTTCTGGGTCAAGACGGCAGGTCTCGATTCGAAGCATGTCGCACGGCAGATCCAGAACTCAGGTATGCAGATCCCCGGCTACCGGAGGTCTCCGGCCGTTCTTGAACGCTATCTGGACAGATACATTCCCCGTGTAACTGTTATCGGAGGAGTGTTCATCGGTCTTCTGTCTGTTCTTGCGAACATGCTTGGTATCATCGGCTTTGTCGGCGGAACCGGTCTGTTACTGACGGTCTCGATCATTTACCGTCTGTATGAACAGATCGCTAACGAGCAGATGATGGAGATGTATCCGTTTATGCGGGGCTTCTTCGACAGAGAATAAACCAAAATCCCAAAAATATCTCTTATTTTTCCTATTTCTGATTGCTTGACTCATTTCATCCTGAGATTTTCTTTTCATCTCGGGTAACGTGAAAATACCTTTATTAGCATCAAAACCCAACCTTAAAGATACTATCTCCAAAGGAAGAGAATATCCATGTCAGGCAAAAAAGTAATCATCACCGGAGTTCCAGGCGTTGGAAAAACCACCGTCATCAACTCCGCATTTGATAAAATCACCGCTGAGGGTGTCAAATACCAGAACCTCAACTTCGGCAGTTTCATGTTTGAAGTTGCCCAGGCCGAAGGTCTCGTCGCCGACCGCGATCAGATGCGAAAACTCGACCGGATCTCTCAGAAACGTCTGCAGAAGACCGCTGCTGAAAAGATCGCCGCCATCGACGGAAACGTCATCGTCGACACCCACGCATCCGTCAAGACCCCGAACGGGTATCTTGCCGGTCTTCCCGAGTGGGTCGTCTCGGCGATCATGCCCGATGTCATCGTTCTCGTTGAGACCGACAACGACCAGATCCTCGGCCGCAGACTCTCTGACGAAACCCGTGTCCGCGATCTGGAGGGTTCAAAGTCCATCGCCGAACACCAGGAAATGAACCGTGCCTTCGCCGCTGCATACTCAATGCTCACCGGCTGCACCGTCAAGATCATCACCAATGCAGACTTCCTTTTAGACAAGGCAGTCGATGAACTTGCAGCAACACTGAGGTAACTGGTCATGGACAGAGCCGAGTTCAGCAAGAAATACAGTATGTATATAGCCCTTGCTGTAGTTTTTGGCATGATGCTCCTCTATGGCTGGCAGGAAGCCCGTCAGGTTATCGCCGGTGTTGTGAACATCGTTGTAGGTCCGTTTGCGGCCCTTGGTCTGCCGTTCTTTGCCCTTGTTCTGATCCTCGCCACCATCACGGGTTTTTACTCCTCCCTGATTCAGAAATACACCATGGATTACGACAAGATGTATGAGAATCAGGCAAAAATGAAGGAGTTCCAGGCGAAATTCCGGGAAGCCCAGCTCTCCGGCGATGAAAAACTCATCAAAAAGATGCAGGCACGCCAGCAGGCCATGATGGCCGATCAGATGGAGATGTCCAAAAACCAGTTCAAACCGATGGCCTACATCCTGGTTTTGACGGTCCCGATCTTCTTCTGGCTGATCGAACACATCCCGACAGAAGCGCAGATGCTTGCCGATCCAAGTCTCTCGACCGCGATCGTTATCCCGTTCGCCGGACTTTCCACCTACTTTGTAGTCTATCTCGGCTTCTTCCCGCTGTGGATCCTCTGGTATATGCTCTGTTCCTTAGCCATGTCTCAGATCATCAGAAAAGCCCTGAACATCGGGGGAATCTAAGTGAGGATCACGATCAGCGGATCACCCGGATCAGGTACGACAACCCTCGGCCGTTCGATCGCAGAGAAGTACGGATACCGCTATGTTTCAGCAGGAGAAGTGTTCCGGGGTCTTGCAAAAGAACGGAACATGGATATTGCGGCATTTGGCAAAATCGCTGAGAACGATCCTGCGATTGATCTCGAGATCGATGCCAGACAAAAGGAGATCGGCGAGTCATCGGATGATATAATCCTCGAAGGCCGGCTTGCAGGCTGGATGGTCGAGAACGCTGATCTTAAAGTCCTTCTCCGGGCCACGCCCGAATGCCGTTCGACCCGTATCGCGGCACGCGAAGGTCTTACTGAAGAACAGGCATATGAACTGACCGTCGAGCGCGAGGCCTGCGAGGCAGGACGGTATATGGAGTATTACGAGATCGATATCCTCGACTTCTCGCCATATGATCTGATACTGAATTCGGAAACATTCAGTGCAGATGAGTTGTTTGCTGTCGTCGACACTGCTGTTTCTTCGATCCTGAAACGCGCTTAACTCTTCTTCACTCTCTATTTTTGCGGGTATTCAGTTTACAGATCCTGATGTTTCCCTTTTGCCGGCACATCGACATCTGTTTTTGTTCGTGGCCGGTGATAAATGCGGAACTGCCTGGAAATTTTACGCAGAAGACGTAATAACCTGAATTTGACAGTTGGCAAATATACTCTCCCGTCTCTTTCCTTTTTTTTCTGATTAAGGGGTGCGGGGACGCGACTCCGGCGCGAAGGCGGATCGACGGCATAGCCGGCGATCTTAGCTGAGCAAGGCTTTGCCTTGCGAGTCGGCCCGCGGTGCAAATATATTATGTTCAAGGTTCTCGTTAACGTTCTGCTTAGCGAATCTGCCGTTGAATAGTCAGAACGGAAGGGATTGGGGGGTATGAGATGTATTTTGAAGGGAAGTGGTTTGGGAGTATGACCATGATCTAATACTTCCCGAATTGGATCAACGCCGCATAACTCCTATCAAAAAAAGAATGAGAGCTCCATCTCAACTTAGAACGATGCGATCAGCGCGGTGATGATCCCTGTAAGGAAGATGCCGTCAAACGTTCCCGCTCCGCCGATCGAAAGCATCGTTGCTCCCTTATCCGAAACATCCTTAAGATGCAGGAGATCAGCGCCGATCAGGGTTCCAAGCGTTCCCGCCACATAGGCGATCCCTGCCGCCGGAAGACCAAAACCGCCGCCAAGGATCAAAGCCGCTGCAAGCGTCACCGCCGGTCCGACAAAAAACGGTGTCGCGATCCCGATCCCCCGTACAGGTTTTGCCGCCAGATACACACAGACCGTCGTGATCGCGAGGGCCGTCATCATCTTCGCCGGATACCAGGGGTCTGATGAAATACTGCCGGATGCTCCCAGCAGGATGATATAGAGAGAGATCAGGATCGGGATCACCGCCCCGCCGAGATTGATGAAGATACGCGTGCTGGAACGTTCCGCATCGCCTGTGTATGGTTCGGGCTCGAACCGGTCGGTCCGATACATCTTATCATACATCGACGGAGCATACTGTCCTGACGGTTTTCTTTTGGCAGGCTCCTCTTTTGGTTTCCGGTCGCGCGGCTTCAGCGTTCCCAGAGGGATATTGATAAAACTCCCGACAATGATCGCGATGATCAAAAGCACGATCATCCAGAACCCAAACCCGAGATTGCCGAGGGCTGCTCCGATCAGTCCGAAAAACAGCAGAGGCAGACCTAGTACGACCACCAGGATCAGGGCCAGCAGAACCCAGATCGAAATCGGGCTGAAGAATACTCTTGACACTGGTATTTTGTTTGTGGGGGCTGATATAAATGCTATCTGGTCGCCCACCAATCGCTATCTTAATATTCTGTGATGTCATATTCATTAAGGTAATTTAGCCCGTTAGTGTAGTGGTCAATCATGGGGGACTCTGGATCCCTCGACAGCAGTTCGAATCTGCTACGGGCTACTTGTTTTTTCATCGTTTCAGTATGATCGGCAACCTCTATCTATCTCAAGGTCCTACTCTATTACATGAAACTTATTCGTGCACCGAATCTTGCACGGGCCCATGAACTTGTTATCCGTTATATCCTGGAAAAAGGTTCTCTGCTGACCACCGAGAACGGCGAGGAGACCGTCGAGACCGATGAGATCTGCATCAGTGTGGACACCCCGCTTGCCTCTCCGATGGTCTCAGCCTCCTCCCGATTCAAGGAAGCATTTCTGGATGAGTATGCCAAAAATCTGATTGAGGGGTCGGATTCGGTGTTTGAGTATGATTATCACGGACGGCTTTTCGACTGGGGCTGCGGTCTTATGCAGAACGGCGAGATCCATCAGGATCAGATCCGCTATATTATCGATAAACTCCGGCAAAGCCCGGTTTCCCGCCGTGCCGTCGCTGTGACCTGGTGTCCCCCGGTCGATGCAAAACTTGCCGACTGTCCCTGCCTTCAGCTGGTCCAGTGCATCGTCAGAGAAGGAAACCTCCATATGAAGATCGTTTTCCGGAGCAATGATATGCTCTCTGCCGCCGGTTCCAATATGTTCGCTCTCGCAAAACTCCAGGAGTACATCGCGGAAAAAATCGGTGTCGGTGTCGGGACATACACGCATATATCACTCGTCCCTCATGTATATTATAAAAGAGATGCCGCCGATATCCCGCCGTTCTGCGAAAAAGGCGCACAGTTCACCCCGCGTGTCGAGGTCTGCCGTGCATGCGGCGTTTGCCAAAAAGCAAAACGCTGACCTTTTTTTACTCTTCGTCCATAATGCTCCAGAACCCTTCTTTGGGTCCTACGATCAGATGATCGAGCAGTTTGATCCCGAGAAGTTCTCCCGCGGCCTGCATATCCTTGGTGATCTTCAGATCCTGCCTGCTTGGATGGAGGTTCCCGGACGGATGATTATGCACCAGGATCATCGCTGCCGCCCGATCCATGATCGCTCCGGCAAAAACCTCCCGGGGATGGATCTGTGATTCATTGAGAAGACCTTTGGTAATGAGTCTGACCTTCAGTACCTCGTGAGCGCCCGACAATGTAACAGAAACAACGTTTTCCTGCGTGTCATACCGGTACTGGTGAACAAACGGCAGTACATCCTCAGCTTTATGGATGACCGCAAACCGGTGGACTGGGGGAGGAAACCGTCGGGCGAGTTCCAGGGCCGCTATGATCTGGCAGGCCTTCGCCTCTCCCATCCCGTTCACCTCGCAGAGATCGTCAACCATCGTTTCATAGGTCCTGGACATCAGGATCTTTGCGACCTTTTTTCCGATCTGGATTGCGTCACAGCCGGGTATCCCCCTTCCGATGATCGCTGCGACGAGTTCTTCCAGTTCAAGGCTCGCAGGTCCCTTGGCGATCAGTTTTTCGCGGGGTTTATCGATATCTGCGGTGTTCTTCAGACTCATATCTACTTCTCTTTTGGCAAAGAGTATAGATAGTTGTTTCGCAGAATGTCTTGTTCCCAAATCTTTATCCGATTTTCTGAACAATTAATACTGTATGAACACTCAGGACTGTATTGACGCAGCATTTTCCGGCGAATCCCAGGCAAACCGCAAGTATAAATCCTACTCTGAAGCAGCAGCCGACGAAGGATACGATCATGTTGCCAAACTTTTCCGTGCAACCTCGGCAGCGGAAGAGATCCATGCCCGCAGACTTCTGCGTGTCGGCGGATATATCGGCAGCACAGTTGCCAACCTCGAAGCAGGACGTATCGGCGAACTTCACGAGACCAATGAGATGTACCCGGAGTTTGTTGCGATCGCAGAAAAGGAAGACCGGCAGGACGCGGTCATCACCTTTACCCATGCTATGAAAGCCGAGGCGGCACACGCAGCTCTCTATCAGAAGGCACTTGATGCAGTGAAAGCAGGCAAAGACTTTGATGTGAAAACCATCTACCTCTGCCCGGTCTGCGGAAACATCGAGATCAACAAGACCTCCGAGCGCTGCCCGATCTGCGGCATTCCCGGCGCATCATTCAAAGTAGTCGAGTAGATCTGATTTACTCTTTTTTTTCTTTTTACCCTGAATCTCGCCTCCTTTTCGCCATCATTCTCTATCCCGGATCTTTCAGACGATTTCAGCCGTTCTTGGAAAAAACCGTTCGTCTCTGCATTTTGAAAAAAGTCTCCCCTCCATTATCTTTATCAAATTTCTGGACAAAGTATCATATTATGAACACAGACGACTGTATTCTCAGTGCGTTTTCCGGTGAAGCCCGCGTAAACCGCAAATATAACTCCTTTGCCAAAATAGCGGCCGGCGAAGGATATGATCATGTTGCAAAACTCTTTCGTGCAACCTCAGCGGCGGAAGAGATCCATGCACACCGTCTTCTCAGTATCGGAGGATACCTCGGCACCACGGCCGAAAATATCGAGGCCGGCATAATTGCTGAACTTCGTGCAAGCAATAAAAGTTATCCAAAGTTTATCACGATCGCAGAAAACGAGGATAGACAGGAAGCAGTTGTCACGTTCACGCATGCTATGAAAGCCGAGGCGGCACACGCCGTTCTCTATCGGGAAGCAGCTGATGCAGTAAAAGGAGGCAAAGACTTTGATGCGGAGATCATCTACCTCTGCCCGGTCTGCGGGAACATCGAGATCGACCGGACCCCTGAACGCTGCCCGATCTGCGGCATCCCCGGCTCCTCATTCAAAGCAGTTGAGTAAACCTGGTTTACCCTTTCTCTTTTTTAACCCAGAATTTATTATCCTTTGCCGCCTCTATTCATATAATGAATCTTTCCCGGTATGCAAGAGATCATTTCAGCCTGATACTGATCGCTCTGATATTTCTGGCAATCCTTGCCGTCTCGTGGAACTATATCTTCCTCTTTATCCTTGCATTGTCCGTGGCAGTCGTGATTATGCCGATGCATAGAAAGATGATCAAAAAAATCCCTGCAGGTCTCTCTGCCGGGATTTTGACAACACTCGTTCTCACGGTTATCATCGGCGTCTGTGCGGTCATCGTTGTGGTCATCAGCTCTGACTTTGAGTATTTCATGTCCATTTTCCAAACCATCATCACCTCCGTGACAAATCTTCTCCATCTGACCGACGGCAGCGATTTTTCCCTGCGTGTGGTCGAGGAGGTAAAAACCGTCATCCTCACCCTGTTTCCAAGTTTTGCTCTGAGCGCGGCACAGATGGTCCCTGCCTTTATTATCGATATCATCCTCTTTTACGCTCTGGTCTATCTCTCGATCATCTTTGGCGACCGGGTTTGGGCTGATTTTCGCGGGATTGTTCCGGAGAGTTCGAGGGAAAACGTCTCTTTAATGGCAAAAAAGACCAAGGACATCCTCTTCTCGATCTATATCGTCCATGTCTTCATCGCATTTCTGACATTTTTTTTAGCATACGGCTTTTTCCTGGTGCTCGGTTACGGTCACGAGATCTTCTTTTCCACGATGTGCGCTCTGTTTGCCCTGATCCCGGTCTTAGGTCCGCTGATGGTGATCATTTTTGTCGGCGTCTATGCATTGTGTCTCGGCGATATCCGGGGCGTTCTTCTGACCGCGACGCTTGGCTACTTCCTGACCTGCGTTCTGACCGATCTTATCATCCGTCCCAAACTCACCGGTCAGCGGGTGAAGATCAGACCCATGCTGATGTTCGTCGGATTTTTCGGCGGGGCTATGGCAATGGGACTTCTGGGATTCGTTTTGGGTCCGGTCCTTCTGATCCTCGGGATCACCGGGTATGAGATCTTCATCAAAGAGGCGGGAAAGAAAAAGCCGGGTGATGAAGTATGAAAAAACCCAAGTTTGATGCAAATCAGTATGCAATGCTCCGTGAATGTTCCGGGGAAAAGGATTTCACCCGCTGGAACGCGTGGTATGCCGTTCATCTGAAAGAGACGATGTATCTGAGAAGTTCGGATGCATACGGCGCCCATCTCGAAGGCGGGGATCTTGCCTACTGGTTTTTGGAAGGTGCCGATCTCAGGTTTGCGAATCTGAGAAATGCCGATCTCTCCTACTCGTATCTGAAGTCAGCCGACCTCTCGTATGCAAATCTTGCCGGTGCAAATCTCTGGCGTGCCTATCTTTCCCGGGCGGTTCTCGACGGCGCCAACCCGGATGCTGCCGTCTATGATTCGGCAGGAAAAATCAAATGCGATCCTGCCCAGGTAGCACGGTTGAAAGCCGGCGTCCCCTCCTGGAACGCGTGGTATGCACACGAGATCGCGAACAAACCGGATGACACCCGGGTCTTTGGCGCGTATCTGGAAGAGGCCTCGTTTGTGGGCCTGGATCTTTCGGGCGTGCATCTCTCCTACGCCCATCTGGAAGGTGCCGATCTCAGGCATGTGAACTTTACGGGAGCTGATCTCACGCACGCCCATCTTGAGGGGGCGGATCTCTGGAAAGCCGATCTGACCGGCGCTGATCTGCGTTTTGCCGAGCTTGGGGGCGCAAACCTCGCCGGAGCCGTCAAAGTAAATACCTTGTTTTAAACCGGCCGGCGAAACCATATATAGTCGAAACAACTGATACGTTAGTATTATGGTAATGGGTTTTAGCGAAAACCTCCAGAATTCAATGGAGTATGCAAACACTGCATTCAAAACATTCGGCAGCTGGTTTGTCCTCATCCTTTTGTACGCGGTGATGTTTGCCGGTACTGTCATGCTGATCCTCGGAATGATTTTCCTGATGGGAAGTCTCATGATGGTTGCCACGCCGATGATTTCATCGGCGGTCGATCCTGCTATGATGACCGGGCCGATGATGACCGACCCGGCATTCGGCATAATCGCTTCGATCTCGGTCTTTTTGTTCATTCTTGGAACGATCGTCACGATCTTTGCCAGCATCTTCATCTATGGATTTATGATGAGGGTCTACCGCGGCGGAGAACTTGCCCTGAACAACTGGGGCAAGATGTTTATCGAGGGTATCCTCGCACTGATCATCCTCTTCATCTACATGATCCCCTACACGGTTGTATCCACGATAACGATGCTTGGTCCGATGGATAATCTGGCCTATCTGATCATCGTTGCGATCATTATCCCGACCATTCTTCTGATCATCTCGATGATGGTTGGAATGATGGGTGTCATAAAATTCGCAAAGGAAGAGAGTTTCGGCGCAGCGTTCCATTTCAAGGAACTTTTCAGCATCATCGCAAGGATCGGGTGGCTCAGATATCTTGGCTACTGGATCCTCATCAGTCTTATTGTCAGCGTCGCAGAACTCGTTCTTCTCTGCATCCCGTTCGCCGGCAGTGTTCTGCTCGTTGCAGCCATGCCGTTTATCGTGATCGTCACCGCCCGGTTCTTTGCCAATCTCTATGATTCGGCTATACCGGCAGCTGCCGAATAACTCCCCTCTTTTTTTAATCTCCAGACGTAATGCGGGCTTGCCATACACTGATCTTCCCTTCCCGGACATCAGGTATTATCAGATTTGAAAACACATACGTACAGACACATCTAATAGCAGGTACCAATACATGGAAGAAAAAATACATGAGAAGATCCACTGGGCCGATGCAAAGGCAGCTCAGGTTCCATCCGATGTCCCCCAGCTGATCGCCACCGGTATCACGCCGTCAGGTCCGATCCATCTGGGAAATATGCGGGAGGTCATGACGGGCGATATGATCTACAAAGCCCTCCTCTCACGGGGAGTCGAGGCAGAACTCGTCTATATTGCCGACGACTTCGATCCGCTCAGAAAAGTCTACCCGTTCCTTTCTGACGAATATCAGAAGTATATCGGCTGGCCTGTCAGCGATATCCCGTGTCCCTGCGGAAAACACAAAAGCTATGCAGAGCATTTCCTCGACCCCTTCCTCTCGGCGATCGAAGAGCTCGACATCCACCCCCGTATCATCCGGACAAGTGAAGCCTACCGCTCGGGAATGTTCACCGAGCAGATTAAGCAGGCTCTCATCCATGCTGAAGATATCAAAAAGATCCTTGAAGACGTCTCCGGCAGAAAACTCGAAGAAGGCTGGACCCCGTATTATCCGATCTGTTCATCCTGCGGCACGATTTCCCGTGCGGCGATCCTCTCCCACGATATCGAAAACCATACCGTCACCTACAAATGTCCCTGCGGGCACGAAGGCGTCTCTGACTACTCCAAAGGCGAAGGAAAACTCGTCTGGCGTGTCGACTGGCCTATGCGCTGGTCAGTCCACGGCGTAACGGTCGAGCCGTTTGGAAAAGACCACGCCTCACCCGGAGGATCCTACGACACCGGAAAGATCATCACAAAAGAGATCTACGGCTACAATGCCCCGGTTCCGGTGACATATGAATGGATCAGCTTGAAAGGAAAAGGCGAGATGCACTCATCAAAAGGCGTCGTCTTAACGATCCGTGATATGCTCGACATCGTGGCGCCGGAAGTGCTCCGCTACTTGATCGCCAAAACCAAACCCGACAAGACCATCGCTTTCGATCCGGGAATGGGTCTGCTCCGATTGATCGACGAGTATGACAAGGCAGCCGCTGCCGGTGAGTCCCGCGAGTTCGAACTCTCCAGGATCGCCTCTCCCCAGACAACGATCCCGTTCCGTCATATGGTGACGGTCGTTCAGATCGCACGGACCGATGATGCCGTCTTCGATATCCTCAGACGCAGCGGATATGAGATCGTCGACAAAGATGCCGTTCTCGATCAGGCAAGCCGTGCAAAGGTCTGGCTTGATCGGTATGCTCCCGAAGACGCCAAGTTCGCCCTTGCCGAATCCCTGCCGGAAATCGCTGCCGGCGAACGGACCGAGGTCAAAGCAGCCGTCGCTGCATATGCAAAACTGATCATCGGCGCCGAGTGGAAAGCCGATGTTCTCCACAATGCCGTCTATGATGCGGCAGAGGCAGCCGGCGTTACCGGAAAGGATGTCTTTACCGGCATCTACCGGGCTTTCCTCGGCGCTGACAGAGGTCCGCGTCTCGGCTGGTTCCTGGAAGCGCTTGGCCGTGAAGAGACGATGAAACGTCTTCTTGAGATGTCGTTGTAAACATGGCGAAGGACAAACTCCCAAAAAACCTCTCCGACGGCTGCAGACTCTGCTACATCGGGGCAAAGCTGGTTCTTTTCATCACCGGAAGATGTGATAGGACCTGCTGGTACTGCCCTCTTTCGGAAGAGCGCAAGGATCTCGACGTGATCTATGCAAACGATCAGAAGATCACGACCCCGGAAGAAGCGATCGCCGAAGGAGAAATGATGGACGCTCTCGGGGCCGGTGTTACGGGAGGGGAACCTCTGATGGAGATCGAACGTGTCGTTGAGTTCTGCTCAGCGCTGAAAAAACACTTCGGCAAAGATCACCAGATCCATATGTACACCGGCCGGGCGCCGACCGAGGAGGAGCTCGCTGCCCTCGTCGGCTGTGTCGATGAGATCAGAATGCATCCTCCTCACGAGATTTGGAAGGATATCCTGACCTCGCCATACGTTCAGTCGATCGCCGATGCGAAGAAGATGGGATTTCTGGTAGGGTTCGAGGTGCCTTCCCTGCCGGGTCTCCGGCATTTCTTTCCGCTGCTCGACTCAGTTGACTTTTTCAACATCAACCAGCTTGAATGGGGGGATGCCTGCGCAGACAATATGCGTGAGAGAAAACTCGAAACGGAAAATCCTCTCTGCAATGCGATCAAAGGTTCGACCAAATGGGCCGGCGAGATCAACGGCCACCCGAAAGTCCATTACTGCACGTCCACGTTCAAGGATTCCGTCCAGCTCAGGGAACGGCTCAAGCGTATCGCGATGAACTCTGCCCGGCCGTTTGATATGATCACTGAGGACGGAACCGTGATGTACGGCTCTATGGAAGTGAACGGGGATCTCGAGATGATCATCCCGTGTCTTCGTGCCGGAAGTTATTATGAGGAGATGGAGGACGGGACGATCGAACTCGACTGGCAGCAGATGCGAAAGATCCCCCGCAAGTTCGGCGGCGAGCGCAAAATCATCGAGCGGTATCCAAACAACGGGATGATCGTTGAGGTGATCCCCCAGTGAGTCTCCGGTCTTTTGCAGAGAACCTGTATGTTCACAGGCTTATCCGGCAGCTGACCTATGTCCCGACCCATGTAGCGATCATTCAGGACGGAAACCGGAGGTTTGCAAAGGCCCGCGGAAAAGACCCGGCGTTCGGTCACCGGGCCGGGGCCGAGACCACGATGAAAGTTTTCGACTGGATGGAGGAGCTTGGAGTGATCCACACCACATTTTACGCTTTTTCCACCGAGAACTTCAAGCGTTCGCCGGAAGAAGTGAATGAACTGCTGGAACTTTTTATCGAAAAGTTCTCCGAGATGATCCTGGATCAGCGGATCTATGACAAGCAGGTGAACATCACGGTCATCGGCAACCGGTCACTTATCAATGACCGGCTCATGGAGAAGATCCGGGATGTCGAGGAGGCGACGAAGGATCATCACCGCTATTATCTGCATTTTGCCATCGCTTACGGCGGCCGAAACGAGATCCTGGAGACAACGAAGTCGATCGTTGCGAAGGTCCGTGCCGGTGAGCTTTCTCCGGCTGAGATCACGCCGGACTGCGTGACGGAAAGGATGTATCCGGAAGTGGAGATGCCGCCCGTTGATCTGATCATCAGAACGGCGAACGACAAACGGACCTCAAACTTCCTCCCGTGGCTGGCGAACGGAAATGAAGCGGCCGTCTGTTTCTGTGTGCCCCCCTGGCCGGAGTTTCGGTATGTGGATATGGTGCGTGCCCTTCGGACATACGATCAGCGGATGAAGTCCTGATTTTATTTTCTCTTCATTCCTCTGAGAATATTTTTTGCCTCTTCATCCGCCCGGTAGGATTCACATATCTTCTGGATCGATTTGTTATAGGTTCCGTCATCCAGCGAACAGTTCTCCAGATACGCATGCGTGATCTCCGGAAACTTCACATAACAGACGGAAACCGCCCATGCGGCCGCCATTTTTACATAATATCCGTCGTGTGAGATCGTATCCAGCCGTTTCAGTACTGCTGAGATATATTTTTCATCCACGTAATAAGAGAGCAGCATCACGATCCCGAACCGGACGAAAAACTCCCGGTCCGAGTCAAGATACGGCTGGATAAACTTCCAGAACGTCTCCTGATGTTTTTTCGTGATCTTGAGTCCCATCACGACCGAATCACAGACCGACCAGTTGTCTATCTTCGGGATAAAATACGTAAGGGCAGCGGTGATCTCTCCGGGGTCTGCCTTTGCATACCCGATAACAAGTCCCTGGAGCATGATCTCTTCGAATGAGTCATCAGCTGCCTCTTTGAGATATCCTTTCCAGTCTCCCGCGGCGATTTTCTTTGCAAGGTCCCGGAGATCCGGGATCCGAACCCCGATAATGTTGTCCGCTCCCGGAATGAGTCCGCTTGAAAAACTGCGGTATTTCGGGTCTGCAAGCCGTATGAGTTCTGATTTTATATCGAATCTCTCAGCGTGCTTTCGTGACTGCTTCACCTAAGGTTCTCCCTTTTTCGTATGCCGCTTTCAGCACTTCCGGTTTTGTGGCAATATCTTTTATCGTGTCCATATCGTTTTGCAGGAGTTCATCGACGTATCCGGCGTCGATGATCTGACAGAATGCCTTCGCGGTCAGCACCGGTCCGATGAACACATCCGGCGTGTTCATCCCGGAGATGCAGATGAAGAGAGTTTTCCGGATCTTTGCGTGTTCAGGAGTGATGAATGAGTTTTTCCGGTGATATTTCGCCATATAAAACGGCTGACACCGGTCCATGAAGGATTTCAGATGACCCGGTATCCCGTAGGTCATGACAGGCGTTGCGATAATGATCCCGTCGGCCTCTTTAAGCAGAGTAAAATACTTCTCTGCTTCATCCCGGATGACACAGGTCTCTTTTTCCATACAGTGATAGATCTGTCTGCATCCCGAAATATTCGCCTGGACGACATCCACTCTCTCAACACTGCACCCGGCCTCTTCTGCGCCGCGGATCGCTTCGTTTAACAGTTTGTCGGTGTTTCCGCCGAAAACATTGCTGCCGAACAAGGCCACGATCTTTTTCTTCATTGCTGAAGGATATGGCGTGCAATCTATTAAAAGGTGCTTCGATAGATACAATAATTATCTTATGGGACAATATTTCGCTGAAGTTAAATGTCGAACGAAGAGAAAAAAGGCACCTGCGGGTGTCAGGGGCAGATGAAGCAGCTTGAACACAATATCGGACACGTTCCGGTGTTTTTCAAAGAACTCGCGGACACCGATCCGCTGATGCATGAAGCAGTTCTGAAACTGGACAACTACATCTGGTCGGACGGCTCTCTGACGAGAAAACAGAAAAAACTGATTGCGATCGGTATTGCGGCCGCGATGAGAGATGATCATGCTCTGCGTGCCCAGCTCAACGGGGCCAGGATGGTCGGCGTTACGCTGGATGAAGTGGAAGAGGCACTGCGTGTATCCTATATGCTTGCCGGCATGCCGTCCTACGTCCACGGAAAGTACGTGGCAAAATCTGTTTTTAATGAGTGAGGTAACCCTCACCCATTGAATTTATCTGATTTCAGATCGAATCGTAATCAATGATACTTTCACTGCCGCTGTCGATCTCGGCGCTTCTGGTTCTTATCACCTTTTTGTATGCCTGCTGGCAGGACCTGAAGACCCGGACGATTTATGCCGTGACCTGGTATCCGGCGGCGGTCGGCTGCGCTGTGCTGATGATCTGGTTCTGGATCGGGGCATTTTCCGCTCCCTGGGCGGCGTATGTGTTCGCGGCCTCCGTTCTTGTCGCCCTCTTGATGGCCGGCTTCACCTATCTCGGCCTTTTCGGGGTGGCGGACGGAAAAGCCATGATCCTTTTGTCACTCGCGGTCCCGATAACCCCGTTCGCTGCATGGATCTTTCCTTCGCTTGCCTTGTCCTCTCTTGTAAACGGTGCGGTTTTTGCATTGATCGTTCCGGCATTTTTTTGTCTGCGGAATATTTTTGCCGGAAACCGGGCGCCGTTCTGGCTTATGTGCTCGGGAAAACCGGTTCCGGGAGATTCTATCACGAAGTATTTCGGTTTTGTCTCCGAGGAGATCACCGAAGTTAACGGGGTCATCTCCCGAAAGTTCTGCCGGCCAAACAGTTCGATCCGTGCTCTGAGGAACCGGTCTGCGATGGCGATCAGGAGTCTGAGGGAGGAGCCGGAAACCTATGCTTCACAGCTCGAACTGTATGCCAAAGCCGGCAATGTCTGGATCTCGTACGGGCTCCCGTTTATGATCCCGATCACGGTCGGGTATGTGACTGCCCTGTTTGGGTTTTCTCTGACGGATCTGGTTCTCGGGTTTCTGATAATGTACTGACGTGATCCCCGCACCCCTGATTTCAGGGAACTTCTATTATTGTCAAACGCCTAAATGTACTGCAAATGGGGTACCTCAGGGAACTTCCGGCGATCGGTCGCGATATCGGGTCAGTGCTTCTGCTCATAGGTGCCGCCACTCTTCTTCCAATCATTGTAGGCTGTCTTTACCAGGAATGGTATGCCCTTCCCTGGATGGCAAGTTCCACGGCCGCGATGCTCGGCCTTGGAGGCATTCTCCACCTCCTTCCAAAAAACACCAAACCCCCGAGAGCCAGTCTCTCGATCTCGGCGACCGCGGTCATCTGGGCGCTGGTCGGTTTTCTCGGCTGTTTTCCCTTTATTTTTGCCGGCATGCCCTTTATCGACGCTGCGTTTGAATCCATGTCTGCATGGACGGGGACTGGATTTACCCTGACAACGAACCTGGAAGACTGGCCAAAGACCATTCTTCTGTGGCGTTCCCTTATGCAGTGGATCGGGGGGCTTGGGATCGTCGCCTTTATGCTGACGGTCGCAAGCCGCTCAGGTCTCGTCACCCAGAACCTCTACCGTTCGGAAGGCGGCTCGGAATCATTTATGCCAAGCGTGATCGCGACCGCTTTTCAGATGTGGAAGATCTATCTCATCTTAACGCTGATCGCGATCGTGGCGATCCTTCTGACAGGCCTGAGTCTCTGGGATGCCGTCAACGTTGCTTTTTGCGCGATCGCGACCGGAGGTATGAGCATATACGCTGTCGGGATAACCCACTTTGACAATCTGGCGCTTGAAATGGTGCTGATCCCGATCATGCTCGCCGGCGCCATTCCTTTCCGGCTCTATTATATCATTTATGTCAGCAGATCGTTTCGGGAGATCCTGCACGACCGTGTCCTGCACATGATCATCGGGGTTTTTCTCTTGGTCTCCGCGGTTTTGATCGTTGAACTTTCTGTATCAGGAATGCCCCTTGTGGACACGCTGCGGGAGGGTCTTTTTATGGCCGGAACCGTTGTCAGCTCCACCGGGTTCCAGAACACGACCTTTGCCGGCTGGGGAATGGCGCCCATCCTGTTTCTCTCGATCTTTCTTTTGATCGAAGGAGGGCAGGGAAGTACATCGGGAGGTATCAAACTGAATCGTATCCAGGTCATGTTCGAGGCTCTCGGCTGGTGGTTCAGAAAAACGCTCCGGAGTCCGCGAGCCGTCGTCCCGATGCGTCATGACGGAAAACCCATCTACGGAAAGTATGCGGAAGGCCTGATCGCAAAATCCCTTCTTCTCATCCTCTTATATCTGTTACTTCTGGTTGGAACGCTGATCGTGTTTCTTCACGACCCGTACTTCTCGGCAAATCTTGCAAACACCGTCTATGATCTTTGCAGCTGTATTGGCAACAACGGCAGTTCGACCGGCGTCGTCGGGCCGCTGATGCCGGATTATGCAAAGATCATTCTGTTCTTCGTCATGTGGGTCGCCAGACTGGAGATCATTCCGGCCCTCATCCTCGGCTGGGGGATCCTTCGAGGGTTTGACACCCAGAAGGGATCGAAAAAGAGAGGATAAGAAACGCTCCCCGCAAAGAGCCGTCTTTCCCAGACTGCATGGATTTAACTCAAATTATATGTATCCTGCGGATCAATATATACAGGAATGAGACAGATCGCCCTCTATGGAAAGGGAGGTATTGGAAAATCCACGACATCGGCAAATCTTTCGGCGGCATTTTCGGAGATGGGGCTGGATGTCATGCAGATCGGCTGCGACCCGAAACATGACAGCACACGGATGCTTATGCATGGCCGATGGATTCCGACCGTTCTTGAGCAGATGTATGATCACAAAGAGATCAGAAGTGAAGACATCATCTATCAGGGATTTGGGAACATCCGCTGTGTCGAAGCCGGAGGACCCGAACCGGGGATCGGATGTGCCGGCCGGGGGATCATCGCGACGTTTCAGCTCCTGGAAAAAATGCAGGCACTCTACGGGGACGTTGTCGTATATGACGTTCTCGGCGATGTCGTCTGCGGGGGATTTGCCATGCCTATGCGGGACGGATATGCCCAGGAGGTCTATCTCGTCACCAGCGGAGAACTGATGAGTCTCTATGCGGCGAACAATATCTGCAAAGCGATCGCCAGAATATCAGAGCGGAGCTCGGCAAAATGCCGGCTCGGCGGCGTGATCTGCAATGCAAAAAATATGGATAACGAACAGGGACTCGTCGAGGAGTTTGCAAAACGGATCGGCTCAAAACTTGTCTGTTTTATTCCGCGGAGCAACTCAGTAAGAGCTGCGGAGGTGAACCGGATGACGGTCATCGAACATGATCCGGCGTCAAATCAGGCAAAAGTGTATCGGGACTGTGCAAAGATCATTCTGGAAAACACCGATCTTCGGATCCCGACCCCGCTTGCACTGGAGGAACTGGAAGAGCTTGCAAGAGAGTATCTCTGAATCACGGATGGGGGGGTGCACCCTCACGGGCGCCCTTTCCGTCGCCTGTTTTATTCCCGGGGCAGTAACGGTAGTCCATGCCCCGAAAGGCTGCGCCCATCAGACGTTTTCCATGCTCCACGCGCTGATGAACGAAGCAGAGACTAGAATCGTTCCTGAGATACTCGTCTCCGGGCTTTCGGACAAAGATGTCATCTTCGGCGGAGAGGATTGTCTCAGACAGGCACTCGACCGTGCGGCAGAAAAAAAGCCGGAGCTGATCATCGTTGTCACCTCCTGTGTCCCGGAAACGATCGGGGATGACTGTCTTGCCGTCTGCCGGGAACACCCGTATGCAGAACGCACGCTCTATATCCCGACATCCGGCTTTCTCGGCGGAAGTGCAAAGGACGGAGAGAATGCCGCTCTCATCGGACTCTCGGCTCTGGCAGAGCCTGCAGATCCGGTACCGGGAACCGTCGGGATCATCGGGGAAAAAAATCTGGAGTCCGAGGTCGAGGAGAACTTCGCCGAAGTACAACGGCTGCTCGACCTTCTCGGTCTGACCGTTTCGGTCAGATTCTGCAGAAACGCCGCGGTGTCGGATCTTCGAAAGCTTGGCACCGTCTCCTGTTTTATTTTGCGGGACGGACGCTGCGCTGACGCCGGCCGGGAACTCGGCAGAAGGTTCAGCCGCCCGGTGGTCGGCGGTTTTCCCCGCGGACTTTCCGGATCGGTTTCATTTCTGCAGGAGACCGGCAAAGCCTGCGGACTTTCTGCGGAAAAAATCGAATCTGCTGTCCTGCAGGAGACCAAATACCAGAAAAAAATGCTCGAACGGTTTGCAAATCTTGCAGGCAGCAGGGTCTGTCTCGGCGCAGAACCGTTTGAAGGGACCCTCACCGCTGCACGCGAAGCGCTTGCCTGTCTGGATATGACCGAGTCTCCAAACGGAATAAACGTCAGACTGCCGTTTTATCTGCCGGTCGGCGTATCCGGGACCGTGAAAATGCTTTACCTCTGGCGGAGGGCGATTCTCCATGGATAAAGGTCTCTGCGTGAATCCTGTCTGGCCGTGCGCCATGACCGGAGCCTGTTCCGTTCTTGCCGGCATCTCCGGACTGGATGTCTTGATCCACGGCTCTTCGGGCTGTTATTATTATCCCCGGTCACTGCTGAAGGTTCCTTTGTTCTGCACCTATCTTCTGGAATCGGAGATCGTGTTCGGCACGACCGGCCGCTTAAAAGAGGTCGTGGACGGGCTTTCGTCCGCCGACCGGCCGGTCGCCGTTTTGAACACCTGCATCCCGGCGCTTACCGGCGAAGATCTCTCCGGGGCGCTGGAAAACAAAAACGCCGTCCTTGTCGACGCACCAGGTTTTCTCGGCAATGCCGAGGAGGGGGCAAAGACCGCATATGACTGCCTGGGGATCAAAACCGATTCTTCGCGAAACGGCGTGAACATCGACGGCGTTTCCCTTCTCGATCTTTTCTGGCGGGGAAATCTGCACGAAGCCGAGCGGCTTTTACGGCTTATGGATATCCCGGTCGGCGTTCGGCTTGCAAAAGACAGGTATGCAGATCTTCGAAAAGGGGCCGCTTTGCACACGGTCTCGATCAATCCGTCGTATCCGTCCGGTGTTGGAACGATGCTCGGCTCGTTTTTGTTTACGGACGTAAAAGACACCTGTGCAAACCTCGCTGAAACGTTCCCGGATGCGGATATCGAACCGGTCCTCGAGGAGTGGCGGCGTGCCGATGAACAGATGTTTTATTCAAGCGACAAATATCTCCGCAAATATGAGCCGCCGGTAGCCGCCGTCTGCGCTCAGGAAAGTTACGCGCTGTTTGCCAAAACAATGCTGGAACGCTACTTCGGCGCCGAGGTCCCGGTCGTCCTTGCACGAAACCGTGACGCGGCCCATATCCCCTGCGAGACCGATCTGACGAAGATCGTCCGGGAAATCAGCGCAGCGTGTCCTGATCTGATCCTTGGCTCCACCTTTGAAGCAAACGCGTATCCGGCTGCTTCCTTCCTCGGGATCACCCCTCCCGACCGGAGCCGGGTCTCGATTGCCGCCCGGCCGATCGCCGGCATCGAAGGGGGGATCATGTTTCTGGAAAATGTGCTGAATACGCTGATAGATGCCGCGTCTCACACAAAAAAATAAAAAATAAGAGAGTCTTATTTTGACCGACGATCTCAGTCGGTTTTTATTGTTGTCAGTTTGACCGACTCGACGCCTTTCAGGGACATCAGGCGCTCTGCAAGCTGTTTCAGCTGTTCGCCCTGTCCTCTGACGAGGATGACTTCAAGACAGCGCTCATCGCTGACATGAGAATGGATCGTCGACTGGACGATATGTCTGTTTGAATGCTGGATCTCAGTGATCGCTTCCATAAGACCGCGGTGATCATGATCATAGACCATCGTGATGACTCCCTGACGCTCGCCTGACACGTCGTTCATCCATTCATAATAGGTGATATAAGACCGGATCGCGTCACGGATCCCTTCGGATCGTGATGAGTATCCGCGTTTTCCGATGATATCATCAAATTTATTCAGAAGGTTCTCAGGCAGTGAAATACCTATGCGTGAAAGATCCGACTCTCCAACCATGATGAAATATTTGTCGTAGCTCTATATTAGAGTTCTTACATAATCTGAATTATGTGCACACTCACACATACTTCGAATGAAAAAGAGAGGGATTAGTTCCTCTTCCCCGAGGAGGAGTAGACGATCTTTGCTGCAAGAAGAATAACAACGAGAGCTGCAAATATCCCGATGATCAGGGCAATGATCGCTCCCGCCGTACTTTCTCCAAGCGCATAATCGGGCATCGGAGCCGACCAGCCGACCGGATCCTCCGCCTCAGCGATCTCCTCTCCGGTTGCCGGAGCAAAGAGCTCTTTGACGCCTCCGCTTACAAGCAGGGTGCTGTCAAGCCCGTCCGGGTCGCTTGAAGCGAAAAAGACCGCAGATCCGCCGATGATGAGCGCGATCACAAGACCGGCGGCCAGAACTTTTTTCATCGGAACCGGCTGTTTTGTTGTGTCTCCGGTAAGTTCCGGCCGGACGGTGAAGATCAGGGTCACCACGACCGCGGTTATGACGCCTTCGATGATACCGATCAGTGCATGGTAGACAAACATCGTCGGAAGTCCGATCCCGATCGGGACCGCGCCGAGAAGGGCGATTTCAACCGCCGCGAAACAGGCCGCGAGAACGCAGGCAAGCCAGGCTGCTATCCCGGCAGCTCCGGCGGCAGGGATCGCCGGGATGAAGGCTTTGATCCCCTTATATGAGTAAAATCCGACAAATCCGCCGATCACGCCCATATTTACGATGTTTGCGCCGAGCGCCAGAACACCTCCGTCGCCGAAGATGAGCGCCTGGATGATCAGAACGATCGTCAGCACAAAAACGGCGGCAAACGGCGAGCCGAGAATGATTGCTGCGAGCGCTCCGCCCACCAAATGGCCCGAGACCCCAAACCCGGTCGGGAGATTGAAAGCCTGAAGGGCAAAGATTCCTGCAGCTATGACCGCAAGGATCGGGATTTTTGCCTCATCAAGATTTTTCCGCGCCCAGTTGATCGAAAGAACGATAAAAACAAGGGCAATTATCCAGAATACGATGCCGATAGGGATGCCGAGTCCGCTATAGCCGAACAGAAAATCAGGAATATGCGTGGTCTTTCACCTGTATATTAGAATAACACGTGTTATCTAATAAGTGTTACGGCAGATGCCTGATGGAAAAAAATGTAATATTTTTATGACCCGAATCTGCAGTTCGTGTTATTTTTCATCGGTGACCATATCCAGCAGATCTCCGCCCTCCTCCACATCTTTCAGACGCGCCTCGCCGATCACCAGCGTTTTGCCGATCATCTTCTCTTTGCGGTAATCGGAAACCACGCAAAGCGAATGCGTTCCGGTGATCTGGGAGATGTTTCCGAGAAGTTCCGCCCTCTGCACGGTTTTCTGCGGTGAACCGTAACAGGTAAGGATCGTTTTGTTTTCAAATACCGCAAATGCGTGGAAGGGCGCTCTTCTCAGTTCCTGCACGTCGATCCCTATCGATCGGAGGTGATCCTCCGGCCGTTTTGGCAGAGCGTCCGGCTCTGCTGTATGGCCGGACGGCAGGGATGCCGGGCCGCGTGCCTCCTCTGCCGGCGTATAATTCAGCAGATCGATCGGCATGACGATATCGTCGTTGAAAAACTCCTCGAGCCTCATCGCCATCTCAAGGGTCGTGCCCATCCCCCCTTCGTATTTGCTGATAGTCCGTCTGGAGACCCCCAATGCATGGGCGAGATCGCCAAGAGACATCGACTGTTCTTCACGCAGGGTTCGAAGTCTGTCAGCGTCGATGTTCACGTACAGACCTCCCGGTGAAGCATACACAAGCGGGAGTTCGCCTTCTGCAAGATAATCATACAGGGTGGCAGACGAAACGGCGTTTATCCCGTATCTGACATAGATCGCTCCGCGCTCCAAAGCAACATCCCGCGCGCGCTCTCCGATGATAAGCGGGACCGCGTGGAGATGGCGTGCGATCTTGTCCAGGTCCCATGCAATGTCTTCGTTTACACTGTCGATCTGTGAAACTACTTTGATAACGAGCAGATTCTCTCCCTTTGATGTCATCAGGTCGAAACTTCTCGGACGAATTTCACATCGTTCCGAGACATTGTATCCGGTCATCAGGAGGATACTGACCACGGTCTGGAGGAGTCTGTCGTTGGACATGAGATGTATAATCGTAATAGTAATGCGGTTCTATAAAATAATATCATTTATGTTACTCGGGCTTGACGATACGGATTCACCGGACGGGATGTGCACGACCTATCTTGGAGCACTCATAGCTGATGAGCTGGACCGTATGGGGTATACGGTCTCCAGCTGCCGTCTGGTCCGGCTGAATCCAAACGTTGTCTGGAAGACCCGGGGAAATGCCGCCGTCTGCATCGGGATCGTTGGAGGGGACCCTGAGACCGTGTTAAAAATCGCCTGCGGATTTGTGGACCGGTTTGCGGAGTTTTCCTGTGAAAAGACCAATCCCGGCGTGGTAGTTGTCGAGTCAGCGCCGGATCCGGCGTATTATTTTCAGGCTCTGCAGAGATTCTGCACGATTCAAGAGACGGTTTCCCGGCTGGATACGATCCATGCACTGTATAAAGGATACAAAAACGGCCGCGGACTGATCGGGGCGCTTGCAGCCGTTTCATCCGTCCTCCCGGACAAAACCTACGAGTGTCTTGCCTACCGAAAGGCTGAGGTGCTTGGGACCCCCCGGATCTTCGAAGACGAGGGTTTTTTTATTTCCGAAGAGAAAACGGCTCCCCACACCTGGGACACAGTGGATTTTATTCGAAGAGCGATCGTCTGCGTTCCGCATGGAAAAGATCCGGTATTATACGGGATCCGCGGGGAAAGCCCAGCATGGGTGCAGGAAGCGGCCGGGTATCTGAAGACGGAAGAGCCGGCATTTTCCAGGATCTGGGAAACGAATCAGGGAACGGATGCCCATCTTCTTCCTCTTCCAAAGGAAGGGCCGGCCGAAGGCGAATCCTACCGGTTTTCAGGGATCGTGGCGTCAGCGCCGAAAACGAACCGCGGAGGTCATGTGCAGTTTACGATCTCCCATGTGGGGGGGTACATCTCCGTGTTTGCGTTTGAACCGACCAAATATTTCAGGAACGCGGTCCGAGAACTTGCCTGCGGGGATCAAATCACCGTCTGCGGCAGTTTTCAGAAAGGTGTCCTGCATCTGGAAAAGTTCCGGCCTGAGGAACTTGCCGGACAAAAGATACGGGTCTCCCCGAAGTGTCCGGTCTGCGGGGGAAGGATGACCTCGGCCGGAAAAGACAAGGGATACAAATGTCGGGAATGTTCTGCAAGAGTCCGCGAGGTGCCGGATCTTTCCCGAACCCTTCAGATGAAATGGTATGAAGTTCCGCCCGGATCCAGACGGCATCTGGCAAAACCTGCGGTCAGGATGAGAGATCAAGACAACTGATCAGAGCATTAAAAAAAGATTGGATAGAGAGAAGGGAAAGAGTAAAAAGGGGGTTATCCGGTGATGTACTCATCGGTTCTGACCCATGCTGCCGCTTCAACGGGCAGAACAAAGATCCTTCCGTCTCCTTTTTTACCGGTCCGTGCATGTTCACGGATGATCTTTATCAACACCTCCACATCTTTGTCCGGGACGACGATCTCGAGTTTGGTCTTCGGGAGGGTCTTCACCTGCATTTTGCCGGCCCTGTACTGAAGACAGACCCCTCCCTGTTCACCGCGTCCGAGAACATCGGTGATCGTGACCCCCGGGATGCTGTTCTGTTCAAGTGCATTCAATACCTCATCCACCTTTTCCGGGCGGATGATCGCTGTTATCATTTTCATGTTGTGAAACCTCTTTTGTGCTTATGCCTGTTCACCGTGCTGGGCAAGGTCCATACCGATGTACTCCTCATCCTCCGTGACCCGGAGACCCATCGTCTTGTTGATGATCCATCCAAGGACAAATGTCAGTCCAAAGGCGTAGACCATTGCGATCACCGCGTCAAGGACCTGAATGCCAAACTGCTGTATGTTTCCTTCAAGAAGTCCTCCGACCCCGCAGATCGCGGAAACGGCAAAGACCCCTGTCAGAACTGCGCCGGCGAAGCCGCCCATACCGTGGATCGCCCAGGCATCGAGAGACTCGTCGAGCCCCTTCTTGATCCTGAAGGTAAGAGCCGCGTAACAGACGATCGCTGTCAGAACACCGATCAGCATCGCGCCGACCACGTTCACATATCCGGCCGCCGGAGTGATCCCGACCAAACCGGCCAGGGCCCCGGAGATAAATCCAAGCGAACTCGGCTTTCCGCTCTTCCAGGAAAGTGCCATCCATGTCAGAGCACCGGTGGCGGCTGAGGCAGCTGTAACGAGAAACGCACTTGCAGCGAGTTCATTTGCCGCAAGGGCGGACCCTGCGTTGAACCCGAACCAGCCGACGATCAGAAACATTCCGCCGATAAGCGTCATTGGAATGTTGTGCGGAGAGAACATGTGTTTTCCGTAGCCGATCCGCTTCCCTATCACCAAAGCAAGCGCGAGCGCTGCAAATCCTGAACTGATGTGAACGACCGTTCCTCCGGCAAAATCAAGGGCTCCGAGCTGTGCTGCCCATCCCCCTCCCCACGCCCAGTGGGCAAGAGGAGCGTAGACCAGTGTCAGCCACAGAAGACCGAAGACTATGTAGGACGACATCTTCACCCGTCCGACGATACCTGATGTCAGGATCGCCAGTGCCAGACAGGCAAACATCATCTGGAAACAGACGAACAGAACATCAGGTATCCCGTTTGTCACGCCGTCAAGCGGGATCCCCGAAAGACCGACATACTCCAGAGACCAGCCGATCACGCCGCCCACATCGCCGCCGAAGGCAAGCGAGTAGCCGATGATGATCCACTGAACGATTCCAAGGGCAAGTGCCGTAAATGAAAGCATCATCGTTGAGATGACGTTTTTCTTCCTTACCATTCCGCCATAGAACAGCCCGACTGCGGGAACCATCATCAACACTAATGCTGCTGAAATGAGAACCCAGGCTGTTGCACCAGTATCAAGATCCATGAGTGATTCACCTAAATCAGCACAACCAAATACAAATAACCCGAAAAAACAGTCCCGCCCCCGACCCGTCGTGGCTCTTCACCACGCCCGGAGACCAAACTGTATTTCCGGATTTTATGTGGTGTTGATGTGCATTTTTATTATAGGCGCTCCTGATATAAAATTATATGCTCCATGTTAACAAGTGTCACACTGACACAGAATTAATAACCATTTAGAGGACATACCAGATACCCAGATGACACTGGAAGAGAAAATCACCTTTTATTCCCGGGAAGATGCGGCCGCATTTCAGAAGTATCTCCGGGAAAAGGGATGTCCGTCACGGATATCTGTAGAACACAGCTTTTCGGGCACGCCGTATTTTGAGGGCACTATCGCGTCGATTCTGCATCTCATCGAGCTGATCGGGGCGCGTGAAAAGGATGCCGATCTGGATGAACTGAAATCAGACCTTCTTACACGCAGAAAAACCCTGGAAGAGTTTTTCGCATCGCACAAACCCGGGGATTCCCTGACGGAAGCAACGCCTTCGCAGCTTCTCGCGCAGGCTGAATCCATCGATGCGATGGGTGAGGATGTGCAGAAACAGGCGTCCGACAAGTTCATGAACGCACTGATGATCCTTGGGACCCTGGAGGATAACGAGCTTCTGGAAGTCTCAGAGGAAAACGAATGCTACACGCTTCTTGACATCAAGGATCCAAACGAGCTCCGGGTTATGTATGCCTACACGGACTTCAGCGGGGTTATGGAAGACGATCTGAAAGAGGCCGGAGTCAGCAGCCATATCCGGACCTCATCTGCGACGGAGTATATCATAACCGCCGGCGCCGAGCTTCTGTTCGTTTCCGATATCGAGGATCTGGCCGAGCTTCTGGATAATATGGATGTTGAAGACGACGAAGCTGCCCGGTTTGTGGACGCGGTCTTTTTCAAACAGGCTTTGATCGCCCGGATCCATGCCCTCGTTTCAGAAGGAAAACAGAGCGAGGCCGAACTGCTTGCCGCGTTTGATGCCCCGGCGTTTCCGCTTGAAGGGACGGATGATGTCATTTCCTATGATATTTCAGCCGAGTATCTGTCCGGAGTCGTCTCAGACCTGAGAAAACAGGGTGTTCTCTCAGGGAAAGACGGTAAGATTAAAAGCAGTTAACGTCATATAATACTGTTAGGTGGGGGATGTGGAGTACAAAGCAGTGTGGATACTGCTGCCCTCACCATTTGTTCTGTGAGCATTTTTTTTATATTTTTTTGGCGTTGTGTCTCTTTCTTTGTTTTACATGATTTTACCCTGACGGAAATATTAATACATTCTGATTTCCATTGGTAGATTGTATAACGGTTTAGTGCATTCTCGGTTGAGCCCGGGCTTTGGTTCGGCAGAAAAACCCGTTGGTGTGATAGATCCGGCGAATGGATGTCTTAATTGGCGGCGCAGGTCCTAAAGGACAGCTGCGGGGAAGAGTACGGCAGTATTATGCAGAAACGGCCCGGATCCAGAATCAGGAAAGGAAAGACCCTGACGTCTGCGACGATCATTCTGATAGCTCTGCTCATGGTGATCATTCTGGGTCTCGCGAGTACCGGAATGCTTGGGACCAATCTGTTTGTAGAGAATCCTATCCTGAAAAAGGATGTGGGAGCGCAGGTTTCGGTTGTGGGCGAGGATGTGGTTGTTTTTATCGCCTGCGGGGAGGATGCAGCGGATCTTACCGAGGTCATCATCTGTATCGAAGGAGTGAGGCTTTCGGATCAGGAGGCCAGGCAGGCAGTTGTCAATAATACCTGTACATTTTCGGGAGCCGCCCGCGGGGTTGCCGGGGAGCGGGATGTCTCTATGAAAGGCGTTTTTTCCGACGGGTCGGTCACGTCGATCCGCTGTTCGAAACTGAATTGTGTGTGACGGATCATCCGTTGCCCCTCCCTCCTTTCCCCGCAAAAAACAAGACATACTTATATGGTGATACCCGCCCAACCTTATCCAGCAAAAGGTCAAAATCATGCATAAACATTGTAGCACCCAGGTCAAGCAGTTTATCCCGCGCGGCGACATGACCGTAAATGA
Source organism: Methanocorpusculum parvum (assembly GCA_002287215.1). Lineage (GTDB taxonomy): Archaea > Halobacteriota > Methanomicrobia > Methanomicrobiales > Methanocorpusculaceae > Methanocorpusculum > Methanocorpusculum parvum. The sequence continues at coordinate 135,634 of LMVO01000001.1, forward strand.
ACTCGTCTGTGAGATGGGAAAAGCAGGAGCATACAACGGAGGAAGTCTCTTCCACGCAGTAGAAGTCTACGAAAAAATGCTCAGCGACCCCGACATGACAAAGTTCTTCGCCCTTTCCGGAGCCATGGTCCCGGCGGGAATGGGAGGGATCGTCTCGACTCTGATAGAAAAAGGTCACATCGATGTGCTGACCTCAACGGGCGCAAACCTCACCCATGACGTTATCGAGGCGATCGGCTGCCACCACTACCACGGTAAAGCCGAGTGCGATGATGTCGAACTCAGAAACGATGAAGTCAACCGGATCTACGATGTCTACCTGCCGAATGATGCGTTCGAGGATCTGGAAGAGTTTATTCAGGACGTCTACTGCGGACTTCCCGAAGAGCCGGTCACGATCAGCAGCCTTTTGAAAACGATCGGTGAACAGCTCGACACGGGAATTCTTGCAACGGCAGCAAAACATGACGTCCCCGTCTACTGCCCGGCGTTTCAGGACTCGGTCCTCGGTCTCCAGTACTGGATGTTCTCCCAGTTCCACAAAAAGACGATCCTCGACGCGATCGGCGATATGCATGTTCTGATGAATCAGGTCTTCAACGTCAAAAAAGCCGGAGCGGTTTTAGTTGGGGGAGGGGTCCCGAAGAACTTCACGCTCCAGAGCATGCTGATGACGCCAAATGACTTCACCTACGTTATCCAGCTCACCGGAGACCGCCCCGACCTTGGCGGACTTTCCGGAGCGACCCTTGACGAGGCAAAGTCCTGGGGTAAGATCGGGGAAGGAGGGACAGGCGTTACCGTATACGGCGATGCCACGATAACCCTCCCCATCCTTGCGGCCGCCGCCCTGGAACGGCTGGAGAGAAAATAAATGGCTGAACTTCTGCTCGCTCTTGACGTGAAGGGGAGAGAAGAAGCAGCCCGCGTCGCTCTGGCCTGCGAAGGGGAGCTGGATGCGATTAAGATCGGCTACCCTCTGGTCCTTTCGACCGGTCTTGGCATCGTGAAGGAGCTTGCCAAAGCAAACATCCCGATCATTGCCGACTTTAAAGTCGCCGACATCCCAAACACCAACGCCCTTATCTGCGAAGAGGTGTTTGCTGCAGGATGTTCCGGGATCATCACCCACGCATTCTGCGGGTCGGATTCTCTCCTGGCGATCGTGGACGGGGCCCACGATCACGGGGGAAGCGCCTTTGTGGTCTGCGAGATGAGTCACCCGGGAGCTCTTGATTTTCTGAGCGGGGCAAATGCCGAACGAATGGCGAAGATGGCAAAGGAGTCAGGGGCCGACGGGATCATCGCCCCCGCCACGCGTCCTGACCGGACGGCTGTGCTGCGGTCGGTCATCGGCGGTTCGATGAAGATCTACTCGCCCGGCGTAGGAGCTCAGGGAGCACAGCCGGAAGATGTAAAAAAGTATGTTGACGGGATCATCGTCGGCCGTGCCATCTACGAATCAGCAGATCCGGGGAAAGCAGCGCACGAGTTCCGTGTGCGGGCACTCTGATCTTTTTCTTTTTTTACGCAAGATATCTGTTGTGTTGGACTGGATCAAATCCGGAAAGTGTACGGCTGTGTGTGGAAACCTTAGATAAAATCAACTGCAAACCGTAAATCAGAGATCTGCTCCCCGAATCGCTTCGCTTGCTTGAATCGGCGCGGTTGGTTTTTCTCTTGTCTCCACACCCAGCTATACTCCGCCTGATTTTCCGGATAGCGGAGTATCCGCTGTCGCAAACCTTCGGTTTGCTCGCAAGTTTCCTTCGAAAACTTGCTCAGCCGAGCCCGGTCCGACGGACCGGGCCGCCTCCGCTAAGACCGCCCCTTCGGAGCAACCCGCTATTTATTTACAACCCGGTCCTCTTAAAAAGTCCCAGACACCGTTTCTTATACTCATCCTCGGTGATGATCCCGTTCTCCCGCAGATACTTCAGCGCCTCAAGGGACTTATCGATCGCCTCATCATCCAGCCCCTCACGCGGCTCCAGCGTTACCGGCGAAACGGGTCTTGCCGCCGGGGGTCTCTGGATATCCGGCCTCACCGTCTTCGAAACATACACCACCGAGTCATCATCCTCCGGCAGACCCATAGAATCGTTCGCAAGATGCTTATACCGCCCGCCCCCGACCCGGGTCCGTCCTCCCGGCAGGATCATCGCATCCCCTTTCCCCTCATCATGCCACTGATCGTCCATCTTCCCCGAATCCTTCTCGAACACGATCACATCATTCACCGGTTCATCTGCCTTCTTTACCGGCTCCGGCTTGGGAGAGACCGACTCCACCATCCGCGAGACCCAGGCCGCCTTGGCTTCCTCGATCTCCTTTCCCGTCTGACCTCCCCTCTCCTCGAAAAACGCATCTCCGGCGCCGTTCCTTTCCGCAAGATCAGCAAACAGACTCTCCGCCGACTTGCCGGCACGGGATCCCGCCGGGGGCTCCTCCTCAAAAACATCATCCTCCCCGGTCCCCTCCGCCGGCTTATGCACGCTCTGCCGTACCAGATACTCTTCTGTAAGCAGATTATGTTTCGCCGCGATCTCCCAGTTGTTTCCCGCCTTCATATTCATCATCTCCCGCAGCGTCAGCAGAGCAGCCCTCAGCTCCTCCACAGAATTCTTGAGATTATGGAAAACATACTTATCGTTATTCACCGTTTTCAGCGTAAGAGTCGGCGCGACCGCAGCAGGCACCCGGACTGACGCCTCCAGCAGATCGATATAGTTCATCTCATAGATCCGGTACACCGTCTGACGCTCAGGGTATCCCCAAAGCATGCGAAGGCGGGTCAGCAGGATAGGGATCAGAAACTTATCCTTACTCCGTGCGTAAACGACATGCAAAACCTCCTCGGTCCGCGGAATGTCATCCAGGATCTCGATCGGGAGATCATACTGATATAATACTTCGTGACGCACGGAAAAATTCCTCTGATATTACTATACCATTAGCGTTTGAAAATAGTTAAAGGTCGTGAATGATCGAAAAAAAAGATGAGGGAGAATTCTCCCGGGGCATTTCTGCCTTTACATCATTCCCGGGGGCATTCCGCCCATTCCGCCCATGCCTCCGCCCATCGCGGCCATCTCTTCGGGTGATGGTCCGGCCGACTTTGCGGATGCGATGACGTCATCGATCCTGAGGATCATGACGGCGGCTTCTGCCGCTGAGGAGATTGCCTGGGTCTTTACGCGGAGCGGCTCAACGACGCCTGCTTCCCACATATCGACTGCTTTGCCGTCGAAGACATCGAGACCGTAGGTCTTGTGTCCTTTCTCGTGTGCTGCACGGAGCTCAACGAGTTCGTCGATCGGGTCGAGACCTGCGTTTTCTGCAAGGGTTCTCGGGATGATTTCCAGTGCGCCTGCGAATGCTTCGATGGCGAGCTGGATACGTCCGCCCTGGGTTGCTGCGTATTCGCGGAGTCTGAGGGAGAGCTCAACTTCAGGAGCGCCTCCTCCGGCGACGACTTTCTTGTCTTCAACGACACAGGCAACGACACGGAGCGCATCTTCGAGTGCACGGCCGAGCTCGTCAACAACGTGGTCGGTTCCGCCTTTGATGATGATGGAGACTGCTTTGGGGTTCTTGCACTTCTCAACGAAGATCATCTCTTCGCCGCCGACTTTGCGTTCCTCGACGATGCCGGCAATACCGAGTTCGTCTGCAGAGATCGCGTCGATGGAGGAGATGAGTGCTGCGCCGGTTGCGCGTGCAAGTTTTTCCATATCGGATTTCTTTACACGGCGGGTTGCGAAGATGCCTGCTTTGGAGAGGTAGTGCTGAGCGATGTCGTCGATACCTTTCTGACAGAAGAGGACGTTTGCGCCGGATGCTTTGATCTTCTCGACGATGTCTTTGATCATGCGTTCTTCTTCATCGAGGAACATCTGGAGCTGATCAGGGGACGTGATGGAGATCTCTGCGTCGACTTCGGTCTTCTTGTATTCAACGGCTGCGTTGAGCAGAAGGATCTTTGCATTCTTCACGGATTTGGGCATACCCGGGTGGACACGTTCCTTGTCGATGATCATTCCTTCGATGATCTCGGACTCGTCGATCGAGCCGCCGACACGCTTCTCGACCTTGACGTTTTCAGTGTCGACTGTTCCGTCGGCGTCTGCAACGAGGGTAATAGCGCGAACGATAAGGTCACAGAGTTTGTCCTTGGAGGATTCTGCGTTCTTGCCGGTCATCGCGGTTCCGGCGATCTTTGCAAGGATCGCGGTGTCTTTTGCTTTGACATCGATCGCGATGGTCTTGAGAAGCTCCTGTGCTTTCTCTGCTGCCTGTCTGTATCCGAGAGTGATAACGGTCGGGTGGATGTCCATCTCGAGAAGCTCTTCAGCTTTCTTTAAGAGTTCGCCTGCAATGATGACTGCGGTAGTGGTTCCGTCGCCGACTTCATCGTCCTGGGTCTTTGCGATCTCGACCATCATCTTTGCTGCCGGGTGTTCGATGTCCATCTCTTTGAGGATGGTGACACCGTCATTAGTGATGACAACATCTCCGATGGTGTCGACGAGCATCTTGTCCATTCCCTTCGGACCAAGAGTCGATCTTACGGCTCCGGCGACGGCTTTTGCCGCTGCGATGTTCATGCTCTGTGCATCCCGTCCGCGAGTACGGTTTCCTCCTTCTTTGAGGATAAAAATTGGCTGTCCGCCAAGTTGTGCTGACATAGTATAATCACCTATACCCTGTTTTGACAGAGTAATGTATGGAATATGTTGTTTAGTGGTTCTATATAAACATGATTATTTTTGACGGTCATCGGCGATGTTTTCGGGCCCTATCTTCCTGACTGTATGCAGGACACCCGGTACGCGCCGAAGAAAAATTGGGGAGAAGAAGAGGGTTCTGCTGATCAGAGGACGGATTCGATACGGTCGAGCGCCTCTTCCAGCCGTTCCATGGAAGCAGCATAGGAGATGCGGATCCAGCCCGGAGCTCCGAAAGCAAATCCCGGGGTGGCGGCGACGTGGGCTTTGTCCAGCCAAAGGTTGGCCGTTGCTCCGTCGTCTCCTCCGCAGTTGATGAATGCGTAGAATGCTCCGTCTGCCGGAGCGGTTTTGAGCCCCATCCCGGCAAGTCTGCCGATGACATATTTTTTCCGCGCCTCGAACTCTTTTCGCATGGACTCAACACAGGTCTGATCCCCGGTGAGAGCAGCGACGCCCCCCCACATGGCAAAGGTATTGACGTTTCCAACCGAATGCTGCATGACTTTGTCCATGTACGGGATAACGGTTTCCGGAGCTGAGATATAACCGAGTCTCCATCCGGTCATTGCGTAGGCTTTGGAAAATCCGTTGATGGTGATCGTGCGTTCGTCCATGTCCGGCAGGGATCCCATCGACACATGTTCCTGGCCGTAGATGAGTTTTTCATAGATCTCGTCCGAAAGACAATACAGGTCGTGGTCGATGCAGGCATCTGCAAGGATCCGGAGTGATGACCGCCCGAGGATCGAACCGGTGGGGTTCGACGGCGTGTTGACGATGATCATCTTGGTTTTATCGGTGATTTTTTCGTAGAGGGATTCATCGACCTGGAAATTATCGTTAAGGGAGTGATGGACCGGTTTTCCCCGGGCGATGGTGACACAGGGATCATAGGAGACCCATGCCGGGTCGAGGATGATGACTTCATCGCCGGGATTCAGGCATGCCGTCATTGTGATCCTTATCGCGTCTTTGGCGCCGCTTGTACAAAGGATCCGGTTCTGGGCGGTCGGGATATGGTTTTCTGTATTGAGTTTTTCAGCTATCGCTTTGGTCAGAGCGGGGATTCCGCGGGAAGGAGCATAGTGGGTCTCGCCCCGGTGTAAGGCGTCGATTGCGGCCTTGGTGATGTGTGCGGGCGTAGCGAAGTCAGGTTCGCCGACCGCGAGGCTGATGACATCTATACCGTTTGAGATCATCTCTTTTGAACGGTTGTTCATCGCCATCGTTGCGGACGGGGGGACTGCAGCGATGTTTTCTGAAAGAGGCAACATACCTTCTATGTCTGTTCTGCAAGATATTTAAGGAAAGATGTTGGCCTGAAAAAAAGGGATTAGGATAAGAAATCGACGGCTGCGGAAAGTCCGTCACCTTCGAGTTTGTACCCGGCTTTTTTGAAGCACATCTGGACGGCGGCAACGGTCGCGATGATCTCGGGTGTATCGATGATACCCATATTGCCGATCCGGAAGATCTTGCCTTTGAATCTGTCCTGGCCTCCGGCGAACTCGATGCCCATCTTTTTGCAGGCCCCGCGGATCTTTGCATCCTCGACGCCTTCGGGATAGAAGAATCCGGTGACGGTGTTCGAGGCTTTGTGCAGAGTATCGACCTGGGGAACGAGGGAAAGTCCCCATGCTTCGCCGGCAGCGCGGACTGCGCCGGACATTCTGTGGTGACGGGCGATCCTGTTTTCGAGTCCCTCTTCTTCAATGAGTCTGCAGGCTTCGCGCAGTGCAAGGAATAAGGGGACGGCCGGTGTGGTCGGTGTTTCCATCGGGCTGCCGTCGGCGGATTTCTTTGCTTTCTTTAAGTCGAGGTAGAAGGGTCTGTTTTCGGAAAGTCTGTCCCAGGCTCTTTGTGAAACGGAAACGGCGGCAAGTCCTGCAGGGGCTGCAAGACATTTCTGGCTTCCGACGATCGTTACGTCGGCTCCCCATGCATCTGCCTTTACGGTGTCTCCGCCGATCGAGGTGATCGCATCAAGGATGAAGAGAGCGTCGTATTTTCGGGCGAGTTTTCCGACTTCTTCGGCCGGGTTGAGGATCGCGGCGGACGTCTCGTTATGTACGAGGGTCACGACTTCGGCGCCGTTTTCCAGTTCCTGTTTGAGGGCTTCGAGATCCAGGGCGTGTCCCCATTCGGACTCGAGCATGGCGGTCTCGCCGTAGAGTTTGGAGATGAGACCGAGGCGTTCGCCGAACTTTCCGTTGACGAGGGAGACGATCTTTTTGCCTTTGGCAAACGAACCGATGGCGGCTTCCTGTCCCGCGGTTCCGGATCCGGAGAGGACGAGCATGTCGTTTTCGGTGCCGAAGACGGGTTTGAGGGTCCGAACGATATCTGCGTAGCAGTCGCCGAACTCTTTGCTTCGGTGGTTGATCGCCTGTTTCGTCATTGCATTTCGGACCGTTTCCGGCATCGGAACGGGACCGGGCATCATGAGCAGAGTTTCTTTATACATGGGAAAGTCTGTTACATATATGAGAATAGACATACATATACTAATTCCATAGAGGTTTTATCAGATGCCAGAAGTCGCAGTTATAGCCGGTTCAGTTTCGGATCAGACGATCGTTGATAAGGCAACGACCGTTCTTCAATCATACAATATTTCCTTCGATGTTCAGGTGATCTCGGCTCACCGTGATGCCGATAAGCTGGATGCCTACGTGAAGTCGTCGGATGCTTTGGTGTTCATCTGTATCGCGGGGATGTCGGCGGCTCTCCCGGGTGTTGTCGCGGCGAGGACGAAAAAACCGGTGATCGGGGTCCCGGTCTCCGGCAAGATCGCCGGCGGGCTGGACGCTCTTCTTTCGATCGCCCAGATGCCAAAAGGGGTCCCGGTCGCCTGTATGGCGGTGGACGGCGGGGAGAATGCCGGACATTTCGCGGCAAGGATCCTTGGGAAAAACTAATTTTTTTGGCGGCTCTGCCGGTGCTGATTTTTACACAGTGACACGGGACGATTTCGTGTCGGTCAGATTATAAAAAAGAGGCTGCCGGTTTTTGGCAGCTGGTTTTCACACTTATGCTTCGATGATGTACTTGGCGAGAAGCTCGTTCCATTTCTCGGAAGCCATCAGTTTGGTGAGTCCGTTGTTGATGAGCGTGTGGAGTTCGGTATCACCGTTTCTCATAGCCACACCATACTCTTCACCGGTCGGAATGGTTCCGAGAATGATGATCGCATCTTTTGCTTTGATGTAGTCTTTGATGTTTACATCATCGAAGATGACCGTCTGCACGAGACCGTTTTCCAGAGCGACCATCGACTGGGGGAAGGTATCATAGAGTTTGATCTTTCCGTCTTTTACCATCTGGTCGTACTTTGCCTGGCCAAAGAAGTCATCGCTCTGGATGTACTGATCTGCCGAACAGCTTCTCTGCACACCGATCGTGACGTCTCCTGCCTTGAACTGGTCCATCGTGACAGCAGAGCCTTTCTTTACGGCGACACCCTGATCAACGCTCCAGTAGGGTTTGGAGAAGGTTACCTGAGCTGCACGGGCCGGAGTGATCGTCATTCCGGAGTAGACCATATCGATCTTGTTTCCAAGGAGTGCTGGAATGATTCCGTCCCAGGCGACTGCCTTGATCTCGACATTGAAGCCTTCCTGCTCTGCGATCCACCGGATCGATTCAACATCGAATCCGGCGAATTTGCCGCTTTCATCAACGTAGGAGTACGGCGGGTAGTCCCCGTCGATACCGACGATATAGGTTTTTTTCTCGGACTGAGTGCCGACACAGCCTGCCGTTAAAACAGCAGCCACCACAAGAAGGGCTATGATTGCCCCTAAAAACACTTTTCTATCCATCTGTTAATCATTTCTGTTTCTTCTATAAATCACTTGCTTCCCGGGCGCAGGAATTTCAGAATGATTTTCAAAAGTGTGTGAAAGAGTAGTTACATGTTATTCTTTTTTGAAGTACAGATAACAATGACAGTGACCAAACGCTTCGATGTCTGCTGCGGAGTCCCTGCACGGGCATAGGTATATTTTATCGGCCTCGGCGTCCCCGGTCGGGATACGGCAGGGACAGAACCGTTTTCCGTACACGAGTTTGTTTCTGGCTATTCCTTCGATCGTTGAATTAGTGATATCTTTGTTATCATTGAGCGCCCAGCCTTTTTTTACGGCGACCTTCTCGATCGACGGTCGTATCTGCTCGGCGACTTCGCGTATCTCGTCGCGGGTGGGAATAAGATTCATCAGCAGATATTCCCTCTCAAAAGTTATCAGGGTTTGGTTTGCGGCTAGTGAGGCGGCACACTTATGGTTCCAGGGATTTTTGGATCATGCGTTTCTGTATCGGTTTTAAGTGGTCGAGAAAGAGGATCCCGTCATGATGATCCTTTTCATGCAGAAATGCCCGGGCGGCCACTCCTTTGAGTTCGGTTTCGATGATCTGGCCTGAAATGTCGAGATATCTGCAGATGATCTTTCCCGGCCGCCGGACCGGCCGCTGGACTCCCGGAATGCACGGACTTCCTTCCATCTCTTCAACCAGCGTTCCCTCTTTGAGGACTTCGGGGTTGGCTCCTTTGATTGTTACTCCGCCGACGTTTACGATGAACAGACGTTTTGACACGCCTATCTGGGGGGCTGAAAGGCCGACGCATCTGTTCTGGATCATGGTGTCCCACATATCCGTCAGAATGCCGAGCTCTTCTTCCCCGAACTTTTCGACCGTTTCCGCCTGCTGAAAGAGTACAGGGTCTCCGTATTTTCGTATCTCGCGAATCATATGATTCTTTTCTCTCTGGAATCGTTTTAGTGTTGTGATTGCCAATAGATAGGTATGGAGTTAGCGTATGACCACCCGGGGCATGCATCGGGCGTTGTGAACGGAAAAGAGTTCGAGGGTTTTTGTCTGCCGGTCCCGCGGTCGAATCTGATTTTTATCAAGACTGCCGGAGGATTCATCGGCTGCGGATTTTTCGATATGAAGACATTTGATAAACTCGGGATACCGGCCGCGAGGATCACCGGCGTTTCAACCCTCGAAGAGCTTCTTGCCGGAAAAATCGTTGATATGACAGAGTCAGCAGAGAAAGCCGGTGTCAGGATCGGGATGAGCGGGTATGATGCACTTATGCGTTTTTGTTCCTGAAATCCCTGCATGGAGCAAAGATTTTTTAGCAATCAATCCGTTGTATTATCTATGAGAACATCTATTCTCGCATTACTTGCGGTTTTGGCTGTCCTTTCCCTTCTTTGTCTGCCGGTCTCGGCAGCGATAGGTTCGGATACGGCGACCATTTATGTAACGTCGTCTCCTTCCGGGGCCACGGCCACTGATTCGGCAACGGGAGACAAGATCACTACGCCTGACAGTTTTATCGTCTACACGACCGGCACTCCTACGCATCATTACATAACCGTTTCGAAGAACGGGTATTATGATTATTATTATGATGCCGGGATCCCGGCAAAAGATGATTATATCCAGGTCAATGCTGTTTTGACTCCGATCCAGACGACCGGGTACCTTTCTGTCTCTTCGAGTCCCTCGGGAGCCAATGTCTATGTTGACGGCATCTACAAGGGAACGAGTCCGGTGACGGTTTCGGTGTCTGCGGGTTCGCACAGTGTTCGTATGGATAAGTCCGGGTATGATTCATGGACAGGCTCAACCTCCGTGACTGCCGGTCAGACCGCGTATGTCTCTGCGTCCTTAAATCCGTCGGTCACCTACGGGTATCTGTATGTCTACTCCAGCCCGCCGAATGCGGACGTGTACATCAACGGTGTCTACAAAGGCGATACGCCGTTTACGATCGGTCTGAACCCGGGAACCTATCAGGTCATGGTGAAGAAAGCAGGTTATACGTCCTACTCGACCACGTCTTCTGTCTACACAGGCTCGACGACGTCGGTCTCGGCAAATCTCCAGAAGAGTGCGGACGCCTACATCCAGGTGGCTTCCTATCCTTCCGGAGCTGCTGTATACATTGACGGCGGGTATGTGGGAAACACCCAGTACTCCAGCCCGTCGAACCCGAATTACATGCAGGCCGGCCCGTTCACTTCCGGAACATCCCACACGCTTATGCTGAAACTTGACGGATACGCCACCTACTCGTCGTCATTTGTTCTGAGCTCAGGCGAGACCAGAACGTTTTCCGTGACGATGAATCCGGTAACGCCGGTCGTGACGACCGGTTCTCTGCATATCACTTCAGATCCGTCAGGCTCGGATGTGTATGTCGATAATGTCTTCAGAGGCTATACGCCGCTCACGCTGAACGATCTCGCCACAGGTTCCCACACCGTGCTTCTTCAGCACGGCGGATATAAAGACTGGTCAGAGACGATCACCGTTTCTACCGGCCAGACGGTTGAGAGAACGGTTGTGATGTCCCAGTCCGTTGTCCCGACCCCGACCTCGTCGCCGGCACCCTTTATCGGGATCCTTGCCGGACTTGGCGCCTGCGGAGTTGTACTGGCTGCAAGACGCCGGTAAACATTCTGGTTTCAAGACCACTCATTTTTTTGAGAGGTCTTTCTTTTTTTGGAAATTATTTAACGGACGATTTTTCAATCCTTCTTTGAATAGGACTTACGCGGTGGGCTTTCTCATGCTCCCACACCCAGCAATATACTTTCCGAATTGTATCCTCACAATTATCACATATTTCCTATCTGAATCCTTCACTCCAGATGAACTACCTGGAAAGCCCAAATGGGCAAAGCCCATTTGAGGCGGCACGCAAGCCGAAGGCTTGCACGCAACGTATAGGGGCCTCAGTAAATAGGATATCCCACCGCGGGCCGCTCCGCGCCGGAGTCGCGGCCCCGCACCCCAGATCAAGAAAAGGGATTGTTCATCTATTTTTTGCAGAAAAAAAGACATGCAAGATAAGAAAAACCCGCAAGCGGGTTTTTCCTCAGCATTTTTCCAGAGAGGGTGCGATTCTGCGTAGGCGAAGCCCAAATGGGCAAAGCCCATTTGAGGCGGCACGCAAATCTTCGATTTGCACGCATCAGCCGAAGCAGAGCACCCGAACGCAAGAAAAATGCGATTCGCGTGAATTCGCGGAGATTCGCGGTTAAATAATCTCATGTTTCCAAACCCAGCCGTACCCTTCCCAAATTGGATTCACAACCACACCGCGTAAGTCCTATTTGAAGAAAATCGCCTTGGCTCATAAGGTCGAGTCAGCTGAATAAAATACGTAAAAAAAAGTTAGATGCAGTCCTTTAAGTGGAACTTAAAGGGACCGAGGTTTCCGCCGTAGTTTCCTGCGGTGATCTTGACGACACCCGGAACTCTGCATGCTGCCTGGACACCTGCTTTCATTGCTTCATTTACTGCTGCTTCGGAGACACCGTCGATGACGATCTCGTAGACTGCCTTGACACCTTCGGGGATCTCGGTATCCGGGACCTTCTCGCGGATCGTGGGGCAGAACTTTTCGTTGGTGGATGCGCCCATGAACTTGTATTTGTTGGAGCCGACCTTGGAACCGGATGAGACAACTCCTCCGGGGAACGGGGTGATGGTTCCGGGAACACAGCTGATCGCGTCAACTGCCGCCTGTGCTGCAATAAGGGCAGACATCTGGGAGTCGCCCATGATCAGGAAGTTTCCGCCGGCAACGCCTTTGATTGCGCCGACTTCTTCTTCGATGATGAAGTCTCCGCCCATGATCGGGATCGACCAGCAGTTGATGCCGCCGACAACGACCTTGGACTCATATCCGTCGCCGAAGAAGTGGAGTTTGACGGGGATGATCTCTTCAAGACCTGCTTTTCCATTAAAAACTGCGGTCGTAGGTGCTGTTAAAACACACTCTGCGATACGCTCGAGGACCTGTTCTTTCAGTGCTTTCTTTCCGCAGCAGAACATGACCGCATATCCGGGGCGGTTGTCGGGGGTCTCGGAGGCCGGAACGAACCGTTCGATTCCTGCTTCGCAGGGACATCCGATCGTCGAGGTCGCAAAACCGGTTGCTTCGGTTGCGGCTTTGTATGCCCATTCTTTCGTTACTGCAGTGATGATAACACGGGCAGCCCACACCGGGAAGCCTTCTGCATATGTGTCTTCAAGAATTACACCGTTGAATTCCATATTATATGAATTGGGCATTGGGGTAAATAGCGTTTGCGGGTTGGATGCGAAAAGCCCTGTGCCCCCGCGCCGGGATAATGCATTTTCAGCCGGAAAAAAGGAGTGTTGGGATCCCGTCCTGATCTATTCAGCTTTTCTGCGGGAAGGGCTGAGCAGTTTGAGCGGATAGGGAAGGGCAGCACACAAAATGACGGCGGCCGCAATAAGCCAGACCTGGGTGAAAAGTGCTGTCGGCATCCCGACGGTGTCTGCCATGATCCCGATCACCATGATCGAAACCGCAGCAAGCCCCTGGGGAATACCGATCATGATCCCGGATGCAAGGCCGACGCTGCCGGGCATAAGTTCCTGGACCGTCGCGATCTCCACGGAAGCAGTCGCCATCATAAAAAATCCGGCGATGACAAGAGAGATGACCGAGCCGATGCCTGACAGGAAAAATATCCCGAAGTAGGCGATCGTTGCTCCGATGTAGGCGGCGAACATGACCTCCTTTCGCCCGATCTTGTCAGAAAGCGGGCCGGCAATAAGGGTGCCGAACATTCCGGCAAAGATCATGCAGCTGACGACCCCGGTCGCCAGAAGATAATCGACGCCAGCGTATTTCGTTAGATACACGGCAGCAAAGGCAAGGAATCCGTAATAGACCCAGGTCCTAAGCGAACTTATCCCGAGAACCAAAGCGGCATGTCTCCATTTCGGTTTTACCCCTCCGTTATCCGCGGATCTTTGCGGCAGGACCGCCGGTTTCTGCTGATGTTTTCTCAGCAAAACGGCTACTCCGACCGCCGGAATCACGAGCCAGATGAGTGCAGGAAATCCTCCCCAGGCAAATAAAGCGCCGGTGATGAGGGGTGCAGCTCCGTATCCGAATGATCCGCCTACCGAGAACAGGGAAAGGAACGTTCCCCGGTTTGCCGATGTGGTGAACTGATGGATCTGCTGATAGGCATTCGGGTGAAACATGGAGTTTCCCGCTCCGGTGATCACTGCCATGATCAAAAGGACCCAGTAGTTCTGGGTGATCCCGAAGAGAGCGACGGCAAAACCCGTCATCAGGATGCACCAGGAGAGACCCGGGACCCAGCGTCCCTTATCGATCATCCAGCCGGTCAATGGTTGAAAAACGACCATCGTCAGGGTCAGGAGGGTAAACAGGCATCCTGCCATTGCATAGGATGTGATGCCCTGTTCGGTGAACAGAGGGATCAGTGCCGGCAGTATCGCCGGGATCACCGGGATGTAAAAGTCCACTGCCCCGTGGCCGGCGGCAAGGCCTGCTATGCGTTTTGTAGTATCGTTCATGCTATCCGTTCTAATCGGACGATCTCAACAGGGATCTCCAGATTTTCCTGTGTGTGGAAGGCGAATTGTTTTGGGATATTCAGCAGAGCTGCTGTTTTTGCGGTGATGACGGCGGTATTTTTTGTGTATGCTTCAAGGAACGGGATACTGCCTTTGTTGAAGATCCCGTAACAGACCGGCGCCGTCAGGAGAGCGAAGTCGATGAACGGCCGGTCGGCATGCTCTTTTTGTGCGCCAAACGGGGGGTTCATGATCGCCGTGTCTGCCGCAAGGGGTTTTGCGGTCTCGTCGATACGCATTCTGATCCATTCGATATCCAAGCCAAATGCCTCGGCATTTTTTCTGGCGATTTTCAGGGCCGCTTCATCTATATCGATGCCGGTGACCTCTGCACCGAGAAGCGCCGCTCCGATCGAAAGCATCCCTGTTCCGCAGCCGAGATCAACGACCTTCATTTCGCATATATCACCGGCGAGCGCTGCTTCGTGTAAAAGTCTCGCTGCAAGCGGGGCAGGGGTCATGTACTGTTCGATATCTGCTTTCGGCGAACGAAATCCCTGTATCTTCTGCAGACACATCTCAAGTTGTCTGAGTTTCATGGTAAAATTTCATCTATGATGTAATCATCCCAGGAGCGTTTTCCAAGAACGATCTCAAACTCAGAGGGGGAGAGGACCGGCATGGGAAATCTGCTCTGGTCGTCTAAGGCAAGTCTCGGGCACGCTGTGTTCACATAGGCATCGAAGCCGAGATTTCTCAGCTGCATCTCGGAGATTTCCCGGATCAGAATGATCACGGCGTTTTCGTGGAGACCGGCAAGCCGTTCAGCCAGCTCGCGGCGTCCCTGTCCTGACTTGGAAGAGAGCAGGATCCCAAATGTCTTCGCACTCTTCGCCTTTTCGATCTGGGCGAAACGTTTTCGCAAGAGTCGGTCGGCAGAGACCTCCTGCAGGATCCCGTCGGCGAACGGGTCAAGGGCAAAGGTCGGTTTTTTCGTAGCGAGCCATACGCCGATCGCATGAAAAATCCCGGTGCCGATGAACAGATATGCTTCTGCTTTTGCATTTTTTGCCGAAGCATACGTACATCCAAGAACCTGACCTTCGAGAGGCGTCCTCGAGGATCCCGTTCCGATAACGGCGTTCACTCCGTGATCTTTGAGCCATTTGCAGATCGCTTTTGTCTGATGGGCATGCTGGATCGTGGTCGTTATACCTACTGATGTGTACTGCCTGAGTTGAGGCACGGCTGACTCGAGGATCTCCAGAGGGATGTCCTGCTGGAACGGGAGATAGATGACGTTTTTTTCCGTGGTGACAGGGGTGTGTCCGACATGGACGAGAACATCCGCCCATGCCAAAGCGTCCAGACTCAGATCGCAGGCTCCCCAGCAGGCATCTCCGCTGATAAGGACATCGAATCCCTCGTTTTTCAGCGCTTTCGCTATCTTTGCAGCCTGCGGTTTCAGGCCTTCGGGCAGCTGGACGGCGATGCGTTTCGCGTTTCGGCTTTTCAGCTCGGGTATAACTTCAGAAAGCTGAATCAATGATCTTCACACCGTTTTCATCAACATCGATCGTGACCAGTGTTTTGTAGGGAATGCCGATGTCGGGAGATCCTCTGTTGACAACAAAAAGGATATCCACCAATTCTGCTCCGGCGATCTTCAGCGCAGGAAGGATCCCTTTGATCGTCCCACCGGTACTGATGACATCGTCAATGATCACGACACGGTCGCCTTTATTTACACAATTCATATAGAGGTTCCCTTTGGAGTATCCGGTTTCCTGACCGATGACGACTTCGCCGGGCAGACGGTACTCTCTTTTTCTGATAACGACGAAGGGAATGCCTGTTGCCAGAGTCAGCGCCGTCCCTATATGGATCCCCATTGCCTCGGAGACCACGATCTTATCGACATTTTTCAGATCGAGTGATTTCAGCATCGCGGCCGTGACATCGCGGAGAAGTTCCGCGGTGACCGCCGGGATGCCGTCTGTTATCGGATGGATGAAATAATTATAGACGACCCCGTCTTTTTCCCGTTTGACCATCGGGCAGGTCAGCAGGGACTCTTTGAGGATTTCAAGCATGTGTATATGTTGACGTTTCTTACAAATACGTCTAACGCCGGGGCCCGCCTGCGGACAAGGTTTTTTCTCTTTGTGCCGCTAATGCTCTTTCAATGAAATATATTCCGGCTGTCCTTCTGTTTGCAGTGATGATCGTTTTGAGTGCCGGCTGTATCGGTCTTGGGACACAGACGACCGACATCGTTATGGGAAATGAGACGGTCGGGCATATTTATCTCACGCCGGTGACGGAGAATCTTTTGTCAAACGGATCGGTGACGGAGAAGTTCGACATGAAGGTGGAACTTTTCGGATTCACCTTCACCAAAGAGGGGATAACACAAAACGAGGCTGAGGATCTCATGACCACGCTTTCCTCCGTCAACTCCACGAACACGTCGTCTCTTCTCGATCTCGGGTTCGTTCCCTCGCTCGATGAGATCTCGCCTGATGATCCGGATGATTTTCTGCACCAGATTTTGACTATGCCTGTCACAAATCAGGGGACCCAGGCTGCGCTTGATTCGGTCGACTTCGACGGTGCCGGGGAGCGGATACAGGCATCGGCCGAACGGATCGCCGAACTTTTAGGGCTCGTCTGATTCAGAGACAGTATTCGAGTAAAAATTTGATGCCGATCAAAACGAGGATGATCCCTCCGAAGATCTGCATTTTGTTTCCGAGGATACTGCTGAGTTTGTGACCCGCAAAGACCCCGAAAAAGGAAAACACAAAGGCGACCACACCGATGATCAACGCCGGGAGAAGGATCGCTTCTCCGATCAAAGCAAAACTGATTCCGACGGCGAGGGCGTCGATGCTTGTCGCGACGGCTAAAAGGAGCAGAACTTTCCAGCCGATAAGACTCACGCCGTCTTCTTTTCCAAAAAGACTGTCCCATATCATTTTTCCGCCGATGAAGAAGAACAGACCGACCACGATCCAGTAACCGAACGGATCGATCATTCCGGTGATAGGGACTCCGACCGCCCATCCAAGAAGCGGCATCGCAAACTGGAAAAATCCGAAAAATATGCCGGCGGTCACTGCCGTTTTTCCAATTTGTTCTTTGAGTGATGCGCCGCCGGCGAGCGATACGGAGAACGAATCCATCGCAAGACCGACCGCGATCAAAAGGGAGGAGAGAAGAAGATCTGTCATTACTGGACAGGTTTTCCGTTCCTGCGCACGTGTTCGATCCCTTCAGGGTCTTCGACGACGACGATGAACGTTCCGTGGCAGGGTTTTGTGTAGGCGTAAATGAGTTTTTCATCGGCGATGCCGATGATAAGCGGCGGCACCCCGATCAGAGCTTTATCCAGCAGTTTGAATCCCGGGGGGACTTCGTATCTCTCCGTGCTGTTCGATCTGATGATCTCCCGTGCTTCTTTGAAACTGCAGTTCTTCGCCAGGATCTCGTATTTCATATTTTCAAGACAGCCCATTCGAGTACCTCGTCTAATTTTGTGAGAAGTGGCCGGGTGTTGTGCGTTACCGGCGCCACGACTTTTTCTGTCGGATATTCGATCTCTTCCGCGAGATCATATGCGTGTTCTCCGAAGAGAACAGAAATGAGAAGAGCTTTGGGAGCAACCGCGGAAGTTGTTGCCGTGTACGTGAGTCCCGCGTCGTTGTGGATCAGGGAAATGATCAGCGGATACGAAACGCTCCCCTCAGCCAGCTCTCCGATGGTCTTCTCCACATCTTTGTATTCCGCAACATAGTGACTTTTCGGATCGCTGGTTTTTATGAGCTGCTTCGCTGACGGATTTGCCGCAACGACCGGGCGGTGTCCCGCATCCTGAAGAAAGTCCGCAATGTAGAGTACAAGCGGAGACTGGACAGGGATCTGGGGACAGCCGATTAAAATGAGCACCTCTCCCATTGTAGATATCCGTCTGTTTTGTGAGGGTATTAACTATTTGTTCAGGTGATTATCCGATGTATTCACTTTGGACTTTGAGCATTTCGGCGCTGTCTTTTGCGTTGGCATACTCTTCCAGCGGTTCTTCATTGAGTTTGAGGAAGTTGAGACCCCAGTTGAACTTTTCGAGGATTCGTACTGCCTGTTCTTTCTCTCCGAGGATAACAAGAGCTGCCGCGAGCGCTTCCACGGATGTCAGGGTGAAGGGTTTTCCAAAGTTCACCGGGTTTGCGGCGACCAGAAACGGCAGGGCACGCCGGTTTTTCCATGGATTTAAGTTGGTCGTGTCAAGGACCACCCAGGAGCAGTCGAGCGCGGTGATGGATGTGACCCATTTTTTATCGGCCGGGGAGATGACGTATTCGGCTGTGGGGTCGAGGAGGAGCGTGGTCTTTGGAACCTGCGTGATCTTTTTGACGACGTTGATCATCCCGAACTTTTCCAGTTTTTTCACGGTGCATTTTTTCGGATCGCAGGAGTTGTCACGGAATGCAATCAGGGAGATCAGCATGCTCATGGTCTTTATTTATGTCTTCATGCTACAAATACTATACTCATGTTTATCCTCGCTTCACCCTGTGTACTCAATGAAAATCTTCGTGCAGACGGTATTACGACGGATGAGGACCGTGAGGTTTTTTTGCGGTGCAGAAAGCGGTGCGAGGAGTTTGGCATCGAACTTGTTCCTCTGCCATGTCCGGAGACGCTGTATCTTGGGACCCCCAGACCGCCGGGTTCATTTTCAGAACGTCTGGATACTCCGGAGTTTTCTGCTCTGCTCGACCGGTTAGAGCAGGAGGTGAGGGATATCATCTCGGTGAAGGGTGAGCCTCTCTGTATCCTCGGCGTGAACTCATCGCCGACCTGCGGGGTGACGACGACCTATTTCACGAATGAGAAGTCAGCCGGCCCTGGTGTTTTTCTAAAGAGATTCTCCGGGTTTCCCGTCGTAGACGCCCGCGTTTTTGCACGATACCGGATCTATCTGGCGTCACCGCTCTTTTCGGAGGGTGAACGCCGGTATAATACATACCTTGCCGAAGTTCTTCGAAAAAATTTCTTTTCCGTGTATCTTCCCCAGGAGTTTGACGACACGGCCGAGGTGAGAGGGAATGATCGCGAGAGGACGATCTATGATAAAAATCTCTCTGAACTGAAAAAAGCGGATATCGTTGTCGGGGTCATCGACGGGTCTGATGTGGATTCCGGCACTTCCTGGGAGATGGGGTATGCATTTGCCTGCGGGAAGCGGGTTATCGCTCTCAGAACGGATTTCCGGCGGCTCAGTGGGAATGAGCGGGTGAATCTCATGCTTGAATCCGGGGCCGAAGTCGTCTCGAGCGTTGACGAACTCAGATCGGCACTGAGTTTTTTGAAGCTTCCCTGATTTTTTCTGCTGAGGTCAGGATGACACGGCAAGCCGTCGGGCGACGGCCATATTGTCTTTGTCGGTCCTGATCTCGTCAGACGGCGTTTCCATAATAAAGGCGCAGTGAGAGATCTTTGGAAACGTTAAGACATCACGGATCGTCTCTTCCCCGAGGTAACCGAGCCCGAGATGTTCGTGCCTGTCGAGGTGGGAGCCGACGCCTCCTTTCATGTCGTTGAGATGGATGACTTTGAGCCGGTCGAGGCGTCCGGCTTCATCGTTGAACCAGCCGAATACTGTTTCCGCTCCGTGCCCTTTGAGATCATAACCGGCAGCTGCAGCGTGACAGGTGTCAAAACAAAATCCGATCCGCTTTTCATTTGAAAGAGCGTCAGCGATCACTCCCACATCGGTGAATGTGCCCCCGACGGTATTTTTTTCGTTCGCGGTGTTTTCGAGCAGGATCATCGTTTCACCTTCGGATTCGTCCAGTGCCTGGCCGATCGCGGCGATCACCTTCTCCTGCCCTTTTTTATGTCCATCCTCCTTTCCATGATGGCCAAGATGCGTAACAAGATAGGGGATCTTTAATTGGTCACAGCGGTCCAGCTCCTCGGTCATGGTAAAAATCGATCTTGCATATATCTCGGGTTTTTCTGCAGCAGGATTCGGGAGATAGGGCATGTGATCAACGACCGGTCCGATTCCCGAGACGGTCAATGCATCTTTGAACGCTTTCGCGACGGCAGGTTCGATCGGTTTGGCGGCCCAGACCCGCGGACTTCTCGTAAATATCTGGAAGGTGTCGCATCCGTTTTCCTCTGCACGGGAAACTGCGAGGGGCAGGGAACCAGCGATCGATACATGGAATCCAAGCTTAATCATTTCGTTCTCTCCATTCCTTCATCATGCCAAAAAATGCATCGGCGATCGTTTTCGGGTTGGCTCCCCAGTGGACGACTGCGCCGAAGTATCCGTTGTACATACCGATCCCGCTGTTTTCCGCTCTGCAGCACCGGGCAATGAACGGCTCTCGGTTAACCTGGGTGATCGGGCAGATGTCTTCGAACTCGAAGTCGTACCCGTAATTCTCGTGACAGATCTGTCTGCCGGTCCTGCAGCAGGCGATCCTTGATCCTTTCGGCGGGACGTCACGGTCCAGCGTGTGGGGAAATCCTCCTGCTCTGCAGGGATAGACTTCCGTGTCGAGTTTGCTGATGTCTCTGATGTGGTGTTCAAAGACAACGTTTTCCGTTTCGAAAAATCCGAGCGATTTCAGTCCGGTGAGTGTGTCGACAAGAGACGGGTTCGGCGGCGTGATGTCAAAGACATGGACCGTTTCAAATGTCGAGAGGTCGGGATCGCAGATGAAGGTCATGTGATCGTCCTCTTTTCCAAAGATCGTGCACCTCTTCTGTGTTGAAAGCGCTTTTCTGACAAGACCTGCTCTGTCATGAGTATTGACTTCATCACTCCAGAGAGCGATATCCTTTGGTCCGGCGACCAGTTCCACAGACTCGATCTCTCTCATGAGTCCGATTCCGTCTTTCGGCTGTATTTTCAGGACCTCAAATCCCCCTTCGGTCGGGTGGATCAGATATTCTGTGAGGAAATACACTTTGTTGCCGAGGGGGGAAGATGCGGCGTTTCCCACGAATTTACACTCTTTAGGAAATATCATCACTCGGGTCTTTCTATTTTTGCCAGTACTTCGATGAATTTGTAGGTGAGTTTGACCGATCCGCCGCCGATATGTCTGATCGTTACGGCCGATTCCGGAGCTGTTTGTATGGGCAGTCTGTTTCCTTCATATACGAAGATGACCTGATCATTTTTTATGTAGGCTGAAGCATCAGCTCCTGTCATTTTTGCACAGCCGACTTCCTGTATCTGTTCTTTTAATGATTCCCACATGATGATTACTCATTTGGGGTTTTGAGGATTAGTATTTTATCCAGTCGGCACCTCTCCCGGTCAACACAAATCCTTATATCCCGCAAGCCACACATATTTGTTAACGATATTTTCGTTTGCGAAAATTTCGGCTACAAATATCCGGCTGATACCTATGACCGAAGAATCCCGTGCACTCAGTAATCCCTACTCCATATCCTACCCGGAGATTTTAGCTCTCGCATCAGAAGACGGCAGAACCGTTGAACTTATCGAGAGGTTCGACTGTGTCGGCGGAGCGATGTGGGTGAAAAATCATTATGCTAAAAGCCCTCTTGTCAAAAGTTCCCGCATTGTTTCCAATACCCAGCGGTTTCTGCTTGAGACCGGTGATGTCAGTCTCCAGCTCGAAGGCTCCTACTTTCCTGCAGGAATTTGCGGGGCGGAAGTAACCGAGTCGGAGATCTCCGTCTCGTATCTCGGTCTTGGCGGCGGAGGTGTCGGGGCAAGTATCTGCCGTGCGACTGCCGGCGGAGTCTTACGTCATACAAGCGATGTTTGCGGCGGAGGAAAAGTTGCCGGATCGACCATCCATCTGCCGAGATATACCCGGGTCATCATCGGTCTCGATGATACCGACACTCCGGAGGAGGGAGCGACCTGGACGCTTGCCCACAATATATCGAAGGCTGTTGAAACATCCAGCTCCCGTTATCTCTCCCACACGATAACCCAGCTTTATCCGGTTCCCTACCGGACCAAAAACTGTGTCGCTCTCGCCTGTGAGTTTGCCACAACAGAACCTGAAAAACTCATCGACCGGTTCGAAGCTCTGGTCAGACGTTACACACTTTCCGACGAGACCGGTCTTTGTGCCTACATCGGTTTCGATCCGTCAGCGATCATGCCGTATGCAAGAAAAGTCAAAGCCGGCGAGGTGACGCTGGATGATTTTGCGTCTGTCCGCCGTCATCTGGATGTCAGGATCGAAGGAAGGGGTATCATCGGAGCAGCGGCGGCGATCCCTTTCTACACGAATTACGCCGAGGCTCTTTTGATATGACCAGCGTCCCGAAGACTTCAGATACAAATGATCTTGGCCGAATCAAACACCAGCTTTTGGCTGTCGGTTCAGCAAAAGTGACCGGCATCCCGCTTCCGGCTTCACTCTCATCCACCGCCGGCCCTAGCGCCGGAAAAGGCGGATCGGTTTTTTTCTCCGACGGTGTTTCCAGAATACGGTTGATGCTGGATGAGAAGAGCACTGTTCATATCGAAAACTATGGGGACTCTGCGGTCCTTACGTTCGAAGGACCGAACGGTCCGGTTTTTGTTGACGGGTTTGTGGAAAAAACCGGCTGTCACTGCCCAAAGCAGGCGTATATCACGATAAATGAAGGCTGCATCTTTTCATGCAGATACTGCAGTGTTCCAAACCAGGAAAAACACATAAAAACGCCGGATGAAATCGTTTCTCTTATCAAGGATGCCTGTTCCCGGGATACGATAGAATGCATCTCTCTTACGAGCGGCGTTGTCGGGACGGTGAGAGAGGAGGATGCACGCCTCTTTACGATTCTCGAAAAGATCCGCGTTTTTGATCTGCCGATCGGCGTTTCGGTGTATCCGACTCCCGGGCTTTCCAAAAGACTCTTCGAGCTTGGGGTTTCTGAGGTGAAGTTCAATCTTGAGACCGCGACTGAGAAATTATTTGCCGAGATGTGTCCCGGCCTTGACTGGGAGGAGGTATGGGCCGCCCTCAAGGAAGCCGTTGGCGTGTTTGGAAAAAACTGCGTGTATACCAACATCATTCTGGGTCTTGGTGAGTCAAAAGACGAGATGAAACAGTGCATCAGGCAGTGTCTCGAAAACGGGATCATTCCGATCATCCGGCCCCTGACCCCGTCGCCCGATCTTTCGGATTTTACCCGGCCTTCTGCCGGGACGACCCTCGAGATCGCCGAATATCTCAGGGAACAACTTCCGCGTTTCGGTCTCGACCCGACAGAAGCCAAAACCATGTGCGCAAAATGTATGGGCTGCGATCTCACTCCGATGGCCGATCTGCCTGCAGGAGTGAGAACATGAAGGCGGAAGATGCTTTTGCCTCCGCTGTTTTACACGGATCCGATGTATGCTTCGCGGTCCCGGGTTATCCGGTCACGGATCTTGCGGAAAAATGCGGGGCGGAATACACGCTCAACGAAAAGATCGCTCTTGAGTATGCTCTCGGGATGTCTCTTTCCGGGAAAAGAGCAGTGGTCATCGTCAAAAATGCCGGCATGAACACCCTTTCCGATCCGCTGGTCTCAGCGACCTATCAGGGGCTTAAGGCGGGTGTCGTGATCATCGCAGGCGACGATACCGAGGTTCGCGGATCCCAGACCAGGCAGGATTCACGAAAGTACGGGGATGTTGCCTCGGTCCCGGTCCTTGAACCAACTTCTGACGATCTTTGTTCTTCGGTCGAAGCAGCGATGCAGAGCTCGGAAACCTACTCGCGGGTCGCGATCATCCGGGTCACTCCGGCGGTTTTGGATGCCGAAATTTCGGATGTTTCCCTTCTTGAACGAAGAGACGGATCCGGGATAGTATTCGCGGATGATCTGACGATGAAAGGGCGCTGTGAATACGCAGAAACCATCACCGCTGTTATGAAGCAGAAGCTGATTCGGGAAAATATCGTTCCCGAGACGTTCGCTTCCCGGGGTCATTACCGGACGCTCTGCAGGAATTGTCCGTACAAGCCGCTGTTTTCCATTCTGAAAAACACGCTTTCGAAGAATAATACTGTTGCGATCTGCGATACCGGCTGTTCGCTTCTTTCGAAGAACCCGCCGTTTTGTTTTTCTCATGCAAACTACGGGCTTGGATCTTCGCCGGCGGTTGCTGCAAAGAGCACGAAGATCGCCCTCATGGGTGATTATGCGGTTTTGCACTCCGGTCTGAATGCTCTCATCGATATGTACGAAAAGCACGGCTCTCTGTTCTGCATTATTTTGAAAAACAGAAAACTGGGCATGACCGGCGGTCAGGACTGCCCGGATATTCTGCCCTATCTGGCCCGGTTTACTCCCACGGTCGTTTCGGCTGATGATCCCCGTCTTGAAGAGCTGGTTGAAAAAGGAGTTACTGAAAACACCGGCCTTGGAATTCTGGTCGTTGAAGGGGAATGCCCCTCTGGAGAAAATCATGAAACCATTGAATGTTGAAATATGCGATGTAACGCTCAGGGATGGTGAACAGACGCCTGGGGTGTCTTTCACCTGTGAAGAAAAACAGGATATCGCCCAGCGCCTTTCAGATATCGGGATCGATATCATCGAAGCAGGATTTCCAAGCGTATCCGAGTACGAAAAGCGCAGCGTGCGGTCCATCGTCGAGATGGACCTGCCGTCGGAGATATGCTGTTTATCCCGCTGTGTTCAAAGCGACATCGACGCGGCGATAGACTGCGGTGTCGATCTTGTCAGTCTGTTTTTCGCGACATCGGATCTGCATCTCCGTATAAAATACAAAAAGACCCGGGAAGAGATGCTCGATCTTGCTCTTGGCATGCTCGATTATGCTCTCGATCACGGGATAAAGGTCAGATTCTCCGCCGAGGACGCGTCGAGAACGGACACGGCATTTCTGAAAGAGATGTATGCGAAAGGAGCTGAACGGGGAGCTTCCTACAGCAGTTATGCCGATACGGTCGGGTGTATGACACCGATTTCGATGTATGAGACCGTGCTTGAACTAAACGAGGGATTGAAAAATCCTCTGTGTGTTCACTGTCATAATGACATGGGTTTTGCGAGTGCCAACACGTTTTCCGCAGCCCAGGCAGGAGCATTCCAGCTTCACACGACCGTAAACGGTATCGGCGAACGGTGCGGAAACGCTTCCCTTGAAGAGGTTCTCGTCGCACTCAGAATGCAGGGGGGCGTCGACCGGTATGATCTGTCTGCTCTTCAGACTCTTTCCCGGACTGTTGAAACCTATTCCGGTATCAAAATTGCAAAGACAAAACCGGTTGTGGGCGAGCATGCCTTCTGTCATGAGAGCGGGATCCACATCGCCGCGTTGATTCAGGACAGAAATACCTACGAGTATTATCCGCCCGAGATGGTCGGGGCCGAGCAGAAGTTTATTCTCGGCAAACATACCGGACGAAAAGGACTCGAGTATATTCTGACGACCCTTGGATACAGCCCGGTCCCAGGCGAGGTTGATGTAATTCTGGAACGGATCAAATCGATCAGCGAGACAAAGCAGAGTATCACTCAGGATGTTCTTCTCTCGGTAATTTCCGAGGCCAGACAGGAAACTGAATTGAAAAAGACATCGGGTTTTGATAAAGCCAGGACGGGATGAATATGGCAGGAACACTTTCCGAACGTATCCTCGGGTCTGCCGAAGGAACGTATGTCGACCGGATGGTCGATCGGGCTTTTGCCCACGACGGGACCGGTGCTCAGGCATTGGTCGCTTTCGAAAATTTCCGGATACCAGGCAAGTCTGTTGTCAATCCTGAAAAATTATCTATAATATATGATCACATCTCGCCGGCGAACAACTCGGTCACGGCCGATCTTCAGGGGGATCTTCGGAAGTTCTCACGAGAGAATCGGATGCATTTTC
Organism: Methanocorpusculum parvum; assembly: GCA_002287215.1. Lineage (GTDB taxonomy): Archaea > Halobacteriota > Methanomicrobia > Methanomicrobiales > Methanocorpusculaceae > Methanocorpusculum > Methanocorpusculum parvum. Next base: position 161,632 of record LMVO01000001.1, read on the forward strand.
ACGAGGTCGGCTGCGGGATCTGTCATCAGATAATGAGCGAAGGAGTCTGTCTTCCGGGCGAGATCGTTGTCGGGGCGGATTCGCATTCATGCACGCTTGGGGCACTCGGCGCATTTTCAACCGGTGTCGGAGCAACCGATATGGCGGGCATTTGGGCAACCGGCGGGACCTGGTTTAGAGTTCCCGAGTCGATAGGTATTGTGCTCTCCGGCAAGCTTTCCGGTCATGCCGAACCCAAGGACGTCGCTCTATCTTATGTAAAGGCGCTTGGCATGGACGGCGGGACCTACAAAGCTCTGGAGTTTATCGGCGACGGGGCTGCCGGCATGCCGGTCGAAGGAAGGCTGACGTTATCTAACATGGCGGTCGAGACCGGTGCGAAGACCGGATTATTCTACGCGGATCCTCTGACCCGTGAACATCTGATAACCTACGGGGCGGATGAGAAAAGAATTTCTCTGCAGAAACCCGAAGACTGCAGTTATGAATCCGAGATCTGCCTCGATCTCGATAATATTGAACCGCTTCTCGCCGTCCCTCACCGGGTCGATAATGCCGAACCGGTTACGCGGTATTCGGGGACTTCGATCGATCAGGTGTTTGTCGGCACGTGTACGAACGGCCGTTTTGAGGATCTCAAACGGTTCGCTGACATTGTCAAAGGCAACAAAGTCGCTGTACGAACGATCGTGACTCCTGCTTCGAAGGATGCGTATGCAAAAGCTCTCTCGACAGGTGTTTTGTCCGACATCCTTGAAGCGGGCTGCGTTATCTGTCCGCCGGGATGCGGACCGTGTCTCGGGGCACATATGGGTGTCCTTGGTGAAGGTGAGGTTGGTCTTTCCACAGCGAACCGGAATTTCAGGAACCGGATGGGTGTCGGAGCCGAATATTATCTCTGTTCTCCTTCGACTGCCGCAGTCAGCGCCCTTTACGGGGAGATCAGATCGCCTGATGAGTGGGATGGAGGGATGACCCGATGATCATTTCCGGCCATGCCGTTGTGATCGGCGATGATGTTGATACCGACATGATCATCGCCGGCCGTTATCTTCGGACGACGGATCGTTCGATCTGGGTGGAGCATGCCTTTGAGGATTACGATAAACGTCTTGCCGGAAGACTGAACGGCTCGGTTCTGGTTGCCGGAAAAAATATCGGCTGCGGTTCATCCCGCGAACAGGCGGCAGCAGCTCTCAAAGAAGCAGGGGTACGTGCCGTCGTGGCTCCGTCGTTTGCGAGAATCTTTTTCCGAAACTGTGTGAATCTCGGACTGTATGTTTTCGAAGCGGATGTTGTATGTGAGAATGGCGATCTCATCTCTTTTGACACCGATGAATCGTATGTCAAAACATCGGATGCCGTTTATCAGGCAAAACCTCTCTCCAGCCGGATGAAGGAGATCCTGTATGCCGGCGGTCTGAATGCCTATCTTTCCGGGTCTGGTGAACCATGAGCCATCGTATCGCTGTAGTGGAAGGGGATGGTATCGGGCCCGAGGTTATCCCCGAGGCACGAAAGATCCTTGAGCATTTTCTCACCGATGCGGATTTTTTTGAGGTCGAACTCGGTCTTGCCAAATGGGAGAAGACGGGGTCTGCCTGTTCCCCGGATGACATTCGTGAGCTGAAGGGAGCCGACGCGATTATATTTGGGGCTGTGACGACACCTCCGGATCCGGATTACCGGAGCGTTCTTCTGCAGATCAGGCATGAACTCGATCTGTATGCGAATCTTCGGCCGATCCGATCCCTGCAGTCATCCGGCGACGGATCCTCCGTCGATATGATGATCGTGCGGGAGAATACCGAGGGACTTTATTCGGGGATCGAGGAGATCGGGACCGAGAGGTCGACGACCCTTCGCGTGGTGACGAAGGCCGGATCCAGGCGGATCGCCGAGAAAGCCTGCTCTCTTGTTCTGGAACGAGATCGGAATCATCCGCTCGTTATCGGTTACAAAGGCAATGTTCTGAAATCCGATCTGCTTTTCAGAGACACGTGTCAGGAGACCGCAGAGGCATATGGAATAAAAACACAAGCTGTGTTTATCGATGCTTTGTGTCTGGATGTTTTACAGCATCCAAATAAGTATGATGTGATCGTTACGACAAACATGTTCGGCGATATCTTAAGCGATGTCTGCGGGTATCTCACCGGGGGTCTTGGGATGCTTCCAAGCGCGAACATAGGGGAAAAATATGCATTTTTCGAGCCGGTCCACGGAAGCGCTCCAGACATTGCCGGCAAGGGTATCGCAAATCCCGTTGCTGCGATCCGGAGTGCAGCGATGATGCTTGAGTATTTCGGGATGAAGGATGAGGCCTGTCTCGTCGAAGAATCAATATCCAGTCTGATCAGCCGCGGCATATCTACACCTGATCTTGGAGGCATGGCCTCAACGTCAGAGTTTGGCAGCCGTTTGGTTGACGCTGTCAGTAAAAAAGAATAGAGAGGAATAGAGAGGGTACTGGTAGTTTGTATCAGGCTTTCTCTCCGTACAAGCCGGCAGCTTCCACTCCGCCGTCTGCCCAGAGCAGTGCTCCAAGAGCCCCTATCCTTCCTTTTCCGTTTGCACTGTCGATAAAGGTGATGCCGAGTTTTTCCGCCTCGTTCACGGCCTCTTCACGTGTCAGGAGTTCGGTCTTGACCCGCTTTGCATATGCCGAGTCCGGAAGACGAATGCCGGCAAAGTAGCAGATCCCGGTCGTTTTGCTCATCGTTCTTTCTTCGACGAATGCTTTGACAAAGGCGATAAGTTCATCCTTCTTCTCAGGCTTTACCGCAAACGTGATCACTGAACCGGTACAGTTGGTGGTCTTTTCCGGAGCTTTCGGGTTGAGCTGGATGATCCGCATGCCAAGGAAGGTGGTCCCTTCAATAGAACAGGCTTCGCCGCACTTCAAAGCAAGGACCCAGGTTGCTCCTCCCTCTTTCGTATCAGTATCATCTATGCCGAAGGTGATCTTTTCATACTTCGGGAGAATGATCGTGCTTCTGCAGATACGTGCACCGCCGACTTTCAGATCTTCTTCACTGGCATATTCCGTTCTGAGGACGCCAGGCGCCTGGGATAAGCATGCAGCGACCCCAACACCGGCCCCGGCCGCTCCTGCCCAGGAGGTTCGTACTTCAGTTCCCTCTACAACTACGGCTTCAAGTGCCTGGCCGCCGAGTTCCGTATCGGAGGGCCCAAAGCTGACGGGATAGGAACCGATTTTTGCGATCATCGTCATTGAGGTCCCTTCGGTTTTTGCTGAAATCAGGGCGCCTTTTGCTCTTCTTCGGTTCATGTGGTCCCATTCGATCGGGCCTCTTGCATGACATTGTTCATGGATCTCGACAATGCCGTTTTTCTCATCGGTCATCACAAGGAGCCGGTGACAGAACATCGGTCCAAACTTTTCTTTGATCTGATCTGGGGTTAATGTGAGAGTCATATTTTTGATACCGGAAATTTCGTTAACAGAAAGATCGGTCGTGGGAGTATAAGAGATGTTCGATGCGACAGTTTTTTTAACAACCCACCGTTATTCTCATGATTCAAGTAAACAAACATGATTGATATCCTGTCAGCTTTAATCAGATTCCAAACATCCGGGCCTTTTGGAAAAACGCGCACAAATTGGGTTTTCATTCAAAATACGCTTAAATTTTGGATTGATTGCTTAACCCTCTTTAATTTGAAGGGATATCCGCGGGAGTTATTTCGATCAATACTCGTGGGTTATTTCATCCATACTATGTTAACAATATATTATTAGTAAATCATAGTATTTTATTGTTGGAAATCTAAGCTCAAATTGAGCTTCTTTCTATTGAGAACCTTTATCCATCATCTTACTCAACCATATCAGTAATCGATTTCGATCGATATAGGCTGGTGCATATAAGCAATGGCATTTGCAATGCATATTAACATGGAGCGATGTACCGGTTGTAACAATTGTGTGGTCGCATGTCCCGTGAACGCACTCGAGCTCAACACAGTAGATCCGGCAACGACCGACAAGATCTACCTCGTCGTTGACGGCAAGGCTAAAATCCTTGACGTGAAACACGAGCTCTGTGCGGGCTGCGGTGTGTGTGTAGAAGCATGTCCGTACAACGTTATTCGACTGGTAGGACCGCAGGAAGGAGCGCCTGCAGCGAAAGCTGTAGTTGGAGCTCACCACTAAAAAAATTGGAGAGGATTAATACATGGCAATGAGCACAATGTATCCAAAATTCTCCACGAAGACTGATGGAGACAACATCATTATGGAGCAGAAGCTCCTCGCGAAAGTCTCCCACCTCGTGTTGAAAAAGAATGTATGTACCGGGTGCGGTATTTGTTCTGAAGCATGTCCAAAAGAGGCAATCGTCCTTGGGCTTGTCGGAGCAGTCCGCCGTGGTGCAGTGACTACCGAAGCACCGATCTCAGTAGATCCGGCAAAGTGTTCTTACTGTGGTGTGTGTGTAATTTTATGTCCGTTCAATGCTCTTGGTTTAGAGGTTGACGGCGAACCGAGTCTGCCTATCCTTGAACAGGAAGGTTTCCCGCAGTATGATATTACTGCCGAAATTGACGAGTCCAAGTGTAACCGCTGTACTATCTGTCATGAGGTCTGTCCAAACGATGCAATCATCCGTGATGTTCCGACCTTTGAAGGTGTGGATGCCGCAGATGGTGCGAAGCGTCAGGCAGCTCTTACCGGAAAGACGACCTTTGTGGTCGACAAGGAAAAGTGTACAGTCTGTGGTATCTGTGCGGCACTATGTCCGGCACTTTCCGTAGACCGTATTCCATTCTATGCTGAGACGGCCAAATCTCTCGGAGATATCGTCTGGGATGAAAAACTCTGTAACGCTTGTCAGGTCTGTGCACTTGCATGTCCGACTGAGGCAATAAAGGTTGAGCGCGCTGTTGAGTCCAACAAACTTCCAGGCAAAGTAACCATCGATGTTGAAAACTGCTGCACCTGTTCATGGTGTGAGAAGACCTGCCCAACCGAGGCAGTCACCATCAAGAAGTTCTTCGATGGAGAAATCAGCTTCAACGCAGAAAAATGCCCTGCCGGCTGTTCGACCTGTGTTGAAGTCTGCCCGTGCAATGCGATTTATCTTCCGTCTCCCGCTTCTGCTGTCGGCATGAAGAAACAGAAGGAGGCAGTAATTGCCGTCAACAAGGATCTCTGTATTTTCTGCGGCGCCTGTGTCAATGCATGTCCGTCAGAAGATGTTATCAGACTCAAGAGAACTGAAATCAGAGTCAAAGGACCTGAAACCGACCTCTTCAAGAAGATCGCAGAAAAACTCTACGTCCCCAGAACCTCAAAAGTACGTGAGACTTCCGGTCACGTTGAAGTAAAAAAAGTGGAGTGAACAAATATGACTAGTGCAAAAGCATACAAAGATGCTGCCCTTGCAGCACGTCTCACTGACAGGTATTACCGTCCAAGTCAGGACTCAGACCCGTCGTTCACTGCCGAAGTCGAAAAGATCGGTGGAACTGAAGCCCACATATGTTTCCAGTGCGGAACCTGTACTGGTTCCTGTCCGTCAGGTGCAAGAAGCAGCTACCGTATCAGAAATTTCATGCGCAGAGTCAATCTCGGTATGAGAGATGTCTGTCTGAACGACCCGGATCTCTGGCTGTGTACGACCTGTTATACCTGCTCGGACCGCTGTCCAAGAGACCTCATTCCGACCGATGTCATCATGGCAATGAGAAATATTGCAGCAAGACAGGGGATCGTCCCGAAAAACTTCCTTGCAACGGTTAACTTCATCTACAACACCGGTCACGGTGTTCCAAACAGTGATGCAAACCGTGCAGCCCGTGTCAAGTTAGGTCTTGAAGCAGAACCGGAAACAACCTCCAAATACCCCGAATATATTCCGGCCATTCGGAAAATCCTCGAGGCATACGGTACCAAACAGCTTGCAGACAAAGTTCTTGCGGAGGGTCAGTAAATTATGTCACACGAGACACACAAATACGCATTCTTCCTTGGATGCATTGCTCCGAACCGGTATCCGGGCATCGAGGCCTCTGCAATCCGTACTGGTAAGAACCTTGGTATTGAACTCGTTCCGTTAAAGGGAGCATCCTGCTGCCCGGCACCTGGTGCATTCGGGTCCATTGACCTCAATGTCTGGTATGCAATGGCTGCAAGAAACCTCATCTTAGCAGAACAGATGAATATGGATATCGCCCTGATCTGTAACGGCTGTTACAAGTCGATCTGGGAAGTCAACCACAAACTGAAACACAACGACGAGCTTCGCGACTCAGTCAACGAAGTTTTAAAGGAAGTCGACATGGAGTTTAAAGGCACTACCAATGTCTACCACCTTGCGGAGCTTTACTACAACGATGACGTCTGCGGTCTTGACAAAATCAGAGACAGTGTGAACACACCCCTTGCCGGTGTGAAAGTCGCCTGCCACTACGGCTGCCACTTACTCAAGCCCGCAAAGGACCGTGAGTTTGCCGGCGGTGCAATCGGTGACAGTGAACACCCGATGTGGTTCGAAGAACTCGTCGATGCTCTTGGCGCTGAAGCTGTTGAATATCGCAATAAAATGGAGTGCTGTGGTGCCGGCGGAGGAGTCCGCGGATACGATATCGCTCACGCTCTCGACATCACCAACGAAAAACTCACAAATATGGCTGCTGTCGGTGCTGACGCAATCGTCGACACCTGTCCGTTCTGCCAGCTGCAGTTCGACCGCGGTCAGTTTGAAATCGGTCAGAAGTTTGGTGTCGAGTGGAATATTCCGGTTTTACACTACTGTGAAATGCTCGGTCTTGCCCAGGGTATGACTCCGAATGAACTCGGTCTCGATCTTCACCAGATCTCATGCAATCCATTCCTTGACAAACTGAAGGGAGGGCAGTAAGATGGTATATACAGGTAAAAACGCCGCATCATCTCCTGCAGTTGAAGAACCAAGGATTGGTGTCTTCATCTGCCACTGCGGTACAAATATCGCAGGATCGATCGATGTTCCGGCAGTAAAGGAATATGCAGAAACCATTCCTCACGTTGTCGTTGCCCAGAATTATGCATACATGTGTTCGACTCCCGGTCAGAACATGATCAAAGAGGCAATCGAAGAGCACCACCTTACAGGTATCGTCGTTGCTGCATGCACCCCCCGTCTGCATGAACAGACCTTTAGAACCGCCACTGCAAACGGCGGTCTGAACCAGTTCAGATTCGAGATGGCAAACATTCGTGATCAGGGCTCATGGGTCCACATGCACGACTGGGATGGCGGAACTGACAAGGCCAAAGACGCCGTCCGTATTGCCGTTGCAAAAGCCGCAAAACTCGAAGATCTCTACCCGATGGCAGTGCCGGTCGAACACCGCGCCTTAGTTGTTGGTGCAGGTATCGGCGGTATTCAGGCATCTATGGATCTTGCAGCTGCCGGTATCGAGACCTACTTAATTGAGAAGGAACCGACAATCGGCGGTCGTATGTCCCAGCTTGACAAGACCTTCCCGACCCTCGATTGTTCACAGTGCATTCTGTCTCCAAAGATGGCAGAAGCCGGCAGAACACCGAATATTAAACTCTACACTCTCGCTGAAGTCGAGAATGTCGAGGGATACATCGGTAACTTTGATGTCACAATCCGCCGTCACGCCCGCGGGGTTTTAACTCCGACGGAAGCAGCAGCAAAAGGTATCGTCGGTGGAGGATGTACCGGCTGTGGTGATTGTTCCACCGTCTGTCCCGTCGTAAAACCCAACTCCTGGGAATTCGGCATGGCACCCCGCAAGGCGATCTACATCCAGCATGCTCAGGTTGTGCCGCTTATCTACACCATCGACTTCGATGCATGTGTTAAATGCGGTCTCTGTATTACTGCCTGCGGAACCAAGAAGGCAATCGATCTTGAGATGGAAGACGAACTCTTCACGATCAAAGTCGGTACTGTCATCATTGCAACCGGTTACGAAACCTTCCCGATCGAACAGAAGAAAGAATGGGGTTACAAACTCTATGACAACGTCATCACTTCTCTTGAGTTCGAACGCCTGATCTGTGCATCCGGTCCGACCATCGGTCACCTTGTCCGTCCCTCTGACGGCGAGACCCCGAAGTCCGTTGGATTCGTTCTCTGTGCAGGTTCCCGTGACAACACCGGTGTCGGCAAGCCGTACTGCTCCAGATTCTGCTGCATGTACTCGCTGAAACACGCTCACCAGATCATCGAAAAGATCCCCGGGTGCAAAGCCTACATCTTCTACATGGACATCCGTTCCTTCGGTAAAGCATACGAGGAGTTCTACTACCGTATCCAGCACGAAGGCGCGAAGTTCATCCGTGGACGTGTTGCTATGATCCAGGAGCTTCCAAACAAGAATCTCCTTGTTATTGCAGAAGACACGCTCCTCGGCATGCCTGTTGAGATCGAAGTCGATCTTGTTGTCCTTGCAGCTGCTATCCAGCCGACTGCAGAAACGGAAGTTGTCCGCAGACACTTCGGTGTATCCTGCTCGATCGACAAGTGGCTCCTTGAGGCCCACCCGAAACTGAACCCCTGTGGAACCACCACCGCCGGTGTGTACCTTGCAGGTGTCTGTCAGGGTCCAAAAGACATTCCAGACACAGTAGCACAGGCAGAAGGTGCCGCGTCCGCAGCATCCATTCCGATCCACGCAGGTCAGGTCGAACTCGAGCCGTACTATGCCCAGTGTATGCAGGATATCTGCGCCGGCTGCGGTATGTGTGTTAATCAGTGCCCATACTCTGCTCTTGCCATGACAATCGTCGACGGCAGAACAGTAATGGAAGTAACTGCAGCAAAGTGTAAAGGCTGCGGTACCTGCGGCGGTTTCTGCCCAGGAGGAGCAATCAAGATGCAGCACTTTACGAGCCCGCAGATTCTGGCTCAGATCGATGCATTCTTCCTTGGAGGTGAGCAGTAATGTCTGACGAGTGGAAACCAAAGATTATCGGTATTATCTGCAACTGGTGTTCCTACGCCGGAGCAGACGGTGCTGGTTCAGCCCGTACCCAGTATCCGCCGGACATTCGTATTGTCCGTGTCATGTGTACTGGTCGTATCGACACCCTGTTCGTCCTGAAAGCTTTTGCCGATGGAGCAGACGGTGTTCTCGTGTCCGGCTGTCACTTTGGTGACTGCCACTACCTTGCAGGAAACTTCAAGGCAGCAAAGAGAATGTTCCTTGTCAAGAGTATTCTCAACAACATGGGTATTGAACACAGGCGCTTCCGTATGACCTTTGTGTCAGCATCGGAAGGTGCAAAATGGGCAGTCGTTATCACTGACGTGATCAACACGATCAAAGAGATCGGTCCAAGCCCCATCGCGGAGTTTAACAAAAGGAAATAATGTGTGGACAAAGATAATTTAATTTAAAATTATCTCCACACGTATCTTTTTGACAAACTCAGCAGAATATAATAGGAGCACATGAGTTTATGAACACGATTACTCTGAATCTGATCACCGGAAGAACGATCCAGCAGGGTGTTTCAATGGAGTCTGGTAAAGAAAAACCTGATTACATGAAAGCCTGCGGAATCATCGAACTGGATCCTTCAGATATCAAAAAACTCGGCATCTGGAAAAATACCAATGTCCGCGTTACCAGTGAGTATGGTAGTATTATCGTCAAAGCCATTGAGGCAACTCAGGGTCCCCACCCGGGAATCGGATGGATTCCAATGGGTCCCTGGGCCAACATGGTAGTTGATATCAATACCTATTCTACCGGAATGCCGACATTCAAAGGTACCAAAGTTACCGTTGAACCTGCAGAAAACGAGACGGTCCTCGACTCGTTATCTGTCGTTCTTAAAGCATGTGGACAGTAAGAGGTGTAAAACTATGTCAAAACTGGTTACTGATGTAATCTGCCCGTTCTGTGGAACGCTTTGCGACGACCTTGAAGTCGAAGTAAGCGATGACGGAAAACAAATCCTGGAGGTTCGCAATGCATGCGCAATTGGGGCCACCAAATTCCTTCACTCACAGGCATCGGACAGAATAATCCGCCCCCGCATGAAACAGGATGATGGGACTTGGAAAGATGTCAGCTACGCAGAAGCAGCAAAGTATGCTGCCAAAATCCTCTGCGAAGCGAAGAAACCGTTAATGTACGGTTGGTCCTCAACATCCTGCGAAGCTCAGGCGACCGGTCACATGATTGCAGAACAGGTTGGAGGTATTGTTGATAATACCGCCACTGTCTGCCATGGACCATCTCTGATCGCAGTCCACGATGTTGGTATCCCGTCATGTACGCTTGGTGAAGTTAAGAACCGTGCCGACCGTATCGTCTTTTGGGGATGCAATCCGGCACACGCTCACCCGCGTCACATGTCGAGATATTCCATATTCCCAAGAGGTTATTTCACTGGAAAAGGATCCAAGAGCAGAAAGATCATTGTTGTTGATCCGCGCCCGACTGACACAGCATCCCTTGCTGATTACCACGTTCAGGTTGAACAGGGTCGCGACTACGAACTGCTTAATGCAATCCGCGTCGCATTCAAAAATGGCCCTCTGCCCGACGTTGTTGCCGGAGTTCCCAAAGAAAAGATCTATGAAGTCTCCCGCGTCTTAAAAAGCGGCAGATTTGTTGTGATCTTCTTCGGAATGGGCGTTACCCACTCCCTTGGTAAGAACCACAACATCGATGAAGCAATCGCCGTCACCAGCGATCTGAATGCATACACCAAAGCGTCCATCATTCCAATGCGTGGTCACTACAATGTGACCGGCTCTGGTCAGGTGCTTGGCTGGCAGTTCGGATTCCCGTTCTGTGTCGACTTATCCCGCGGCTTTGCCCGTTATAACCCTGGAGAAACCAGTTCGAACGATCTGCTTCTCAGGAATGAAGTCGATGCATGTTTCGTCCTTGGCAGCGATCCGGGATCACACTTCCCGAACAAATCTGTCCAGGAAATCTACAAACTCCCGTCAGTTTGTATCGACCCGCATATGACCCCCACTGCAGCTGTCTCCAAATGCCACGTTCCAGTAGCATTTGTTGGTGTTGAAGTTGGCGGCTCCTGCTATCGTATGGACAACGTGCCAATCGAATCACGAAAGGTTGTTGACCCGCCGGCAGGTATGCTTACCGATGATGAGTTCCTGAAACTTGTTCTGGCAGAAGTAATGACAATCAAAGGAGCTGCATAAAAACCATGACTGAAATCCTCATTAAAAACGGATTCGTCTTTGACCCTACTCAGGAAATTAAAGGCGATAAAAAAGATATTGCTGTCAAAGACGGCAAAATCGTTGACAAGGTTTCCAGCTCAGCAAAGGTTATCGATGCAACCGGAATGACCGTCATGGCTGGTGGTGTGGACATCCACACTCACGTTGCCGGAGCAAAGGTCAACGTTGGCAGAAACTTCCGTCCGGAAGACAAACTTCAGGCAGTCTATGAACCGGCTCGCGGTGTCCGCCACATGTCTGGCGGATACTCGGTCCCGACGGTATTCAAGACCGCATACAAGTACGCAGACCTTGGTTACACCACCGTCTTCGAGGCAGCAATGCCGCCGCTGTATGCCCGCCACACGCACGAAGAGATGCGTGACACCCCGATCCTTGATCAGGGTGCATTCCCGATGTTTGGCAACAACTGGTTCATGCTTGATTACCTCAAGAACCAGGAATACGACAATGCAGCTGCATACATCGCCTGGCTTCTTCGTTCCACCAAAGGATATGGTATCAAGTGTGTCAATCCTGGCGGAACAGAAGCATGGGGCTGGGGTCTCAACTGTCTTACCGTAAACGATCCGGTTCCCTACTTTGAAATCACTCCCCGTGAGATCATCAGCGGACTGATCAATGCAAATGAATCCCTCCTCCTGCCTCACTCGATGCATCTGCACGGAAACAATCTCGGTAATCCCGGGAACTACACGACTACCCTTGACTCGCTCAAGATCGCCGAAGGCGTCAAGACCGATAACAAGTTTGGCCGTGAGCAGGTTCTTCACCACACCCACATTCAGTTCCACTCATACGGCGGAACAACGTGGGCAGATTTCGAGTCTAAAGGTCCCGAAGTCATGGACTACATCAACAAGAACAAAAACATTACCTGTGATATCGGTTTTGTAACTCTTGATGAAACCACGACCATGACCGGTGACGGTCCGTTCGAGCACCATCTGACTGCCTTAAACCATCTTAAGTGGGCAAACACCGACGTCGAAGTTGAATGCGGTTCTGGAATCGTTCCATACGTCTACAGCAAAGATGTCTATGTCTGCGGTGTTCAGTGGTCCATTGGACTTGAAATGGCACTCCTTGCAAAAGATCACATGAGATGTCATCTGACAACCGACCACCCGAATGCAGGTCCGTTTACCCGGTATCCGCGTGTAATGAAGTGGCTCATGAATCAGGAATCCCGTGAAGCCCTTCTTCACACAATGAAGAACGAAGACAAGGTCCGGGACAGATCAAGTCTGTCATCAATCGACCGCGAACTTACGCTCTACGAGATCGCCATGATGACCCGTGCAGGAACCGCCAAGGCTCTTGGTCTTGCCGACCGCTGCGGTGGTCTTGGTATTGGCCTCCAGGCTGATATCGCTGTGTATCCATTCAACCCCGAGACTGACGGAAACGATGCTGAAAAGATCGAGTGGGCATTTGGCAATGCTGTCTATCTTGTCAAAGACGGACAGATCATCATCAACGACAGTGAGATTGTCAGCAACGGAAACAAGAAGACCTACTGGGTTGACGTCACAACCAATCCGAACAAACAGGTCGAGCGCGATATCAGTGAGATGTTCACGAAATATTACACTGTTACCGAGAAGAACTACGACGTCGAAGAGCACGCATTCATGAAGAATCCCTTCGTCATTAAAGTTGATGCAACACAGTGAGGTCAAAAGATGAACACTGTCACAATCACTATAACAAAACAGCCGGAGTTATTCATCGAAGCTGAGTGTTTCTCTCCCGACGCACTTGCAGGCAAGTCTGCTGACGCAATCTCCAAACTCCCGATCTATATCGGTAAAACCACAGAAACCGTTGGTGACTACTTTGCCGTCGATGGAAATGCCGGAGCTACCGCTGCCGAAACCAAACTGGTTATCAAAGGCGACACCAGCCGTGTCAAATATATCGGATCCAAGATGACTGCAGGCGAAGTCGTTATTAACGGCAACGCAGACATGTATGTCGGAAACTTCATGTCCGGCGGCAAGATCACTGCCAAAGGAAACATTGGTCACTTTGCTGCTACCTCCATGTCCGGCGGCGAGATCATTGTTGAAGGAAATGCCGGGAACTATCTTGCAGCCTCCTATCGTGGAGACTGGAGAGGTATGTCCGGCGGCAAGATCACCGTCCTTGGAAATGTAGGCAGCGACTGTGCTACCTTCATTACCGGCGGCGAGATTGTCATCGGCGGAAATGTCGATGTCCACGTAATGACCCATGCAGACGGGGGTAAAGTTATCATTAAAGGAAATGCAAAGAGCCGCCTCGGCGGTCAGGCTTCCCGCGGTGAGATCTACCTCTTTGGAACTGTTGATGTCATGATGCCCGGATATGCATACTCCGAAGACGTTGAACTCGAAGTAGCAGGAACCAAGGCAAAGTTTGCAGTATATAACGGCGATCTTGGTGAACGTCACCCGACACGCAAAGGTCAGCCGATCTATGCCAAACTCTATCTGAAGAAATAATCTCTTCAGATCAGCACAACATTTTGGTTGTGCAGGGGACGATTATTTCGTCCCCCCTCTCCAATTTTATCGCGATCTTCTTTGCAGATACCGGTAGGTATTAACTGTTCTCTGACCAACTCTCATCTATGAGTATATTCAGGGAGTATGGTGAGTCCGGTGTACATGTTATGGGCGGTGTGATTACTCAGAAAAATGCTGATTATTGTACTGTCAGGATTCGTTTGCCTGCCGGTGTCGTTACTGTCGATCAGATTCGCGGTCTTGCACGTATCGCTAAAACGTATGGAGATGGCACCCTTCATGTTACAACGCGTCAGACGTTTGAGATCCCGAATGTCAAACCGTCCACTCTTGAAAAACTCGATCTCGCTTTGAAAAAAAATGGAACGCCTATAGGTGCCGAGTTCACGGAGGTCGTGAATGTCACAGCATGTCCGGGAACACTCCGGTGCAAATATGCCAACATAGACAGTGTTGAGCTTGCAAAGAAAATCGATGAAAAATATTTCCGCAAAGAACTTTCGATTCGGGTCAGAATTGCCATCTCCTCCTGCCCCAACTCATGTGTGGCCAGTTGGGAAAGTGATATCGGTATAATTGGGATCCAAAAACCCATCAGAAATCCAACGCTTTGTTCGGGCTGCGGGACCTGTGTGGCTTATTGTAAAGAACATGCACTTACCGTCCGCCAGGGAACAGTAAAACTTGATCACGGGCTTTGCAATACGTGCGGAAACTGCATTGAGACCTGTCATTATCATGTTATTAAGGGTGAACCTCTCGGTTATCAGATCATGGTTGGCGGCAGTCATGGAAGGACCCCGCATGTTGGCAGGTATCTTGTTTCAGTCTCATCTGAAGAGGAGCTGATGGTAGTTATTGATGGGATCATTGAATGGATCCGCCGATACGCGAGATCGGGTTCCCGTTTCAGAGCACAGATCGAGGAAGAGGGATTTGACGAGTTCAAAGCATTTGTTCTGAAAAAAGCCGATTCTTCTTCCTTTGTTGCAATTGAAAACAAACGGCTCATTTCCGACACGGAATGATCTGATTCCATACTCTTTTCTTTTTGACCGTTCTAATTAAAGCATATGACATCCGAAAAAGTCAAAGACGCGTTTGAGAAAGAAGGTATCAGTACCGAGATCACTTGTGCAAAAGCGCATGAAATGAGTGAAAAATATGCTATTCCGATTACAATGATCGGGAATTACTGCAATGTTCATGACATCAAGGTACAGGCATGCATGCTTGGCTGTTTCTCCGGCAAAAAACATCACTCTCCCAAAGAGTAACCTAAAAGTCAGGTTCATATCTTTGCTCCGCAAAATTATAATAAATGGCAAAGTGGTATTGTATTTATTGCGGCTGGATCTATGACGAAGAGAAAGGTGATCCGGCTCACAACATTGCCCCCGGCACAAAGTATGCAGATATACCCGATTACTGGAAATGTCCTCTCTGTCTGATACCCAAGACAAAACCAGGATTGTTTAAGATGATCGAAGGAGAACAGCGCGATGAAACTTCTGAGTTCTCTCTAAAAAATTAATTTCATATGGATATTGGTCGGATATTTTCCGGCCAAAATCTTTTATCTTTCGTATATCTTCTTTGGAACGTAAACATCAAAGAGATCACGTTTTGCAAAAATCTCTTCAGCGGATGCTTCGCGAAGAATAACATTTTTCCCCTCGATGTCCCCTAAGACCACTGTGGAAAATGATTCCAGTTTAAATCCTTCGATCACAGCATAATCATATCCTTTCCACGCGTAGAAATCCAGGATGTCGCGTAAGTCTGTGGTTCTCATACTCAGCACAGTTTTTTCCAGATCTATTCCCGCAGAAATCTGTGCCCCTGTCTCAAAGTGGACCGTGGTATCCTTTCCTTCCGGCAGTTTCCACGAGTGATGCCCCATATGTTTTATTGTTGCTACGCTCCCAACTTCGGAGAGGAGAGGGATGAGCCTGGTGATCAGGGTTGTCTTTCCTGAGTTGGAATGGCCTATAATATTGATGATCCGCATATCCTTATAGCATATGTCGTTAGACGGCATAATAAGTTCGTCATGATATAGTCTCCAAGCATTTATGCCTCAGCCGCCCGTCTTCTTTTTCTGAAAAGGAGCCAGGCACTACAGATACCTGCTCCAATCCCAAAAATATCGATTGGGGTTTTTGTAGAATTTTTCCGGTTTTCGCCCCCCTCTGTTCCTGAATATCCTGGTGATGAGACGGTGGTAGTAAACTCGCCGGAATCCGGTGAAAGACCGCTCCCTAAAACTGCATAACCGCTGGCACCCCCTGTTCCATCGTCGGCAACACGGTTTGTCCAGGAAATACCCTCTCCCTCATTTGACTGATTACACCACGCATAAGCGTTGAAGACCGCGATGCCGCTGAGATTCTTAAATTCATACTCAATTTTGACAGCTCCATGATCACGCAGACCGGTAAGTCCGCTGTTTATCCCTAGAGTTCCTGCTTTCGTATCGAAAAATAGTATGGCAAATCCATTCGAAGGATTTGTCGTGTCCTGTCCGTAGTAGATTGGATAGTTTTCTATTCCTGCCGGTTTCCAGGTCTGTGAAGCATACCTGAAATCCGTCGCAGTTAATATAGTCCCTGATGCAGACTCGGTATAAGTCAGTTCCTCGTAAGTCGGACCGATATTTACGATCGGCGTGGGATTCCACTGATAACCGCTGGATGTGAGATGCAGGGCAAAATCATCGGAAATTGTTCCATTCACAGCGATCATCAGAATAATTCGATCATTAAATCCCCTGCCTCCGGTATAGGAAACATATACTGTGCCCGCCTGGCGGTTCGTTGTCGTCACCTGGCCATAGGGTTCCTCCGGGATTGTAGTAAGATGTAATGAATTCAGTCCTCCCTCGTCATCAAATCTGACCGCGTATATCGTCCCGTCGGTTGTTGAGATCTCCACCTGTTTGTAGGATGGCAGGATCTCACCTGCGGTATCTGCCGCGGCTGCATGCCAGCATCCTACTATGATCAACAGGAGAGCGACACACAAAACCCTCTCTAAATAATTCATGTGACGCATAAATTCCTGATATTAGTATTTCCTGACAACAAAATACACTGAGCCAAGAATCCCGGCAATGATTGGGAATACACTGAGCGGTGACTGCGTCGTTTCCGGACCGGGCAGGTCAACAACATTTACAGTAATTCCTTCTGTCTCTGCTGCAGTCCATCCAAGAACCTGTTTAGGATCATTCTTGGGTTCATCCCGATATCCATATGGAATAAATGTGACCTGACCCGTGAGTCCGGCGATCTCGTAATCGATCTCGGCACACCCATTATGTATCAGATTTCCATTGGGTACAGTGCATGTTCCAACATGAAGGTCGACAAGCATTACGTAAAATGTTTCATTCTCACTTTGTGTTGGGTAGAAAGTAAACCCTGCTGCATCTGCAGGTCTGAGAGATACGGGGCCATAGAGAAGATCAGATTTATCAAACCACTCAGATATCGCAGCCGTCTTATATGTACCTCTGGACCCAAAATCCAGAGATCTGAACGTACTTTGGGAAACCGGTTCCCATACATATCCGCCGGAGGTGATCTTTATTTTGAATTCATCGGTGATGTTTCCAGCAACGCCGACCATCAAAACTACATCATCGATGTACCCTGCTCCGCCTGTTTCATAGACATAGAATGTTCCGGATCGATTTTCAATAATTACTGCAGGATTGGAAGCGCTCTTTTGGTATCTCTCCGAGATATGCATCCCTTCTGTTCCGAGGCTTATGGGGAGATAATACGTGTTATCTCCGGCATTATTGAATCTGACATCATTTGATATTTTCAGGGTGATGTCTTCCATCCCTGGGAAGGGTCCATTCTCTGCAAATGCTGCTGATCCTGTACCAACTGAGAAAAGAAAAATCATCAGGATTGCGGTCAGGATAATCTTTCCGAGATGTGAATTACCGGTCATAATGTACTAGTAATTATATCCTGTATCGGCATATAGATTTTGAATCATGTTAACTTATAATAATTAATTGTTCAACAGATATATCATATAATCTTCATAACAAATAGTACACACATTAGAAGAGGAGAACGACAGCGTGGATAAAAGCATCTCACAGGACATTGCGGATCTGAAATTTCAGTTACAGAAACTGATCGTTGGACAGGAAAACGCTCTTGAAAAAACAGTGATCACTCTTATAGCAGGAGGGAATGTCTTACTTGAGGGTGTTCCGGGTGTCGCAAAAACTCTGCTTGCGCGTTCACTTGCGGCATCGATCAATAGCAGTTTTTCCCGGATCCAGTTCACTCCTGATCTTCTTCCCTCGGACATCACCGGAACAGTTGTATTCAACCTAAAATCAAATGAGTTTTCCACGGTCTTCGGCCCGGTATTTCATCAGATTATTTTGGCGGATGAGATCAACCGTGCCCCTCCCAAAGTCCAGTCTGCTCTTCTTGAAGCGATGCAGGAACATCAGGTCACGATCCAGGGGACTACCTATCCCCTCCCTTCACCGTTTTTTGTTATCGCTACAGAAAATCCTCTTGAGTCGGAGGGGACCTATCCTCTCCCTGAAGCTGAAACAGATCGATTCATGACAAAAATAGTCATGACCCTCCCTTCGATAGATGATGAAATTGTGATTATGGAACGATTCTGCGGCGAGAGAGTACCGCAAGCGGAGCCTGTTCTTTCAATAGAGAAGATCCTTGCTCTGCAAAATTCCGTTAGAAAGATCCATGCCAATGCAAAAATTCACCATTACATTGCGGAAATTGTTGGGGCAACGAGGACTGCCTCACCTGTCATAACGATTGGTGCCTCACCCCGTGCCTCAATTGGTCTTTTGATGTGTTCAAAAGCCCACGCTCTTCTAAACGGCAGAGATTATGTTATTCCTGAAGATGTGATCCACGTTTCAATGGAGGTCCTCAGGCACAGAATCCGGCTCAGTTTTGAGGCACAACTTGACGGAATTACGCCTGACACCGTAATAAAGGATATTTTGACCACCGTTTCCATCCCATGAATCAGCGTCTGTTCGAACTCCTGGAAAAATCCCGCCCCGTTGCCGCCCGTTTTCAAAGACCGCAGGGAATGCAGGGATCGTATATCTCCCGCAGAGTAGGACTTGGAACGGAGTTTTCTGAATTACGCGAATACCTGAGTGGAGATGATGTGAGGGCCATTGACAAAAATGTCACTGCACGAACAGGGATTCCGCATGTAAGGGTTCATGCTGAGGAACCTGACCTAAATCTTTACATCGCTGTCGACCTCTCAGCTTCCGGACATTTTGGATCAGGAACAAGCAAACTCATGACGGCAAAAATTGCCGCTGCATCCATTCTCCTTTCGGCTGAAAAAGAGCATATCCCTCTGGGTTTATGTCTGTTTACCTCCACAGTAGAAAAGTTCATCCCGGCAGGATCCGGCACGTCTCATCTGCATCTTCTTCTTACCACTCTTGCAGAAACTGATGCAAAGAATTCCGGGACCTCTATCCAGAATGCCTGCTGTGAACTTGCATCCCGCATCCAAAAATCCTCATCGATTATTCTGATATCGGATTTTCAGGATACTCACTTTGCATCCGGCCTTCAGCTTCTTGGAAAGAGACATCGCTTATCAGCCCTTCGGATCACCGATCCTGGTGAATTTACTCTGCCTGATGTTGGCAGGATCATTCTCGAAGACCCAGAATCAGGCAGACAATATCTGATCAATACATCAAGTCAGGAGGTTCGAGAACGGTTTTCTGCTGCCGCAAAAGATGCAGAGAACAAATGTTATAGCATCTTTCTCTCTTCGGGTGCCCAGTATGTTTCGTTATCTACAGACGGAAGTTGTATCCAGTCGCTGCAGAAACTATTTTCCCGGGGTGTCTGATGCCGGGTTTTTCTTATCCGCTTTATCTGCTCTTCCTTTTCATATTGCCACTTCTTTGGTATTGGTATCATAAAGCGGCTGCTGAAAAGAAACGAAAATCCATAACGTTTTCTTCCCATGTTTTTTTGGATGAGACTCAACATAACGATCTGAAAAAACGGGAGAGACTACTGTTTCTCGTTTTTCTTTTGATACTGGGTTGTGCCATCATCGGGGTTGCCGATCCTCACATACCCCTTGTCTCCTCCTCGGAGAATGTGAATCTGGTTCTCGCCCTTGATGTTTCTGCAAGTATGACGGCAGCTGACTACGTACCTACCCGGCTTGAAGCGGCAAAAAGCTCTGCAAAAATTCTTATAAATTCTTTAAGTGAATCAGACAATGCGGGAGTAGTAATTTTCGAGTCAGGTGCATCGAGCGCAGCATACCTGAGTTCGGATAAAAATCGCGTGCTTTCACGACTTGATCAGGTCTCGGTAAAGACAGGTAAGACTGCTCTGGGAGATGGATTGACTCTTGCTGTTGATATGGTGACGGCAATCCCAGCCGGAACATACATCGTTGTTCTGCTTTCCGACGGAGTGTCGAACACCGGCATGATCACTCCCGAAAATGCAGCTATGTTTGCAAAAAATTCCGGGGTTGTTGTTTACACGATCGGCATCGGAAGTGATTCCCCGGTGGAAGTATCCACCGAGGGAGTTCTGCAGTATGCCTCTCTTGACGAAGCAGCGCTCAGATCAATTGCTGAAATAACCGGGGGGGAGTATTTCCGTTCGGTTAATGAGACGACCCTGATGCAGATTCAGAATACGATTGGAAGTTCCATTGCAAGAGAGGCTGAGGAAACCAGTATCCAGTCCTGGTTCTTCTGGATCATACTCATTTTGCTTTTGCTTGAGGCATATCTCAGATACGGCGGCAGACGGGTGATTCCATGAGGTGCAGATTTCTCCTCCTCCTTTTAGTTCTCTCTCTGTTCATCGTACCGGCGGCGGCTGAGATTATTTTTACTTGCCCGTCTCAGGAGTTTTCCGTTGATCCGGGCGAGTCAATATCTCTAAAGTTAGGGGTCGACCAGAACACGGGATCCGATATACAGGGTAAACTGACCATCAATGAAATCAGAATTTCCGGGACCTCAGTTTTTCGCGAGTCGCGAATAACGGACAGAACGGTGTTTTCTGACGCGTCTTCTTTTCCGGTGAATATCCCTGCAATTTCTGAAGGGGATGAGCTGGTCGTGAATCTGGTATTTACCTACACTGATGCCTCGGGGACCATGCGTGATGTAACATTACCTCCGGTTACAATCAGAACAGGTCCGATAACGGGTCAGCTTTCACCGATAAGAAGTGCTGAATCCATTCATGTTGTAAAACCGTCGGTATCCTCCGGAAGCGGTACGGCAGCGGACCCTTCTTCCCAGATCGCAGGTTCTGTGATTTCGAATTCAGCAGATCAGCTTCCTGATCTTTCTCTTAACCTGACGGAGAATCATGACGAAGAATTTACTTCACATCTGCGAACACTTCCGGAGTTTACTTTTTTGGAAGAATCGATCACGAGTTATGGGTTCCTGGTCTCTAAAACTTTTGTAACTTCATCGGCATCCGATGCGGGTACTTTCTCTATTGGTTATAGAAATGCAAACGGCAATGAGGCAGAGATAGCCGGAAATGTTTCAGGCCCCCTCTTTTCCGCCTCATCTTTAACAGATGCTCCAGCAGGCATTCCCCTGATTTTGAAGAAAGATACACGCTACCTTTCCGCCGTCTCCGAAGTAAATGCTGAAGGGTATCTTCATACAGGGACAATGAGTGATGTTCACGACGGGGATGTCGTAATTGTCGTGCATCTGGAGAATCCCGAGGGTAAGGCCGCTGAGATCACTGCACATCTGAACAACGGAGGTGTGACCTCGGTAGAAACGAGTTTTGAAACGGACTTATTCTCACCCTGGATGATTATCGCTCTCCTCCTTACAACAGGGATTCTCATCTTATTCTACTGGAACAGGCGCCGGCTCTCTGTCATCTCTCTTCCTTCTTCTCCGAAAATAGATGGTGCGAGTAACATCTCTCTTGCAGACGAGTATTTGTTGTGTGCGAAGGCAGCCTTTGAAAAAGGATTGTATCAGGATGCCTCAGCATATGCCGGCAAATCCCTTAGGTATTTCCTTACTGGAGATAGGGAAGTTACAACGGATGAGCTTCTGTCCCGGGATATCTCTCCCCGTGCAGCAGATCTTCTACTAAGATGTCGTGATGCCGGATTTTCTCATAGAGAGATCGAAAAACAATGGGCTGAAAAAATAATTAACGAAGTTGAGAAGTATATATCATATGATTATAACAATTGAAAAACAGACATAACAATCACTTATGACAATCTATGTTGGAATGGATGATACTGACAGCCTCGAGTCGAGAGGAACCGGCAGACTTGCCCGGGCGGCTGCCGCTGTCATTTCGAAAAAATGGCCGGTAAAAGGAGTGACCCGTCATCAGCTCTACGTCCATGAGTCCATTCCTTTCACCTCGCACAATAGTTGTGCTGTCCTTCACGTCGATGCAGATGGTCCGGAGATCGCGGATGAACTTTTTGCACTCACCGAAGAGATAATGCTCAGTGATTTTATTCCGGGGAGTGATCCGGGTCTTGCGGTTGCAGAGGAACGACAGATACATCCTGCGTTGATCGCTTACGGCCGGGATGCCCAGATCACCGTTCTCAACCAGAATATTGCGAGAACCCTTGCACATAATCTTGGTATCAGGCTCAAAGGTCTTGGCGGAACAGAGGATGGGGTTATCGGATCACTTGCCGGACTCGGACTTGCAGCGATGAATAGTGACGGCCGGTATCTTCTGATCGGAAACATCCGAGATCTGACTGGTCCTGTTACCGTAGAACAGGTTCTTGCCGCCGGCGTGGACTGTGTGCAGACGATCGACGGGGAAATACTTACAACCGGTCTTATTATGGAACAGGAAGGCAAATCCGTAAAACCGTGCCCGATCGGAGGGAAAGTAACCCTTCTCGTCAGAAGGGAGGCCGGGAAAATCCTGCCGATTAAACGGGGATAACTATGGGTCCCGTCCAGAAAAGGATTCTGATTACTCTCAGCATTTTTGGGATTATTATTGCCGGATTTGCCATAGCCGAGTCTTCATTCGCCACATATGAATCTGATCTTCCGGACGTTGTCACCTCTTCCAAACAAAATCTTACTGCTGACGATTTTACGTATGGGCCGGTAAATTATCGTCCGGGGTATCTCCCGATCCCCATTTATGCAGAATCAGGTCTGTATGATGCTGAAGACTGGATCGTTTTGTTTGCCGTAGTGAATGAGACTCCCGTAAACGGCAATCCTTTTTTCGTCCGCCCCGGCTCAGTCAAAATTGATTACATATTTGAAAATCTCACGGGAACTGCCGTGTTTCAAGTATATGGCCTTCGTTATGATTCCGGTCAGACCTGGACTACCCACCAGTTCCATTCACCTGCATCCGGCTACCGGGTAATCGCTTCACCACAGTCAGGTATTCTTCCCACTCTCACCGATTACTCTGAAGAACTGCCAATGATAATCTCTGCTGCGAATCTGTATTACTCTCCCGACGGCGATATGGAGATTGGTGTTCCCTTTGCCTTTCCATTTCCAAAAGATGAGTTGAACGGCCTTTCCGCTCTCCACTTCACCCTGGATCCTGACATGCCCAGGGGTCAGGTTACTACTACCTCTGAATTGAACGGGACGTTCTATATCACTCACACCGGAGGAGATACAGTCCGGAGACTTATCCTCATGCTTGCAGTTAATTCTCCGCAGACTGATGACTTTTTGTTTACATTTACGAGCAGCTTTGTTCCACGGGAGGTCTGAATGAAACCATATTTTCAGCTTCATGAGATCGCTTTGCTCTCGCTTCTCGGCGCCCTTATTTTTGTTTTGCGTCTGGTTTTCAAGATCCCTATCCATGTACCCGGAAGCTCAGGTCTGGTATGGGTCCTTCCCCTCATTATCGGTGTGGGAATTGTACGAAAACCCGGGGCTGGATTGTACATGGGCTTTATATCAGGGATCCTCGCCTCATTTTTTGGCGTAGGCGCTTTGCATGTCCTTGATATCTTCAAGTATCTTGCCATGGGTCTTTCTGTTGATTTGACTTCTATGCTCTTCTTCTACCGTTTCAGTAATCCTATAGTAGGATGTATTGTCGGAGCTGTTGGAAATTTTACAAAGATGCTGGTAAATTACGCTGTTCAGATGCTGTTTGGTGTTCAGGCAACATTTATTCTGGTTGGGATTACCGTTTCAGCAACAACCCATCTGATATTCGGCGGTATCGGCGGAATTCTTGCCGTCCTGATATTGTCTCGTCTGAGGCGTGCAGGAGTGATTACTGAGGATGACAAAGACGCCTATAATTGAGGTGAACAATCTCACATACATCTATCCCCGTCAGCCTGGAGGGAGACGTCCCGCTCCTTTTCATGATCTGAATCTCACGGTATATGCAGGTGAACGAATTCTTCTCACCGGAGATTCCGGTTCCGGGAAATCAACGTTTTTACGCTGTCTGAATGGTTTGATTCCGCATTCAGAATCTGGAAAGATGGAAGGTACCGTCAATATCGCAGGTATTGATACTCGTAACTCCGGTATATCGCAGCTTGCCTCTCATGTTGGCATGGTATTTCAGGATCCTGATTATCAGTTATTCTGTGCAGATGTCGAAAGTGAAATTGCCTATGGTCTTGAACAACATGGTGTCTCGCCTCAGGAAATGCAGAGGAGGATCGAAGAAGTCATTGAATTATTACGTATAACTCATCTTCGTGGCAGAATGATGGACACTCTTTCATGGGGAGAGCGTCAGCGGGTCGCTATCGCCTCGGTCCTGGTTATGCGGCCTGAGATCCTTCTTCTCGATGAGCCGTTATCCGGGCTTGATGAAGGAGCAGTCAAAACACTCATCGAAGTGTTGAAAAATCTGAATGAACTGCTTGGGCTTACTATCATCATCGCAGAACACCGAACAAATTGTCTGGAAGATTTTCCGACCCGATACATCCATTTTGGAGACCCGGCATCCGGCAATCCTGCTGTCGTACGTTGCCCAGCTGTATCATGTACATCTGATAATTCTCTCTCCCTCTCTCAGGTAAATTTCGCGTATGGAGAATCCGACCGATTGGTTTTGTCCGATCTCACTCTCTCTTTTCATTCAGGTATGATCTCTGTTCTGATGGGAGAGAACGGTTCTGGAAAAAGCACATTGATCCGGCATGCGAATGGGATCCTTCGCCCGGATTCAGGAGAGGTGTTTGTTCATGGAGAAAATATTCGTGACAAAACCGTGGCGGAGATCTCGTCAAGTGTCGGCATTTGTTTCCAGCATGCTGATTATCAGCTTTTTGAAGAGACGATTCTTGATGAATTACTCTGTACACCCCGTATTCGCGGATATCCGCTTGGACCTTCCAGATGTCGGGCCCGCAGTATTCTTGATGATTTAGGTCTTCTTTCGCTTGGCGAAAAATCATCTCCTCTTAAAGCATCTGTTGGCGAAAAACAGAGGATTGCTATCTCGACCTTACTCATGATGGATACATCCGTAATGATTTTAGATGAGCCAACCCTTGGACTTGACGCATCATCCAAACAGATACTGGCCTCTATTCTGCAAAAAGAACGGGATCTTGGAAAAACCGTTATAGTTGCGACACATGACCGCGGTTTTGCGGATCTATGTGCTGACCGAATCATCAGTCTTTCCGGCGGCCGGGTCATACACGACACAGGGGTTCTCAGATGAAGTTCTCAAAAAAGATGATCCGGTATGTTGATAGGGATACCATTTTTCACCGTCTCGATCCGGGAACAAAAATCATTCTGGTTTTATATTTTAGTATCATCGCCATTCTGATCAACTCTCTGCCCGCAATGCTTCTGCTTCTGTTGTTTGTCTATCTGCCGATCATATGGGAGCATTTGACTCTGATTCTCGTTCGTTCTCTGCGTTTTCTCATTCCTGTTTTCCTCTTCATCTTCATCATCAACCTGATGTTTCCTCAGGTGATCCCTGCTGATCCTTGGGTCACCTATACCTTTCTTACTGTAACCGGTGGTCTTTCTTTTGAGGGGATCATCTATGCCTGCCTGATGACCGCACGGATGTTTATGATAGCTTCAGTATCAACGTTATTCATTATGACAACAACCAGTAACGCGTTTGTTCACCGGCTGAAATCCGTTGGTATTCCGGAAACCCTGGCATTTTCTCTTGGTTATGCCATGAAATCCATTACCACGCTGAGTGCTGATATGGCCAATATCATGGATGCACAACGATCCCGGGGCATTGAGTTGGAAAAAGGAAATCCTGCAAACAAAGGATTACAGTATATGGCTCTTGGCATACCAATGACCGTCTCTGTGATGCAGCGTTCCAAGCAGACAGCTGATGCGATGCAGTGCAGAGGATTTGGGAGTTCTGGAAAAAAAACTCTTCACCGGCCTTTTAAAATGGAAAGATCAGGTTATCTTGCACTGATAATATCGGTATTGGTTGGGTGTGCTTTGTGGTATTTTTCAGCCATCCAGTATTTCTAAACCAGCGCTTAGTTAATTAAGTTAATTTAACTATTTAACAACATTTATTTGTGTGTGAAACGGCAAATACTAATGATACTCATGTCTTGCCTTTGCTTGACTATTTGTGGGTGTGGAGAACTATAGTATGAAAAAATCATCTTTCGTCGCAATGATCACTTTTGCAGTAATCTTTGCATTTTTATTTGTTCCGGCAGTCAGTGCCGAGACCGTTGAAAAGACTGTGATTCTTGAAAGTGGGGACATTGTAATCCCGATGGCAAACTTCGACGGAGGGTCCGCTGATGTTACTGTTCCAAAAAACTCAGTAGCAGGTATTATTTACCAGGCCTACCCGGATGTTGAGTTCTGGTTTAAACCTGGAAGCACCAAAACATGGTTCAACTTAAATATTCTGGAAGGTCGCACCCACAAAGATGGCGGAGTCTGGACGCTCTATGTAGGCGGCGTTGAGCAGACCTCAGATATGGTTAACGACTGGTCCCAGCTTATCGTAACTCCCGGTGATACAGTGAAGTTGATCTACGACGCTGATGAATACACAGTAAAGATAAAAACTACAGTGTCAAACACTGCAAAACCAGTAACACAGTCCATTAACGGTGTTTTCAAAACTGAAGCCGTTAATATCCCGGCTGAACAGATTTCCGGATCAGATACGGCAGTCAGTGTTGCCGGAGATTCTCTTCTTGGAATCCTTGCCAATTCTCTTCCATCGGTCGAATTCTATAAAGGAGGAAATCAAAACTTCTTTAATCTGAATACCTATGACGGACACACACATAAATCTCCGAACAAGACTGACAAATGGTATGTTTATGTTGATGGAACTGAAGTAACTACTCCGGACTGGAGTACGGTTAAACTCACCAAAGGACAGGTCATTACGATGAAGTTCGATGATATAACTAACGGAGCAATCTACCAGTATGTCATTGAAACATCTGCTTTAGCAGGTGACAGCGGAACCACGTCGCCTCTGCCGGCTGCAGGTATTATTTTTGGTCTTGGAGCAGCAGGATTGTTTGCATTATCCCGCAAACTCTAAATCTCTTTTTTACTCGTGTGAAATCTATAATAGTTCACAGCGGGAATATGTATGTATGGTCAAAGTCCCCTGTCAGGAAATCGTGTGGGACATCATCCCCGCAATACAGGCAGCTCTTGCTGTTGAACTGGTGAGTCTGGGCGTATCTCAGATCCAGATCGCCGCCCATCTCTCTCTTGCTCCGTCAGCTGTATCCCAGTATCTGTCCGGTAAACGGGGATACAGAATCGTTTTCGACGATCCTATAAAAGAGATCATCTCGAAACTGGCCCGGGACATCAGGTCAGGTTCCGTCTCGGATGATGATCTTTCAGCTGA
The DNA here is from genome assembly GCA_002287215.1 of Methanocorpusculum parvum. GTDB lineage: Archaea > Halobacteriota > Methanomicrobia > Methanomicrobiales > Methanocorpusculaceae > Methanocorpusculum > Methanocorpusculum parvum. The sequence goes on from LMVO01000001.1 coordinate 189,238, forward strand.
ATTATGTTCCATCTGCCGCTCACTCAGAGGGGACAACAGATGCGGCAGTTCTTTGGATTAAAACCCAAAACCTCATAAGTTAGAAGAGTCAACTAAACTTCTATCGGGGTTCAACTCATGATAGAAAGTTTTATTGAAGGAAACAAGATCTTCCAGGAACAGGATTTCGAACGGAAGAAAGACCGGTACATGCAGCTGACCACTCAGCAGCACCCGACCGTATTATGGATCGGCTGCTCGGACTCCCGAGTCAATCCGGAACGTATCACCCACTGCCGTGCCGGTGAACTCTTCACCCACAGAAACATAGGAAACATCGTTCCGACCCATGACTGGAATTTTGCAACTGTTTTAGAGTATGCCGTGAAGCATCTCAAAGTAAAAGATATTGTAATCTGCGGCCACTCTGACTGCGGAGCTCTCAACGCTCTTGATGTTGATATGTCAAAGGATGCTTATATCCCCCAATGGATCAATAACGCCCGTGAAGCGCAGATCAGAGTCGACGCCCGTCTCGGCGAGGCAAAAACTCCGGAGGAAAAGGCAGCCCGGAAAAAAGAGATCGAGTATGAAAACATCAAGCTTCAGCTTGAACATCTCAGATCTTATCCGCTTGTTTCCCTGGCGGAAGAAAAAGGATGCCTGCATGTTCACGGATTATATTATGATCTGAAAACCGGCGCTCTTTCCAAGATCGCCTAACTTTTTTTTACGAGTGCAAGAAACTCTGCCGGTGAATCAACCGCACATATGTTATCACGTTTATCCACCGACCCGAAGGTAGCGTGCACGCCTTTGATGCCCAGCTCTCTTGGGGGTCTGACATCCCGGTTTTTCTTGTCTCCGATCATCATGGTCTCTTCCGGTAAAACATCAAGAGCTTCCAGTGTCTTTTGATAGACGAGCGGATCCGGCTTTTTCACGCCGAAGGTTTCTGGTGTGACGATCAGTTCAAAATAGTGTTCATAGCCAAGGGCAGCCATCCGTTTTTCCATGTCAGGCCGGTCGGCATTTGAGATAACTGCCAAACGGACTCCTGCTGATTTCAACTCACTCAGCATTTCTTCAACTCCCTCAAAGGGAGAGATACAGGCAAGTTCCAGGGTGTGATAAAGCCACGTACACTCCTGAAACTCTCCTTCGACTCCGTCTGCAAGATAAAGAGAGACGGCATCTTCAATTAAGGTCGGCGGGTTTTTGTTCAGAGAATAAAAATGCAGATCGCCGAATATCCCGCAGTATGCCATCAAGGCATCTGCTGCACACATACGTGCCCTGCGAAGATCGTGCAGGGTGTTGTCCATATCGAAGATCACTGCACGGGGAAAGGGTGCTTCAGAGTTCACAGGTATCACAGTCATGCCCGCAGGAGCTGCATTCTCCGTCGCCCCACGGCTCCCTGCCCGACTTTACCAGAAAATCATTGATCGCTTTGTGGATGGTTTCTTCTGCAAGGACCGAGCAGTGCATTTTGTTAGGGGGCAGCCCGTCCAATGCTTCTGCTACGGCTTTGTTTGAGAGGGTCCATGCCTCCTCCAGCGTTTTGCCTTTGATCATCTCTGTGGCCATACTGCTGGAGGCAATCGCAGCACCGCAGCCGAATGTCTGAAACTTGGCGTCGATGATGATATCGTTTTCGACTTTCAGATACATCTTCATAATGTCGCCGCATGAGGGATTTCCCTCCTCGCCGACACCGCTTGGGTTTTCGATCACACCGACGTTTCTCGGGTTGGTGAAGTGATCCATTACTTTTTCACTGTACATTTTTCAGCTCCTTTGGGGTAAGCGGGGACATCGCTCTGAGTTTTTCCACCGTTTCTTTGAGTGCGGCTGTCACGATCTTTACATCTTCTGCAGTTGTTCTCTCGCCAATGGTCAGCCTGATCGATCCATGGGCGATTTCGTGAGGGATCCCCATCGCAGTTAAAACATGTGATGGTTCAAGGGATGCCGAGTTACAGGCACTTCCGGTCGATGCGCAGATCCCTTTCATGTTCAGGAGGAGGAGAACCGACTCTCCCTCGATGTACTCAAAGATGATGTTCGTGTTGTTTGGAAGACGTTTTGTCGGATGACCATTTAAGTGTGTTGCCGGTATCTTGAGAAGTTCGCGGGTCAGCTCGTTCCTCAGGTCAGTGAGCCGATCCATTTCTTCGGGCAGATGGGTTACTGCCCGTTCGATGGCGGCTCCAAGACCGACGATGCCAGGAACATTCTCTGTACCTGCACGGCGTTTCCTTTCCTGGGCGCCGCCGTGCATGAAGCTCTGGATCCGTGTTCCTTTCCGGATATAGAGAGCTCCAATACCTTTTGGTCCGTATAATTTATGGCCGGATAGTGAGAGAAGGTCAATGTTTTCTGAGACCACATCGATTGGAACATGACCGACCGCCTGGACTGCATCAGTATGGAAGCAGATCCCGTGTTTTCTGGCGATCTTTCCGATCTCGGCAATCGGCTGGATCGTTCCGACCTCGTTGTTTGCGTACATGACTGAGATGAGGATCGTGTCTTGACGGATCGCTTTTTCTACCGACTCCGGAGAAACCATGCCGAACTTGTCTACCGGAAGATAGGTTATCTCAAATCCTCTGGATGCGAGCCATTCGCAGGAATGAAGTACTGCATGATGTTCAATGGAGGTTGTGATGATGTGTTTGCCTTTTCGTTCGTTGGCAAATGCCGCGCCTTTCAAAGCCCAGTTGTCAGATTCGGTCCCGCCGTTGGTAAAGAAGATCTCGTCAGGCTGGGCATTGATCGCAGATGCCGCCTGCTTTCTTGCCAGGTCAAGAACTTTTTTGTTGGACTGGCCGATCGAATACACTGAAGACGGATTGCCGAACTCATCAGAGAAGTAGGGGATCATTGCCTCTACGACCTCTTTGGCTGTGTAGGTCGTAGCGGCATGATCCATATAGATGATTTTTTTGTCCATAATGTTCACGCCGTGAATCTTATTACTCTATTATTTAGCGGTGCTCATATCTAAAGATTAGTGCAGAGGGCCTGTATCGTCCGGCGGGAGTGAAATGAAGGAAATATGCCGGAAAGATGACTGAATGGATGAACAGACCCTAGAACAAACCTGCCCGAATCCACCGTCTGTGTATCTCTCTTCTCACAGGCATGCCGTATGCCTAGTTTCCTTTCCTCAGGTTGCTCAATCCAAAAAGACTATACTGTAATCCACACAACAGATATGCAATAAGTTATATAGACTTACAATTCAGGAGTAAATCATGAGCGATCAGCCAGAAGGATGTGATGGTCACTGTGACAGCTGTTCACAGAAGACCGATACCTGTCAGAAACCCAAGAAAGCCAATATCAATGTAAGACATGTGATCCTTGTCCTCTCAGGAAAAGGCGGTGTCGGAAAGAGTACGGTTTCAGTTAATCTTGCATATGCCCTTTCCAATCACGGCTATCAGACCGGCCTTATGGATCTGGATATCCATGGTCCGAGCCTTGCCAAGATGCTCGGCATCGAGGATCTCCGGCTTCAGGCGATCGGCAATAAGATCATGCCGGTGAAAGTGACCGGTTCTTTGAAAGTGATCTCCATGGCCCTTCTTTTAAATGAGACCGACAGTCCTATTGTCTGGCGCGGTCCGATGAAAGCCGCCGCGATCCAGCAGTTCCTTGGTGATGTCGAATGGGGAGAGCTTGACTATCTCGTCGTCGATCTTCCGCCCGGAACCGGCGATGAAGCATTAAATATCGTGCAGTTTGCTCCCAATGTAGAAGGCGCTGTCATCGTTACGACTCCTCAGGACGTCGCGGTTCTGGATTCCACCAAAGCGATCAAGTTCATCGAGATGATGGATCTCCCGGTTCTCGGTATCATCGAAAACATGTCGGGAATGGTGTGCCCGCACTGCGGTGAGGTCGTCGATCTCTTTGGAAAAGGCGGGGGAGAAAAAGCTGCGAAGCAGTACAACGTCCCGTATCTTGGCGCCATCCCGATCGATATCGAGATGAGAAAAGCCGGTGATGAAGGAAGACCGTTCATTGTCAGAACACCCGGTCAGACCAACCCCACCTGGGATGCTGTTGATCAAGTCATGGAAAACCTCATTGCCGAGGTAGAAAAACGCGACGCATAATATGAAAGTTCTCATCGCTGAATATACCGCTGTCCATGATCCGGCTCTCGCCCCGGAGGGAAAAGCTATGGTTTCTGCTCTGAAAAAGAGTTTCGAAGCCTGTGGTCATACGATTGTAATGCCGTCAGGAAGGGACTTTGATGCAGAGATCTCCCGTCTGGCTCCGGAATGTGATTACGGTCTTGTCATTGCGCCGGATGAATATCTCGCAAAATATACCCATACTCTTGAGCTTGCCACCCATAACATCGGCTCCGACAGTACTGCCATTGCCGTTTGTGCGAGCAAACGTCTCTCCGCCAAGCTTCTTGCGAAGGTCGGCATCGATGTTCCGGCTGAAGTCTCAGCTGACTTTTCGGGCAAACGTGTGATCAAACCGGTGAAAGGCGCAGGTTCGGTCGGTGTTCGTATCGCAAAGGATGGAGAGTTGCCCGGAGATGGCGAGATGTCTGTCGAGTATCTCGAAGGCGAGCATTTCAGTGTCAGTATCATCGGAAGCCGCGTTGTCGGCGAAGCCTGCGGGTTTTACAGCGGCCTTCCTCCGGTGTTTCTGACGATCAACCGTCAGTTCTGCGAGGTGGGGGATGACGGCAGGTTTGTTTACAAAGGCGGCGAAACACCTGTCCACCCTGCCCGCGAAGGCGAGATGATCGAGATCGCCAAAAAAGCGATCGAAACGCTCGGCTGTCAGGGGTATGTCGGCCTTGACATGATCGTCGGTGAGAAGATCTGGGTGGTCGATGTCAATCCCCGTCCGACCATGAGTGTGCTGGGTATCGTCCACGTCATGGAAGAGGAGATCGCCGACGTTCTGCTGAAAGCAACGGTCGGTCTGCCTCCGGAAACTGTTCACTACAACGGCAAAATCGCGAAATTTGATGATGTCGGCGGAGTTACCCTAGAGTGATCGGCATCGATGTCGGAGGTGCAAACCTCAAAATCGTTGATGAATCAGGAGTCCACATCCATTACTGCCCGCTGTGGAAGGAGTCCGATCTGGCAGAGATCATCAGCACGTATGCCGGAAGAGAGAATGCGGCGGTCGTTATGAGCGGTGAGCTTGCCGATGGATTTATCACCAAATCCGAAGGTATCTCCTACATCGTTGACGCTGTTCTGCAGACTTTTCCGGATGCTGTTTTCTACGGGACCGATGCCAAATTCCACATGAAAGCTTGTCCTCAGCTTGCAGCCGCCAACTGGCTCGCTTCCGTCGATCTTCTTCGAAGAACCTACCCTGACGGAATGATGCTGGATATCGGAAGCACAACCGCTGATATCGTTCCCTTTTCCCAATTTACCCGTCTTATCGGTATGACCGACACCCTCCGTCTTCAGCAGGGGTACCTGGTTTATACCGGCATGCTGAGAACACCGGTTGCCGCGCTTGCACATTCTGCAGAGATCGGCGGGATCATGACGCCCTTCTCCACCGAGTATTTTGCCTGTTCGGGAGACGCCCACTTTGTTCTTGGACACATCGGATTCGATGAATATTCATCCGCGACGCCTGACGGAAAAGAGGTTTCACGCGAAGCCTGTCTTAGGCGGCTTGCCCGGATGGTTTGTGCCGATCTCGAAGAGATCGGAGAGGAAGGTGCACTTCATATAGCCGAATCCTTCTGGGCTGCCCAGCGTGATCTTGTCTGCACTGCAGTGGAAAAAGTAAGAAAAGACGCCGGCGCGGATCCCCTTCTTGTCGGAGGCATCGGTTCTTCGACGTTTGCTCCGCTCACAGGCGGCGTTGATCTTACCTCTGCACTTGGAATTCCTGCAGATGCGTTACCTGCATATTCTGTTCGTGAGATCGCCGGTGTTTTGGAGAGATCATACGGGACCGTCTGAACTCCGGTCTCTCATGATCTACTGTTTATTTTTACGTTTTTTCTGTTTCTGAAACTCAGCAGAAGTATTTTTTCCATCAAGGGGCGGTTTGTAACCTGACGGATAGCCGCTTGATGCCAGGATCTCGCCTGAAGAGACCGAGCCTTTCGACCCTGAGATCTCTTTTGTCATGAGCGAGATGAATGAGTTCGGCAGCTGCATTCCGTACAAAAAATTTGCCGGCGGGATCGGAAGATTGGAAAGTGCATAATTTCTGACAGACCCGCGGTCGATCTCGATTCCCAGCGCCTTCATGATCTCTGCCGTGTGGGAGTAGGAGTGGAGTCTTGCAAGGGAGATTGCCATATCCACGATCGCAGAACCGAGCCGTGTGTCTGGATAGAATGGTTCCTCTGCGTAGATGAGGTTCCCGCATTTTTTGCACTTGAACCGTCTGATATTCACCATGATCTTTTTTCGTCCTGTCGGTGTTTTCAGTATCACGTAGAGCTTTTTTTTGGTATCGTACGGCTGGGGTTTCCCTCCGCAGAGAGGGCAGGGTTTTGCTGTGGCAAAAAGCGTGCCTTCAAGAGAAGAGATACCGACCATTACCGTGGTTATGAGCAGTGACGGGATTTTTACCTGTTGCCTGGGCATGTGTATTATTATTAGTGGGTAAGAGGAGTTTATCAAAGCTCTGGAAAGCCGGCGTCGTTATCTTCATTATCTTCCCCCTCCCATTTCTTACTCAGATGAAAATAAAAGGAATAACTGTCAGGATGCCTCCTCTCCTTCTTGCAGCAACCGTTTTTTTTGCAGTTATGTGTGCAATGACCTTTGGCTCCACCAAGGATCTTATCTATATCTATATTGGTCTCCCGCTGTGTGCTCTCTTAATTGGTTTTCCTCTCTGGGTCGCCTATACAAATGAGAAGCAGGTCCTTCGTGATGCTTCGCAGTACCGTTCGCAGGCAAAATTTGTACGGGCGCGTCAGCTCTCTCCGGCAATGCGGGGAAGCGTGGTTCTTATGGAAGGAAAAGTGCTGAAAGTCACCGGACTTATGATGAACAAACCCTCTTATCTGATCCAGGATCCGACTGGTCAGGTCGTTGCGAAACGGTTTGCCCTTCCCGATCCGCTGATCGGTGTCGGAGCGGATGTCGAGATTCTCGGCCGTGTCTTTGGCAAGGCGGCCAATGCTCAGTCGCTGTATATCAATACCCTCACCATTAAACCAGTTTCGAGTCTGCGTCAGACCAGTGAAGAGGCGCAGTCGGATCAGGAAAAGCTCCGGATTAAGAAACTCAATTAACATTTGCGATCCTATTATGAGTATGGATAAAGACGCGTTCGTTGCTCTTCTGGAAAAAATCGCTCCGCCGATGCTGGCAGAGGATTTTGATACGGGCCGTATCGGTCTGATTGCAGAAGGCACAGACCAAATCGAAAAGGTGGGCTGCGCTTTGGATGCCACACCTTATGTGTGTGAGCGTGCTGCGGCAGAGCGGTTTGACGCTCTTGTAGTCCACCATCCGGCATTCTGGGCTCCGATGCATGGAATTACCGGGAGAAATGTCGAGATTCTCCGCCCGTTACTGCAGAACAACATCAATCTGTATGCCATGCACACGAACTTCGATCATGTTCACGGCGGGATCAATGATGTTCTTGCACGCGAAATAGGGCTCACAGACTGTGTGCGAATGGACAAGACGCCTTCCTCTATTGGTGTTGTCGGAACTATGTCGAAAAGTTTTGCCGAGATCTCCAAAATCCTCGGGTGCGGTCTTCGCGTCTGGGGGGATGTATCCGGCGTCAGAAAACTTGCAGCAGCCGGCGGATCGGCGTTTGATATGGAGTTGATCCTGGAAGCCGTGTCGCTTGGAGCCGAGGCGTATCTGGCATCCGAATTAAAGTATAATATTGCCCGCGAATCACCGATCCCCTGTATCGAAGCTACCCATTATGCTTTGGAGGCACCGGGTATGCGTGCGCTTGCAAAAACCCATGGCTGGGAGTTTATCGAGGATACGCCGCTCACATCGATCATCCAATGATCCATCCGTTCCAGGTTTTAAAGAAAGAGGGTACACTCAATGACGTTGTGCGTAAAGCTTTCATCGATGCATATGGAAAACGCGGGATGGAGGCAGTTGACGCCGTGAGAGAAAACCGGGTAAAAAAGTATCAGGATTACTTTGTGGTCGTTGGAAATACCGATGAGTACTTTGTCGAGGGGTCGTTTTGTAGCTGTAATGCTATGCTCTACGGGAAGGAGTGCTGGCACACCCTCGCAGTGCAGATAGCAGTCGAGCTTGGAATTTATGATTCATACAATCTCTGGTATTATAAGGATGGTGTCGATGAGGATGAACCTGAGTATGAATAACTTTCACAAAACCTATTTTTAAAATGCTGCGACGCCTATCTACTAGGAATGGCCTCGATACTTGTGACCTGTTACAGCAGGACTGGTAAAACAAAGAAGCTTGCCGCTTCGATCGGCAAGGGAGCAAAGGAGGTTTTGGGTGTGGACGTTGATGTTCTTCCTTTCAACCGCGTGACCGCAAGTGATCTTGTCAGATATGACGGGATCATTCTGGGTTCCCCGGTGTATTTCGGGGGGATAGCAGCGGAGTTGAAGGAATTCATCGATGAAACCACGTTTGTGCGCGGAAAGCTTGTTGGAAAGGTCGGCGCTGCATTCACTACTGCCGGGGACCGGACCGGCGGAAAAGAGACGGCCATCCTGTCGATCGTTCAGGCGATGCTGATTCACGGAATGATCGTTGTGGGTGATCCGATAGCCGATGAATCGAGCAATGAGGAGCACAACGGGGGGCATTACGGTTTGGCTGCCGACGGTCAGCTTACCGAGCACGATCTTTTGCAGGCCGAGTATTTCGGCCGGTATGTGGCAAGTGTTGTCGCCCGCATGTGTTAATTGATATCCGCAATCATTTTTTTCAATTCACTGCACGCTTTGTATGCTGTATTGTCCATAGAAAGCGGCGTGATCGAGACGTAATTTTTTCTGATCGCCGTGACGTCAGAGTGTTCTTCCGGAATGTAGATGGGAGTTCCGTTGATCCAGTAGTAGGGTTTGCCTCGCGGATCGATCCTTTGTTCGACTGATGTTTCAAACAGCCGTTCGCCAAGTACGGTGACTGCGTAGCCTTCGATTCTCTTTGCCGGGATATTGATATTGATCAGTTTGCTTTCAGCCGGCATGCCGTTTTTTAGAAAATGTCTGGTGAATTTGGTGACGACCTCTTTACTCTGCGTGAAATCCATCTTATGGGTCCTGGGGTCTGCGAATTTATTTCCCTGATCGTTCATCTGAAGGGAATATGCGATGGCAGGAACACCCTGATTGACCGCTTCCATTGCAGCACCTACCGTTCCGGAGGTGGTGATCGATTCAAACGAGATGTTCTCGCCAAGATTGATGCCGGAGACAACCAGGTCCGGTCTGAGCCCGAGTCCGTAGAGACCGAGGAGCAGGGCGTCGGTTGGTCTTCCTTCGACGGAGTATGCCCGGGTCTGATGCATCGCTACCTCGTTCATCCGGATGGGTTCAAAGATCGAGATCGATCTGCCGACTGCGCTCTGCTGGGTCGCCGGAGCGACGACCGTAACATCAGCGATAAGAGACAGAGCGTCATATGCGGCCCAGAGGCCTCCGGAGTTGATCCCGTCATCATTGGTTAGGAGTATCTTTGGTCGGGACATTCTTCTCAGATACGTTTCATCGGTGAGGTATTACACCTTTGGGTTTGGGCGGGTTTGAGCGGATACAAAAAATATGTGTGTTATCAGATTTTATTTTCCCTCCTGCATTTCGGAATCTATATATTGAGATACAGCATTCTTATTATGCATATTTGCTGCGGTGGCCTAGCTGGTTAGGGCGCGGGACTCATAATCCCGAGGTCGGGGGTTCGGATCCCTCTCGCAGCACTGTTTTTTTGATATTTTTTGCAAAATCACCATCTATAATCGTTCAGGATCTTTACCGTTTCTTTTACCCTTTTCTCTAACTGTTCACTGTTCATAAAATACCGTACCATGCACACATTTTTTGCACCTGCATCCAGAACGCTGATGAGGTTATTCCCATCGATCCCGCCGATCACAACAACCGGAACATCTCCTGCCCGTTTCACTGCCTCTGCGATCAGCTCAGTTCCGGTAACCGGATCGGGTTTTGCTTTCGCGGGTGTTGTAAAGACCGGGCCAAAACCGATGTAATCCGGTTTTTGTTTTATCGCTTCATCCACCTGGCTGAGCGTATGGGTCGAGAGTCCAAACACCGATACCTTCTCCCTGCAGATCGTTTTTGCATCGGTCAGGCTGATATCATCCTGGCCGAGATGGAGACCGTCTGCCCCGCAGAGATACGCAAGGTCTGCCCGATCATTCAGCACAAATCGCGTTTCAGTTCCCTCAGTTATACTCATAATTTCGCCTGCAGCTCGCAGGATCTCCCTGTCGGATAATGCCTTTTCCCTCAGCTGCAGATATCTGACATTATTTTTGACTGCTGTTTCGGCGATCTTCTTATACGGCAAAAAGGGATTGGTGATTATTAGATAAAGTCCGAAGTCACTCCTCATCACTTCAGCTCCTCTATGATCAGTTTTGCAACCTTTTCTCCGGACAGAAGCATACCTCCAAACACCGGCCCCATACGCGGAGATCCAAACACGCCGTTTGCTGCCATTCCGCAGACATAGAGGCCGGGATAGATCATTTTGGTATTTTCTACCGTCATTGCTTCACCTTCGGCCGCATTTAAGGAACGCTCCCCGCAGACTTTTCCGGCAGGCGTGTTCAGGATGATGTTGTTCTTTCTTGCCGCCGTTTCCGTGATCATACAGGGATGACCGGTTGCATCCACGACGACCTTTGCCCGGAAGGAAAGCGGGTCTACATGAAGTCCCTCCCTTACAACCGGCCCCCAGTTCACGACAACACCCGAAACTCTGTCATCTTTAAAAACCACATCTTCCACGCTCATAGCGTTGTGGATCAGAACACCTCTTTTTGCGGCATGATAGATCAGAGCTGATGTTGCCAGAACACTATCACAGGTCACGAGATGATCGTTATAGCGTTCGTATGGGATCTCCAGTTCGTCCAGAAGATATACTGCTTCATTTTGGATCGCAACTGATGAAAACATCATGGCTCCTCCCCACATCCCCCCTCCCGGGGCAAGTTTGCTCTCAAACATCGAAACTTTATATCCGGCTTCTGCGATCCGCAGCGCCGCAATAAGCCCTGAGGGTCCTGTTCCTGCAATTGCTGCATCGAAACACAGATTTTCCTGCAGTTTAGAAAACCAGGATTCTGTTATTGCTTTGGTTACTTCCAGGTCCATTTTCATGTCCTCCCTGACGGCAGCCGGATAATGCACATGGGCAAGTATCGAAAAAACGATTCCCTCCGCCGGCATTACCCGGATCAGGTTATATGGGTATGATCTCAGCCGGTGCAGCCGGATATCCGTCTGCATCAGCACCCCATTATCATATCCGCATTTCTGGTATAAGGAATGCTCGTATCCAAAAAAATCTGAAATCCGGACATACGCGTCCAAACACCGTGTTCTCCTGCTAAATCCGTTTAACCCGGCCGCAAGGATTAATCATACAGACTTTCCATAACTAATCAAGCGGAGGTGCCAATCACCATGAAAACAATACTGTATTACTTTACCGGCACAGGCAACTCGCTCGCCGTGGCCAAAGCAATATCCTCAAGGCTCCCTGAAACCGAACTTGTCCCCATCCCCAAACTTATGCTCGCTGGTGAGAGGATCACCGTTCCTGCTGACGCGAATGTCGGCATAGTGTATCCTCTTTATGCCATGGGCCTTCCCAAGATCGTCGTGAATTTTTTCGCGCTTCTTGATCTCTCCCCTGCAGGCTATGTCTTTTCTGTAGTGACCGAAGGGGGAAAAAGCGGATCTCCGACAAAGCAGATCTCTGCGCTGTGCGAAAAAAGCGGCCATATGCTCAATGCCGCCTGGTGGATCCAGATGCCTGACAACTATATCCCCTTAAGTGCGCCGCCGGAGAAGTCTGTTGAGAAGACCATCCGGGAAAATGCGCTTCGAAAAGTTGCTGTCATCGTTGAAGATATCAAAAACCGGCAGGGTTCGCTTGCAGGATTTACGGCAATCGGCAGCGTCATGAAGCTCATGTATGGTCCTTTCATCAGAAACATCCATAACTTCGACAAAAAATTTGTCGTCAGCCCATCCTGCAACGGATGCCTGATATGTGTGCGGATCTGCCCGGTAAACAACATCCGGCCGCTGCCCCATGGAAAAAAAGAGTGGCTGCATACCTGTGAAGGCTGCCTTGCCTGCCTGCAGTTCTGCCCGGTCGAAGCTCTTTCCTGCGGAGGAAAAACTGCGAACCGTCCGCGGTATCACCACGCGAATGCGACCGTGGAAGACATGCTCGAACAGAAAGGCAGCATCGAAACAAACTAATCCCTCTTTTTCCCTACGTATGAACGTGTATATATTCATTGAACGTAAATATTAGTTCAGTATGAAACTCCCCAAATACGACATCAACAAGTACGATCCAAAACGTATGATGGCAATCCCTGCTGTCCTTTTTGGCATCGCTCTTTTGATCGTCGGTATAACGTTTGCATTGACAGGTATGCCTGTCACACCCGGAATTGATTTTGCCGGAGGGACGGCCGTTACCATCCATACGGATGATACCAAAGAAGAGATCGTCGCCTTCTTTGCCGGCTATGATCTGAAGTCTATCGATGAAGGTATCGGCTCGGGCGGCTATTATCTCAAGTTTGGTCCGATGTCCAACGAGGACATGATGACATTCAACGATCATGCCCTTTCGAAATATCCTGAAGCAAGCATCGACCAGATCGGTGCAAACTTCGGTTCAACGCTCCAGACCCAGGCGTTGTGGGCGATCATGTTTGCCTTCATCGGCATGGCAGCAGTCGTGTTCATCGCTTTCAGAAAAGTCATTCCTGCCGTAACGGTCGTCTGCGCCGGTATTGCCGATATCACTATTACTGCCGCCGTCATGAACCTTCTTGGGATCGAACTTTCCCTTGCAACGACGGCTGCTCTTCTGATGCTCATCGGTTACTCGGTTGACAGTAATATCCTGCTGACCACAAAAGTCCTTAAACGTCAGGGAAAACTAGAGGAAAAAATGGAAGGCGCGTTTCGCACGGGTATCATCATGACTACGACGACACTTGCCGCAATCATTGCCATGTTCCTCGTTGCATTCATCGGTCAGGTGCCGACGCTCTATTCCATCGCTGCCGTTTTGATAATCGGTCTTATCTGTGATATTATTTTCACCTGGGGTTTCAATGCCGGCATTCTCCGGATGTATCTATCCGGGTCGGAAAAATCTCAGACAACACCAAAACAACCTAAAAAGGACAGCAGAGGTGCAAAACAATGAGCTCAAAAAGATCATCCTCTCCTCAGAAAAAAGAGAAGAAGGAGTACTCCGGCTGGCATGCGGTGATCCGTGATCCGCGCGTGGTTCTTGTTCTTGTCTTAGTGGCTCTTTCTCTTGCGGCGATCTTTGTTCCGTTTGGAGACCGGGAAGGTTTTACGAACCTGCAGTTCGGTCTCGACCTTGACGGAGGTTCATGGATCCAGCTGGAGTTCCAGTCCGAAGTCGTGACGATCGGCCAGGGTGCCGATGTTACGGCCGTAGCAGACAAGATGGGAAAAACACTTGACTGTACTGTCATTCCTATTGGCCAGACCAAGATCGAGGTTCAGAAATCGGCGACAGATGCTGAGCTTCGGGCCGCTGTCGAGTCTGCCGGAGCTTCGTTTGTCAGTTCTGAGCCGGGAGTAGGTACGGATACGGCAGATACTATTAAACGTATCCTTGAATCCAAAGTCAACAGTCTTGGCACAAGTGATGTAAAGGTCAATACGCTCACGAATATGGACGGCGTTTCCCAGTATGTCCGTATCGAGATGGCGGGCGTAGATATGCAGACTGCTCAGGAACTTGTCGGGACCCAGGGTCTTTTCGAACTTCGTATCGTTACAACCGGGAATGAAACCGCGCACGTCTTGTACGGCGACTCGGTCGTTTCTGTCCAGACGCCGACCCAGAACCCTGCTGGTTCTGACAACTGGGGTGTGGCATTCGGTATCGACAACAACGGAGCAGAGGCACTTCAGCAGGCCTGCATCACGTACGGTGCGACCACGAACCCTGCTGCTCACGAACTGGTCATGTATCTTGACGAAAAACTTGTCTACAGCGCTCCGCTCTCCGCGGATCTTGCCGCATCCATCGCGAAAAGCCCGGTGAACAGTCTGTATGCCGGAACCGGTCACGGGGATGAAGGTAAAGAGCAGGCGCAGGAGCTTGAGATCCATCTGCGGGCAGGCGCTCTTCCAGTCCAGGTCGAGATCGCCGGTTCCGGTTCGACTTCGGCGGTGCTTGGTGACTACTTCAAGATCATTTGTCTGATAGCTGCGATCGCGGCACTCGCGGCAGTTGCTTTGATGGTGTATCTCAGATACCGTACCCCGGAGATCGTTCTGCCGATGATCGCCACGAATGTTGCCGAGATCGTTATCCTTCTCGGGATCGCCGTCTTCATCCAGCAGCTGGATATCGCGGCCATCGCGGCGCTGATAGCGGTTCTTGGAACCGGTATCGATCAGCTGGTCATCATCACCGATGAGGTCATGCATGAAGGCCGGGTCCCGTCTCAGGCCCTCTATCTCAAACGCCTGAAGCGCGCTCTGGTTATCATCATGACTTCAGCAGCCACTGTAATAATCGCCATGTTCCCGCTGATCATCATGGATCTCTCCACTCTGAAGGGATTTGCGATCATCAGCATTCTTGGTATCCTGATCGGTGTTCTCATTACACGTCCGGCTTACGGTCGTGTCATGATGGAGATCATGGCAAAATAATTTTTTTTTAATCACGGCGTTTTTTTCTGGTTTTTGATCGTCGTCATCAGTTTCTGCAGTTTGGCAAGGATCTCCTGTCTGCCGGCCGGTTTCACGAAGGCCGTTTTGTCAGTTATGACAGGATCAGACCTGATATGCGCAGCCGTTTTTTCTGAAAGAACTGCTATGATCCAGTCGATCACCGGGTCATGATTTACAATGGCCCCATGCTCCGCTTCTGTTTTGAGCAGACGTTCGTTTCCCTGCGGATCTTTTCCAAGCTTTTCGAGATGGCCGAACATCGTTGCCGAATCCGTCGGAACACACCCGTCGCCTGCATGATCGTAGATGATGTGGGTGATCTCCGGCTCATTTGGGTCATCTGAGAATATCAGTGATCTGATCGTCTGGTGATTTATCCCGACAGCGAAGTATGAACGGTCGAGTTCCGGCAGGGTCCGGCTGTCATTTTCCAGTCTGAGGGCGTTCCCGTCACCAAAGAGCTGCTGCAGGGTCATCGCATACTCCTTTGGGGTCATCGGTTCGTAAACATTCACCCCGGCATCTCTGATCTGTCCTGCCGGTAAATAATACGGTTCTCCGTCCGGTATGCTGTCTTCAGCCGGCATCTCATCATTCACCGGAATGTTTTTTGTATAATGATACATCGGATGCCGGCTGAAATACGTCATCGTCGGGATCAGATCGCTTCCTGAAGGAAAACTCGTCCGTACATCCCGGGTGATCTTCGTTACTGCATCAAACAAACCTCCGGGAATATACGTCAGCTCCCCGGTCAGCGCTGTGTTTATTATATCGGGGGTGCCCTCGTAGGGTGTTGCGAGGGTCATGATCTTTCCGACCGTGTCGCTGCCGAACATCCCGAGATAGGCGGAAACGATCAGTCCTCCCAGGCTGTGCGCAATAAGATCTGCTCCGGAAGCTCCGGCGGCATGCAGGGTCCGGCGGATCTGCTGATCGAGCAGCTTTGCGGTATCTTTTTTGGACTGACGGAAATCATAGGAGAAAAAGTAGACGCCTCTTTTTGGAAATTCAGCACAGAGCCGGTCGATGATTTTCTTGTAAGGGTACTCAAACGCTCCCATCGCCCCGTATTCACGTTCATCCTCGGATAGAGCCGCAAGGTCCTTTTCATTATTTTTTACAAAGAGAGGGTTTTGTATTCTCATCATCTCGCCGAGTTTTGTAAGTTTCAGCGAATACTCTACCCAGACAAGATCGCCCTCCTGATCATAAAGCCGGCTTCCCATGATGCCGGGTATAAATATCACCGGATTGTGTGTCATCGTCATGATAGTATGATTTTCCCGGGCAAGATGCGTATTCTCTCTTCCGTCTCGCCTGAATGTATGATGTACTGCCGGGGATAATGAAGATATCCTGCCGGCGTAAATATATATTTTTCAGTATTTAGTATATATTTTTATTATGAAATAAATATATTTTGAAGTAAGAATATTTTTATACAGTATATCTATTGTCTAATCAGAGATTAGTCTTATTATCTATCCTGCTGACATGTATATGGTACAAAATCATGAAGGCTGTCTTAGGACTTGAAGATGGGACGATCATCACCGGAACCGGCTTCGGCGTCGAAGGTTCCGCGTCCGGTGAACTGGTTGTCACCCTTGTATCTACAGGATACATGGAAGCCCTTAGTGATCCGAGCGTATCCGGACAACTGCTGATGTTCGGATACCCGCTAGTCGGAAACTACGGAGCAAATAAAGATCAGCTCCAGCATGAAAAAGTTCACGCTGCGGGAACAATTGTGCGTGAACTCTGCGTTCATCCCAAACACCAGCCGACGCTTGGTGAATTCTTCGAAGACAACGGTCTTATCGGCATCGAAGGTGTTGACACCCGGATGCTCACGATAAAACTGCGTGAACAGGGTGTCATGCGTGCCGCCCTTATCACCGGTTCCGACGACGGATACAAAGCCGTCAGTATGGCACAGACCGCTCCTGTCCAGGAGACCCGCGACCTCATCTCCGGCGTCACCTGTCAGGCTCCCTATCACATCGAAGGAAAGGGCAAAAAAATTGCTGTCCTTGACCTTGGATGCAGAAAGTCCATACTTACCAGCCTGAAAAACCGCGGTGCAGACATCTATGTCTACCCGTACGGAACACCGGCTGATGTGATCATGGCAGAAAAACCGAGCGCTCTATTCTTAACGAACGGACCCGGCTACCCGTTTGCCGCGCCAAAAGCAATCTCCTGCGTGAAAGATATCCTTGGAACCATCCCGGTCCACGGGATCTGCATGGGAACCGAGATCATCGCCGCAGCGCTCGGCGGTCAGGTCGAAAAACTCAGACTTGGTCACAGAGGAGCAAGCCAGCCCGTCAAATTCTCTGACGGTACGGTCGCCGTAACCTTCCAGGGACATGGCTACGCCGTAGTTGGTGACAGTCTTCCGGAAGGCTGCGAGGTCAACTGTATCAATGCAAACGACGGCACGGTCGAAGGCTTCGTGAACAACGACCTCGGCGTGTACTGTGTTCAGTTCCACCCGGAGCACGACGGAATCTACGACGGCGTGGAAAAACCGATTTACGATATCATGTACAGAGGAATCCCTGATGCCTAAAAACACCTCACTTAAAAAAGTCCTGCTCATCGGATCGGGACCGATCCAGATCGGACAGGCTGCCGAGTTTGACTACGCAGGAAGCCAGGCATGTAAAGCTGTGCGTGAAGAGGGTATTGAAGTTGTCTTAGTCAACTCCAACCCGGCGACGATCCAGACCGATCCTGAAACTGCGGACAAAGTCTATGTTGAACCGCTGAAAGCAGAGATCATCGCTGAGATCATCAAAAAGGAAAAGCCGGACGGTATCCTCTCAGGTATGGGCGGCCAGACCGGTCTGAACCTTACAGCTGAACTCTATGAAATGGGCGCCCTTGAAGGCGTCCAGATCCTCGGCACCCCGCTCGAAGCAATCTATCATGGTGAAGACCGTGATCTCTTCAAGAAACTTATGATCGAGATCGGTGAACCGGTCCCGAAAAGTTTCATCTTGACCAAAATCGAGCAGCTCGAAGAGGCCTATGCGGAAGTCGGTCTTCCCGCGATCATCCGCCCGGCATACACCCTTGGAGGAAGCGGCGGCGGCGTTGCGAGCACCAAAGATGAACTGAAAAAGATCGTTGAGTACGGTCTGACAAAGTCCCGTGTTCACCAGGTCCTGATCGAGGAATCGGTCAAAGGCTGGAACGAGATCGAGTTCGAGGTCATGCGCGATGCGGCTGACACCTGTATCATCATCTGCGGTATGGAAAACGTCGACCCGATGGGTGTTCACACCGGTGAGTCCGTCGTCGTCGCGCCGATCCTGACCCTGACCTCTGACGAGTTCGGGATCATGCGCCGGGCAGCGATCAAGATCATCCGTGCACTCAATGTTCAGGGTGGATGTAATATCCAGTTCGCGTTTAACAACGGCGACTACAGAGTCATTGAAGTCAACCCGCGTGTCTCGCGTTCATCGGCTCTTGCCTCAAAAGCGACCGGTTACCCGATCGCCCGCGTGGCTGCAAAAGTCGCAATCGGCCTGCACCTCGATGAGATCAAAAACACGGTCACTGGCTGCACGCCTGCCTGCTTTGAACCGGCTGTCGATTATGTCGTGGTCAAAGTTTCCAGATGGCCGTTTGACAAGTTCAAGACCGCCGACCGGACCCTTACGACAGCGATGAAAAGCACCGGCGAGGTCATGGCGATCGGCCGTACCGTTGAAGAAGGATTCAAGAAAGCTCTCCGCTCGCTTGATACGGATATCTACCGGCACACCGACTTAAATGAGATCAGAATGATCCTCTCCCGCCCGACCGATGAGAGATTCCCGACCCTCTTCGACGCCTTCCGCCTTGGAATGACCGTCAAGGAAGTCTACGACCTCACTCAGATCGAGCCGTTCTTCTTAGAAAAGATCCAGAATGTTGTGGACATCGAGCTTGAGCTCCGTGACCACCCGACTGAAGAGCTTGTCAAGACCTCCAAGAAGTTTGGATTCTCCAACGCCGAGATCCGCGAACTTACCGGCTGGAACATCTACAAGATCGAAAGCCTTGTTGGTCTGCCGACCTACAAGATGGTCGACACCTGCTCGGCCGAGTTCCCGGCAAAGACGCCTTACTACTACTCCACCTGGGAGCAGGAGTGCGAACTTACCCTGTCGGACAAGAAAAAGATCCTCATCCTTGGTTCCGGTGCGATCCGTATCGGTCAGGGTATCGAGTTTGATTACTGCACGGTCCACGCAGTCAAGTCCCTGCGTGAAGAAGGCATCGAGGTCCATATCTTAAATAACAACCCGGAGACGGTCTCGACCGACTTCGACACCTCGGACCGCCTGTACTTCGAACCCATGCAGCTCGAAGATGTCGTCAACATCTTGAGAAAAGGCGATTATGACGGCGTAATGGTTCAGTTCGGCGGCCAGAACTCCGTCAACCTCGCCATCCCAATCCAGGAGGAGATCAAACTCTTCGGTCTGAAGACCAAAGTCCTTGGAACGAGCCCCGACAACATGGATGTTGCCGAAGACAGAAACCGGTTCAGCGTCCTTCTGGAAAACAACAACATCCCGTCTCCGGCAAACGGTTCCGCCTACTCGGAAAAGGAAGCCTACGCGATCGCAAACAAAATCGGCTACCCGGTCTTAGTTAGACCAAGCTACGTCCTCGGCGGCCGTGCAATGGAACTTGTTCACGATGAACTTGAACTCCAGACCTACATCAAAGAGGCCGTCCGCGTCTCCAACACCCACCCGGTCTTAATCGACAGATACCTCGATAATGCAACCGAGCTGGACGTGGACGCCGTTTCCGACGGCGAAACCGTTCTGATCGGCGGCGTGATGGAACACATCGAAGAAGCCGGTGTCCACTCCGGAGACTCCGCTTGTGTTATCCCGACCCAGACCCTCACTCCTGAGCAGATCGCGACCGTCAAAGAGTACACGCGAAAGATCGCCCTTTCTCTTGGCGTGATCGGTCTGATCAACATCCAGTATGCCCTTCACAAAGGAACGGTCTATGTCCTCGAGGCAAACCCGCGTGCGAGCCGTACGGTCCCGTTCGTCTCCAAGGCGACCGGTATCCCCCTTGCAAAGATCGCGGCAAAACTCATGATCGGCAAGAAACTTGCAGATCTTGGATTCGAGGAGAAAGAGATCAAGCACGTCGCAGTAAAAGAAGTTCTTCTTCCCTTCTCCAGACTGCCGGGTGTCGATCCGATCCTCGGTCCGGAGATGAAGAGTACCGGTGAAGTCATCGGTATCGATTACGACTTCGGCAGAGCATTCTACAAGGCAAGTCAGGCGGCAGACAACACCTTCCCGCTGAAAGGAAACGTGTTCATCTCGGTCACCAACGATCAGAAGTATGAGATCCTGCCGATCGCCAGAAAACTCCATGATCTCGGCTTCTCGCTCTATGGAACGGAAGGCACGGTCAAGTTCCTTACCCAGCAGGACATCCCGATGAACCTTGTCAGAAAGGTCCAGGAAGGTTCCCCCAACATCCTGGATATGATCCGGGCACTGGATGTGCATCTCCTCATCAACACACCCGGCGATAAAAATGCACGGGCCGATCACCTGCAGATCATGCGGGCAAGCATCGACTACTCGATCCCCTACATCACGACCATCTTCGGAGCAGAGGCCGCAGTCCAGGCGATCGAATCGATGAAGACCAACAAGATCACGATCGAGCCGCTGAGTCACTACCTCAGCTGATCACTCCAATCATCTCCTTTTTTTCTCCGCTCATTATTCCTCCCCCTCTTCACCGACACGCATAATACCTCCCCCGCCCAAAAATGAATCATGTGTTCAGCAGGCGGACCTGTCGATGTTGACCTCAATGACCCCTTAAAGGGCAGAGGCAAGAAGTATAAATGCAATGACTGCGGGGCGACGTTTACGGGGATCGGCAAACATCCGATGTGCCCCACCTGCCAGTCGGACGACGTTACCGAGATGTAACTTGAATGACCGGTGATCTTCATGTTCCATTCAGAGGTGACCGGCCGGTCATCATCCGTGGAACCTCTTCTTTTCTCATAATTTCCAGAGCCTTCGAAAAATTCCCTCTTCTGATCGAGACCGACACCGAAGAGATAGTCCAGGGTGTGTATCCCGGTGATCTGATCATCGTATCGGCACCGGAAGGCGGGGATATCCTTCCCGCTCTCTACCTCCTTGAGATGGTCAGAACCTATCATCTGCCGGTCATCGCTCTGCCAAAAACCCATCCGGCGGGGAAGCGACTTTCGTATGTCGTCTCGGCTGCAGAAAAAATCGAGATGCGGTGTGATATCAGACGCGGGACCCATCCCGAGCAGCATCTCCTCTGCTCTGCCGACGAGTTCACCGGCATGACTTTGTATTCGGAAGAAAACGATCTGGTCATCCGCTTCCCCCGTCCCGGGATCAGAGTGTCCAGTCTCGATTGGAACCCGTCATTCACCGAAAAAAGTGTGGAGACAGGCTCAGATCCGGGCTGCCCGGATCGTTGAGATATACTCAGTGCCGGCATCGGTAAAGATCTCCGAGAGGCTGAGGGTGTTTTCCTCCGCCCATCCCATCCCAAGATAGAGCCCGCCGTTCTTCTCATATCTGAAAAGGATCATCTCCCCGTCAGGGGACACGATCCCTCCCGTCTCTCCCTCACCGACCCCCATGTACGATGTTTCTGCAATGAACCCGTTCGTATTCCGGCTCCCGATCCTGATGATGAAATCCGACGGGAGGCCGGCATCATACCCGTTCTTCGAGATGACCTCCTGATCCTTCGTGCTCCATGTGCCGGCAACATCCGGCCCATCCGGCCGGATGCCCGCCGCCGAGCCGTTTCGCAGATACGTGAGTGTTTTTACACCGGTATGATCCTGATCCGTCCGCTCATCTGTACTGGTGACGGTGATCCTTTCAGGAGAGACCCCGCCAAACCAGAGCCGCATATCACCGGTCACAAAAAGAATCTTTTCCGGCTTGTTCCCGTACATAACTGCGCTGAATCCGGCGGCTCCATTTTCTTTCGTCCCGTTCCCCGTGTCGGCGATGCCGTAGAAAATAGCCCCGTTTTGTCCCTGAACAACCAGGCTCCCGCCGGAAACCGTCTGTAAGGAATCTGCAGAAAGCAGCGATCCGCTGTCGAACATGTAGGCGCCGGCGATCTCCGGATAGGTTTTTACCGCCGCCTCTGCGCCGTTTCTCAACAGAACTGTTGACTGCGTGCCGGAACTCTGCTCTTCTGACAAAAATCGGCCGGTCTTGGAAAACACAGCGCCGGCGAGTCTGATCTCGTTTTCATTCACCACGGTCCCGATCTGCACCGCAGAAGAATTTCCTTCCCCGTCCGCTGTCTGCGAGGTCAGGAGGAACTGTGCTCCGTCTTTGGAAAAGAACGATCCGTAAAAATCTGTGCCGGCATATGTTCCGGAAAAGAGTCTTCCTTCCTGGAAGGTGACATCAAAGACGTCGGTCGTCAGCGCGGGCTGAATGAATCCTTCCTGCCCGTTTTCGTGTATGGTCAGGGATCCAACGGTCCATGGTCCGGTTATGTCGGGGATTTCCGTTCCGGATTTTGCCACACATCCGGCAGAGATGATCACTGCTGCGAGAAGAACCAGCAGAAACAGTCGGGCTGCATATTTCATGAATACTACTTATCATCTCAGAAAATAAAACCGCAGGTCCCCTTCCTCGAAAATCGGTCTGCCGGCTGCACAAAGAACTGTCGTGTTAAAAAAGAGATTATCCGTATTTAACGGATAAGAGCTGCTGCGCGGTCTGCTGCTGAGCTGACCGACTCGGACTTGATGATCTCGATCCTGCGGACCGGGAAGATCGGCTTGCACTCGGCAAACATCTTCTTGGACAGTTCGCCTTTCAGCATAGCGGAAACAAAGGACTCGAAGTCGGACTCCTTTGCGGCCTCTTCGACAACCTGGACCATCTTTGCACGAAGCTCCTGGACCTGGGAAAGTCTTGCGTGGTTGATAGTGAATGCGGTAATCGTAACCTGAAGTTCGCGGGTGCTGCCAAGGGGCTTGACCGTGATGGTGCTGTCGACACGGGATGCTCTTTTCTTGACCATTGCGCGAACGAACTCCTTTGTCATCTCATGACCGTAGAACTGGGTGTATGCTGCATCTCCTGCAACATTCATGATCTTAAAGGATGTACGAACATTCTGTTTGGAGTAGTCCTGGATCAGTTCGCCCAGACTAACCGTCAATACACGACCCGGAACATTTTCCGGATTTGAAGAGATGATCTCTCCAATGAACTGCTTGCCGAGGAACTCCGGTGCGTGAACTTTATACCAGTTCTTTGCCTTCCATCCTTCGACTTTGCGTCCGCCACTCTGCTTTTTTCTTGCCATGGTTTATTCACCTGAAGTATTTTTTAACGTATTCTCTTCGCAGATCGTCTCGACGAGCCGTTCTGCAACCGAGAGATTCATCAGATAATCATCAACTGTCGCAATAACCGACCGAAGCGACTCACCGTTCACCCTTGCCGTAATATACCCATCCTCAAAAGACGTCTCAATAAACCCTGCATTGTCCGGCGCAAGAGATTTTTCGATCTCGTCTGCGCTTGGGATCCTGGACCGGATCTCGCCTGTTATCTTCATGCAAATGCCTCCAGCGAACTGACAAACTCAGCCTCAGAGGCAAGGGGGAGTTCTCCTCCCGCCCGGGTCTTGTGACCTCCGCCTTTTCCGCCGAATGTTTTTGCGGCAGTCGTGATGAACTGCTCAAAATCCACGTCAGCGGTCCTGGGCGCTCTGGCTGAGACCTTCAGATATGATTCTCCTCTGCAAAGAACGAAAACAGGCCGGTTCTCCGACTCGGCAAACATGTCTGCGACATCGCTCACCGTATCGACGGAATCCACCATCCATGCATTCGTTGTCAGCTGCCTGGCTGAATCTGCGGCCCGGATCACCTTTTTCTTAAACGAAAGAGCGATCTCCCAGGCCTCTTTCAGCAGGGAGGCATCCCCGCATGCCAGCCCGAATGCGATGTCGGTTCTGCCTGCTTTTCCGCAGGCATCGATGACCATCGTCAGTGAGTGGGCATTCTGGATGATCTCCCGCTCAAGACCCCAGGTATCGCCGTAGAGATTCGTCAGCGCATCATACGATGCATTGGACCGTGCGATGATCTCTGATAAAAAACACCCGAGATACGCTTCATCCGACGTTTTCGCCGAACAGGCTTTCACGATTTGTTCAGCCTCCCCGCTGTTTCCGGAAAGACCCGGAAGATAGGGCGAGGCTGCATTCTCGATCTGCTCTTTGGGTGTTCTGCCGGCAAGAAGTATCCCTCTTCCCGGATTTATCAGATTGTTCGCTATCCCCTCGCCGATGATCTTTTCATTCATGCCGGCAACGGTCTGCCCGTCCCCGATGATGCCTAAAAGAACCAGGCCGGCAAGGTCTCGGTTATCTGAAAGGGCATTTGCGACCAGATAGGCGCATCCGGCGGCGGAAAGTTCCGTTTCGCCGTCTGCACCGAACAATCGCGGATTGATATGGTATTTTGAGGTGGTGTAAGGCACGTGATGATCGATGATCATTGTCGTCTCCGGCAGCCCGGCACACGACGCCCCAAGATCACACAGAAGGGAGATGTCCGGATTCGTGACATCGGTATTCGTAAGAACAGGTAAGAACCTGAGCCGAAAAGCGATGCCCGCCCGTTTTAGGGCAATGGACATGATCGCCGCCGAGGATATGCCGTCCGCGTCGTGATGAGAGTACATTTCCACGTACTCCATCCCTTTAAGGCGTTCGGCGATATTTTTGGCAGCTTCTTCCAGTGACATGGGTTATGATGATTTATCTGGACAGAAGGATCTCTGCAGTCTCCGGCTTGTAGACCCAGCCGAGCGGTAAGCGTTTGCTTCCAACATAGTACTTTACAAGTCTGCGGACCTTTGCTTCGGTCAGCTGGAGCTGACGTTTGTTGTGCAGGTCTTTTTTGTTCTGCTCAAGGTGTTTTCTCATGCCGAGAGCCTTGTGCATCAGGTTGCGCAGATCTTCGGGGATGTCAGTGTCAAGGTCGTTTTCACGGACGATGGCATTGATTCTCTTGCCGGTTGCGAGTTTTACATTGGGGACGCCGTGTTTGTCACGGAGAACGAGACCGATCTGTGCACAGGTAAGGCCTGCTTTGCGCAGCTCGACGATTTTACCCTCGATCTCTTTGACATCGGAGTTGGACCAGGCAGGGACTTCTTTTCTGTATGGTCTCACAGAGGATGCAATTCCTCTTCTTCTAGCATGCATTCGTGCCATAATTTATCACCTCGCGAAAGAGACTGTCCGCCCATCCGTACCGGGCGGAGAACCAACCTGACGACGTATTCGCGGATACTGTAATTTGACAGGTATGGTCGTAAGTCACGAAAAGAGCAGCATGTATAATACAGCTGACTCGTCGTAATCCCAAAGCCAAAAAGGCAGTGTCTTAGTAGACAGACACGTCGGACTTACTTCAGTCAGCACCTAAGTGCTTCGTATATGTTGGAGGGGATCAATAATAAGGGTTTGGGACGTACGTACATACAATGAATATGCGTGAGTATGATGTGATCGTTGTCGGGACGGGACCGGCAGGTCTGTTTTGTGCTGCCCATCTTGCCCCGGCGAAGGTCCTCGTCCTGGAAAAGATGAAACTGCCGGGCAGAAAACTTCTGCTTGCCGGTTCCGGTCAGTGTAATCTCACGCATGCCGGCGATGTGAAAACGTTCACCGGAAACTATGGGGATCATGGAAATTTTGTGAAGCCTTCTCTGATGGCGTGTTCGAACTTTGCCGTGACGGATTTCTTTTCGCATCGCGGGGTCCCTGTGTTCACAAACGAGAACGATAAGGTGTTTCCCGTTTCGCTTTGCGCGGATGATGTGCTGGACGCTTTGCTTTCTGCCTGTGATGAGGCGGGAGCGGAGATATTTTATTCGGAAGGGGTGAAGTCTGTCACCCCAAACAGCGGAGGATATTCTGTGCAGACTTCTCTCGCATCATATCAGACGAAGTATGTGGTGATCGCGACCGGGGGTATGTCGTATCCGGGGACCGGCTCGACGGGAGATGGGTATGCTCTTGCGGAATCGCTGGGTCATACGATCGTTTCGCCGGAACCGTCTTTAACGCCGGTATATGTCGATGACCATCAGCTCCGGGATCTATCCGGGATCTCGCTTCCGGCGAAGGTGAGCATCTGGCGGGACGGAAAGAAGCTGATGACCCGGGAGGGGGATCTGCTGATCACCCGTTTTGGGTATTCGGGTCCGGTGATCCTGGATTCTTCGAGGTGGATGCGGGCAGGAGATGTTCTCAGGATCTCGTTCACTCCTCTCTCACCGGGGGAAACGGATGCTCTTTTGAAAGAGCGGACCGCGGCGTCCGGAGGAAAGCAGGTGCAGAATCTTTTGTCCGGTCTTTCCTGTCCGGACCGTCTTACCCGCGCTCTGGTGGAGGTGTCCGACATTCCTGAAGGAACGACGGGGGGTCAGCTGACCGCGAAGATGCGGGCATCTCTCGTTGAGAATCTGACGGCGTTTCCGGTCACGATCAGCCGGCTCGGTGATTTCAATGCGGCGATGTGCACGGCGGGGGGCGTGTCGCTTGCGGAGATCAATAAGAAGACCTGCGAGTCAAAGATCGCGCCCGGGGTGTTTTTCGCGGGAGAAGTGATGGATATCGACGGGGATACGGGGGGATTTAATATCCAGGCGGCGTTTTCAACAGGCTTTGTCGTCGCGAAAACGATCCTCCGGTATTTATGCGCGTGAGACCGTTTTGCCCCGCCCTTAGGTGTGAGGGCCGGTTTCCGGTTTCAAAATAATGGCCTCGTTTCATAATCTTTAAATGATTCCGTGTCGTATGTTGTTATCGCAATATTTTGTTGCCTCAGTGGCTTAGTGGTATAGCGCTTCCTTGGTAAGGAAGAGGTCGCGAGTTCAACTCTCGCCTGAGGCTTCCGTATTCTCCTTCTTTTGCGAAATTAAGACCAAATCTGCCGAATTTACCTCAAATGATTCTCCGAGACCCATTTTAAGCCGTTTTAGAGCGTTTTCTACGAATCTTGACGCATTTAAGCCGTTTTTCTTCACAAACTCATATATCTCTGGAGATACATTCAGATGAATGCGTCTCTTCAATCTCTTTGATTCTTTCTTCTTTTTCATTTTCCTTCGTTTTCCGTTTTCTTTTTCCAGTGTCCGGACACGTCCGGACATATGCGCACATTCTGCGCGTTCAAATGTTAGTGTGATAGACCATAAAGAGCGGGTTCCGAAAGTGTAACATCAAGAATCTGGAGATGCTTGGATGTTCTACTCGAAATCGTCTGACATTTCGGGTCAAATAAGATAGGGATTGGAGATCAGATCATTTGATCAAATAACTTGCATCCATTAGGGGACCTTGTTTGAATCCAACTAGAAATAGGGTGTTACGAATGGATACACAGGATTCAGCGTCATTATCGGACAACTTATCCCTTTAGGATAATATCGGCATAGATGGAAGTTAAAAGATACAAGATGAGATACCACTTAGCAGATTAAACAGCATGGATCTGTTATCTATCTGCAATTATGGAATAGATGGAAAACCACTGGAAAACCTGGAATTACCAGTTGGAAAAGCTGGCATGTGTTTTGGAATGGATGGAAAATCACTGGAAAACCTGGAAATACCAGTTGGAAAAGATGGCATACGTTTTGGAATACATGGAATGCCACTGGAAAATCTGGAAAACCTGGTATTAATGTTGGAATTGCCGGAAAATCCATGGTGAAACAAGCCAGTTTCATCTACTATGTCTTTTCATAATATGAAGATTCGAAGTGAGGGGGATGGGTGAATAAAAAATTAATGAATAGAGAATTTTAGATAACATGAATATTCATGGGATTTCGATAAACCTCTCGTAGTAAAGTCACAAATATTGGGACATATTTATTAAGAGTGAAAAACAAGTTACTTCTTATATCTATTATTCCGTTGTCTGTGAATCTCTTATGTCTCTGCATGAAAAAATCTCTGAAGAAGATGTCAAACTGCGCTATATTACTCCGGCAGTTGAAAAAGCAGGATGGGATAAATTTACACAAATCCAGATGGAATACCCTTTTACTGACGGTATGGTTTTAGTGAAAGATGGTTTTGTTACGCGAGGAAAAAAGAAATCTGCGGATTATCTGTTATCCTATAAGAAGAACCGGCCGCTTGCAATTATTGAGGCGAAACACAACTGGTTATCTCTCGGGGACGGGATGCAGCAGGGGCTTTCCTATGCGGAATGTCTCGATGTGCCGTTTGTCTATTCGTCGAACGGTTCCGGATTTTTGGAGCATGACCGTTTAACCGGACTTGAAAAGGAGCTGTCGCTGGATGCATTTCCGGGACCTGAAGTTTTATGGAGGAGATATGTTTTGGATAAAGATCTGAGTCCAGCCGAGGAGAAAGAGATCACTACTCCATATTATTATGAACTTGGCGGCTCCATTCCAAGATATTATCAGAGAATTGCTATCAACAAGACGATCGATGCAGTTTCTACCGGCGTGTATCCCGGCGGGATCGATAAGAGGATCCTGCTTGTTATGGCGACCGGGACCGGAAAGACGTTTACCGCGTTCCAGATCGTTCACCGGCTTCGTGAGTCGGGTCTCGCAAAGCGTATTTTGTATCTTGCTGATCGGAATGTTCTGATCGATCAGACGGTAAGGTCTGATTTTAAACCGTTTGATAAGGTGATGGTGAAAGTTTCGGGTAGGAAAATGGACAGTTCCTATGAGGTATTTATGTCCCTTTATCAGCAGCAGATCGGGCCTGAGGGTGAGGATGATACGTATAAACAGTTCGCGCCGGAATTTTTTGATGTAGTTATTGTTGATGAATGTCATCGCGGAAGTGCGAGGGAAGATTCCAACTGGAGAAAGATTTTGGAGTATTTTTCCGGTGCGGTTCAGATCGGCATGACGGCAACACCGAAGGAAACCAAGGAAGTATCCAATATCGATTATTTTGGAGATCCCCTGTACATTTATTCACTGAAACAGGGAATCGAGGATGGATTCCTTGCTCCTTACCGTGTTTTACGAGTGCATTTGGATAAGGATCTGGATGGGTGGCGTCCGAATCAGGGCCAGCGGGATCTGTCTGGAAAGGAGATCCCGGATCAGATGTACAATTCGCGTGATTTTGACCGGACGGTCGTTCTTGATGCAAGAACGATTAAAGTGGCAGATCGGATCACCAGGTATCTGAAAGATACCGACAGGTTTGACAAGACGATCGTTTTCTGTGAGGATATCGATCATGCGGAAAGGATGCGTCAGGCCCTGTCCAATGCGAACGCGGATCTGGTTGCCGAGAATTACAAGTATGTGATGCGGATCACCGGAGATAATCCTGAGGGGAAAGCCCAGCTGGAATATTTTATGGATGATGATTCCAAGTATCCTGCACTTGTGACGACGTCGGAGTTAATGACAACCGGGGTCAACTGCAAGACCTGCAAACTGATCGTTATTGATAAGAATATCAATTCAATGACCGAGTTTAAGCAGATCATCGGGAGGGGGACACGTCTGTATCCAAAATACGGGAAGGAGTATTTTACGATCATGGATTTCCGGGATGCCAGCAGGTTGTTTGCTGATCCGACGTTTGACGGAGAGCCGTTTTCCATTACCGAGGGAGATCATACGCCGAAAATCACTAAGACGTATCCTCCCGGTCCGCCGAGAGATAAGTACCGGGTGAACAATGTGGATGTTCAGATCGTTTCTGAACAGGTTCAGTATTACGGAGCAGATGGGCGTCTTACGACGGAGTCCTTTACGGATTTTACGAGAAAGACTGTGCAGAGCAAGTTTGCGACGCTTGACGCGTTTTTGAAAACCTGGACTGCCCATGATAAGCGTGTGGTTATTTCTGAGGAGTTGGAGCTGGAGGGGGTATTTTTGGAGAAGCTGCGGGAGAAGGCGGGTCATCCTGAGATGGATGATTTTGATCTGATCTGTCACGTGGCGTTTGATGCAAAGCCTTTGACGAAGCGAGAGCGGGTGAAGAATGTGCAGAAGAAGGGTGTTTTGAATAAATATTCCGGTTCGGCAAGGAGGGTCCTGGATATTCTGCTTGAGAAGTATATGAGTGAGGGTGATGTGGATATCGGTGATCTTCGGGTTTTGAGTCTGGCTGAGTTTATGCCCCTTGGGACTCCGCCCCAGATCGCACGGATGTTTGGCGGCCGGGATAAATTTGTGTCGGCTTTATTTGAATTGAAGTCAGAGTTGTACGCAGCAGAGGGATAGTTTTTGGCTTTAGGTACGTTTATTAAGGGTCTCCAGAATATTATGCGGAAGGATTCCGGGGTGGACGGGGATGCGCAGCGTCTTTCGCAGATCGCATGGATGTTGTTTTTGAAGGTGTATGATTCACGGGAAGAGGCATGGGAGTTTCTGGATCCGGCATACAAGTCGATCATTCCCGAACCATGCCGGTGGAGAAACTGGGCAGTTGATAAGAAGGACGGGAAGGCGATGACGGGAGATGATCTTCTTTTTTTCGTGAATACTGTATTGTTTCCCACTCTGAAAAAAATCGAGATCACGGAAAAAACGCCGATGAAGAAGGCGATCGTGAAGCTGGTGATGGAGGATATGTCCAATTATATGAAGGACGGGACGCTTCTTCGCCAGGTGGTGAATGAGATCGACAGTGTCGATTTCGGGGATTATAAGGAGCAGCACGCGTTTAATGAGATCTATGAGGCTCTGTTGAAGAGTCTGCAGTCTGCGGGGAATGCGGGGGAGTTTTACACGCCGCGTGCGGTTACGGATTTTATTATTCAGATGGTTTCTCCAAGACTTGGTGAGAAGGTTGCCGATTTTGCCTGCGGGACGGGGGGTTTTCTTGTTTCGAGTATAAAGGCTCTTGAGCCGCAGGTGAAGACGGTCGGTGACCGGGAAAAGCTTCAGTCGTCGATTTACGGGTGTGAGTGGAAGGCTCTGCCTCATCTTTTGTGCGTGACGAATCTTCTTTTGCACGGGCTGGATGAGCCGAATATTCTGCACGGTGATTCTTTGTCGAAGAACGTGCGTGAGTACGGGGATGAGGACAAGTTTGATGTTATCGTGATGAATCCTCCGTATGGTGGGAGTACAGCGTCGAGTGTTCTTGGTAATTTCCCGGCGGATATGCAGACTGCAGAAACTGCTGATTTGTTTATGGTGCTGATTTTGTATCGGCTGAAAGAGATGGGGCGTGTGGGAGTTGTGCTTTCTGACGGGTTTATGTTTGGGACTGAGGGGGCTGAGTATACTATTAAGGAGAAGTTGTTTGCGGAGTGTAATGTGCATACGATTATCCGGCTTCCTCACAGTGTGTTTGCTCCGTATACGTCGATCACGACGAATCTTTTGTTTTTTGATAAGACGGGACCGACAAAGGAGACATGGTTCTACCGTCTGGATATGCCGGAGGGATACAAGAACTTCTCGAAGACCAAGCCGATGAAACTGGAACATTTTGCTCCGGCTGTTTCGTGGTGGGATGCCCGTGAAGAGATCATCGATACCGAGGGTTTCCCGAAGGCAAAGTGTTATCCAATAGAGGAGCTGAAGGCGGGGAAGTATAATCTGGATATGTGCGGGTTCCCGCATGAGGTTCAGGAGATTTTAGAGCCGATGGAACTTTTAGCGAATTATCACGCGAAGAAGGCAGAGGCTGATGAGAGGATCACAAAGATTCTTTCTGAGATCGTTTCTGTGCTGGAGAAGAGATGAAGGCATCTGAGCTGAAGGCTTCCATTCTCCAGCTGGCGGTTTCGGGAAAACTTGTTGCCCAAGATCCAAACGATGAGCCGGCGAGCGTTCTGCTGAAACGGATCAAGAAGGAGCGGGAGACTTTGCTCAAGGCGGGAAAAATCAAGAAGGGTAAGCCACTTGCAGAAATCTCCGAGGATGAGATTCCATTCTTAATTCCTGATAGTTGGGAGTGGGTAAGAATTGGTGAAATTTCCAATTATGGAAATAATGTGTCTTTAGACGCTTCAAAAATCATAGATTCTGACTGGATTTTAGAACTGGAAGATGTTGAGAAAGAAACAGGCAAAGTTCTTGAAATAATTACCAAATCTCAGCGTAATTCATTAAGTACAAAGCATCGTTTTGATGTTGGGGACGTTCTGTACAGTAAATTACGTCCATATTTAAATAAAGTTGTAGTTCCTGAGCAAAAAGGATATTGTACTTCAGAGATTCTTGTTTTAAACTTCGGAAAATATGTCTATCCAAGATATGTGCAAGCATTTCTGATGTCTCCATATTTTGTGGGGTATGCAAACGAATGCTCTTCTGGCATGAATTTGCCAAGACTGGGAACCGAAGATGGGAGAAACGCAGTGTTTGCTCTCCCCCCCCTTTCAGAACAACACCGTATTGTCGCAAGAATAGAGGAACTCATGCCCCTCATTGAGGCTTACGGCAGAGAAGAGCAGAAACTTTCCGCACTTGAGGCGGGGTTTCCGGATGCTCTGCGTCAGTCGATCCTCCAGTATGCTGTCGAAGGGAAACTTGTTTCGCAAAAAGCCGAGGATGGCACGGCGGCTGAGCTTCTTGCACAGATCAGAAAAGAGCGGGATGCTTTGGTCAAGGAGGGAAAGATCAAAAAGGGTACGCCTCTTTCACCGGTGAGCGAGGAAGAGAAGCCGTTTGAGATTCCGGCAAGCTGGGAGTGGGTGAGGTTGGGTTCAATCATAGAACTTAATCCCCGGAATAAACTAGATGACGACCTTGACGTATCTTTCATACCTATGACGCTTATTGATGATGGATATTCCAATCATCATTCGTCTGAGTCTAGGAAATGGAAAGAAGTGAAATCCGGGTTCACACATTTTCGTGAGGGAGATCTTTGTCTTGCGAAAATCACTCCATGCTTTCAAAATAAAAAATCAGCAATATTTGCTAATTTAATTAATGGTTATGGGGCTGGAACTACTGAGTTACATATTCTTCGATCATTTTCTTCAGGAATAAATTTACAATATGTTTTGTGGTATGTGAAATGCCCATTTTTCATATACAAGGGGATGGAAACCTTTACTGGAACTGCAGGACAAGAACGTGTTAGTGCCGATGTAGTAGCCAATCAACCCTTCCCTCTCCCGCCTCTCGCCGAGCAGCATCGCATCGTCGAGCGGATTGAAGAGCTGAAGGGGCTTTGCGACCGGATTCCTAAAAAAGTGAAATGACAGAAAAGAAATTGCTGGAAGAAAGGGCGAAGTGGGTTAAACTTTTTTTTCGACTAAATTTTGAATCAGAAAACAATCTTCAACGACAGAAAGACGGAGAAAATCGCAGAATGGCTCGTCTTTCTAATAAATTGGGGTTTCTTTATAAATACAGACCTCCCTCCGGAATTCAGAAACTTATTGAGAGTTTGAAAGAGGGAACTGATCCAACCATTAAACTCAGTCAACCAAATGAATTTCATGAGTTTAATGACCATTTTGATACCTATATTGCTCCAGTATATCGCAATCTACCCGTGTTGAGAAAGGACATGGCAACACGGTTGGCCGCTCTTTCCTACCAATCAGGTTATCTGTCAATAGCAGATTGTGAAGAATGCAGACAAAAGTGTTTGGCAACATTATCTATCATTGATTTTGAAGAATGGCTTACAGCATTAGCAAAAATTAACATAGAATATCAGCCTGGAGTAACGGAGACAGTATCTCAGATTGTCAAGTTCGATATGCAAAAGTTTTCTGCTAAGCATACTGAGTATTGGAAATGCCAGATAAAACAATTGGGTATATCATGTTTTTGCGAAAAAAATGATATAAACTATATGTGGGAAAAATATTCAGAGAATCATACCGGGTTTTGTTTAGCGTATGATGTATCGGTATTTGATAATATACCTCATACCCCTACGAGAAAAATTTGTGGGATGATGCCAGTTCGGTATATGGCTGAGACCCCTGACCTAATTGAGCTTGAGACGAAATTCTCCAGTAGTCATTTTGATAAAAGCCAGACTTTAACTCCCTATGAAGATAGATCATTAGTCTGGAAAACTGTTCTGACAAAGACTCCGTGCTGGGAAAGGGAAATGGAGTGGAGACTGGTATCATTATTTACTCAACTACAGGATGATAATGTTCCAAAAGATGAAGATAGGTATGTTCATTTACACCCAAGTTGCATATATCTTGGTAAAGATTTTGACGAAGTAAAAGAACAGGAAATACGAAACCTCGCAGGAAGTAACATTCTTGTAAAAAGAATGCGGTTGTCTCAGAATGGATCTAAATTGATTGCCGGGGATTGATGAACTGATAGCGATTTGCAACCGTCTCTCATCCATAACACCCTTTTTCAAAAAGTGTCTGTTCCCAGAATTCTTCCGGTCTTATGTCTGGAATGCCAAGAGTGAATTACGCATAATTACTGTTAGGCACAATCACCATTATTGCTCTTTGAAAATATTGTAAGCGAATATCCCGTCTGAAGTCAGACGATACAAACTCTCTCTTCCCTCTTTCTTTTCCTCGACAAGATCCCAGCTTATGAGTTTTTTCATATCTCTTGTCTGGTTCACCTGATCATTTTTGCCCACACGTTCGGAAACGGATTTAATCACGTCGAGTTCCCGGAGAATCTCCTTGTTTCTCATCCATGTATCATGTATCCGTGAAGTCGTTTTTCGCATATCATCTTTATCACTCACCCGAATCTTATTTTTACTTTCACCTCCAAGAATCCGGATAATTTTCATGAGATCCGGATTCTCCTCAAGTTCTTTGAGTGACATTTTTGGGATTCTCAGTTCGATGAATGGATCCTCAATTCTTGTAATACACACCCTGCCGCCAAGCCAGATAGCCATAAGAAAAAGGCTCGTAGAAAATAGGGCCGTTCCTCCCGTGACATTAAACGAAAACTGTGCATCCTTGTGATCGTTACGGATCTTGAGAATAGTCCCGCGAATGATATCCTGATCCAGTCTGGGGAGATGCACAAGGGAAAACTCCCTCCTTCCGTCGAGTTCAACCTGCTGCCTTACTCCCTCAATTGCCAGACGGATCTTAGGCTTTTCTTCTTTAAGGAAATCAGAATCAGCCTCATTATCATGAAATATGCTTTCTTCAACCAGCACGATGACATGGGTCGGCTTCAGTTCTTCTGCAGTTATTGAATATGTTTTATTGATACTTGCTCCGGCACTGATGAAGAGGATATGTTCATTTGACATGATGGTAAGTTACATTCCGGACATCATAATAGTTTCCAATATATAGAAACTGTTTCAAGTTTGCTATATGCATACGTGTCGGCTACAATAATGTATGACATCCGAATCAGTCATAAAATCCGTGAACTGGCACATCACCAACCGCTGCAATTATGCATGCAGTTTTTGTTTTGCTCAGAATCTTGGGAAACATGAAGTTTCATTTGAGGAGGGAAAAATACTCCTGAAAAAACTCAGCGATTCGGGTATTGAAAAAATCAATTTCGCAGGAGGAGAACCTCTTCTTCATCCAAGGCTTCCGGATTACTGTAAAGAGGCAAAGAATCTTGGAATGACCGTTTCAGTTACGACAAATGGCTCTCATCTGAATCAAAATATGGTCTCGCAGCTTGCCGGGAGTGTGGACTGGATCGCTATCTCCGTTGATTCATGCCTTGATACGGTTGAGGCGGCAATGGGTCGTGGTAGAGGTGAGCATGTAACAAATGCCCTGAAGGCGGCGTTCCTCGTTCATGAAGCTGGCATTCATCTGAAGGTGAACACAACGGTCACATCGCTTACCTGGCAGGAGAATATGCATCCTTTGATCCGGATGATGAAACCTGACCGCTGGAAAGTTATGCAGATGCTCGTGATCGACGGTGAAAACGATACATCTTCAATTGGTCTCTGTGTAAGCAGTGCACAGTTCCGGGAGTTTGCCGAACGTCACCGCTCTATCTGCCTTGGTTCGGGAGTGGGTCCTGTGTTTGAGTCGGTGGATGATATGGAGGGCTCATACTTCATGATCATGCCCAACGGGCAGGTGAAATCGGATGTGGGAAGAAAAATCACTTTGTATGAATTAGATGATATTCTCGAGCAAGGAGTTGATAAATTAGTTGATTCTGACAAATATCTGGATAGAGGGGGAATATATGATTGGAAGGGTTTACGTGGGGATGGTGGGGATAAAGAGGCATGTACCTGAGAATTCAGATCAAAAATCATCTATGTTCTTTTTTTAACTAACATCAGTTTCAGGGAGGAGAAGATACTGTTATCTATTCTCTTAGGTATTCAAGAAGACCACATGGATGATGAATCGGAAAAAAGTTCATCTTGTAAAATGGTTTCAAATACCACGAAACAGTTTCAAAATTGTTTTATCTCAACGTCCTTACCATCTTATTTTACCAACCGAATGGGGGTGAGAAATTCATGTCTAAAGAACCAATGACCAAAGAAGCAGCATCCAGAATCCAGTCAAATTCGGACAAAACCGGAAAGAACTCTGATTTTAAAGAACGGGCACAAAGCTCCGCTGCAAAAAATTCCCCTAAGTAAACTACTTAGGGAGAAATCCCCTTTTTTTTGACTACAAAACACTTGGAACTGGAGGAGAGTATAAAAGATAACATTTATGCATCCATAAACTAATTTGGAAATTGGACTTGTTTTAAAAAATGGAATATAATGTCTCACCAATTCGTGATTTTTTATGGGAATCGTATCTTATTCGATACAACACAGATTTTCTTGAGTCGATTCAGAACGTTTCCAGAGAGAAAAAAGAAGAATTTTTTATTGGGCATGCTTTAGATAATTCATTCCTCTTTCGTGTGAAACGGGACCCTGGTTTTAGTCTCCATGTGAGAGATAAGGTACGTGAGAATGCCAATATTCAGGAACGTGTCCGGCATGTCGTCCTCAGCCTGTTTGGCGAGTTGGCAAAATTATCCTATATCCCAAAAGAGAGTCTTAAGCCAAAAGGCACTTTTGGGTTAATTATGCAAAAAATAGAATCAGGTGAAAATCCTTTTGAGAGTATATTGGATCGTGATAAGACATCTAAGGAATTGGCTGAATATTATAATAATGGGTTAGAAAAAGAAAAGAGGGTGAAACTAGATTATCTAAATTTCAGATTGCAACAAGCAAAAGAACAACCAAACAATGAATATGAAATTACTGCGATAGGTCAGTCGATCCTAGATTTTTCGACTGAGTTATATTATGGTCATGTCCTTTCCAATGAAAATCTATTGGATCCAGCTGCAGGTTATACAGAGAATGTACTAATACATATTGCAGGATTCCTCAACCGGAATTTGAAATATTCTGACAAATATAATCAGCGGCATTTTTCTGAGAAAAGACCTGATTTTATCTTTCACGAATTGATTTTCAATCATCTTCCCTTCCAATTAGAATTAGAACGGGTTATTTTTGGAAAGTCTGTCTTTGATCATATAAAAGAGAATTCTAAAGATCTATCGTATCTGTGGAAGTTCGAAGCAGATCTATCTACAATCGCAGATTTTGAATGGTTTATTCAATTTGATAATGATGAGAAACTCGCCATCCTGAATAGAGAATATCCATTTATTCTTCGTCAAGATATGCTGGAAGAAATATTAAACTTAGATCCGAGTATGTCGAGTTTAATTATTTATCTTAATAGAATGGTGGCAGCATCTTTCTATGAACCTGCAATTACACTGGGGGAATTTATCTTTCGTCACAAGGATAAAAAAGGTGATTCGAGGTATTATTTGGCCTCAGGTATAGCCACGTGTTACCGGGAAATTGAACGTTATTCAAAAGCCTTGGAATGGTACAACGTAGCCCATGGATTAACAAAAAGATTAGATAAACCCAATAATATCTATAAAGAATTAGTTGAATGGAAAAATTGTGCCGAGATGGAATATTATAGTAAAGGTTCTGGGTATTTTAATAAAGAAATCAAAAAAATCCATCTGGAATCTCATAAATATCCTAAGATCATATCAAGTGGTGTCGTATTTAATCTTGCATCGGCATGTAGAAGAACAGGTAATTTCGAATTAGAGTTGGAATATTTAACAGAATTTATAAAAGATGCGACTGATCCACAACAATATCAACACATTGAGGAAGCACTTGATCGTCTCAAAATTCTCAATTATTATCTGGATGAAAATGATTACACTTCTCTTCGAGATATGGATATTTGTAGAGATATGGTCGAATATAATTCAAAAATTCAGCAGGCAATAAACACATTTCAATTTAAAGAGGCTATATCCTGGTTCGATAAGATTCTTAAAATAGATCCTAATGAAAAGGTATTCCAAATAAAAGCTGATTTTCTATCTGAGTATGGATCTTTGGAAGAGGCATGTGACTTATATTCCAAAACATTCGATAACGCTAAAATGATGGAATGTAAGCAAATTTGCATAATTGGACGTGCAATTATATCCACGGAACTTAAAGGAGAGGTTAATGATAATATCAAAGCTGATATCGCTGCCTTTATACATGATTTCAGTAAATACTCAACAAAGGATGACCTTCAGGAATGGATGAATGCAATAGTGAAAAAAACTGCAAGATGGGATAACAATAAACTTCGTCGAGAGTTCTTTTCCGTTCTTTCGGAAAATTATCGCCAGCAGAATCTTTCAGGATGTCCTGAGATGATGATTGGCGATGCAGCATTTTCACTTGGTCTTTGTTCTGAGGCAAGGGGGTGGTATCAGGATGCATGTGTGATCTCAAAGGAAATGCTGGAAATTCCTTACACAAAAATTGGCGATATATGTATCATAGAGAATGATTTAGATGAAGCAGAGAAATGGTTCAACCTAGCATTAGCTCAGAACTCTAAATCCCCAATCGCATTATCGGGGCTTACAAACTATTATGTTCTGAAAACAGATTATGTCAACGCTCTTACATACATAAAAAAAGCGATTACGAATGATCCTGAATCCAAGATTTATAAGAAAATGGAGGAAAATATTTCTTCTCTTCTTTCTTCCAGTATCAGTTTCGATTTGATACAATCAGATGCAGTAAAGCAAATTCTCCATACCGGTGATTGGCTTTTCTTTAGTGCATTCAATGGATCAAATAGTCAAGAATATGATTTTGGACCGATTATTGTGCAATATGGAAAAGGTGTCGAACGTTATCTATACGAGAGCGTGCTTGCTCCAATTAAGACGAAAATTCGAGATGATGAAAGATATTGTAAAAATAGGTGGGTATTAAAGAAATATTTTGATACCCTTCCTACAACATTGAAATTAATTCTTGGAATTGAGGACAAAACTCTTGCGCTTGGTCAATGGATTTATCTTGATAACGATATGAGTTCCGTGAAAGATAATGAAGTAGTTAAACACTTTATTATGTATATTGAAAATATGGGGATGAATTCTGATAATAGAAAGAAAATTGGTGAGTTATGTAAGAACTTATCCTATGAAAGAAATGGTGCTGCCCACATTACGTTCTACACTCATGAGGAAATCGCGAATAAACGTAATCCAATTATAAAAATCATCAATGAAATAATAGGTCTTGTTTCTAGGGAATGTAATTAGTTTATGGATAAGAGAAATCTTGAATATCCAAAGTTGTTAGGTTTTTGCGGGGCATAAATGATCCCGTCTAAGGTTGCTCTCGACGTGCCTCACTACCTGAGAAGAAGGCAACAGAGAGATACATCTTATCTATCCTGTAGCTTCCAGTAAAATAAGGGTTAAAACTTCGCGACAGTGGCAGAAATCAGACGACATAGAAACATGGAGTGATATTTGCGGAGCTACTGGAGCTACGTTGACCATGGGGGAATGGACCGAGGAATAGGGGCAGGCCGGAACTGATAAACAACGCTTACGCGGCAATTCCAGCATATGAGCTGTATTATAGGTGGAGGTGTGGTGAATGGCACAAAAAGCGCAGTATCAAACGATCTGCACGTGGTGCACACGGGCGGCAGTGGAAACCCCGCCGTCACACCAATTTGAAATCACCCGTTCGTATTCACAGGTTACAGAGGGATACGTATATGATAGATTCAAAAGAAATTAGGGAGGTTTACCGAAGGATAAAGACAGCAAATAATAAACTCATTGAAGCCTTCGCAAAGAAGCACACAAAAGATATGGACATCGGTCTTAAAGTTGATCGTATTCGTCAATAGTAAGTCTTGGTAGATTGGGATAGATGGAATTTTTAAATCCATTTCTCTCATATTCCGCCGCTCTTTTCAATTCATAATGAGTTGCCCGGTAACGAACCCGACGGGGATATAAGAACATACTCATATCTTCGCCCCTCAACAGAATAAGGTTTTTTCCAATTACCAATCCAAATATTATATTTTAAGACTAATAATCAGATAACTTGGCTTGCTGTTTTGTATAATCTCTCAATTACTAATTTGACACATCTTAGTAATAGATTAGTAATTGGATATCCTCATCTGAAAACTGCTTCAGCTTCAAAACATACTTGTTTACCGTGTTTTTGTTGATCCTGGTTTTGTCGGAAATCTCTACGTTGTTGTATCCTCTGATCCAGAGACCAAAGACATTTTTCAGCAACACGGGATTTAACCCGTATTTTTTACACATGGCTACAAACTCACTTTTTTCAGACATACAAACCCTTATCTATGATACAAAAGTGCCGTAAATATTCTATATGCGAACACATGGAACAAAATTAAGAGATTGAAATCCTTTCATTCAATATGCACTCATTATGTAAAGGGAGTGCTGAAATCTCCAAAACAGTTATACGAAAATAAATCAGATTACATATCATGTATAAGGATCGCTTGGATTTATATTCCCAAATTGAAAAAAAACGAAAACGTCCTCTGATCGCTTATGTAACTAGTTCTAGACAAAATAATGGTGCCGGCATAATCAGTGCTGACGTAATTCCAGAATTTTGTAATCAGATCAAATTGATTCCAGACAAATATAAAAAGATAGATCTTTTAATTGTGAGTAATGGGGGCGATCCAATTACTGTCTGGCGTATTATGAGTTTACTTCGTGAGCGATTTGAACATATCGGGGTATTAATTCCATATCAGGCATTTAGTGGAGCAACGCTGTTAGCTTTGGGGGCAGATGAAATCATAATGCATCCATTTTCCAATTTAGGACCCGTTGACCCGCAAATGCAGTCTCATTCTCCAAATGGTACGGTTCATTTTTCAGCTGATGATATAACTCATTATATGGAGTTTGTAAAAAATGAAGTGGGTATTACCGACCAAGAACAAAAAGAACGAGCATTTGAACTCCTTTGTGACAAAGTGACTCCTTTAGATATAGGTGTGGCAAGAAAAAGTACAATTCTTTCGATGTCGCTGGGGGAGAAATTATTAGGTACTCATATGCAAGATCCCAATACAATAAAATCAATTTCTTCCACCCTCAACAAATCTTTCTATC
Organism: Methanocorpusculum parvum; assembly: GCA_002287215.1. GTDB lineage: Archaea > Halobacteriota > Methanomicrobia > Methanomicrobiales > Methanocorpusculaceae > Methanocorpusculum > Methanocorpusculum parvum. The sequence goes on from LMVO01000001.1 coordinate 230,671, forward strand.
ATCATGGATACCCCATCGGAAAAAAGGAGGCAATCGCTCTTGGTCTCCCTGTTGCAAAAGCAAACAAAGACATCGAAAATATAATGTGGAATATCTGGTCTGACTTTGAGAAAGAGATGAAGTGTAACGATCCATTTGATCCTTTATCTACTGCAATGGAACAAGATGCTTTTGCAGAAAAATGTGGTATTGTAAATAAGCACGACTTCTCAAAAGAGACCTATGCAACTGTCATAACGAATATACCAGTAGGTGTAAACCTAGTTTATTATGAATTATTACACGCAGCGTTAGAGAGCAGAAATGCACATAGTGGCTACTATACCACCTCTCAACTTTCTATATCCAAAGAACCCAACCTAAATCTTCATTATAGTATAACACAAATATGTGGTAAGTGGTCACGGAGGTGAATCTATCTATGGTATCCAAAAACATTAGCGGCCAAAGGCAAAATGATTATTCAAGAACAAGTTATGGTTCATCAGCAGGGGCTGTACTTACAGCAAGCACAGTTGGCATATTAACCCCATATTGGGAATATAGACAATTTCCATGTGCAGTCAATAATGAAATTATTTATGATGATATGGATGCACTGGATAAAGCTTTCGAAGAAACTCTTAAAATTCACAAAGATGGATTAAAATTACTTGCTCAGTGATAATATCCCTCTCTTTTTTTTACGTTATTTAAGAACCACGCTTTAATTTCTCCTTGCGTCATTTCATCACGTGCAACGGCTAAGCCAAAATTATACAAAGTATCTCCATCAACAATTACCACCCATCCGGCTATCATCAGTAATGAATGGGCAATGGCAAATGCAATCCGTTTGTTTCCTTGAACAAACGGATGCCGTGTGGCTGTCTTATACATAAAACAGGCGGCCTTTTCAAATGGATCCTGCATCTCATTTACTTCATTGATAATGAATTGCAGAGTCGCTTCATCACGTAAACACCCTGCTAGACTTCCCTCTGTATCATAACTTGTTTCCTCTATCACGCGCACATGCTTATTAATAACATATAATACAGATAGTGTCACAGAGCTAGAAATCACAGTAAGTAAATTGTATTTCTTCTTTAATAGCTATTACCCATCTTGTATTTTCACGTTATACGTTTGAAATGTTTCATCATTCATATATACATACTATTGATGCTGAGTCTTGAACAACAATTATGTGATGAAAGATTTATTAATCTTACTTATGTCCATTAAAACATCACAATGCTAGATGAAAACATGCAATAAAATAATGAGTGATACTTGATTGTGACTAACGACTATGTCTCCAACTATACCCATAGTGATAATGTGCCACATTGGCCTGATATGTAAGCCTGTAGAGCAAAAATAAGGGGTTCATCGTTTGGATCCCGATTTTAGGCCCGCGGCAATGAGCACATTTGAAACCGTGTTTCTCTGTACGCCGACGATCTCCATTATCTTACGTTCCGATGTTTTGGCCTTGTACAGTTCGATGATCTGATCCCGTTTTTCCGGAGTTATCGGGGAATTGTTCGCGGGGGACTTTGTCGCTTTGTCCTCCTCCGTTGGGCTGGGAGTCTTTGATCCCTTAGGGGTCACGTTCGGATCCGGCGCGTCCAATGACGATAAAGGCAGGGCCGCCCGGAAAACATCAACTACCTTAGAGTATGCCGCCGCCCCCATAGCCAATTTAGGCGCGTAATTTGAGATTAACACATCCTCTTCGCTGACTCTTCCCTGAATGATATTAATATCCTCAGGCCGTAATTTTTGGCCGTGTGGATCGTAATACTGTAGGAGAACCGCGGCCCCCCATTTCCTAATGCTGTTCGCATTGCAGGCGCAAACTTCTTTTTCCCCGGTGTCGGTGATGCGTTCGAATTTTGTTAAATCGTTTAAATCCTTCATGATCCTATCATAGGGGGCCTCAGGGGTGTAATTCCTGACAAGGCCTTCACATTCAGGGGGGAACATGTAAAAGAACGCGGCTTTTTTGCCGATCGCCATTTTTCGGGCATCTAAACCGATTACTGTTTGTTTAATACCTTTGGCCGGGTCCGCTTTGAGGACGGCCACCTTTCTAGGGTATCTTTCACCGGCCTCATCCACGCCGGCCAATAGCTTATACAACTGTGAAGCACGCGCGCCGGAGTATGCCATGAGTACGTAAAATACCCGGCTGTCAAGAGGCAATTTATATAAGGCGGCCGTAACCCCTGACGTATCAAGGTCGTAAAACCGCCCGGACATTGCCGTTTCCGGGTCTTTGATCCCGCCGAAGGGATAACCGTTTTTGTTCCACTCTGATATGGGGTATCCGTTGAAAGTGACCAATCCTAACACATCCACGCACCAATGGAAAAATTTTCCCATAGCGTTGTGTCCCATCTGGGAGGGATAATTCCCGTTGTTGATCTCGTCATAGTTTGCCCTATCATCCGGGGCATAGACCGGGGCCAATTTTTTAAGTGCATTGTCGTAAGCAGTCCGGCGACCATTCCGCCCGCCGTGTATGCCTTTCTTTTCCAGATACTCTAAGAACGACTTTCTAACCCGTTCATCTTTGTAGTATGTCGGGATATCCACACCCGGATATCCGGCTATAACAAAATCCAAACCCACATCACGCCGGCCCGGGGGGAGGGTAAGGCCATAGCCTTCTAGTTCCTCAACTGGGATTTTAGCTAGGGGCATATCCAGATAGGACACTCCATCTAAACCCGGGATGATAGGTCTCTCTTTAATCCGCGGGGGGGTTAAAATTTTTGGATCTTCTTTTTCAGATAAACCCGTATCGGGCTCCTTTTTCGAATTGAGGCCAAACGCTTCCTTGGTAAGGAAGAGGTCGCGAGTTCAACTCTCGCCTGAGGCTCTTTTCTTTTTCTGAAATTAGTATTAATGTGATCGTATCAATCCAAAGAGTTTCAGGACATTTTTAAATGAGAGTTCCGCGGTGGTAGTTTCAAGCCAATTCGGGAGAGGTAGGGTAGTGATTTAGGTTAAGAGAAGCGGAGGATTAGGTTGCCACCTGTCAAAGTTAGGTTATAATTATCCTTCCTTAATGGGATTCTTTTGTTTAAGTTTAATAAATGAGATAAGTAATCCCATTAATTCTGCTATCGACTTATCCAACTTATGTGAGGATGAATTGTCTTCAAGAAGTTCTGAACTTGCATGAGCAAGAGGATTCTGATTTCTCAATAATATAGCTTTCTCAAGTATTCCTTTTGAATCTGGTATTTCTTTGAAGGTCTTAATTAATTGATCTCTAGCAAAATATTTTTTGAAATCTACTGGCTTATCTTTCAATCTGCAATCAACATTTGCCGTAACTCGTTCAAAGAAGGTTATGAAGTAAGCATATGCTTCCATCCAATTCTTGTTTTCTTTCTCAATTACATACATCAGATAAAGATAATTTGCCGTATCGTCAGTATTAATATAATTACAGATACTTGAAATAATTGTATCCCCACTTAAATGTGAGATAAATGATTTTGTACAAAATTTTGTGTTGTAAATAGTTAATTCTGGCACCCTTTGTTTAATAACATCCAGTAAATCTTGGTGTTTCACATTGCGTTTAATAAGATAATTTATTGCAATAGTTGTATCATAAGAATTCCATCGATTTGTTCTATCTCTATTAAATAATTCAGTTAACAGGTTTTTGATTGCCTCTTCAGAATTAGTTTGCATTATAAGAATTGTAAGTCTTTTTGGATCTAAATGAATAAAACAAATATCTCTCTTTATCATATGTAACAAAAGAGTTACTGCCTCTATTCTTCTTGCAGATTCTGGATTGTCATATACAAAATAGTTGAGAATTTCTTGTGGTTGAAATTCAATCTCCGTTGTTGAATATACCTCAACTATTATTTCATTGTACGTCTTTACAGAGATTGAACCTTCAACTTCAAGTCTTTGATTTAATCTCTCTAAAAAATCAACAATACCATTCGGGAATATTTCTGGAACAGTATATTTTTCCTGTAATACCGGTTCATCATAGAATGAATTTCGTAGTTCATCCAATATTTCATTTGAATTTTTCAGGCAGCATTTTAATGTATTCAATGATAATCCATATTTTTTTAAAATGGATGCGTATTTGTTGAAAATTTCCAATGTAACTTTGCTGAGCTCTTGTAAAGATGAATCTGATTTTATAAGAATATACAAATCATCAACATATCTTAACATTTTTATTTTGGTGATTTCTGGATAATGGCTCGCTGATAAATATTCGTAGAGTTCACGATCTATTGGTTCTAAATAAATTATTGTAGATAAATAGGAGGAAGCGACGCTGTTTTCAACAAGTGGAAATTTACCACTACCACAGTATGATAGGATGTTTTTATAGAGGTGCAGTAGAGATGGTGATATGATTGTTTCATTGATATTAACATTTTCATCAATTTCTGCCATCAAAGTATTGAGTTTAATATTGTCGTAAAAATTTCTAACATCTGTTTTTATGAAATAATCATAATTGGTTATTTCGCGATTAATTGATGCAAAAAACTCATAGTATGGTCTTTTGTAATGACAGTCCATATTTTGATAATTCCCTCCATAAAATACTTCAATTTCAGGCGGACGTTTAGATTGATATTTATCAGCTATAGTTTTCCCAATACACTGCAATATCAGATATAATAATGGGGAGATCAATGTAGCATTACGAAAACTACCATCGCTTTTTTGTAAGTAGTTCTCTGTTCTAAACATAACTGACGAAAACAATACGCAATGCCCGTGATTAATATATTTATTAAAGAAATCTTCACTTTTTATGTAATATATCTCGCTCTTCTCAAGTTTAGAATAGGGAAACCATTGCAAATAAGAATAGAGGTTCGCTGATCTCTTTGAGAGATACATATCACATACCTTATACCACGTATCATAACTAATTTCAAACATATTGCATACCAATGATATTTTTATACATCATCACTTTATTTTCATCATCATCATCTATTCTCTTTCTTGAAAGCACTCTTTCAACTCCATTAAATCTCTGTATGTTTTTACAAAATGATAATCCGATATTTTGACACATTATCAAAATATGCGAAGTTAACTCATATAAATCCCCACACTACTTAATACAATCTGGGAGAAGATTTTTATTATTACTGTCGGACTAACGTTGTGTCCCGACTTGCCGAAAACAGACCGTAGTTGTCAAACGGGTTGTCAAGTGTTTGCGGGTTTATTTCAGCAATCGAAGGTATATTCTGGATTTGATTTTGGTATTTGTCTATTTTACCAACTTGACGAAGATGTGAAAAGAGGAGAGGGGGGAGAGTCGGATATGCCGGGCGAAGAGACTCCGCGGGCCTTTCTCTCTCTTTTGGGTAAAATAGTAAAATATAATAAAATAAAATAATTATAATTATAATATAAGGTATTTTTCAATTTCAAGGAAGATATGGGCTTATTCTTGTTGTCAAACGATTCGACAAGTAGGTGACAAGTTGACAAATACGCTTGCGTGATGCCGTCACTTTTCCCACCTCCCTTTTATCCTCCCGAAAAGAACATCTATCATAGTCAACCCGCCATGATCCTCAACACCGGAAGCAGAACAGACATCCCCGCTTTTTTCAGCGAATGGTTCTTCAACCGGATCCGCGAAGGATATGTCCTTGTTCGAAACCCGTATTATCCCCGTAAAGTTACGAAGTATTTGCTCGATCCTGACATCGTGGACTGTATAAACTTCTGCACCAAAAATCCTGAACCGATGCTTCCGCGGCTCCGCGAACTGGACGGATTCGGTCAGTTCTGGTATGTCACCATCACCCCGTACGGAAAAGAGATCGAACCAAACGTCCCTCCGGCAAAACAGGTGATCGATTCATTTCAGACACTTTCAGACCATGCCGGACTCAGCCGGATCGGCTGGCGGTATGACCCGATTTTTCTGACCGAAACGTATTCTCTCGAGAATCACATCGCTTCGTTTGAAAAAATGGCCGCAGAACTTGCCGGATACACCGACGTCTGCGTCATCAGCTTTCTCGACCTCTATGAAAAAACCAGACGGAACTTCCCTGCCGGCAAAGAAGTGGAACAAACGGACCGCCTTGCTCTTGGAAAAGCCTTCTGTGAGATCGGCCGCGAGTATGGAATAACGATAAAATCCTGCGCAGAAGGCGTCGAACTCGCACCCTTCGGCGTTGATTGTTCCGGGTGTCTTACCCGCGAAGTCCTGGAGCGTGCCGTCGGTCAAAAACTTCGTCACGATCCCGGCAGCACATCGACACGCAGTTCATGCTCCTGTCTGCTGAACTGCGACATCGGAGCCTACAACACCTGCGGACACGGATGTGTCTACTGTTATGCGAATTATGATCAAAAAACCGTCCAAAACAATCGTTCGCTCCATGACCCCTCATCACCATTTCTCATCGGCACATCGGTCGACGGCGATATCGTGATGAATGCCCGTCAGATCCGTCTGCGTGACGGCCAGACGCCTCTCTTCTGAGCATTTTTCATTGGAGTTACGCTGTGTTGGTGTGGATTCAATTCAGGAAGGGTAAGGCTGGGTGTGGAAACATGAGATTATTTAACCGCGAATAAGCCCAAATGAGCTTTGCTCATTTGAGGCGGCACGCAAGCCTTCGGCTTGCACGCCTCCGCGAATTTTCGCGTTCGCAAATCAGAGATTTGCTCTCCGCTTCGGGCTTCCAGCCCTCGCTTGAATCGCATTTTTCTTGCGTTCGGGGACTCTGCTCCGGCTGATGCGTGCAAATCGAAGATTTGCGTGCCGCCTCAAATGGGC
>LMVO01000002.1 GCA_002287215.1 Methanocorpusculum parvum
GTATGCCGAAGAGATGGGTCTTGGCCGGGGCGAGTATCATCTGGTCGAGATCTGAGTCATTTTCAAGCGGGTTTTGTCCGGATCGATCCTACACATAATCTTATCAGTTTCAAAAATAAATTATGAAAACATCTATGGAAACACGGATCCGCCGAATCATTTTTGCTCTTGTCGTGACAGCGCTGATGCTCGGATCCCCCTATATTCCGTATTTGGGGGTTGTGGTCCTCGCTTTTGCCGCCGTTCTCTACTTCGCGGACAAAAGCCGGTATTTTGCGATCGGCGTCGGAGTGCTCGCCATCTTGTATCAGACCGGGCTCGTTCCCGTTTCCGCGCTGATCGGACCGCTGATGATGATCGTCTGGGGGGAGTATCTCCTCAAGATCTTCAGACATTTCAGTCATCCGCTGTTTCTTTACACGATCGGTTCTTCCGCGGCTCTTTTAGCGACGATGCGCTATACAAACGAGTTTCAGCCGCTTGTGGGCATCATCGCCGTGATCGTTCTTTTGATGCTTAGGAGCATCTTGAAAGACCGCGAGGACGGGTCGATGATAGGCCTTCTCGGGGTCGCGATGACCATCACGCTGTTTGAGGATCTGGAGTTCTTCGTTGATTACCAGACACTCGCCTTTGCAGTCGTTTTGTGTGCGGCGTTCGGCTACTTTGCCTACCGGGCGAAGACGATCGATATGAGCGGGGTCTTCACTGCGGTTTTGTTCGGCGTGATCCTCATCACCTTCGCCGGCGTGAACTGGTTCTTCGTTGTGATGCTGTTTTTCATTCTCGGGTCCCTGTTCACCAGGTTCCGGTATGCGGAAAAAGAGTTTCTGGGCGTTGCCGAGGGGAAAAAGGGCCGGCGCGGATATATGAACGCATTTGCGAATGCGGGAGTAGGGGTCTGCGGCGCCATACTTTACGGGCTCACCGGGAATGTTATCTTTATTGCCCTGTTTCTTGGTTCAATTGCTACGGCCACGGCAGACACGCTTGCAAGCGAGATCGGTGTGACCGGAGGAACTCCGCGGATGATCACGACGCTGCGCCCGGTCCCGCCGGGAACAAACGGCGGGATCACCCTGACAGGCGAACTTGCCTGTCTGTTCGGGGCGGCCCTCATCAGCATCCTCGCATTCATCCTCGGGGTGGCTCCCTGGTATGTCTGTCTGATCGGCGCGGCGGCAGGATTCATCGGCACGAATCTTGACAGTCTTTACGGCGCTCTGATCGAAAACAAGGGTTTTATCGGGAACTCCGGGACCAATCTCCTCGCCACGCTTTCGGGCGGGATCTTAGCCATGCTTGTCTGCCTGGCTTTGGTCGCGGCAGGTCTCGTCTGAGTTATCTGACGAAAAGATCGCCGCCGTGGGCATCGATCCCGACGACGACCGGAAGATCGGTCAGTTTGATCTCCCAGATTCCTTCTGCCATGCCGAGTTCCGGATAATGACAGCCGGCAAGCTCCATGCACGAAGCGGCAAGGGCGGCGCATCCTCCCGTGAAGGCAAAATAGACTGCCCTTCCGCGAAGTTCTTCGCGGACGTTTGCGGACATCCCGCCTTTGCCGATCAGACCGCGGACACCTGCATCCAGCATGTGCTTTGTGAGATCGTTCATCCGTGCGGATGTTGTCGGGCCGGCGGCGACGACAGTATGTTCCGCTTCGTCAATGACGGGGCCGCAGTGATAGATCACCGCTCCTTTCGGATCGAAGGGGAAGCCCTCTTCGCGTATTTTCAGGTGGGCTTCATCCCGTGCGGTGTAGATGGTCCCGGAAAGGAGGACCCGGTCGCCGGCGCGGAGATCGAGCACCTCGTCGCCAAGGGGGGTCGTAAGCCGGATCATAGTTCCACCTCGACGACGCCGCGTCTTGAACACCAGCACTGGATATTTACGGCGATTGGGAGCGAAGCGGTGTGGCATGCCCCTTCTTTTACTTTGACTGCAAGACAGGTCGTGTCGCCGCCAAGCCCCATAACGCCGATTCCGAGCTGATTGATCGAGTCACAGATATCCTGTTCGAAGGGGGTCATGTGATTTATCGGCGAGAGGAGCGCCTCTTTTGCAAAGGATGCGGCCGAGTCGAAGGTCCCGCCGATCCCGACCCCGACGACTATCGGAGGACACGGACGGGAGCCCGCATCTTTGACGACCGAGGTCACGAACTCCGGGATTTTTTCGATCTCGGAAGGGAGCATCATTCTGATCTGGGACATGTTTTCCGAACCTGCTCCTTTGGGGAATACGGTGACCCGAAGTGTATCTCCCGGAATTATATGTATTGTCGGGATCCCAATCCCGGTATTGTCGCCTGAATTTTTCCGGGTGAGGGGATGGACCGCGTTTGGCCGGAGAGGGACGGATTTTGTTGCGAGACGGATCCCTTCGCTTACGGCATCATAGAGCTTCATTGAAAGCGGGACCGTTTCGGGAATGGTCAGGTAGATGACGAGGATCCCGGTGTCCTGACAGATGGGTATGTTCTTCTCCCGGGCGATCTGGAGATTGGCGAAGATATTTTCAAACTCGCCGCGTGCGGTCGGGTTGGTTTCTTTATTGTATGCAGTATGCAGCGCTTCCTCCACATCGGGCGGAAGGATCGTCTCGGCCTGGCGGATCGCCTGTTCCACGGCGGATGCAAGACGGTTGTAGAGGGGGTCCATGGTATATCTGTTTAGATGAGATAAGGATTAATGGTTTTCATTAAAAAAAGAGGCAGGACGTCGGATTCGTGTATGGGGTTTTGCGGGGAACACGCGTTTACAAACCATTAGTTTGCTCCGCTGGGTTTGGACGGATCCAACGTCCGGACCGCACTAGAAATTCTTATCCTCTTTTGACAACCATATTTATCCACTCATGCATCCGGCCGTCCAAACACTCAGAAATCACATCCGTGTTGAACATGTGATTTTTGCGACCCTGCTTCTCGCGATCGTTCTTCGATTCGCATTTCTGGATCTCAAACTCTTCCATCACGATGAGGCGATCCATGCCTGGTTCTCATATCAGCTCCTGACCACCGGCAATTATCTGTACGACCCGGTGTATCACGGGCCCTTCTTATACTATATCACCGCATCCATGTTCGCCGTCTTCGGCGACGCCGATTTTGTCGGCAGGATCCTTCCGGCGATCGCCGGATGTGCTCTGATCCCTCTCGTCTACTGGTTATACCGGCTCCGATATCTCACTGGCAAAGTCGCCGCAGCCTCCGCCCTCTTCCTTGCAGTAGCGCCGGAACTGGTGTATTTCTCCCGATTTTTACGAAACGATATCTTCGTAGTTTTCTTCTCCCTCCTGCTGGTCGCTGCCTTCCTTGCCTGGCTCGATAAAAGCAAATGGTATTATTTAGCCCTCGCAGCCGCCGCCGGAGCTCTCGGCATGTGTTCCAAGGAAAATATGCCGCTCATCCTCGTCACCTTCGCCATATTCTTCCTCTATCTTCTCTGGACCAGAAAGATCACCCTTCCGGAAAAATGGATCCGTGATCTGATCATCGCGGCGGTCATCTTCTTCGGGATCATCTTCACGATGTATTCTTCATTCTGGACACATCCTGAAATGATCCTGCAGGCAGGCCCCCTCGCCATAGAACACTGGCTCGCGATGCACAACGAACAGCGGATCGCCGGGCCGCCGGTCTTTTATCTCCTGATGTTCATCCTCTATGAACTGCCGATCCTTCTCCTCGCTTTGGCAGGCGTCGTCCTCTTCCTTGTGACCGGCAAAAAACGGCCGTCTGCAAAAGACGAGGAACAAGAGCAGGAAATACAGAAACACGATGATCCGGAACAAAAAGAGACAAAGAAGACGTTCTCCTTTGTGTCTTTGTTCCGCCGGCCGGCCGTTCCCGCATCCATCGACAAAAAGACCGAGTTCATGCGGTTTGCCGTCTACTGGACCCTCATCGCATGCCTGACCTACGCTTACATCGGTGAAAAAGTCCCCTGGCTCTCCCTCCATCAGCTGGTTCCGATGATCTTCGTCGCGGCGTTCGCCCTCACTTTCACCGGAAAATACTGGAAGATCCTGCTTGCAGTCTGCGCTGTTCTCCTGTTTGCGATGACCTGTTATGTGGCATACACACCGGCAGATATCGCCGAGCCGATCATCCAGGTCCAGAACTCCGAAGATCTCGTCCCGCTCATGGCCGCGATCGATACTTCAGAGAAGGTCGCTCTTGCAACCGATCAGGCCTGGCCGTTCATGTGGTATTACCGCGGGGATGCCTGGGATATATTCTCCTATTACGGAGGAAAGAAGGATGCTTCCACCCTTCTGTCCGGAAACTTTGACATCATCATTACCCATGATGATGAAAGTTACGACTCTCTGGCCGGGTACACGAAAGAAACGATCCGGCTGAACTACTGGTTTGATCATTCGGGGACGGGAGAGGATCCAGGCTGGATCCCCTACTACTTCACCCGTGCAGGCAAGATCGGCAGTTACAACTTCGACATCTTCACCAGAAGTCCGGTCTGACCGGACAAATCACGTAACTACTAAGACTCTCCCCGCCAATATAGATACATCTATAGGGAAATGTACATGGAACAGGGCATCGTGGAACTGGAAGAACTGCGCAGCAGATTACTGGATCTGACACTCCGCAACAATCTGCTGAACTATAAACCGTCTCCCGGCAGATCGATCGAGGTCATCGAATGTGATCCGGCAGAGATCTACCGCATCCTTGTTCTCGACGAAAAGGGGATGAAGTTTTATCCGGCAGGCAAGGCGGCAAAAAGCGACCCGGAAGATAAACGCATCTGGAAGTATCCGACATTTTCCAAAACGGCGAAGTATGCCGATCTTATTCTCAATACCCCCTATACCGACATCGAACTCCGTAAAAAACTGTACAGTCTCCAGACCAAAAGCAGAACGGTCTTCGAGGAGCAGGGATATCCGGTGCTTTATCTATCGCTCGGATTCGTTGAGTGGACCGAGCGTGACTGCCCGGCAAAACCGTTCAGGGCCCCGCTGCTTCTGATCCCGGTGGAACTGGAACGCCAGAAGATCAAAGAGAATTATACGCTTCGCTGGACCGGGGAGGATCCTACGCTTTCCTTATCCCTGATCGCAAAACTTGCCGAACAGGGAGTTATCCTGCCGGACATGGGTCATCCGGAAACGATTGAGGAGGTCACTGCCTACTTTACCCTGATCCGTGAGACGGTCGCAGAAAAAAGCTGGGTTTTTATGCCGGGCGTCACGCTGGATCTTTTCAGTTTCCGCAAATTTGTGATGTTCAAGGATCTGGATCCGGCAAGCTGGGCAGGGGTCTCTCCTCTTGAAACGAATCCGCTGATCAAACGGATCTTCCATCCCCAGACAGATGATGATCCTTCCCCGCCGTTTTTGGAGAATGAGATGGATCTGCGTCTTCCAAGTGAACGCAGTTTCAATATTCTGGACGCGGACTCTTCGCAAATCGCGGTGATCGAGGAGGCAAAGGCTGGGAAAAATCTCGTGGTCGAAGGGCCGCCCGGCACCGGTAAAAGTCAGACGATCGCAAACATGATCGCCGAAATGCTGGCTGCCGGAAAAACCGTACTCTTTGTCAGTGAAAAGATGGCGGCACTTGAGGTGGTAAAAAGACGGCTGGATACGGCAGGCCTTTCTCCGTACTGTCTCGAACTTCACAGCCAGAAAGCAAAGAAGTCTGAGTTCATCCGTGAGCTGGAGAAGAGTGTGCGTCATCCTTCGCCGGAAACGTCAGGTTCGGATCCGGGACACAGCCAAATCGATTCGCTGCGGACAGAGCTGAGCGGCTATTGTGATGAGTTGAAGACCCCGATCGGCGCGTGCGGATTCACGCCGTATGATCTGTTCGGGATCCGCGAACAGTACCGGTACGAGTTCGAAAACAGTCCTCACCGGAAAAACTACCGGCTCCTAAAGATCCCGGTCGAGGATCCAGTTGAGATGACCCCGGATGAATACAAAAACGCCATCTCTGCTTTGCAGGAGATTGCGGCATATCTTCCGGTGATTCAGCAAGACGGCGGAGCCATTACTGATCATCCGTGGGCAATGACCAGCCCAGGACTGATCCTGCCGAGTGATCAGGATGAGATCCGTGACCTGGTGATTCAGTATCAGGAAAGGATCCAGGATCTTCAGACAGTGATGCGGGCAATCGCCGATCTGACAGACGTTCCAGTTCCCCGCAGTGAGACCGAGGTTCCCCGCCTGATCGAGACCTGCCGGTTTCTCCTGAAAGGGTATCCGGTGACGCTGGATGTTTTGAAAAATCCGTTGTGGGGAAATCAGGCTGAGCTGAAACGGCTTATCGCGACCATGCAGGATCTCTATAATCACAGTACCCGGATCCTGACTAATCTGAGTCCGGAGATCTTTTTGCGAAATCCTGCTCGTTTGTACTCCGAGTTTCTCGCATATGACGGGAAGGGGATGATCGGAAAAATGTTCTCCGGGGCGTATAAGAAGCTGAAGTCCGAGATTGCCGGCTATTATGTCGGACCGATGCCGGATGACGCCGGAATACTTGCCGATCTGAAGGATGCCAGGAATTATCTGACGGCACGGGACGAGTGGGAGCAGGAAAAAGCAGTGTATCTTTCGCTTTTTGCACCGGTCTGGAAGGATGAATACACCGATCCTGCATCTCTTCGTGCATATACGGAATGGATCCAGGCGGTTTTGACGATGGTGCAGGAAGGACTGATCACTCCGCATACCATCGATCTGCTTTGTTCCGGGGAGATCGCACGCGATTCACTGACACAGCTGTTTCAAGATCTTGAGGCAACGGTGATTGCGCAAAGCGAGGCGAGGGATCAGCTCTTTGCCCGTCTTTGTGTGACCGACCTCGGAACAGAGCAGACATTTGCGTCGATGCGCAAACTCACCGACATCTGGATCACGGAGATCGACCGGCTGAGTGAGTGGAGCACCCTGCTGACCTATGCGGAGACCTGTGAAAAGACGAAGGCAGCAGCTGTTTTGCCTCTGCTTTTCACGGACAAGCTGTCTGCCGAGGCGCTTATCCCGGCATTTCTTACCGGCTATGCGGACGCCCTTTTGAAAGAGGCATATAATGTCCGCCCGCTTCTTGCGCGGTTTGCCCAGGCGCCTCATGAACAGAAGATCAGGACATTTTCCGAGTATGACCGGGCGGCGATCGCGGCAAATGCGGCGAGGATCGCCGTAAGGCTGGACCGTTCGATGCCGGAGATCTACACGGGCGCCTCCCGTGACTCGGAGATGGGCGTTCTGACCGGCGAGTTCAACAGAAAACGCGGTCATATGTCGATTCGGACACTGATGACAAAGGCGGGAGGACTTATCCAGCAGATCAAACCCTGTTTCATGATGAGTCCTCTTTCGGTCGCCCAGTATCTGGACCCTCACGCGGTAAAGTTTGACATCATCATCTTCGATGAGGCCAGTCAGGTCAGACCCGAAGATGCGCTTGGCGCTTTGATGCGCGGAAGGCAGCTTGTCGTGATGGGCGATTCACGCCAGCTTCCGCCGACGACGTTCTTTGATCAGATCGCAGGTCAGGATGAGGATGATGAGGAATCGGTCGCCGGAATCGGAGATATGGAGAGTCTTCTGCATGTCTGCAAACAGTCGTATCCAACAAGGAGGCTCCGGTGGCATTACCGATCCCGGCATGAATCCCTTATCGCAGTATCCAATGAGGAGTTCTATGACGGAAGTCTGATGGTGTTCCCTTCGCCGCGGCATGAAACCCAGGATCTGGGACTTTCGTTCATCCATCTGCCGGATACTATTTATGAACGGGGCAGGTCGGGCGTCAACAGAGGTGAGGCACAGGAGGTTGCCCAGGCCGTGATCTCGTATTATCAGAAGTTCCCGGATAAGACCCTCGGTGTTGCGACCTTTTCGACCCGTCAGCAGGAGATCATCCGCCATGAGGTGGACATTCTGCTCCGCGATCATCCGGAGGTCGAGATGCTGATGAGGCCTGCAAACGGCGAGCATTTCTTTGTGAAGAATCTGGAAACGGTCCAGGGCGATGAGCGCGACACGATGCTCATCAGTATCGGCTACGGATTCGATGAGAATCACCGGCTTTCCCGAAACTTCGGGCCGCTGAATCAGGCAGGCGGCGAGAGACGGCTGAATGTTCTGATCACCCGTGCGCGGGAACGATGTGTGGTGTTTTCGAACTTCCGCGGCGCCGATCTCCATATCGAGCCTGAGTCTTCTTCAGGGATCGCGGCTCTCTCAAGATTCCTTACTTATGCTGAGGACCGGTCTTCGCTGAGATGCAGTTCATTCTCCGGAGCTGCTGATGAATCTGCATATTTCCCGGATTCCGTCGCCGTTATGCTTGAGGATAACGGATACAGTGTTTCCAGAAACATCGGGTGTGCCGGGTTCAGGATCGATATCGCCGTTATGGACCCCCAGGACCCGGGCGTGTATCTGGCCGGGATCCTCTGTGACGGGCCGAATTACTGGTCTTCAGAGGTGACGCGCGACCGCGACCGGTTGCGTCTCCAGGTTCTTGAAGGGCTCGGCTGGCATCTGATCAGGATCTGGTCTGCGGAGTGGTTCCAGCATCCGGTTTCCTGCACGAAGATCCTTCTCGATTTCCTCGCTGAGCCGCAAAGACCCCCTGAGCCGGCCGTTTTGCCAAAGAACACGGAAAAGGAAACAGAAACGGAAAATGAAGCGGCATCCCCCTCTCTGGAAAAAGAAGAGCCGGCCACGGTCAAACCGCCGGTGTATGCAAAGGTCAAAATCGAGCCGTATGTGTTCTGCACCGAGTGTGATCTTGCCAAGTATCATCAGTTCAAATCCGTCCCGGATCCGGTCCTTACAACAGCGATCATTCAGATCATTTCCGTTGAAGGGCCGGTGTCGCTGAACGTTCTGTATGCCAGGATCAAGGAGCTTGGCCGCGTCCCGAAGATGACGCCGGCAATCAAGAATAAGATCACGGCTCTTCTGACAGAAGAGGTGCAGGCCGATCGTCTGACGGTGGATGAAGAGGGATTTTATTCCGTCCCTCTCAAAGAGATCGCAGCACGCGAGCGGCCGGCAAAGTGGTCCTGCGATGACGTGCCGCTTTCAGAGATCGGCCGTGCGGCTGAGGTCATTCTTGGGAAACAGTTTGCCACGCCAAAATCGGATCTGATCCGTCAGACAGCTCTCGTCCTCGGATTCAAACTGACTGCGCAGGTAAAATCCAGGGTGGAAAACGGGATCGATGCTGCGATCACCGCGGGGACGATTCTAATCGAGGGAGATAAACTCGTCCAGGCATCTGCAGAATAGTTCCACACCTTTTTTCTGATGGCAGGTTCAATAAAATACGTAACAGTCTTTTAAATTTTTAGATACTATGTTTGAATCGATTTCCGCAGTAACGAACTCCGCAGGGTATCTCCTGGAAGGAGTGGGGGTGACCCTTCTTTTAGTGGGCCTCTCCCTATTTATCGGGTTCATCTGCGGGATCGTTCTGACTCTCGGCCAGGTCTACGGTCCGGCTCTGGTCCGCAGGTTCGTCGGCGTCTATGTCTGGTTTTTCCGCGGGCTGCCAAATATCGTCCTGCTGTTTCTGTTTTACTTCGCGCTCTTCCCGTTCATGGGCTTTGATATGCCGGCATTCGGCGTTGCCGTGACCGTGTTAGGTCTCAGAAGTGCGGCCTATCAGTCGCAGATCTTCCGGGGAGCGATCCAGTCATTATCCGAAGGACAGATGCTTGCCGCACGTTCGCTTGGCATGACCCGCTGGCAGGCGATCCGCTCGATCGTTCTGCCTCAGTCTCTTCGTCTTTCCCTTCCCGGCTGGTCGAACGAGTATCCGGTTCTGCTGACGGACTCTTCGGTTGCCTATGTGATCGGGGTGGCTGAACTTCTTACACGGACGAGTCAGGTGATCTCCCGGACAGGCGAGCCGATGATCCTGTATCTCTCCTGCGCGGTAATATTTATATTGCTGAATTACGGTGGCATGATGATCATTCAATATGTGGAAAAGAAAGTCCGGATCCCGGGATTCGGCAACAATGAGGCTGAGTGTTTATGAGTGACATTCCCATTCTCAAAGTCGAGAACCTCTGTAAATCGTACGGCGATCTTGATGTTCTGAAATCCGTCTCGTTCGAGGTGCACAAAGGAGAAAAAAAGGTTTTCGTCGGCCCGTCGGGAACCGGAAAATCCACGCTTCTCCGGTGCATCAACCAGCTGACCGCTCCGGACAGCGGTTTTGTGTATCTGAACGGCGAGGAGATCGTTCACTCCGGAAAAAAGATCAATGCATACCGGCAGAAGATGGGCATGGTCTTTCAGAACTTCAACCTTTTCGATCATCTGACGGCCGTCAGAAACGTGGAACTTGCCCTCCTGAAAGTGAAAAAGATGGACAGAAAGTCTGCACGCGAGAAGGCGATGTATGAGTTGGAACAGGTCGGTATGGCCGACCGTGCAGACTTTTATCCGGCGCAGCTGTCAGGAGGCCAGGCCCAGCGGGTTTCTATCGCCCGGGCACTTGCCATGGATCCTGAGGTCATGCTTTTTGATGAACCCACCTCGGCTCTTGATCCGGAACTGAAGCGTGAGGTGATGGAGGTCATGCGGACCCTTGCAGCGCAGGGAATGACCTGTATCGTCGTTACGCATGAGATGAAGTTTGCAACCTCGTTTGCGACCGAGATCTACCTGATGGAGAAGGGCGAGATCGTTGAACACGGACCGCCGTCGGAGATCCCGACAAGCCCGAATTTTGTAAAGACGCGTGCGTTTATGGGCAGTTACGCAGACGAGTGATATGGATAATCTGACCAGTACCCCGGTGCCTTCTGACGGGCCGATCGGATTTTTCCAGAGTATGCTGGACTCGATCATCTCCCAGATCCCGTTCTGGCAGGACATTCTGCTCCCTGCTCTCTGGGATGGGTTATGGGTGACGATGCAGCTTGTGATCATGACGGCTCCCCTCGGATTTCTGCTTGGTCTTCTCGTGGCCGTATCCAGAGTCTACGGGCCCGCCCCGGTCAAATGGCTGGCTCAGCTGTATGTGATATTTTTCCGCGGATGTCCGCTTTTGGTTCTGCTGTTCATTCTGTACTTTGGTCTGCCGTCTATAGGAATTGTTTTAGGATCGTTTATGTCGGCCCTTGTCGGATTTATTTTATGTAACTCGGCTTATAACTCCGAGTATCTCCGGGGAGCACTTCAGTCGATCAAGCGCGGTCAGTTGCTCGCGGCAAGATCTCTTGGCATGACGAAGGCACAGGGTGTTCTGTATGTGGTGGTCCCGCAGGCACTCCGCCGTGCCCTTCCCGGCGTCTCAAATGAGTTCATCTATCTGATTAAATACTCGTCACTTGCGTACGTGGTCGCGGTTATCGAGCTTACCGGTGCGGCAAAAATCATTGCCAGCAAGTATTTTATGTACTTCGAGGCGTTTGCAGCAGTCGGCATCTTCTATCTGGTTCTTGTGACGATCACGACGTTTGGGGTCACCTGGCTTGAGAAAAAATATGCGATACCGGGTGTGTCGGGCGCTGCTGTGAAAACTGAAAAAGGGCAGTAAATCCACTTTACAATTATTTAAATACTTTTTATGCCAATTCTCTTTCATGACATTATCAGTTGATGTTATAGATAAGCTTGCTGCGCTGATCACAGCTGCTTTTGGACTGATCGCGGCTCTTGCATGGAATACCGCGATTCAGGCAGTTTTTAAGGAAATTTTTGGAGACCAGAGCAGTATCCCGGCAATGCTCGGTTATGCAGGTTTTGTGACGATCATTGCGGTCGTCTTTACGATCTGGATCGGGTATGTCGCGAATAAGACAAAGGATAAGGTCGTGAAAGACAAGAAGGAGTAATTGTACCCAATTCTTTTTTTGTCAGGCATGCGTTACTAGTAGTATGCGTGTTTGTTGTGCTCAGCTGACCCAGGTTTGGGATGATGTGGATGCGGCTTTTTTGAAGGCTGATGCTTTTCTTAGCGGAAAAGCAGGTATAGCGGATATGGCGGTGTTTTCCGAGCAGTATGCAACCGGATGGCGGCCTGCGCCCGCTCAGGTTTCGGGCGTGGATGTGAAAAACCGCTGGCTTGCCCTTGCAGAAAAGCATAATGTGTGCGTTGTCGGTTCGTATCAGAAAACCGTGGCGGGAGGTTTGCCGCAAAATACGATGCTCGTGTGCGGACCCTCGGGGGAGATCATTGCCGAGTATTCGAAGATGTATTTATTCGTTCCCGGAAAAGAGGATCGGTGTTTTTCACCCGGTGCCGAGCCGGTGACATTTACTTACGGCGGTGTGAAGTTCGGGTGTGCGATCTGTTTTGATCTGCGGTTTCCTGAGTTGTTTCGCGCATATCTGAAGATGGGGTGCGAGTGTGTTCTGGTTCAGGCAGCCTGGCCAGCGGCCCGTGTTTCAGACTGGGAACTTCTGCTTCGGGCGAGGGCGCTCGAGAATCGCGGGTTTGTTATCGGGGCTGCATGTATGGGGTATGATCCCGTTTCGGGTACGGATTACTGCGGGCGGAGTATGGTGTGTGATTATGAGGGGCGAGTGATCAGTGACGGGGGCGTGTTTGAGGGGGAGTGTGTGGGGGACGTGGATGTGGAGGGGGTGAGGGAGATGAGGAGAGTGTGGGGGATGATATGAAGCTACGTATTTTTTGAGCAGGAGGATTGATGGACATAGTTATGTGATTGCGGCGTCTTTTTGATGCTTAACAAAAATGTATCCCACATAGCCTGTTATATAGGATATATTTCCCGGGATGAAAATGCGGGTTATTTCCCCGTATATCTACCCTAATTTGACTCAAGTATGAATTGATACAGTTCAGCATATTGTTTTGCTACATTTTCCCAAGACATTGTTTCTTTTGCTGCTCTAAAACTATTTTCAGCACACTGTCTACGTTTATCTGGATTGGAAAGCAAGTCAATTATCGCCTCATAGATTGCATCAGGGGATTTGAAGGGAATGATATACCCGTTTTTCCAAGTGGTGATTATTTCCGGTGCAATACTGACCGGAGTCGAGATAACAGGAAGGCCACAAGCCATTGCCTCTAACAGAGTTAAGGGAAGACCTTCATAGAGACTTGGAAGTAAAAAGAGATCAGCATTGCGAAGATAAACTGGAACCTCACTGTTTGGGATTAAGCCGGTAAACTCAACTGTTGCTGAGAGCATATTCATCTCTACCAGCTTCTCAAGTTCTGACCGATATTCTCCATCGCCGACGATCATAAGTTTTGCAGTTGGAAACTTAGCATGGACCTTTTTCATACTCTCAATTGCATACTCCAGTCCCTTTTTGTTATCTATTCGGGATAGGGTGAGAATTACTGGTGATGCCGATTTTTTCATCTCATTGTTTTCAGCAGGATAAAATCTATCAAGATCAACACCGTTTGGAATAACAACTGGTTTTGTTCCAAGTTCTTTTTCGAATTGGGTTGCCATTTCATTTGTGAGAGTGATAATCTGTGCTGCTTCTTTGATATGCGGGAGTTGGGGCCAGAATCTTTTGAGAGATGCGGGGAGAAATGGACCCATAAGTTCCAGATTTCCATGTATGCAGATTGTATATGGGATGTGGTATTTTTTCCAGGCGATGTATGCAGGGATTGAGTTTGTAATATTCTGTGCATGAATGATATCCGGTTTTATTTCTTTGATTGTTTTCACCGTCTTTTTGAAAAAGGTCAAACCATCAATGAATGCTCGAATGGGACCCTCATCTGGGTAGGTATGAATCGGGTACCTGTGCATATGGATGGGAGTTGTGTTTTTATTGGGGTCGGGAGATGGAGTGATGATATGAACTTCGTTATGCTGTTTGTCAAGTTCCTTCGCCAGATGGAAGGTTGCCAGTTCAAGTCCACCGACGTGGGGAAGGTAGTGGGTTGCGATGATAACAAGTATCATAGAGGCTATCCTGACATCCAAATTCTTATTCTATCCAATGTTTTTTGCTTTATTAATGGTATCTTTTTGACAATTTGACTCGGGAGATAAAGGAGGAGCTCTAACAGTAATTTTCTTTTAAGAAAATACTTTGACTGAACTATTTTGAGATTTTCTTTAACATATTGCTTATTTCCTGCTATGAGGTTGATGTAAGCCATATTAAGTTCCTCCATCTCCAAATAAAGTTGTAACCCATCTGTATTATTAATTACCTCCTCTTGTTCCGGAAGGGATAAGATATATTTATAAAACGGATGGTGATCTATCGGCATTCTGATATTCGTCATCTTGTTATTGGAAATCCAATGATATTTTGCTCCTTCGGTGGAAGAATAAGCAATGGGTAAACATAGGGCAATTCTACCCCACATTTCTGTATCCTCTCCAATATTAAGACTCGGATTGAAAAGTCCAACTCTATCATAAGTTGATTTTGGAATAGTTACACAACATGGTGAAAAAGGTGGTTGCATGGCTAAGGCTGTTGAACGGAAATAAGAGTCTAAGATTCCGTTCCACGGTTTTTTGGGGATTTCACACAATGGCAACTTTTGGGTTTGATTACCATACGTTGGGATATAAGCCGTTGCATATAAACCTGCAGATGGATAGTCCGCATTTAATTTCAATATTTGCTCAATATATGTTGGCAACCACTCATCATCAGCATCTAGAAAAGCAATAAGATCGGCACCGGCTGCCGCAATTCCTTCATTTCTCCCTGCCGGCAATCCTTTAGAAAGCTGATGAATCAGATGATATCGCGAATCGGATTCGTATTTTTTTATCACATCCAAACTGCCGTCGGTTGATCCTCCGTCCACAATGATCAATTCAAAATTCTGTATTGTCTGTGCAAATATTGAATCAATGGCACGCTGAACTTCGTTGACTTTGTTATAAAGCGGGACAATTATTGAGACTTGAGGATTCAACATCATGATTTTAGAAAAAGATCTTCAATGTAGCAGTAAAATATATGGGAACCACAAGAAAGTTCTTTGAAATTATTATTCCCTCTTGATTTTTCGGATTCACCAAATAATTCAAGTTTTTCTCCGTATTGGTTAGTTATTTTTTGTTCATTAATTTGTTATTTATTCTCTCTTCATATCATATTAATCAATGAAGACAATTAAGCATATCCATATATAAAAATCTATTGTTTGTAGAAAAAGCTCAGAATAAATATTTGTATCCATTATCTAATCCATTGATTCCTTTATCAGTAGGATAAATAGAGTTTGTCCAATCGTGGATTCTGTGATATAAACTCATCCCCCATTTACTCTTGTCGACTTTTTTGGAGGGGAACAATACCTTTATATATCCATACGCCGAGTGGTATGTCTGAATTTCAAGACGAATATGAACGTATTTTCAACAATGGAGTCATCCCTCCGGATATGTCCATTTGCTGGCTCATGTCCCAACTCAACATTAGTGACATTGTACGAAAAATCGAACAGACTTATTATTCACCTCATCTTCGCGACTATTTTCATTATCCCATTGATTTTCTGATAAAACTGACCGTTGTCATGACTTATCGCAGAATAGCCTATCGTCATATTCGGCGTAAAATAACGGAAGAAGATCTAAGCCATCTTCTTCCGGCAAAATCACCACTCTGGTTACCTTCGCCGAGTACCTTACATTACTTTGTGAAATATCGGTTAGGTGAGGAGGGTATGGAAACTCTTATGTTTTTGATAAGCAAAAAGATTGTCCATTTCCTCAAATCTGAAACCGAGGTCATTATCGATTCCACTCCTTTAGTTGCAAGCCGTTATTGTCCCAATAGTCTGTTTAACCCTCATTATCAGGTTAAAATGGATAAAGCATATATTTTGAATCTGGGGGCTTATCCCTTGTTTATGATTCATTCAGAAGGAACGGAGAATGACAAACCCTATGCGCATTTTCTGATTCAGATTGCCGAACTTCTCGGCGTATCCTGTGATCATGTATTGATGGATGCGGGATATGACTCCCTAGAGCTACACACGTTAATATTTGAGAAACTTCATGCAAAACCCCTTATTCAACTGAGATCTGACGCACAATTGTCCCCACTGGATTCAGAGAAAACCATAACAAAACAGATCAATACGTTCTGGAGAAAAGGAGGAAATGCCCAAATGTCTCTTACAGAAAAACTAGTATTTCTCTGCAAGAATGGTAAACGGGAGATGGTAGGAGCATATCTCAGAAATCAGACTATTCTTCATGGAATGGGGGTAAAAGATGCTATGAAAAGGCGGGGAACGTGCGAACGCAAGCATGCACACCTCAAAAAAACCGTCAAATATGATGTGGTGCATTGCAAGAAAAACAACAGAGCGCTCTCTGCAATAATGAATTTTATAACGTTCCAATTATTGATGTTAGCCCATTTACAGAATGGATTTCAGAATATGAATTTTGCAAATTATCGATAAGAAGTCTAAAGAAGTCTGATTTGGCAGATTCCCCCCCCCAATCCCATGTCAATAGTGAAACCGTTGAATCATGATATTCCTAGATGAAGTTATCTCGATCAAAAAAAACTCTGTCCAAGGGATTGACGTATCGATTGGACAGACTCAAATAGATTTATGTGAGAGGTAAATAATTATAGCTGAGTTCGCTCCTATATTACTATTGATTATATAATCTGCCAAGTTGATTAAATAATCATAACTCCATGAAATTTTGAAAGTATTCTCTCCACAATAAAAAAATGGTGAAAATATGGTCAACAAATTAAAAATTTGTCTTATTGCCCCTGATTATCCATCAAAGATTGGGGGGGTGGAAATAGTAAATTGGAATTTGTCTAAAGAATTTGGAAATCAAGGGAATGAAGTTCATATAATTACATTATGCAATGTTCATAATATTAAAATAAATATTCCTGAAAACATTAGTATCCATCATTTTTCTATATATAGATTACATAATAAATGGAGATTGTTTTCTAACTTTTTTTTTATTTTAGAGGCAATTATTTATATTGTACGGACTAGTTTGTTGTTGATCTCGATAAAACCAGACATTATTCAAGCACAAGGGCCTATAGAAGCTATACCTGCATTATTAGTTAAATTACTCAAAAACATTCCATATGTGTTAACAATACATGGTAATTTAGCCCACCCTGATGCAAATCCGGGGCCCGGAATGCCTAGAATAATACGAAAGTATTGGGCACATCTTCCCCACATAAAATATGCAGACCGTATTGTTACATTAACCCAGGAATGTAAAATTGCCATATATGAAGTATTGCATCGTAATGCAGACATAATCCATAACGGTGTTGATTTGGATATATTCACATCAAAATCAGGATATATCATGCAAACATATGAGCCAAAAATACTCTGTGTTGCGAGATTTGATGTCATCAAAGGATTAGAATATGCAATCCGGGCGATGGATGAAGTATGTATTAAGTACCCAAGAGCTAAACTTATTATTATTGGTGATGGGGAGCAATATGAGACATTACACACGCTAATTTCTAGAGGTAACTTAAGTTACAATGTATTATTATTAGGTTCTCGACCAAATGAGGAAATACCAAAATATATGCAATCATCACACCTTTTCCTTTTGACGAGTTTATCAGAAGGTTTTGCTCTAACATTATTGGAGGCAATGGCATGTGGTTTACCAATCATCTCAACACCAGTGGGAATTGCACCAGAAATTATTAATTCTTGGAACAACGGGCGTCTCATCCCTTTTATGGATCCAGATGCAATTTCATCGACACTAATAGAATTAATTGAAAATCCTGATCTATGTCATCTATACTCACAAAATAGTATTCATGCAGCTAAAGAATATTCATGGTCATCCGTTTCTGAAAAATATTTGTGTGAATATCGAAGTGTTCTCAATAAAAAAATTAATTGAATCCAATATATTACTATCCTGATACAATGTGTCAGATGTAGTTTAATATGCTTGGCAATCTGGATTTTAATTTTGTGCCCCATCATAATCCTGTGGATGCCTCATCTCATTCTAAAATATATGAGAATTTCTATCGGAAAAAAGGTTGTTAGAAATTCTCTATATTGTTTCTGCTTTTGCTTGGAAAAATGTAAATTAGAATGACTGCACATATTTTTTGTCTCTTTGTTCATTTATTCATGGAGGAGTGGATTTTTCATAGTATACTTATTTCATCTTCATGGACATATAAAAATAGGATTAGGCAACCTATCTCAGATGTCAAAACCCATCATCTCCAATATCATGCGTATCCCGGCAATACAGCGCCAGAGTACCCTCTCTCTTCTATCGACAATAACCATCACCTTTTTCGGATTTATCTCCACCATGCTCTTTTCCCACCTCCTTGGCAAAGATCTGATGGGGGTGTACTATCTTTTCCTTGCGTATTACGGCGTCTTCAACATGATCGGGGACGGAGGATTTGGACAAGCCGCAGTGAAAAGGATATCCGAGGGAAATGATCAGAATGCATATATTACCGCGTATGCAAGTCTGCGTGCTCTACTCATCATCGTTTCGACATTGCTCCTTCTTCTGCTGAGTCCCTACTTTATCGATCTGCAGTCATATGATCTTGTTCTCTGGATCATCATCGCACTTACGGCTTCATTTTTTGGCCACACGGTAACCTATGGAATTTATGGCCTGGGCCATGTTGGCATATACAGCATATCCAACGGCATAAGTGAGTTTGTCAGAATAGTATTCCAGATCATAGCGGTTCTTCTTGGATTCTCAGTATTCGGATTATTCGGCGGAGTTATTGCGGGCATCATCATTTCCGGAATCATCTGCTTAAAATATTTCACCTTCAGACCTGCAAAATTCAGTTTCCGTCACATCAGCAGCCTTGCGGTGTACGGATTCTGGATATTTCTGATAGGGACCGGATCCATCGTTTTTGCCTATGCTGATACGATTTTCATAGGTTATTTTATGACTAACGGTGATGTCGGCGTCTATCGTACCGCATATCAGTTCACCTCTCTTGCTGCATTTCTTTCAGTTGCAATTGCCACAACTCTCACCCCGAAAATCAGTCACTGGAGTTCAAACAGTCAGATGGATCGAATCTCTCCCGCGGTGACCCGCGGGATAACTATGTCACTTATCCTCGCAATTCCTGTTGCTTTTGGTGGAATCCTTCTTTCAGAACGATTGCTATACTTCTTCTACGGCGCTGATTTCGCCACGGGTTCTACAGTATGTTCTATTCTGCTTGTCATGCAGATCATCGCAGTGTTCACCCTGCTTCTTGGCGTCGGGCTTACCGCCTCGGATCACGCCCGTCAGGCATTCTATGCCGCCGGTATTGCCGCCCTCCTTAATATTGTTCTCAATGTAACCTTGATCCCGATCTTTGGGATAAACGGCGCCGCGGTCGCAACACTGATAAGTTACACCCTGAACGCCATTCTGATCTCGCATTTCCTGAAACGCTACATCACCATCCGTCTTGAACTCCTCCCGATTGCCCACATCGTCATCGCCTCCGTTGTCATGGCACTCTTCGTATTCATATACATCCGGTTCATCCCTCTTGACAATGTTCTCGTGACCCTTATCCCGGTTATCATCGGCGCTCTCATCTACATCCTCGTATTGCTGAAACTTGATCACGGCATCCGTGATGAAATCGCCGGCATGATAACAACTTTCGGCCTGCCCTGGCCGAAATGGCTGTGACCCCTGCCCTTATTTCCCTATAAAAGAAATACTTCTCCAACAAATGAAAGGTATCACTCACATCACCCTCACTCTGGCAACGATGCTTGTTATCCTTGCGCCGTTAACTCCGTCTCTCCTCACATGGGAATCGATTCCGGCGGTGCTTCTTCTCCTCCTTGGCGCTTTCTTCGGCTCGCTCACCCCCGATATTGATAAAGGAAAGGAAGCTGCGATATATCATGCAGAAATTCCCGGTGCCCGGGGCAGAAAATTTCATCTCACGCCGGTATTCGGTTATGCCCTCTACTATGCCTGCTACAAACCGCTTCAGTTTATTTTCCGGATAATCTTCGGTAAAAAAATATATGCTATACACGGACACCGTGAACTCCCCCACTCGCCAATAGGTGTTTTTCTCATCTCAGCTCTTGTTACGATCTATATCTGGCTCATATGCTTCGCGCTTTCATTCGTTCCGAATCTATATTTCCTGTATAACAACTCGCTCATCTATGTGTTCGGCTCAGCATTTCTCCTGGGCTGTTTCCTTCATTTAATCGAAGATACCTGCGATAATTCCGGGATCCATTACTTCTATCCGTTCAGTTTCAGCCGCCTTCGCGGTAGGATCAAAGGAGACGGGACTGATGTCCAGCCAAAGATCTTTGTCGTCATTCTGTTGATAGCTGCCGTTGTTCTCGTTACTCTTTCTCTCACCGGTATCATCCCCGCGGGATTGGTTTATCCGACAACACTTATGGTCCCGATCGTGCTCTGGGTCATCTTCCTGAAAGCGTCCGGAGTTCCTGCAAAAAAAGAGATCCGGGAATAAGCTTCTAATCCTGAAGAACCAAATATATATCCATGTATAAACTCGTCTGTGTACACTGCGGCGCCGAGTATCCCCCCGACGCGATAGTGTATAATTGTGAGAAATGCGGCCATCTGCTTGCAGTAAAATATGATCTGAGCAAGATCACGATCACCCACGAAGAGATTTTACAGCGCCCGATCTCCCTTTGGCGCTACAAAGAGTTCCTGCCGGTGAAAATCGAACCCGTCACCCTTCAGGAGGGAGGCACACCTCTGTATCACCTGAAAAAACTTGGTGAGGAGATGGGGCTGACCAATCTATATGCAAAGCACGAGGGAATGAATCCGTCGGGATCGTTCAAAGACCGCGGCATGACGCTTGGTGTTTCCATGGCAAAACAGCTCGGCAAAAATATCGTTGCCTGTGCATCCACTGGAAACACCTCGGCATCTATGGCGGTTTACGCAGCAAAAGCAGGAATGCCGGCTGTTGTTTTACTTCCTGCAGGTCATGTTGCTCTTGGAAAAGTTGCTCAGGCACTCATGCATGGAGCAAAGGTCATCTCGATCCGCGGCAACTTTGACCGCGCGCTTGAGATGGTTCATGAACTCTGTCTCTCCCATGGGATCTATCTCTTAAACTCCATCAACCCGTATCGTCTTGAAGGACAGAAGACCATTGGATTCGAGGTAGTCGATCAGCTTGGCTGCGTTCCGGACAGGATCGTTCTGCCGGTAGGAAATGCCGGAAATATCTCTGCAGTCTACAAAGGACTTTGCGAGTGGAAGGAGATCGGATACATTGACCGCCTTCCAAAAATGACCGCGATCCAGGCAGAAGGCGCAGCTCCGGTCGTTGCTGCGATCAAAGGTCAGCTTCCGGAAGTTATTGTTGAGCAGAACCCCGAGACGGTTGCTTCTGCGATCCGTATCGGTGCTCCGGTGAATGCAGAAAAAGCTCTGCGCGCGATCCGCGAGACCGGCGGAACTGCAGAGTCCGTGACCGATGCCGAGATCCTTGCTATGCAGCGTGATCTTGCCAGATACGAAGGTATTGGTGTAGAACCCGCATCTGCAGCTTCAGTTGCAGGTATTCGCAAGATGGCAGAGATGGGACTTCTCGACAAGGACGAAAAGATCGTCTGTGTCGTGACCGGCCACCTGCTGAAAGATCCAGAAACTGTAATCAAACAATGCGCTCCGCCAATCGAGATCGATCCAACCATCGAAGCACTGCTTGCTGTATTGTAAGCATCTTTGTGATTCTGCTTGCTTTGTTTGCAGTCCCTGCGGCTGCAAACTCTGCAACGTATTTTGTATCTGAGGACGGGACCGTTCTTACGGCGAATGCTACTCTTATCAACCAGAGTACATTTCTGCTGGTGAAACCCGGATTTTTAGGTGAGGAGATCGCCCTTCCTGTAGACAATCTGACGATCCAAAACGAGAGCGGCATTGTCGAGTTTACCCAGAATGGAAAAACCGTCTCGTTTCCAGCAGGAAACTATACGCTGAATTACTCTGCGAAGATCGAGAACGGGCTGATCTATCTGAGATATGCCGAGCCGTACAATGTATCCATCTATCTGCCGGAGAAGTTTCAGACAGGACATCTGATCTTAGGCACGGTTGGGAACGGAGGGGTCGTATCTTCATCGGACAACTCGTCCTATGGTTCGATGGTAACGTTTGAGAATACGAATACTGCCTCTCTCACGTTTTATGATGACGTGCGCGAACCTCTGCTCTATCTTTTCCTCGGGATATGGGGAGTTGTGTTTGTCATTGCCGGTGTCAGGTATTTCAGACTGAAAAGAAAGCCGATCAGGGATTTCTAAAAAAACGAACCCACCTCCTTTTCTTTTTGTTTTTTATTTACTCACGACTTCATTGATTTGTGTAAGCGTCGGCAAATGTATTTGGGTCAGGTGAACTGATTAAAAAAAGAGATTGGAAGTATTTTCTGATACTGATCTTATTCAATATCAATGCCGTATTTCTTGGCATTTTTATCTGCGATGGCCTGGATCTTTGCGATCTCGGCATCGTTTCTTACGGGTTTGAAGAGATGGCGGAAACGTTTCTGGGCTTTGAGATAATCATCGACCGGCACTCTCTTGACTTTCTTCACGGTCGCAAGTTCTCCGTCAATCACTTCATAGTTGACCCAGAGTCCGCATTCAACTGCCATTCTCCCGATCTCCATCGTCTTGGCGCCGTCGAATCCCCATCCGGTGCAGCAGGGTGTGTGAACCTGGATATAGCAGGGGCCTTTTGTATTTCGTGCCTTTTCGACCTTTTTCATCAGATCCGCAGGGTAAGCCATTGATGCAGTGGCAACATAAGGCGACCCGTGCGCGACGAGGATCTGCGGGTAATCCTTCTTAGGGAGGTTGTTTCCGGTCGAGCAGACACCTGCGGGCGATGTGGTCGTGTCAGCGTCGTATGGTGTTGCTCCGGACCGCTGGATTCCTGTGTTCATGTATGCTTCATTGTCGTAGCAGATGTACGTGAAGTCATGTCCGCGTTCAAATGCACCGGAGATACAGAGTGTGCCGATATCCACCGTGGCGCCGTCCCCGCCGAAGACGAGGATCTTTTCGGTGTCCAGGCGTCCCTGCTTTTTGAGGGATGCTTCGATACCCGATGCTACTGCGGAAGCGTTTTCGAAGAGTGAGTGGATCCAGGGAGTTTTCCATGCGGTTTCCGGGTAAGGAGTGGAAAAGACTTCCAGACATCCCGTCGAGTTGACGACGATCGTGTTTTCGCCGTAGCCTTTCAGGATCATACGGACTGCAGATGATGCTCCGCATCCGCCGCAGGCTCTGTGCCCGCACTCAAAGTTTTCAATTGATCTGTCTACCATTTTAGAGCACCTCCTCGCGTAATCCGTAGAACATGTCGCCTTCACCTTTCTCAGCGAGTTCGACAATCTTTTTGATGTCTTTCTTTCTCACATCGCGGCCGCCGAGACCAAGGATGTAGTCGTAGACCGGTATGTTCGAACCATAACATGCCTCCTTGATTTCAATTGCGACGGCTCCTTTTGCACCCAGACTGACATTTTTATCGAGAACTGCGATGGTGTTGACATGAGCAAGAGCTTTTGCCAAATCAGTCGACGGGAATGGACGGAAGCAGCGGAGATTCAAGAGTCCGACCTTCTTTCCTTCAGCACGCATCTCATCGATCGCGTCTTTAACGGTCCCGCAGATCGAACCCATTGCAACGATCGCGGTTTCTGCATCTTCAAGTTTGTAACCGACGACGAGTTCAGAATAGTCACGACCGAACAGTTCGCCGAACTCTTTGCCGTATTTTTTGATGGCTTCTGCTGCGCGGTGGACTGCCTGGTCGTGTTCGTATCTGAATTCCAGATAGTATTCCGGTGTGGCATACATACCAAAGGAGATCGGATCCTTTGCATCCAGTTTCTGGTAGGGGTTGAATGGTCCGAGGAATGAGTCAACGAGTTCCTGTGACGGAAGATCGACCGGTTCATACACGTGAGACAGGATAAATCCGTCAAAGCAGACGAATGCCGGAAGCAGAATGTTATGATCTTCGCAGACTTTGTATGCGAGGATGTGCATGTCGATTGCTTCCTGGTTGTCTTCTGCATACAGCTGGATCCAGCCCGAGTCTCTCATCATGATGGAGTCCTGCTGGTCGTTCCAGATCGAGAGAGGAGCGGAGATCGCGCGGTTTGCGATACCCATAACGATCGGGAGTCTCATACCAGCTGAGTTGAACACGACCTCGGCCATCAGGGCGAGACCCTGTGAAGTTGTGGCCGAGTAGACTCTGCTTCCTGCGGCCGATGCGCCGATACAGGCAGAGAGCGCTGAAAATTCAGACTCCACGCAGATGTATTCGGCATCAAGTCTTCCGTCCGCAACGATCGATGCGAGTCCTTCGACGATGTGGGTCTGGGGGGTGATCGGATATGCGGATATGACCTGCGGTCTGCAGAGACGGACGGTCTCCGCGATGGCGATCGAGCCCTCCATAATTTCCATCGTCATTTATTTTTCCTCCTTAATCATAGTGATCGCCTTCGCTTTGTCAGGACATTCTTCGGCACACATGCCGCATCCTTTACAGAAGTCAAGATCGATAGAATAGGTTTTGTCAGGATTCTGATTGATGCAGCCCTCCGGACAGATCAGCTGACATGTTCCGCATTTTGTACATTTTTCCGTGTCCATTACGGGGTAGAATACTCTCCATGAACCGGTTTTGTTGTTTCTGCTGTTTCCGGGACGTGCCGTACAGCCAATTCCAAGAGCCATTATACGCGTCCCTCCTTTACCATAGCGTATGCACGTTTTGCTGCGGCGATATTGGTGTCTGCAAGTTTCTTGTCGAATCTCTCTTTGATTGCACCTTCAAGAGCTTCGAGAGTGATCTCTCCGCTTGCGGCGGCAAATGCTCCCATCAGAGTTGTATTGGTGATGGGAAGACCTATTTCTTCAAGAGCGATCTTTGTCGCGTCAATGACGATCAGTTTGACACCTTTTGGGAGATTGTAGCCTGACCCGTCTTTCTCGGTGTTGATAATGGCGATACCGCCATCAGACATGCCTGCAAATACATTCACATCGCGAATAAGCGTGCTGTCCTGAACGATGATGTAGTCCGGCTCATAGATCTGACTTCGAAGGCGGATTTTTTCATCGCTGAACCGCACAAATGCCTGCACGGGAGCTCCGCGGCGTTCGACACCAAACGCCGGAAATGCCTGTGAATAGACGCCTGCGGTGAATGCTGCTGTTGCTATTAATTCTGCAGCAGTCACCGAGCCCTGTCCACCTCTTCCGTGGATGCGTAGTTCTCTCATAACACTTATATTTATCACGATTAATCAATATGAATTTACTGTTTGCAAATTTTTCCAAAAAAGACCGAACGTACGAAAAACAGATGCGGAGTGGGGGTGAATAATTATTTGCAGGGTTGTACAGCCGATATTCCCAATATCTCCTTTGCTCCGCCGAAAATATCTCTTGCCATAAGCGCGAGACCTTCGGATGCTGCCCATTCGTCATACACTATGACCGGCTTTTGGAGTAAAGCGGAGATCTCCTCTGCCAATTCAGGAGCAAGACTTCCAGCCAGGGCAATCGGAGCCTCGCGGGCAAGAAGAAGAAGTGAGGCGCATTCCATTGCAGCCCACATTGCGATAGCCGGCTTTTGATACTTCGCCTCAAGATGGTAGGAGGCACCCGCCGTAGTAAACGCCTCGTTGGCCGTACACGTTCCCTCATCGATTCGTCTGATCGCATCCACATCCAGGGCCCCATGCTGGGTTCCCGGCGCGAAGACGCATGCATCGAATGCTCCTGCAATCTTTCCGTTGATGACAAGAAGTGAAACGGTGTTCGAACTGATGTCGGATACGATAAAAGTGTCATGAAGCGTCTGTTTTGCAAGATAGGCGATCCCGAGTTTTTCCGGGCTTGTCTGATGGGAATACACTTTGAATCTTGGATCAGTATCAGACCCCCGGTGAATTCCCGGGATGACTACTGCGGGAATTCCTGATTCTTTTATGATATCGAAGACCCGTGTCCCTCCGCCGATATGTTCGCCGGCTCCGTCACGGGTGATGACCCCGCGGTTTTTCAACTGAGCAATCGGTGTTATTTTCGAAAAATTATCGCCCATAGAGTAGCATACGGCAAACCCATCTATCTCTTCAACGGGACAGAGTTTTTCGAGAGATGACAGTTCAAATTTTTTTGCCGCTTCTCTGGATATTTTGAGATGCCTGCCGTTTTCTGTTGCGAACCGAAGAGACGTTGTCCCATGGTCGACTCCGATATACATACTGGTATTGTATAGCTCGAATATGAGATAAGTTCTATCCTTTATAACGTCAATAGAATAAGCAAATGGGCGATTCCCACTATGATACACTCGGCGTAGCCGAAAATGCTGCGCCGGAGATGATAAAAAAAGCCTATGTTTCTCTCGTAAAAGAGTTCCACCCGGATCATGCGGGTTCAAACGAGGACAAACAGCAGGAGTACAACGAGCGGCTGCTCAAAATAATGGCGGCATATGAGATCCTCAGCAATCCGGAATCCAAAGCGGCGTACGATCAGGAGCGTGCCGGCATACCTGCGGCCCCTTCACCCCGCGGTAAAAAAATGTCAGGGATGCCGACAAAAAGCGGCGACATTGAAACGGAGTATCCTGTGTCCATGACGATTGCCGCGTATGGAAAAGGCAAGATCCCGATGAAGGTCGCCGGAGAAAAAGTCGTTATCAAAGTATACCCCGGAGTCAGGAGATACAGGATCGAGAACAAAGGCGTACCTGTCGAAGGAAAACCGCGCGGAGATCTGTATGTAACCCTTAAAGTGATCCCGGAAGAAAACTGGGAGATCGATGACGCTGCAAACGATCTGATATGCCGTCTGCAGATCCCGCCAAAAACCGCAGAACAGGGAGGGACGATTCCCCTCACTCTTCTCTTCAAGAAAACCATCAAAATCACTGTGCCTGCCGGTGTAAAAACAGGAGACCGTTTCGCCCCGCCGGAAGGAAAAGGTCTCGGAGTTCAGTCTCCGAAGAAAAAAGGCAACATCATCATTGAGGTTGAGGTTGCAAAGAAAAAAGGGCTCTTTGGGCTTTTTGGATAAAACATGACAGAAAAAAACGGAAATCTTACAGCGGCTGACTTTCATCACGAATTATACCGCAGATTTGATGCGGCAGCCGCCCGCGGAGAAGCACAACTCGAAGTCACGGCAGGAGAACTGCATAAAACACTCAAAGCTTCAAACAGGCTCTCGATGTGCAGCAACGCCCTGTACGATATGCAAAACATCGGCGATGCGATCCTCTCAGTCCCATCAGGCGGCGTCGGATCATCGCTTCTGATTCGGTATTCTCTGCCGAGAGAACGAGGCATTGATCTGGAAAAAAGCATCTATGAACGCTCAGCTGTCCTATCCGGTTATGAAATGCGGATGAAACGGTTTGCCGAAATCGCCGCGGTCCATCCGGTGTTCCGCGATCTTGAACCGATCTCCCGCCAGAAAAAATCCGAGACCGCGACCAGAAAACTCTGCGATATCACGGCCCAGGCTGCAGAACTTATCTGCAAACACCAGAAGATCCGTGCAGACAACACAAAGTTCGGGACACTCTGCGGTTCGATCGGCCGATCGGGCATTCTGAGTGATGATGCGTTATATGCTCTTGATTTTGTCAGGATCATTGGCAATTCCAATGCCCGCAAGATTCCTGATGAACATCTGCTGGTGCCGGCCGTATTTTCCTATGCCTCACATGCATTTCTGATCTTTGCAGAAGAGGTCGTAGAGAAGCGGCTGATCTGGAAAAAAGAAAAAGCTGAATAAAATATTATGTGCCGTGATTCCACGAGCACATGTACTCTTTCTGACTGCCGGACAACGAATCGATCGTTGCGCCGACTGCGGCAAGTTTCAGACGGGCAATATATTCATCGATCTCCGAGGGGATATCGTGGACTCCGGGCGACATGTTTTTCCCATTCTTTGCTATGTATTCAACCCCAAGCGCCTGGACAGCAAAGCTCAGATCCATGACTTCGACCGGGTGTCCCATGCCTTTCGGCGTAGCAAGATTGACCAGTCTTCCTTCCGCAAGCAGATGGATCTTTTTGTCTCCGACAACGTAGGTGTCGATCCCGTCACGGTGTTCGACTGATGATGCATGTTCCTCAAGCCAGGGAATGGATATCTCATTATTGAAATGACCTGCGTTTGCCAGGATCGCTCCGGATTTTAACAGAGGGAAGTGACGGTCGGTGATGATGTCGCAGTTTCCTGTCGTCGTGATGAACAGATCGCCAAGTTTTGCGGCCTCATCCATGCACATCACATCAAACCCGTCAAAGTGTGCCTGAAGGGCGCGGCGCGGGTCGACCTCTGTTACGATGACCCGTGCTCCAAGAGCGCGTGCTTTGGTGGCGACGCCTCTCCCGCAGTATCCGTATCCGGCAACGACCACGTGTTTTCCGGCAATCAGGACATTTGTTGTAAGCATAATGGAGGCGAGAGCACTTTCGCCGGTCCCGTGAACATTGTCAAAATAATGTTTCATCGGCGTGTCGTTTACCGACAATACGGGGAACTCAAGCTTTCCTTCAGCCTGCATCGCCTTCAGCCGGTGGATTCCTGTCGTCGTCTCCTCACATGCCCCGATGATCTGCGGGAGAGCATCCCTTCTGTCGAGATGGACCCGGTTGATCAGATCCATGCCGTCGTCGATGGTCAGAGTCGGTTTTGCATCAAGTACTTTATCGATCGCTGCGTAATACTCCTCGGTATTACAGCCTCTTTTTGCATAACAGGCGATGCCGCCTTCTGAAAGTGCCTCTGCCACATCATCCTGGGTGGAAAGCGGATTGCATCCGGTGATATATACCTCAGCTCCCCCTGCCTGCAGTGTTCGAACAAGACATGCGGTCTTCGCTTCAACATGCAGAGCCATCCCTATTCTCTGCCCTTTGAGAGGTTTTTCCTCTTCAAAGCGCTTTTTGATCGCCGATAATACCGGCATATACTGTGAAGCCCACTGTATTTTCAGTTCGCCTGAATGTGTCATGCCATAACAATTAGCTTTCCGGAGTATTATTCGTTGCTTGCAGGATTAGGTGCCTTCGGAAAATATACTATTCATAAGAGAGCACATTACTAACCAGATGTATTCTGCAGGACTGATTTTTGAAGGGGGCGGGATGCGCGGAGCATATACGGCCGGGGTCATCGATGCATTGATCGAAAACAAACTGGAATTTTCCTCCTGCTACGGGGTCTCTTCCGGGGCATGTCATGCTGCCAGTTATCTCTCCAAACAGCATGGCAGGGCATACAGGACGATGACCGAGCATATGGGGGACAAACGGTACTTCAGCTACTGGAATTTATTAACCAAAGGGGATCTTTTAGGTCCTGAAATGGTCTTCCATATAATCCCGGAACAACTTGACCCCTTTGATTATGATGAATATAATAAATATCCCGGCAAGTTTTACTCTGTTGCGACAAACTGTGAGACGGGCGAGGCTGAATATTTCCATCCGAAAATCATGGAAGAGGACGTAGAGATGATCCATGCATCAAGTGCTCTCCCGATCCTTGCCAAAAAAGTGAAAATCGGTGAGAACTATTATTTTGATGGAGGAATATCCGATTCTATCCCTATCAAACGTTCAATTGCCGATGGAAATACAAAGAATGTTCTTGTTTTGACGCAGGATGCGGATTATCAGAAGAAATATGACAAGTCGGTGCCCATTTTGAACATCTTCTACCCGAAGTATCCGAAGATGGTTGAGATGGTTGCTACCCGCCATATCAGATATAACGAGGCTCTGGAACTTGTTGCCGAAGAAGAAGCTGCCGGAAGAGCATTTGTCATCCGTCCAAAAAACCCGGTCGGTGTTTCCCGAATTAAGTTCAACAAGGAAAAAATTGCCCAACTCTATCACGACGGATATCATGATACGATAGATAAAATGGATGATCTGATCGCATTTCTGGAGAAGTAACCGTTTATGCGGATGTATTCTGCCGGACTGATCTTTGAAGGCGGGGGTATGCGCGGAGTATATACAGCCGGAGTCATCGATGCATTTCTGGACAATGATCTGGCGTTTTCCAGTTGTTACGGCGTATCCGCCGGGGCATGCAATGCTGCATCCTTCATCGCCAGACAGCGCGGGCGGGCATACCGGGTAACGACTGAGTATATCGGAGATAAACGATACTGCAGTATCCAAAATCTTCTGAAGACCGGGAATTTGTTCGGCCCCGATATGCTTTATCATATCATTCCCGAAGAGCTCGATCCGTATGATTATGAGGCTTTTACCCGATATACTGGTAAATTATCTGTCGTTGCCACGAACTGTGAAACAGGGAAAGCTGAATATTTCCATCTGAAAAATATGCGTGAAGAGGTGGACATGCTTCAGGCCTCAAGTTCACTCCCGCTCCTTGCAGAAATCGTCAGGATCGATGGGAAAGGATACCTTGACGGCGGCGTATCTGATTCTATCCCGCTTCAGCGTTCCATTGCAGACGGAAATTTCAAAAACATCATCGTTCTGACTCAGGACGCTTCCTATAGGAAGGAGCCGATGAAGATCATACCGATTCTGAATCTTGTTTACAGAAAATATCCGAAATTCGTTCAGCAGCTTGCCACCCGCCATCTCCGGTATAATCAGACCCTGGATCTTCTTGCAAAGGAGGAGTCTGCAGACCGGGCGTTTGTGCTCCGTCCGAAAAAACCGGTGAAGATCGGCAGGATCGAGACAAACAAAGCGAAACTTGCCGCCCTCTATGATGACGGATACCGTGAAACGATGGAAAGAATGAATGATCTGATCGCGTTTCTGGAAAAGTGATCCATTCTCTTTTTTTTCAAACAGACTTTTCTCCAAAAAACGCCAACAGTATTCTATGGGACTTACCCGGCGAATCATCCCCTGTCTTGATCTGAAAGCTGGACGGGTGGTAAAGGGCGTAAATTTTGAAGGACTCCGCGATGCAGGCGATCCTGTCGAGCTTGCCGCACGATATAATGAGCAGGGAGCCGATGAAGTCGTATTTCTGGATATAGCTGCCTCCAGGGATAATCGTGACACCATGGTCGATGTGATAGGGCGCGCAGCCGACCAGCTTTTTCTCCCGTTAACAGTCGGCGGAGGCATACGCACGGTCAAAGATATCCAGGAGATCCTGCGTGCCGGTGCCGACAAGGTGAGTCTGAACACCTCTGCAGTAAAAACGCCGGAAGTAATCACGGAAGGTTCCCGGTTATTTGGAAATCAGTGTATTGTACTTGCCGAAGATGTCAGGAGAAATTATGAGATGCGTGAGGGGGTGACCCCTATCCGTCTTGCAGACGGGAGGGAATGCTGGTATGAAGTCGTTATCTACGGCGGGAGTAAGAGGACCGGGATCGATGCCGTTTCCTGGGCGCAGGACGCGGTGAAAAGAGGAGCGGGAGAGATACTGCTCACTTCCATGGAAACTGACGGCGTGAAGACCGGTTTCGATCTGGAGATCACTTCAGCCGTCTCGGAAAATGTCGATGTCCCGGTGATCGCATCCGGCGGGGTAGGAACTCTGGAGCATTTTTATGACGGGTTTGTCAAAGGAAAAGCCGATGCCTGCCTTGCGGCGAGCGTGT
Source organism: Methanocorpusculum parvum (assembly GCA_002287215.1). Lineage (GTDB taxonomy): Archaea > Halobacteriota > Methanomicrobia > Methanomicrobiales > Methanocorpusculaceae > Methanocorpusculum > Methanocorpusculum parvum. Next base: position 31,635 of record LMVO01000002.1, read on the forward strand.
TTCATTACGGCGAGCTGACGATCCAGTCCGTAAAGGAGTATCTTGCATCACGGGGCGTTTTGGTCCGGCTGTAATGAGCTGGCAGACTGATTATCAGACGCGGGGTGCGAGGTGGGGAGGAGCTTCCTATCTTCTCCCGGAGATGCCTGCCGACGCTCTCATTCTTGAGACTGGGTGCGGGAATGGAAAGACACTTCGTTCACTTAGGCAAGGCGCGATCGGGATCGACATTTCCCCGGCAGCAGTGAGACTTGCCGGACCCTCGGCGATTGTCGGAGACATTCGCTCTCTTCCGTTCAAAGATTCGGTATTCGACATCATATTCTGCTGGCATGTTCTGGGGCATCTTTCATCTCTGGATCGCAATACCGCGGCCAGGGAGATGCTTCGGGTCCTGAAGCCTGAGGGTGTTTTATATTTCAAAGATTTTTCCAGAAACGATTTTCGCTATGGAAAAGGAACTGAAGTGGAATCGTCTTCATTTTTGCGGGGTGACGGGATCATCACGCATTACTTTGAGCCTGAAGAACTCACAGATCTTTTCGGTCCGTCGGCTATCTCGACCGCATCCTGGGTCCTTCGGATAAAGGGCGTGGACAACCATAGAGAAGAGATCCTCTTATCTCATAAAAAAACCAATACTGAATAATTATGCCGGATCTTGTTCCTTCACTCACCTTTACGGACGGGCTCATTCCAGTAATTGTCCAGGATGCAAAAACACTTCAGGTCCTGATGTTTGCATTTGCCAATCAGGAAGCGGTATCCCTGACGCTTTCAACAGGGTATGCCCACTACTTCAGCCGTTCACGCGGTAAGATCTGGAAAAAAGGCGAGGAGTCAGGCCACCTCCAGAAGATCGTCCGGGTTTGTGTTGACTGTGATGAGGATTGTCTGTTATATCAGGTCGAGCAGACCGGGTGTGCCTGTCATGAAGGATATGTCAGCTGTTTTTTCCGGACGATCGACGGCGAGGTCATCCTTCCTAGATTTAAGGATCCGGCAGATATCTACTCCCGGTGAATCATTTACTGCGCCTTTTGGAACACTATACTAATATCCTATTGAAACCCCATACATATTGGTTGAATATTTTATGATACTCGTACCTGATACCAGCGTCGTTATCGACGGCCGCGTTACCGCCCTGATCGAGAAAGGGGAATACCGTGACGCAACGATAATAATACCTGAAGCAGTCTTTGCCGAACTCGAGGCACAGGCGAATCAGGGCAGAGAAATAGGTTTTTCCGGCCTCGCCGAGCTGCAGAAACTTTGCGTTCTTGCCAAACAGGGCAGGATCACCCTACAATATGTCGGTGAACGACCCCGACTCGAGCAGGTGAAATTGGCAGGAGGGGGTGAGATCGACTCAATGATCCGGGCAGTTGCCATCGAACATGGAGCCACGTTCCTTACAAGCGACTATGTGCAGGCAGAAGTTGCCCGCGCAAAAGGACTTGACGTCATTTATCTGAAGTCTGAAACGACCGACAATTTTGCTCCGCTCCAGATCGATGAATTCTTTGATGAAAACACCTTTGCCGTCTATCTCAAGGAGCGTGTGGCTCCCTGCGCCCGGAAAGGAACGATCAAAGAATCCCGGCTTGTGCAGATCAGGGAGGCGCCCGCTACTGAGTATGAGCTTCGTGCTATCGCTCAGGAATGCCTTGAACGCGCAAAACGTCATCCTGACGGATTTGTCGAAGTTGAGATGCCGGGAGTTACGGTTTCCCAGATCGGTTCTATGCGGATCACCACCACGCGTCCGCCGTTCTCAGACGGGATCGAGGTCACAGTCGTCAGGCCGACGCGTGAGGTCTCCTTCGAATCATACAACTTTGCAGCTGCCTTAAAAGACCGGTTAAAGGAGGGGGCAGGAGGGATGCTCATCGTCGGCACCCCGGGTTCAGGGAAATCCACCCTTGAGCAGAACATAGCGATCTATCTTGGAAGTCAGAACTTCATCGTCAAGACGATCGAGTCCCCGCGTGATCTGATGGTCCCGGACAATATCACTCAGTATACAGCTCTTGACGGCAGTATCGCAGCGACCGGCGAAGTGCTGACCCTGCTGCGTCCCGATTACGTCATCTTTGATGAAATGCGGAGAAGTGAGGAGCTTTCGGTCTTTGCAGACCTCCGTCTGTCCGGCATCAAAGTGATCGGCGGACTCCACGCGAAGTCGGCTCTTGATGCAATGATCCGCCTTGCAAGCCTCGTCGACCTTAATCTGATCCCGCAGATCGTCGCCACGATGGTTTTTGTGAAAACCGGCGACATCTCAGAAATATATAACGTGTCATCAGGATTCGGCGTGCCAAAAGCGCTTGAGCAGATCGGTGATCCGCAGATCCGGCCCATTGTCAGACTGACCAACATCATTACTCAGGAAACTGCCGCCGAAGCCTTCAGATATGAAGGCGAGGTCATGGTCACGCCGGCAGCAGGACTTCCCAAAGCAACGCCGGTCGTTGTTCCAAAATCAGCTCCAGCCCCGGTCTCTGCGCCGGCTCCGGCACCAAAAGCTCCAGCTCCGGCGCCGGTCACATCTGAACCGACGGCTCAGGAAGAGCGCTCCGCTCCTCCGGTCCACAGCATGCCAACCTACGAAGTCACCGATGACAATCCTGCATGGGTCGTTTTGGAAAAAGAGATCCAGAATGAGATCCGCCGGTTCACCGAAGGAGATATCGTTGTCCGCATGATCACCGACACCAAAGCCGCCGTCTATATCGAGGATGCGGATGTACCTGCCGCCATTGGAAAAGCAGGGAAAAACATCGCGGCGGTCGTCAGCAAAGTCGGCGTTGGAATCGATGTCCGCCCACTAAGCGACCTTCCGGGACGGGAGGTCCTCATCAATGATGTCCCGGCGCCCGTTAGCGGATCAGCCGGATTTAAGATCAAGAGCGAGAAAAAACAGCTGTCCATCATATGTCCGGATTATGCAGGTAAAATCGTAGACCTTTTCTCAGGAAAAGAGTACCTGTTTACCGCAACTGTTGATGATTACGGTGAAATCCATCTCGCACGAAACTCAAGTATCGCTATGGAAATGATACGGCGCTACGGTGCCGATGAGGAACTGAAGATCCGTCCCGTCGATTAACACAATAGGTGAAAACAACAATGGCAAATACCCTGGCAATGACCGAAATTGAACCGGAGATCCGCAACGAGTGGATACCGGCATTCGAATCAAATCCTGATGAAACGAAAGACAAGCTGTACGTAAACGTGGCATTCCCCTATCCGAGCGGCGCAATGCATGTGGGTCACGGGAGGACATACATCATCCCCGACGTGGTTGCCCGCTTCTGGAGAATGCAGGGAAAACAGGTGCTTTTCCCGATGGCGTTCCATGTTACCGGGGCTCCGGTTCTCGGCATCGCAAAACGCATCGCGAATAAAGATCAAAAAACGCTCAAGCTCTACGGCGAACTCTACCGGGTCCCAAAGGAAACTCTTGCGAACTTCACCGACCCGATCACGATCGTGAATTACTTCGCTGATGAATATGAACGGGTGATGAAACAGCTCGGCCTTTCCATCGACTGGAGACGCCGGTTCACGACCATCATCCCCCAATACAGCAAATTCATCGAATGGCAGTACACGCATATCTACGGGCAGGGAAAAGTGCAGAAGGGAGAGTATCCGGTAAGATACTGTCCTGCATGTGATCAGCCTGTCGGTGATCATGATCTTCTTGAGGGCGAGTCCGCTGAGATCATGCACTTTGTGTTTGTGATGTATCAGTTCGGCGAGTTCCAGATCCCGTGCGCCACCCTTCGTCCGGAGACCATCTTCGGCGTAACAAATCTCTGGGCAAATCCGGAAACCACGTATGTAAAAGCTGAAGTCGACGGTCAGAAATGGATCATCAGCACGGAAGCAGCGGAAAAACTCCGGATGCAGAAACACATCGTTGTAGAACTCTCGACGCTTCAGGGAACCGAACTCATCGACAAGACCGCAAAGAATCCCTATACCGGTGCCGATGTTCCGATCCTTCCCGCTTCCTTCGTAGACCCGGACATGGGATCCGGTCTTGTAATGAGCGTTCCGGCCCACGCGCCGTTCGATTATATCGCTCTTCGTGATCTTCAGGAAAAAGGAAAGTATACAGATATCAAAGCGATCCCTCTGGTCACCGTTCCAAACTTTGGAACGGTCCCGGCACAGGACATCGTCGAAAAGAACAAGATCCCCAACCAGGATGATCCGCGGATGGACGATCTCACGCAGGAGCTTTACACCGCCGAGTTCTCGAAAGGAAAACTCAACGATAACTGCGGTATCCATGCAGGAAAATCCGTTCGTCAGGCGCGTGAAGATGTGACCCGCGAGTTTACTGAAGAGCGCGGTTCGATCATTTTCCATGAGATGAGTCAAAAACGCGTGATCTGCCGCTGCGGCGGGCGCGTGTATGTCAAGATCCTGGACGATCAGTGGTTCCTGAACTACGGCGATCAGGCCTGGAAAGCTCAGGTCCACGAACAGCTGCCGAAGGTTGAACTTGTTCCGGCCGAAGTTCGCGCCGAGTTCGAGCGGACGATCGACTGGCTCAAAGAGTGGCCGTGTTCCCGCCGTGTCGGTCTCGGGACGCATGTTCCGTGGGATCCGAAGTGGCTGTTTGAACCCCTCTCGGACTCGACCGTCTATATGGCGTATTACACCATCGCCCATAAGATTTCGACAATACCGTCCGAAAAACTGACGCCGGCCGTCTTTGATTTCATCTTCCTTGGAAAAGGCGATCCGACAACCATGCCGGTCGATCAGGCTACGCTGCATGAACTCCGTTCCGAGTTCCTGTACTGGTATCCGTATGATTACCGGTTCAGTGCAAAGGATCTGATCTCCAATCACCTGACCTTCCAGCTCTTCCATCACAAGGCGATCTTCCCTGACAACCTCCAGCCAAAAGGCATGGTCGTTTTCGGGATGGGCCTTTTAAACGGGATGAAGATGTCCTCCTCAAAAGGAAACGTCTTCCTCTTGGAGGATGCGGCAAACGAGTTCGGAGCAGATACGGTTCGTATGTTCCTTGTCGGCTCTGCCGAACCCTGGCAGGACTTTGACTGGAGAAATGAACTTGTTCTCTCGGTCAAGAAACAGATCGAACGGATGTGGCAGATCATTCTGGATTCCTCCGATGCATCCGGGACCACGCCGATCGATGCATGGCTCGTATCCCGTATGCAGCAGAGGATCGCAGCGGCTACCAAATGTCTGTGCGCCTTCCAGACCAGACAGGCCCTCCAGGAAGCCTATAACGGCGTTGTTTCGGATCTGGCATGGTACCGCAGACGGCTGCCGGAAGGTTCATCGGGCGGCGCAGTCCAGAAGGAGATCATGTCCGCATGGATCCGTCTGATGGCCCCGGTCATCCCGTACACTGCCGAGAAACTCTGGAGAGAGACCGGTCATCCAGGTCTTGTCTCATTTGCAGAATGGCCGGTCGCTGATGAGTCAAAGATCAACAAATCCGTGGAGATCTCCGAGTCACTTATTCAAAGAACGCTGGAAGACATCCAGTCGATCTTAAAACTTGTGCAGATCGAGGCGGTCAAAGTTACCCTCTTCATCGCTCCGCAGTGGAAGCGTCATCTCTTCTCCATCGTCGCCGGTGCCGAAGACAAGAGAAATGTGATAAAAACCGTCATGGCTGACGAGTCACTCCGCGCAAAAGGAAAAGAGGCAACTGAAGCTTCTCTCCAGACAGTAAAGCTGATCCACTCCCTGTCCCCGGAACTGGTTTCTGCTATTGCAGATGGTGTTGATGAGACCGCTATCTTCCAGGCAGCTTCCGCATTCATCGAAAAGGAATGCAGACTCGCAGTTGAGATCGTTTCAGCAGAGGGAAGCGCCCACCCGAAAGCAAAATCGGCGTTGCCGTTCAAACCGGCACTTGTTATTGAGTGAGTATTCACTCAAATATTTCTTTTTTTAAAAAATATGGGTAAGGAGCCGGGCTCCTGAAAAGAGATGGATTATAGGTTCTTACTCTTCCTTCTCAGCCGCTTTCTTTGCCCGTTTGACCCGTTCCTTTGTGGTGAAACAGGTGACGAAATCAAGATACAGCCTGAATTTCTTATTTGTATCCAGAATGATAGGATCTGCCTGTTCATCCGGCATTGAAAGAACTGCAGCATCCGTTTCTGTATCGACCATTAATGTCTTGTTCTTCTCGCCCGCCCAGACCTCAAGACGTGACATGCTTCCGTAGGAGATCGTATAATGCCCGTCTTTTACTATCGGTTTGACGCCGAAAATATCCGAGAATCCGGCTTTGATCCTTTCTTCGAGGGTGCTTGTGTTTCCTCGCTTGACTTCATACTCCTGCATACCATATAGTATGGTCGGCCATTCTAAAATTAGTTGCTTTCCAGTACGGTTTTGTTTTGGATCATCTGCGGACAACCGATATCTGATCTTCGGCTCTATCCGAAGTATTATCCCTCTAAAAAGAGACTAAATTGTATGGAAAAAAGTTCACAAGCCAGTGACGGCGGCACAAGATGTGCAGTTAACGCCTTTCAGGCAGGTGATGCCCCGCTCGTCCGTGTATCGGCGGAGATCCCCTCGTCCAAAGAGACCGTCCTCGTCGCAGGATTTCCCGGATCCGGTCTTGTCGGGAGCATAGCAGTTCAATATCTTGTGGAATCCTTAGCCTTCACCCATATAGGCAATATTGTCAGCCCTCTCCTTCCAGCCGGTTCCCTTGCGACATCGGGACTTGCCCAGGCTCCTTTTCGTCTCTATGAAAAAGGGAATATGCTTGTTGTCCTCTCTGACGTGCCGATATCGGATGAAGGGTCCTGTGTGATACCCGCCAAACTGCTTGAGTGGCTTTGCGCCCGTACAGTTGTTACCGAGATCATTCTCGTCGGCGGCGTGGTCACGGGAGGCGACGGTGAACGCGTGTTTGGTGTTGCAACAACGACGGAAGGTGTTGAAAAAATCAAATCACACTGTCTGATCCTTCCTGCTCTCAATATCACCGGGATCACCGGCGGGTTTTTGACGGAAGCCTGTATGCGAAAGATACCGGCCACAGGTTTTCTTGTTGAAACGAACTTTGATGTCGATCCCCGCGCCTCGGCGGCAGGTCTTTCCGTGATCAGCGGGATTTACGGACTTGGACTAGACACCGCGCCGCTTATTGCACAAGCCGACTCAATCGAACCCATGCTTCAGAAGCTGGCTGAGGACGTGAAAAAAAGTGATGTGCCGCCAACTTCATATGATGAAGATGTAATGTACGGATAATCCGAATTCTCTTCATCTTTTCTCTCATGGCTGAATTTTGAGAATGAAAGGAGGGGTTTCTCACCCCGGCATCTAAGGAAGAGTTTATCTTGATGAAAAACGAATAGGTTAAGGCGTTACAAACGTGGGCTTGTGGCTTAGCCAGGATATAGCGTCGGGCTTCTAACCCGAATGTCGGGGGTTCGAATCCCTCCAGGCCCGTATAACGCTTTTTTTGGAGATTTTGACCAACATCTTTATATCATTATAAAACTATTTATTTTTGTAAGACAGTTTACGGAGGTGAACTGCCAAAAAACGTGAAAAAGCTGCAAGGGTTGTGCTCAACTTCATAGAATATGTGAAGTGAAAGGATGTTGTTCGAATAAATCTGTTTTGTTCCCGCTGGGAATTCTTTATCACGTTAATCCGCGTACATTACTGTATCCATGTCTTTAGAGGATACGTCCCGGAATCACTTTGCATCAATCGAATCTCTGCTGGATGAGGCAGAAAGATATTGTGATCAAGGAAATACCCCTGCTGCACTTTCCTCTCTTGAGACGGCCGTATCAAAGCTATGCAGCACAGGATCGGGCATACTGTCCGACATACCGGAAACGGATGTGGCGGCGCTTGACGGACATCTGGCGACTGTTCTGCGGCGGCTTGCAGAAAGAGCGGACCTTCTTCCGGAGAATTTTGCGACAATACTAAGTATTACCGGGATTCCTGCATCTCTTGGTGATGAGTTCGCTGACAAGTCTGCTGATCCGCTTTCGGCCGAGGAGATCGTGGAAGCCCTTAAGCTGATCTATACTGCGCCGGATGAAATACCAAAGGATCCGGAAAATGACATCTCTCTTCTGAAAATCCTGATCGATCTCCTGAATGGACAAAAAACAGTATCAGAAGTGATATTTTCGGATAACGGAGCGTATGATATGCTTGCGGATGCCGCATCGCCGTATCTTGTCACCGGAGCAGTTTATCTCTCAGGTGACGGGGAAGACACCGGGGAGAAGATCCAAAAGATGATGGAAGGACCGATCAAGCGCCTGGTCAGGCTGCTGTTCTCCCTGCTGACCTCTGCATTCATCTCGGGCCTTCTGCTTCTAATCGTCCGGCGGATCCTTGCTGTGAGAAAGATGAGACCCGGTTTTGTAGAGAACGCAGCTTTTGCCGCCTCCGTTTTTTCGCTTACAGCAGTCAACATTCCGGTGATGCTGGAAGGATTACGGGCAGCGGCACATGAACTGAAGGAACTGAGTGCGCTGATCACAACTTCGTAACGATCGTTACGACATCATTATCCTCGACCACATGCTTCAGACCGACTTTGGCTGCGTCATGCTTGACTGAGGTCCCCCATATTTTTGCATACCTGAACTGGTCGACGAAATCACGGTGGAGCCGGTGGCAGATATCTTCGATGGTACTTCCTCTACGCATGATCATCGGCTCTTCCATGTCCGCATCTTCGCCGTAGGGCTTCATGTAGATCCTGACGAACCCAAGGTGTTCATAGATCGCATCCTGCAACTCCGGGATATGATACCCTTTATGTGCGGAGATCATGATGGGGTCGACACCATATTTCTCCCGCATATGCTCTTCGACTTCTTTGCGCTGTTCCTCACTGATCAGATCAACTTTGTTGATGGCAATGAATGCAGGAATGTAGAGCCTGTTTCCCTGCATCGCATCCACGAGATCGTCCTGGGTGACGTTGCTGCCGCGAATAAGAACGTCAGCGTTCATGATCTTATTCTCGGCAAGAATGGCGCGGACCTCTTCAAGCCCAAGTTTTACGGCGCCCACCCTGTTCAGCCGGATACCCCCTCCGCCGGTCTTTTTGATCGTGATATCCGGTTTGGGTCTGTTGATCCTGATACCTGAATCGTAAAGTTCCTGCATCAGAACATCCACATGGACTGCGTTGAACACATCCCCTAAGATCACGATCAGATCGGCCGTTCGAACGACTGCGATGACTTCCTTTCCCCTGCCTTTTCCCATCGCGGCGCCGGCGATCAGTCCGGGAATATCAAGAATCTGGATTTTTGCGCCTTTGTATTCCATCAATCCGGGAACTACGGTAAGTGTGGTGAAAGCATAGGCCGCGGTTTCACTCTGCGCTCCGGTAAGCTTATTCAGGAGGGTCGATTTACCAACGGATGGAAACCCGACCAGAACGATGGTCCCGTCCCCTGATTTTTTAACCGCGAACCCTTCTCCCCCGCCTACGGACTTAATTGCCCGCATGATCATGTCGTCTTTAATTTTTGCGAGTTTCGCTTTCAGACGCCCAATGTGCTGCGAGGTTGCTTTGTTGTATTTGGTATTTTTTATTTCGTCCTCAATTGCACGAATTTCTTCTTCGAGTCCCATAGTGTCTATATTTATTGGTACTCGGATATGATGAAGATATGCAGACGTATAAGTGCAGAATCTCTCAGGATGGCGCCTCACACTTCGTCAGCTATAAATATTCATGATGTCTATCTTATTACGCACTTTTGTCTGCTGATATAGTGTAGTGGCCAATCATGCCGGCCTCTCACGCCGGCGACTGGGGTTCGAATCCCCATATCAGCACTGTTTATTTAACACCAAAAATCATTTTCCGCAATATTTTATTCTCGCAGGATCTTTCCGCGCATCTATCGATCGTCTCCCCTCCAAATCTCTGCCCGAAGTCCCTCGTATTTTTATTTTTGTATGACCTACAGAATCATACGTGTCTGATGTCATCGTCATAGGGGGAGGACCGGCCGGATCGGCGGCTGCACGGATATGTGCCAAAGCCGGCTTGTCCACGCGGATCCTTGAAGAGCATGCTTCTTTAGGGTATCCTGTCCAGTGTGCCGGCCTCCTTTCGAATAATGCCTTTGCCGAGTGCGAAGTGTCGGACCGGTCCGTGTATAATACGGTCCGCGGAGCGAAAATCTGCGGCTCGGAGGGTCATTCCCTCTCCTTCGATGCAAAAATGACGAAGGCATATGTTGTTGACAGGGGGCGACTTGATCATGAGATGGGGATCTCAGCAGCAGAGGCCGGCGCGGAATTCTCTCTCAAGACCTGTGTGACCAGGATCAATCCGGGAAAAAAAATCATTCATACTGCCGGCGGGGAGGAGCTTCCGTATAACATTCTGATTGCAGCAGACGGTCCGCGGAGCGTTGCTGCCCGCAGTCTTGGGATCCCGCCGTCGCCCTTCATTTACTCAGGGATCCAGGCCGAAGTTCCATGGAACGGCGATCCTTCGCTCGTCGAACTTCATCCAAACGCCGCTCCCGAATTTTTTGCATGGGTCATCCCTATGTCTGAAAAAAGAGCACGGGTGGGTCTTTGCGGAATGAAAAATGTACCGGAACTTTTTACAGAATTCCTTTCACGTTTTCCCGGGAGCACCATCCACTCGGTAACGGGTACGATCCCAATCGGGATCAGACGCAAGACGTTTGGATCAGGATGCATGCTGATCGGGGATGCTGCCGGTTTTCCAAAACCGACATCAGGCGGCGGGGTATATACAGGCATCCGCTCTGCCCGGTTCGCAGCACAAACGGCGATAGAATCCTTCGAAGCGGGAGATACATCGGATGCTTTCCTTTCCAGATATGAATCACTCTGGCGTCAGGACTTCGGCAGAGAACTGGATATGGGGCTGAAAGCTCTTGAATTCCGCCGGAATCTGGATCCTCAGGACATCGATGCGCTGATCGATGCGCTGAACACCCCCGACAACCTTGATTTGATCACCCGTTTCGGAGATATGGACAGACCTTCGGATCTTCTGAAACGTCTGGCGGCAAAACCATCCCTTTACGGAACATTTGGCAGACTCGGATTCAAAGGGATAGTGCGGACATTCTTCGGGTAATGCGGATAGGAGTATTCAGGTGAATTGCCTGATGTGCTAATCACCCTCTCTCTGTAACACCAATGCTACCATCTTTATGTCCTTAAAGCATACATAATTCATTACAATGCACCTCATTGAAACCCGGGACCTCTGTTACTCATACAGCACATCCAAAGATCCGGTTCTGAGCAATATCAACTTCATTGCCGGCAGAAAACAGCGGATCGCCGTTCTTGGGCCGAACGGTGCAGGAAAAAGCACACTTTTTCGTCATTTCAACGGCATTCTCAAACCGAAATCCGGGTCAGTTCTCATTAGGGGGGAGCCCATTACCAAAGCAAACATCCATGAGGTGCGGAAGTTTGTCGGGCTCGTCTTTCAAAACCCGGATGACCAGGTCTTTTCAACAACGGTCGAACAGGATATTGCATTTGGTCCCTGCAATCTGGGATTGGACGAGGAGACCGTGGCACACCGTGTGGATTCTGTGGTTCAGATGCTCGGTCTTGAGGATCTGCGGAACAGGGCTCCCCATCACCTCTCAGGCGGCGAAAAAAAACGCGTGGCTATCGCCGGCGTTCTGGCAATGGAACCCCAGATCCTTATTCTCGACGAACCGACAGCCGGTCTCGACCCCCAGGGTGTCAAAGAACTTTTCAGTTTCCTGAACACCCTTCCGGAGAAGTACGGGTTCACGGTTATCTACTCAACGCATCAGGTCGAGCTGGTTCCGGAGATGGCGGACTGTGTCTACGTCATGGAGAAAGGCGCGATCACCGGATACGGCACTCCTCAGGAGATATTTCTTCAGGACGCGCTGATCGAACGCGCCCATCTCGACCTTCCGGCACTTCCCAAACTCATCCGCGCGCTGCAGGCGCAGGGAGTCAGTATTGAATCAGCCTACACATATCAGGATGCTGAAGATTCCTTCATGAAAGCATTTGGGAAAGATCCGGTCCAAAGACCAAAGAAGGATCCCTCTCCTCTTTCTGAATTTGAATCCGTCTGCGGTCATCAGCACGTTCACCCCCACCCCCATCCGCACCAAAAATGACGCTCATCGATGAACTGTTTGATATTGAACATGAGGCTTACCGAAAAAGCCCGGTCCATTCACTGGATTCACGAGTCAAACTTATTCTTTGTCTGCTGGGCCTTCTGGTAACGGTTCTCCTGCCCTATGTCAGGATCGGCGATCAGATCATTCCCTGGCCTTTAGTGTTTGCCTTTGCTGTAATATATCTGCTCTTTGCCGGGCTCTATCTCCTGTCAGGGGCTTCGGTCAGATATTATATCGTCCGGCTTGTTCTGATCATGCCGTTTGGGTTATTTTTTATCCTTCTCCAGCCGTTCTTCGCAAATCCTTACTATGACGTCTACCACGTCATATTCTCTCTTCCGTTTGGCGTGAATATATACTGGGAATCGCTGATCTTCGGCCTCTCACTCTTTGCCAAATTCGTCATCTCATTATCATTCATAATTCTTCTTTCAGCCACTACAACCATGCAGAGCATGCTTGAGGCGGCTTCACGTCTTCATGTTCCCCGACTCTTCATCACAGTAATGAGTTTGACTGTTCGATACATTTTTGTCTTCGCGTTGATTTTTCAGAAGATCCAGTCCGCATTTGCCTGCAAATGTTTCCGCTGGTCCGACCGCCGTCTCCCTCTGGGATACCGGCTGAACGTGATCGGAAATGCTGCCGGATCCTTGTTTCTTCGCGCAATGGATCAGGGCGAACGAACCTATGTTTCGATGTGCTGCCGCGGATATGCGGCCAACTCGGCCATGCACTTTCCAAGAAAACCTCTGGTTATTGCCGAGTGGATTTTTCTTCTGTTCGGGGCAGGATATATCGTTTTTTTCCCGGCGCTGATATATCTCGTGTTTTAACGTGTGGATAACGTCTTGCAGAAGATTTCAAGCCCAAAAACAGCACTGCCGCACGCGCATGCGATTTGACTGTCATCATGTCCGCGCTCTTCCGTTTTTCATTCCGAACTTCCCAAATAAGGCGTTATTGAACGTATTTTGCAGAGAATTTCCAAGCCTCTCACAAAACTATTTACAGTGACAAATCAACTAGAAAAATAGGAAGTTCCACAGGATTGAGGCGACGTGGGTTAACTTACACCGGAGAGCCGGATAGGGGGTCTGACCAGCCCCTGAATGCTGCAGTCACTGCGATAAACGAGGTGCCGGGAAGACGGAAAATCGTTTCGCCATGGAAACTTATCCATTGACAGGTAGCCAGACTATTTGCGTAATCACTCATTAAAAACCGAGGTGAAAACCACATGCAGAACAAACCTATGGCAGGCAAAAAGGACGCAGCACCTGTTAAATCAGACGCAGCCCCGAAAGCAGCCCCAGCACGCGACGCACCTTCAAAGAAAGGAAACCGCAAGTAATGCGGCCTCGTTTCTGAAGGAAAAAATAGTTGAACATACCCTTATGTGGAGCGGGCACCCCGTTTCACATAAGCTCGCCTGAATTAAGATCGTTTTCTGTCTGCTCTTTTTTGATTCTTCTGACTTCAGAGAGAATACGCTCTAGTATCTCCTTATCTGACGGGACAGATGAGTCGAGAATTTTTCTTACGTGAATGGGGATCCCGTCCATCCGGTATGCAGTACCTTCTGCATCGACTCCGATAACAGAGCCGGGAAGCTGGATCTTTGCAAAGGGCGTGGTCAAAGACACGTACGGATCAAGAACGATAGTATGTATTTTCCCCAGCCGTTCGATGCTTGTTCGCGGGAAGTGTGCGCCGATATCTGTAGAAACGACAAGACAGCAGTCGACTTCATTGCGTTCCAGGAGATCGATCCCGCTCGTTTCACCGGGATTGTAATATGCAATACCGCGTGAGTAGTCGATGGCAAACGGATATCCGGTTGTCAGTGAGAAGATATGGCAGGTTCCGTCAACATTCCAGTGACCTTTGAGTGGAGACAGGGCATATTTGGTGTGACGGCTCAGTTCATCGATGAGTTCTATACCGGCACGGACATTTTTGTATTTGCCTCTTGAATGAGTGAGACCAACACCGGTGAAGAAGATCCCAAACTGCGCACTTAGAAGGATGTCGCCAAGTCTGAGAAGCTGGCCCTTCTCGACCCCGCCGATTTCATCCGGAAGAATATCGCCTTTTCCAGAAACGATTGCCCGAAGAGCGTTGAATATGGCAAAGTCGCTGCCCGGTTTTATTTTGAGAAAAACATCCGCCAGTTTTGCCGTCTCTGATTCGCGTATATCCACCACGATTATGGTCCGGTCCTCTCTCCCCTCTTTTCTGAAGTAGCCGGTCGTATAGGTAGTATAACGCGACATATGCCGCGGATGGGCTACCTGCGGATTGCACGCCCAGTAGACCACTACATCAGCTCTGTTTTTGACCTGACCAAGGGTGCATCCCGGATGACCCACCTCCTGGATCGCAAGGACCGTGGGTCCGTGGCACTCGGAAGAACAGTTGTCTATCACCCCGCCCACCTCTTCAGCAAGTTCGATCCCTACCTGCATTGCTTCGGCCGAGGTGCTGCTCCAGCCGTATAAAAGCGGCCTCTTTGCGCGGGCAAGGCAGAGAGCGGTTTTAGTTATCGCTTCATCATAATCAGTGTACCGCCAGGTATCCCCCTCACGGACAGCAGGGGACAGCAGCCGGCCGGCTGCTTTGAACTTCTCAGCAGAAAGCGTACATCCGTTTACGACTTCAGTCACCTTGCCGTTGGAAAAATGAATCTCCAGATCATCACATACGCATCCGCACATCGGACAGACAGCATGCTGGACGACGACCTCTCCGTCAGGACAGCCGGGAACTTTATCGGCAGTTGGAAGATCGAAGGGCACTCCGCCAAGCTCGGTCATAAGATCCGTAGCAGAGACAGAAGTATCTGTCGTGGATGAAACATCGACAGTTATCCCTTTAAAATCAGGCGCCCCGGTTGAATGGGTGTTTCCCGTCAGCAGCGCATTACAGTAAGGACCAAGCGGCATATAGATGATCCCTCTTGGCGTTTCAGGCGATTGGATAGCGGTAAAAACGACGGATGAGACTGGAGAAGACACGAGGACCGTCTCGCCATTTTCGATGTCAAGGTCCATCATGTCCATGGGATGCAGATAACAGACCGACGTACTCCTTGAGTAACACTCCGCCTCTTTGTGGTAGAGGGCTTTTCCTTGTTCGATCGTTCGGCCGCTGCTCATCAGCATTTTCATGACATTGTACCTCTCGTCTCTCTACTTTAAGTAGTCCCCTCTAGTTAATATATTCATTTGTGATTACCCGGATTTCGCGTTAGCCAGCATCAGTTTGATCCGGTTCTCCTGATTGATCCGTGTTGCCCCCGGATCATAATCGACAGCAACAATATTAGAATCCGGAAAATCGACTTTCAGTCTTCTCATCATGCCCTTCCCGACCACATGGTTCGGCAGACAGCCAAAAGGCTGCGTGCAGACAATGTTCGGAGTTCCCGAGTGGATCAGTTCCAGCATTTCGGCAGTGAGAAGCCAGCCCTCCCCCATTTTGTTTCCGTATCCGAGATATCCTTTGATGACGTTTTGCAAATCAGCAAACGTTCCCATCGCACGAAACGTACCTTCCTCTCTGATCACGCCGATCATGATCTTCTGACAGCTCTCGATGTATCTCTGGGCAACACCGATCGCGAATTTTTTCAGTCTGCTGCCGCCGTACAGATCCACGTCAACAGACCGGTTGTTGAATTTGAACAGCATGAAGTCAGTAATGCCCGGAACGATGACTTCCACTCCTTCGTTGAGAAGGAAATCCTCCAGATTATTGTTTCCAAGCGGAGCATACTTGATATAGATCTCCCCGACGATCCCGACCCTGATCTTCTTTTCCGTGCTGCGCGGAATCGCTGCAAAGTCGCGGGTAATCTTTTCCATATATCGTTTCATCTGCCCGCGGCTCATACCCTTTCCATGAACGAAAAGATCGACGAGATCATCGGTCCATCGTGAGATCAGGGTGTCGGTCGCTCCCTTCTCCAGCTCATAGGGTCTGCACTGATTTCCGAGATGGACCAGGAGATCCCCATACATCATACCATAGATCATCCGGCGGCCGACCGATACAGGGATCTTAAATCCGGGATTTTCCTCCAGACCGGAAAGGTTGATCGAGATCACCGGAATGTACTCGAGACCTGCTTTCTTCAGAGCTTTTCTGAGAAGATGAATATAGTTTGAGGCCCGGCATCCTCCTCCGGTCTGGCTGATAAGGAGGGCCACTTTGTGGGGATCATATCTTCCGCTTTGGACCGCTTCGATCAGCTGACCAATGACAAGAAGGGCCGGATAACAGGTGTCATTGTGGACATACTTTAATCCGGTCTCCACGATTTTCCGGTCAGTTGAGGTGAGGATCTCGATCGTATATCCTTCGAGTTCGATGATCCTCTTCAAAAGATGGAACATCACCGGAAGCATCTGGGGCATGAGGATCGTGTATTCGCGCTTCATTTCCTCGGTGAAGAGGAGACGCCCGGTCTCATCATACATCAGTTCTGCCATGTTATTTCCTCTCCCGCGCTTCTACTGCCGCGATCAGACTGCGGAGCCGGATCTTGACAGCGCCGAGATTCGTGATCTCGTCGATTTTGATCTGGGTATAGAGTTTTCCGCCGGCTTCAAGTATATCTCTGGTCTCATCCGTCGTGATCGCATCGATCCCGCATCCGAATGAAACCAGCTGGATGAGTTCCATATCTGCCTGCGTGCAGACATATCTGGCGGCAGAGTAGAGTCTTGACTGATAGGTCCACTGATTCAGTACTTTTCTGGGTTGTTTTTCCACAAGATGGGAGATTGAGTCCTCGCTTATGAGCACAAATCCATAGGAAACGGCCAGTTCATCTATTCCGTGTCCGATCTCCGGATCTATATGATAGGGCCTGCCCGCCATAACAAGGATTTTATGGCCGTTAACTCTCGCGAACCTGATATATTCCTCGCCTTTTGCACGGATCTCGTCTTTATATTTCTCATAAGCCTCATACGCAGAAAGTGCCGCCGCCTTCGTTTCACGTTCCGGGATCCCGAACTCTTTTTTGAAGTAGGCGGCGGCCCGCTTGGCAAAATCTTTGGGTCTGTGCAGACCGAAGTAAGGATCCAAAAATCTGACGTTTGCTAACTCGGAGATGTTTGCTGCGAGAAGTTCCGGGTAGTAGGCGACGACCGGGCAGTTGAAGTGGTTGTCTCCCGCTCCTTCATCGAAGTTGTAAGGCAGACAGGGGTAGAAGATCGTGTCGACACCGTCATTTATCAGGGAGATGACATGGCCGTGCATCAGTTTTGCCGGATAGCAGACAGTGTCCGAAGGGATAGTGTGCTGCCCGAGCCGGTAGACGGCGCGGGATGATTCCGGCGACTGGATCACTTCAAATCCGAGTTTTGTAAAGAACGCATGCCAGAACGCAAGGTTTTCGAACATGTTGAGTCCAAACGGTATCCCGATCTTCCCGCGTGGTCCGGGAACTCCGGTGAGAGAACGAAGCTTGTCGTACTTCCATTTCGCCAGATTCGGGAGGTCGGTTTTCTGTTTTCCAAGAGGTCTGCTGCATCTGTTTCCTGAGACGAACCTGCGTCCGTTATCGAAGGTGTTCACAGTAAGACTGCAGTGATTCGTACAAAGACCGCAGGTTATGGGGCGGGCTTTGTGAGTGAAACTTTCGAGCTGTTCCCGGGTAAGGAGGGCTGAATTTTTCAGCTCAGCATCCTTTGCAAACAGCGCTGCGCCATACGCTCCCGATATCCCGGCAATGACCGGCCGGGTGACCTCACGCTCGAGTTCCTGTTCAAAACTCCGGAGAACAGCATCGTTCTTGAACGTCCCTCCCTGAACGACGATATGTTTGCCCAGATCATCGGCGCTGGCTGCGCGGATAACTTTGTAGACGGCATTTTTCACGATAGAGATGGACAGTCCGGCCGAGATCTCAGCGACCGTGGCTCCGTCACGCTGTGACTGTTTGACCGATGAGTTCATGAAAACCGTGCATCGCGACCCGAGATTCACCGGATGCTGGACAAACAGACCGAGTCTGGAAAACTCCTCGATCTCGTAGCCGAGAGCGCGGGCAAACGTTTCGATAAACGAGCCGCATCCTGACGAACATGCTTCGTTGAGAAAAATACTGTCGACAGCCCCGTTTCGGATCTTGAAACACTTCATGTCCTGACCGCCGATATCAATGATGAAGTCCACGTCCGGGTTGAAGTGCCTGGCCGCACGGTAATGAGCTATCGTCTCAACAAGCCCGATGTCCATATCGAATGCGTTCCTGATGAGATCTTCGCCATATCCTGTTACAGCGCTTCCCCGTATTTTGATCCTGTCCTCTGCAAGACCATAGATCTTCTTCAGCTCTGCAAGCACGATACCGACAGGATTTCCCTGATTCGAGCCGTAGTACGAGTAGAGGATCCCGCAGTTTTCATCGATCAGAACGAGTTTGGTGGTAGTGCTCCCCGCATCCACCCCAAGCCATGCATCCCCTGAATACCGGGTTATGTCTGTCTTTGGCGGCTCATTGCTGTTGTGCCGTCTTACGAATACGTCATACTCTTCCTGCGTGGTAAACAGCGGGGGCATGGGATTTGTGTGCGTCGTGTCATCGACGCTTTCTTCGATCCTCTTCTGGATGTCGGAAAGTTCGAAGATATCGTATCCGTCAGTCGAGAGGGCTGCTCCGAGGGCTGCGAAACAGTCGCCGTTTTCCGGAAAGACGGCATGGTTCTCGTCCAGATGCAGGGTCTCGGTGAATCGTGTTCTCAGTCCTTTAAAATAATACAGCGGTCCGCCGAGGAACACGACCGTCTCGCCCAGACTTCTTCCCTGCGTGAGGCCGGCGATCGTCTGGTCGACGACCGCCTGATAGATGGATGCCGCCACATCCTCTTTTCGTCCGCCCTGATTGAGGATCGGCTGGATGTCAGTTTTTGCAAAAACACCGCAGCGCGAAGCGATCGGATAGATCTTTTCGAAATGCTGTGAGAGTTCATCGAGTTCTTCGACGGTCACGTTCAGCAGTGTTGCCATCTGATCGATGAAGGCTCCCGTTCCGCCTGCGCAGCTCCCGTTCATCCGCTCCTCAAGGCTGCCCTTAAAGAAAATAATTTTTGCATCTTCTCCGCCGAGTTCGATGACGGAATCGGTTTTTGGAAAGTAGGTTTTAACCGCCTTTGCTGTGGCAAAAACCTCCTGGATAAACGGCAGCTCTGCTGATTTAGCAACACCAAGACCCGCGGAGCCCGTGATCAGGATCCTCGCCTTTCTTTCATCCAGAACATTTGCTGCTCTCTTCAGCAGTTCTCCGGTTTTTTCCCTGACTTTGGAGAAGTGACGTTCATAAGCCCGATAAAGTATGGTATCTGTTTCGTCCAGCACGATGACTTTGACGGTGGTCGAGCCGATGTCGATGCCGATTTTTACTATCGAGATGTTTACAGGCTCCGTCATTTATGGAAACAGTATTGGTCCGGCTTTTCAATATATCTTGCGGGATACATCCGCAGACTCCCGCCCTGCGCGTGTGGAACGTGGGATTAATACTCTCACGGACCTAATACTAACTACTTCAGGTGAATATATGGCAGAAGAAACCGGGGCACTCCCCTCCCGCAGCGATTTTAGCGCATGGTACAACGAAGTTATCCGTCGAGCGGACATTATGGACGTCAGATATCCGGTCAAAGGACTGTATGTCTGGTATCCGTTTGGGTTTGCGCTTCGCAATCATACCTACACGCTTCTTCGCAGTTTGCTGAACAGAGATCATGAAGAGACGCTCTTCCCCCTCCTGATCCCGGAAACCGAGTTCATGAAAGAGGCGGAACACATCAAAGGATTTGAGGACGAAGTCTACTGGGTCACCCACGGCGGTCTCTCGCCTCTTGATGTGAAGCTTGCTCTGCGCCCGACCAGTGAAACGGCCATCTACCCGATGTATGCTCTCTGGGTCCGTTCCCACGCCGATCTGCCGTTAAAGCTCTATCAGGTCGTCAATACCTTCCGCTATGAAACAAAACACACCCGTCCTCTGATCCGCCTTCGGGAGATCACCTCTTTCATGGAGTCGCACACGGTCCATACCGACTGGGACGATGCGAATAAGCAGGTCGAGTATGAACTGGGCCTCGCTTCAGAGTTCTACCGTGAGCTCGGCGTTCCGATCATCATCTCCCGCCGTCCGGACTGGGACAAGTTCCCCGGAGCTGACTTTACGATGGCGATCGACGCCGTCATGCCCGATGGACGGACTCTTCAGATCGGTACCGTCCACCATCTCGGGGACCACTTCTCCACGACCTACAACATCACCTACGAGGACGTGAACGGCGAACAGAAACTCGCCTCGCAGACCTGCTTCGGCATCTCCGAGCGATGCATCGCCGCTATCATCGCAGTTCACGGTGACGACAAAGGCCTGGTCCTTCCGGCAACCGTTGCCCCGACCCAGGTCGTTATCATTCCGATCATCGTTGGAAAACGCGGAGAAGAGATCATGGCCGCGGTGGAAAAACTCGAGAGCGAACTGAAAGCTGCCGGTCTCCGCGTGAAAACGGATGCACGCGACATGCGCCCGGGCGCCAAGTATTATCACTGGGAGCTTCACGGCGTTCCCCTCAGAGTCGAACTCGGTCCGCGCGATCTTGACAACAGCCAGCTTGTCTGTGCGAACAGACTTGGCATCAAGACCACGATCCCCCGGGAGAATGCCGCTGAATCCGTGAAACGCCTGCTTGACGAGGCACATGATCAGATCCTTGACAAAGCCGAAGAACACCTGAGCAGTCACCTTAAGACGGTCACTACCGTTGAAGCGTGTAATGAGATGCTTGAAGAGAACATCGTCGTTGTCCACTGGTGCGGTGAGAAAGCCTGCGCTGATAAGCTCGAAGAACTCACCAACTCCTCCCTTCTCGGGACCGGGGTTCGCAGCAAATATGTCGTTGATGACGACGGCCCGTGTATCATCTGCGGAAAAGCAGGCAAAACCGCTCTCGTCGGCAGATCATACTAAACATATCATACATCAGTATCAAAAACATCCATATAAAAACAGAGGATATCATGCAAAACAACGATACATATTCCAAATCAAAAACAGAAAAACCGGGGTCCGCCATGCCGATAGATGAAATGCATGAACTTGACCGGACCCTCGGATTCAAAGAACGACGATATATCGAAGAGCTCCGCATCCTGACGAAATCGACCGCGATCGACTGTATCATCGATGACCGGTTCGAGCGGATCATCTATGTCATCCGTCAGGGTGATATGGGGATAGCGATCGGAAAAGGCGGAGACAACATTAAAAAGATGTCCCGTGTTCTCGGCAAAAGGATCGAGATGGTCGAGTTCGATGAGGACCGCGAGGTTTTCATAGCAAATATGTTCAAACCGGCTGAGGTCGCTTCCGTTTCATTCGGTGAGCGTGACGAGCCGGTCATGGTCACGGTTCCCGAACGGGGAGATTTCGGCCTTGCTATTGGAAAAGGCGGTTCAACGATCGAAAAAGCCCGTATCCTGGTCAGAAGGTTTTATGGGAAAGAGGTTGGAGATATCCTTATACCAAACAGAGGAAACGTATGACCGATGCAAAAGTGTTTGATGAGTTATGGCAGGTGATCTGTGAACGTGCGGTCTCTTCCGGCACCGAGAAGTCATATGTCCGCCATCTCCTGTTCCATGAGAAGGGAATCGACAAGTCTCTCGAGAAAGTCGGCGAAGAGGCCGTTGAATTCATTCTCGCCGCAAAAAACGGTGTTTCGGAGAAGACCGTCGGAGAAGCGGCCGATCTGATCTTCCATCTGATGGTTGCCCTGAAAGCAGCTGATGTTGATTTCAGCATGGTCGAAGAAGAACTCGCGGTTCGTCGCGCCGGCATGCATCTTCACGATTAATCCGGTGAATCTGAGGGTTCTGCGCCGACTCAGACGCAACCCCTATTAACCCGAACCTCCACATAATATACATGAAACTCTTAGTCAGCCCAAGCTCAATAGACGAGGCAAAGTACTGCCTTGATGCTGACATTATTGATGTCAAGCGTCCTGCAGAAGGATCGCTTGGCGCTAATTTTCCGTGGGTCATCCGCGAGATCAAACGTATGGCCGGTTCAACTCCCGTTTCTGCGGCGATCGGCGATTACCGCCCGACTCCGGGAAACGCTTCACTTGCTGCATACGGCGCTGCATGCGCCGGAGCTGATTTTGTCAAGATCGGTCTGATGTTCAGTGATAAACAGGCCGCAAAGGAAGTCATTGAAGGGGTCGTCCGTGCTGTCAAAGAGCCGTTCCCGGAAAAGACCGTCGTCATCGCCGGTTACTCAGACTTTGAACGACTCGGCGCGATCAGTCCTTTTGACATCTCACCGCTCGCAGCAGAGTGCGGCGCTGATTTTTCCATGATCGATACAGGTATGAAGGACGGCAAAAGCACGTTCGAGTTTATGGACAAGACGGTTCTTTCTGAATTCACCGATCTGAACAGATCTCTGGGCATCGGGACTGCCCTTGCAGGATCTCTGAAGTTTGCTGACATTCCGGTTCTCAAAGAGATCGATCCGGAGATCATCGGCGTCCGCGGGATGGTCTGCGGCGGAGACAGATCGACGATGGTTCAGGAAGAACTCGTGAAAAAAGCGATTCAGATGGTTAGGTAAACAACATGTTTGGAGAAAAACTCAACATCCCTACAGCACTCACCTTCGATGATGTGCTGATTGAACCGGCAGAATCCTGGATAGAGCCAAATGATGTGGACGTTCGATCCAGATTTTCTAAAAACATTTCACTCTCCATACCCCTGGTGAGTGCGGCGATGGATACAGTTACCGAAGCAGAAATGGCAATAGCGATGGCACGCGCCGGAGGTATCGGCGTTCTGCATAGAAACTGTACGCCGGAAGAAGAGGTCGCCTTCGTCACCCGTGTCAAATCAGCTGACAATGTCATCGAACGTGATGTCAGATACGTGACCCCTGACACGACCATTGCTCTAGTTGCAAATCTCATGGACCGTTACTCGATCGGCGGCGTTCCGGTGGTCGGCCCTCACGGAAAACTTCTCGGTATCGTCTCACGCCGTGATGTTCGCGGTCTGGTCAATAAAATCGGAACCGAAACGGTTGAGACAATCATGACGCGTAAACCGATCACGGTGAAAGACGATGTCACAGCAGACGACGCCATCAATATGATGTACACGAAAAAGGTCGAGCGCCTGCCGGTCGTCGATGACAAAGGCAGACTGACCGGGATCATCACGATGCAGGACCTTCTGGAAAAACAGCAGTATCCAAAAGCCAACCGTGACAGGAACGGAAAACTCCGGGTAGCTGCCGCCGTCGGACCTTTCGATATGAACCGTGCACTTCAGCTCTCTGACGCTGGCGTCGATGCGATCGTTGTGGACTGTGCGCACGGACATAATATGCATGTGGTCCAGGGAGTGAAAGATATCAAAGGTTCCGTCTCCTGTGATGTAGTCGCCGGAAATATCGCGACCTCAAAGGCTGCCGGGGAACTTGCAGACTTCGTTGACGGCATCAAAGTCGGTATCGGCCCCGGCTCGATCTGCACGACACGTATCGTTGCCGGTGTCGGTGTTCCGCAAATATCTGCTATTGCAAATGTATGTGATGTCGCAGATCCCGCAGGCGTTCCGGTCATCGCTGACGGCGGTGTCAAATACAGCGGCGATGTGGCCAAAGCAATCGTTGCGGGCGCTTCGTCAGTAATGATGGGAAGCATGTTTGCCGGGACCGATGAGGCGCCTGGCAAGACGATCATCGTCAAAGGCAGAAGATACAAACAGTACCGCGGCATGGGGTCTCTTGGCGTCATGACCTCAGGGAACTCAAGCGACCGGTACTTCCAAAAGAAAGGGATCGGTTCAACAAAATATGTGCCTGAGGGCGTGGAAGGGGCAACCCCGTATGTCGGTTCTGTGACCGATGTCATCTATCAGACGATCGGGGGGCTCAAATCCGCGATGGGATACTCCGGAAGCAAGGATATCGAGAGCATGCGGAAAAACGCACGTTTCGTGAAGATCACCTCCGCAGGACTCAAGGAATCCCACCCGCATGATATTCTGATCACCGACGAAGCACCCAACTATCGTACCAATCTTTAAGATTGGTATTTTTTTTTATAATTTTTTGTGAGAAAAAAAGAAGGTCCCGGTTTATCCGTTTTTTCTGACCTTATACATTTCATAGGCCATCATCAGTGCCAAAACCGCCAGAGATATGACCAAAAATCCCTGTGCGACGTTATGGATCAGCGGCATAAACGACACACTCTCTATTGCCGAATTGCCCGTTGCCTGGACGGCTAATAGCTCCGCCGTATCACTTGTTTTCATCAGATATCGTGTTCCGATCACCTGATTCATCGTCTGGGGAATAGCGATAACGAGAGAACACCCGATCGCGATAACACCGGCCATGGTTCCGTATCTCTCGACGATACCTTTGACATCGACGGTCTTTCGCGGAGCGAACACAACGACCTGATCTTTGACCGCATAGATCTTCATCTCACGTCCCTTCTGACTCCACCGGGTATTGGAGATCTCGACCAGCCCTGCTGAAAGCATATTTTCCAGATGATATTTTACCGTTGTCAGGGGCAGACTGGTACGCTCGGCAAGAGCAGTGGCACTTTGCGGATTGCCGGTGAGTGCGTTAAGTAGATCCGCGGATGTGGGAGACGCCATCACCTTGGCAACTTTCTGTGCTTCAAGGGATCCATGTTCCAGCACAATAACGTTCTCGTCCTGCATGATAGATACACTAACAGTATGGACGCGAGGGGTAATAACCCTCTCCTAAACTGCGAAAAAAATGGTAGTTATGACTCTAACGCGGTGCGAATTACTGATTCGGCCTTGAGAAGCGCTTTTCCGACTGCTGAAGGATCTGTTCCCGCTCCCTGGGCGAGATTTTCCTTACCTCCGCCTTTTCCGCCAAGCTCGGCACAAACTTCCCCGACCAGTTTGCCGGCATGGATCCGGCCGTTTCCTGACGAGGCAACAACACCAAGGCCGTCTGCGGTCGTGATCAAAAGAGCCACGCCTCCCCGCTCGGCGATCTTTCCTGCGACCGTCACGAGCTCCTTTCTGGAGACATCGATCTGTTTGATAACGACCTCGACACCGCTAATGTCGATTCCTTCGATCCGGGAAAGCTCGAGTTCGGCGATCTTTGCCCGAAGTTTTTCGATCTCTTTACGCTGTTCTTTCCACTCGGTGAAGAACCGCTCTACAGAACCCGGGAGATTTTCCGTCTGAACAGACAGAGTGTCTGCGGACGTATTCAGCAGATTCTGGATATGCTGCATCGCATCAAGCGCTGCAAACCCTGCCGCAAACTCGATACGCTCGACCCCGTCCTGGATATGTTCCAGTTTCAGGATCTTGATCGGCCCGATCTCACCGGTACACTGACAGTGTGTTCCGGCGCATGCCTGGACCTCTGCCCCCATCTGAACGACACGTATGTCCTTTCCCGGCGGGACACCTCCCTGATACAGGGCAAATCCGAACTTCTGTTCCGCCTTCACCCTGTTTTCGATCTTCACCATTGCGGGGAGATTCTCCATCACCAGACGATTGGCGATAGTTTCGATCTGTTTCAGCTCCTCGGGGGTGATATGGGTATAGTGCCGGACATCCAGCCGTGCGACATCGGTCGAGAGCTGCGATCCTGCCTGATGAACATGCGGGCCAAGGACCTCCTTTGCGGCGCGAAGGAGCATATGGGTCGCCGAGTGGTGACGCATAAGCGCCCACCGACGGTCTTCATCAAGGACGCCTTTCACTCTGTCGCCGCGCTTCAGCGTATTCTCACGAACTTTATGAAGGATGACGTTTTCCGATTTGACGACCTCGTCAACACGGACCATCGTCGACTTCGTCACAAGCATGCCGGTATCGGAAGGCTGGCCTCCTCCTTCGGGATAGAACAGGGTAGCGTCCAGCACAACATAGTTGTCAAAGATATCCAGGACCGTTGCATCGAACTCCATATCGGCAGGCCGTTCATAGAAGCTCTTGCGCGTCTCCGGGATCTTGGCGATCCGGTCAGCATACTTCGCGAGCGGTGAGACCGGCTTCTCCGTCTCATTTTCTGAGTGCATGTCCGCGATCTGCGAGTCGAAGTCGTCCGGGATCTCGAACTCGGCGCCGGTCTCTTTCAGGATCTTTCCCATCAGATCGACCGGGATGCCGTGCGAGTCGTAGAGGGTGATCAGCTCAGCCAGCGGGACCGGTTCGTTCTTTTTGACATAATTCTGGCCTACCCGCTGGACCGTCCTGGTCCCGCGTTCGATGGTCGTATCGTATTTTTCGACTTCACGGTTGATGATGTGTCTGACGATATCCTCATCCTGTTCAAAGTTGGTAAGACCGATCGTTTTCATCTGGGAAACCACAAGATCGCCGAGATCCTCGTCGAGCTTTAAGTCCTGCATCATCCTTATGCTGCGCCGGAGAACGAGGCGGGCAAGATATCCTTCACGGACATTGGACGGGACGATTAAGTCGCCGAGCATATAGGCAAGGCATCTGGTGTGATCACAGAGCGCATACACGCTTTCCATCGGAACGATGATCTCTTCGAGTTTTGCAAGCGAGATGTTCGTTGCGTCGGCCACCTGCTGTCTGAGGTCGCGGATCTTTTCGCCGCGGATATCCATGAGGCCGGCAAACTTTGCGTTCAATCCTAAAATGCGCTCGACCTCGGGATTCTCCAGACGATCCTCCATTCCTGCCGAGGTAAGAATACGCGGGATCATCTCCGGGAAAACCGCGTCGTAAGCGGTCGGTGTGCCGCAGGATGCCCAGGTAAATCGTTCCAGTCCATAGCCCGTATCGACGATCCGAAGCGGCATCTCGTAGTAATCTTTGCCGTCGATACTGACCGGAGGTTTGCCGGAGTTCTTCCGGGAAAGGTTCATGAAAACGAGTGTGGCAACTTCGAGGCCACCCATTAAGACCTCGACACTTGCTCCGGCATTTCCTCCGCCGAACCACGGGTTTTCTTTGTAGGTGAGATCGAATATGTTGCCGCCAAGAGATTCGACAAATCCGCTGCAGAGTTCAAGACAGCGGTCCTTCCAGTAGATCGGTTTTTCGTCGGTGTTGAAGGCATGGTGTGCCATCATCTCAAAACAGGTGAAGTGTCTGCCGGATCGGCCCACGTTGTCAAGATCGTTCAGCCTGATGCAGGGCTGAGAGATCGTCAGCGGGTTTGCCGGCGGGGGGCATACGCCGCTCGTTACGAACGGCTGGAAGTCTGCGATGGAGGCAATGGTAAGATAGATGTCGTCACGCCATCGTGCGGCTACCGGGTATCTGCTGATCCTCGTGTGGCCATGCCTCTCGAAGAAGGAGAGGTATGCCTCCCGCATTTCCGTAAGGCTGTGTTTTTTGAAAATCGGATTTCCAATGAACTGATAAGGTTCACACGGTGCATCCCCGCAGATCTCCCGGTTTGGGTCGAGGGTCCAGAATGCACTGCCGCATTTTTTACAGATTTTGCGGACGAATCCGTTTTCTTTAAAGTATTCAAGCTGATATTCGTTTTCTAGCATGGGTAGATCTCCGGTAGAGATAGTATATATTTGTAGGTTCGATGCGGTTAAATGAGTTTGCGTTATGCTTTTCCATGAAAGGCCGGCGTGCGCATTCAGCAGAGAAAGAGAATAAAACTACGGCCAATTCTACTCTTCAGTTTTCCAATAGGAGTTACGCGGTGTTATTCTCAACCGAAATAAACTGATGTACTTATGAGATGTCTTCGAGTTCGTGTATGGGATATCTTTTGAAACATGAGAAAAAACCAACCGCGTTCGCAAACTTTCAGTTTGCTCTCCCACTCGCTTCGCTCGCTTGAATCGGCGCGAACCGCAAAGCTTCGCTTTGCTCTCCGCTTCGGGTTTTCGACCCTCGCTTGAATCCGCCCTTCTGGCGAGGCGAATCGGATTTGCTGATCCTCACTCTCGCTCGTCATGTCTAGTCGCAAGGCAAAGCCTTGCTCGCAAACATTCTGTTTGCTCAGCTAAGATCGCCGGCTGCGCCGTCGATCCGCCTCCGCTAAGGTTGTCCGCTTTCAGCGTCCAACCCGCTATCAACACGACGGCTCGTCCCTTCATCGGGAGCGGGTTGGCGACGAAGTCGACGACCTCAGCTGAGCAAATCGTTAGATTTGCGAGACCGTTCGGGCAAATCCTGTCGCCGCCCCAGCGGCTCCCAATGGTAATTTGCCTCTCGATTTCATATATAGATTGTCAGTAAATGACGATTTTTCCATATATAGGACAGATCAATAAATCTCTCCCTCACGGGAGGCGCTGGGGCGCCGACAGGATTTGCCCGAACGGTCCCGATAAAGGGACGAGCAAGACAGCGAAGCTGGATTGCGAGAGTGAGGATCAGCAAATCCGATTCTTTGAGCAAGCCAACGGCTTGCGGGATTCGCGCCGATTCGCGGTTGGTTTTTCTTCATGCTTCCACACCCAGTAATACCCTTCCCGAATTGGAGCCACACCCACACCGCGTAAGTCCTATTCCAATTAACAACCGAGTGACGCCAGATAATCCATACTTGGCGCGACGTCTTCCAGTCTGAGAACTTCAAGGATAAGCGTCGCATCTCCGATTTCCGGAAGGATTTTTGCAAAATCCACCGTCCCTGTCCCGCACGCGGCATGTTCATCGAAGACCCCCTTATTATCATGGAGATGAAAATGATCCGGTTTTTCCTGGAGAAATGCATCAAGCGTTCCGGTAAGATTTGCGTGCCCAACATCCAGAGTCAAGCCGAGTCCCGCCGCACGAAGTTCCCGGACGAGTTCCGGGCTCTGAAAAAAACAGCAGTCCATCGATCCGAGATTTTCCATGACGAACCGGACGGAGAACGTTTTCTGAAGAATGCCAAGGTCCCGGATCGATGTTTGCAGCGCAGAAAACGATGCCTCCCTGTCTGCCGGGTCCAGACAGAATCCCGGATGGATCACAAGCTTTTCAGCGCCCGCCTGATCGGCGATCACGGCGGTATCTCTGATCACGTCGATGCTTGCTCTGCGGATAGGCTCAAAAGGTTCAGCGATGTTTCCATCAGATGTCGGCGCATGGATCGTATAGCGCAGATCGAATCTCTCGAGAACGGACGCGTGGCGAAAAAGGGAATGATGTGCATCGCACTGGATCTCTACCAGATTTGTGAGCGGTTCAAGCGTGTCGAGCGCAGATTCGAGCGGCAGATCCATTACGCAATTTGTGGAGATGCCTGCTTCGTTCATGGATTGCCGGCGTACAGTATCTTCATAAGAGCCGTGATGCCGGGTACGATAACTGCTCCGTTCTCGATGAGGGTTCTGCGGATCTTCGTCGCTTCGCCGCCCGTGTAATCCTCACCCTCTCCGAGAAGGTACACCGGTGCAGAGACTCCGGTGAGAGCCTGGAGATTTGCCAGATTGCCGTATCCTACCGGCATGCCGGTGACCACGATCTTATCTGCTCTGGCAAGCATCGTCTTCAGTTTTTGCACAGACCCATCGCTCACGACAGCAAACGGCGGTTCAATGACCGTCTCAAGCCCGAGTTTTACCGCCGCAAGACAGTCCGAATCGTTTGCCGCGAGCACCCCGGCCGATACGGTAAAACCGTTCAGAGTCAGGGTGTAGAGGACCTCGGTCCCGGTCCCGCCCCCGGAGATCACATGGATGTGTGTGGAGGCGGACGTCGGCAAAACGCCGTATTCCGGAATGAGATGCGGTTTTCCGGTAAGCGGATGGGTCGATACCATCATCCCGACAGAAAAACTCTCCCGGATCTTTTCCGGCGTCAGGACCTCCATGGGGGTCCCGACTGCGAGAATTTTTCCCTGCTTCATCAAAACGATCCGGTCGCAGAAGTATGATGCCAGATTCAGATCGTGAAATACGCCGATCACCGTGATTTTTGGCGTAAGATCCCGGATAAGATCCATGATCTCTATCTGATGATTGATGTCGAGATGGGAGGTGGGTTCGTCCAGAAGGAGGATCTTCGGCTGCTGGGTGAGCGTTCTTGCGATCAGAACGCGCTGCCGTTCTCCTCCGGAAACCTCGGTGATCAGCCGATCCGCGAGGTGGAACGTGTTTGTTGTTTTCATCGCTTCATTGGCTATAGCCAGATCGCTTGGCGATAACGGGGCGAGTTTTCCAATGTGCGGATATCTGCCCATAAGAACGATCTCCCGTACGGTGAACGGAAATGCCACATCGGTTTCCTGACCTACGCATCCGATCGTTTTTGCGAGAGCGCGTGAATCGAATGATTCCGCATCCAGTCCTTCGATGAAAACAGCGCCCTTATCCGGTTTTAAGATCCTGGACAGGGCCCGCAGAAAGGTGGTCTTTCCGCATCCGTTCGGCCCGAGGATCCCGATGAATCCGCCCTGATCAACGGCGAGAGAGAACCTTTCGATAACATGACGGTCGCCGTATTTTACCGAAATATTGTCTGCAGAAATGGCGGGCGTCATACGCGTGTCCTCCGGCGGAGCAGGTAAATGAAGAACGGCGCTCCAAGGAATGCGGTGATGATTCCGACCGGGATCTCAACGGGAAGGGTTCTCGCGAATGTGTCTGCCCATATGAGAAGAATGGATCCCGCCAGCACGGATGCCGGAAGAAGGATTCGGTGATCAGGTCCGGTAAAGATCCGCATAATGTGGGGAATGATGAGCCCGACGAACCCGATACATCCGGAAACGGAAACTGCGATGGCAGTAATAAATGTGGAGACCACAAGAAGGATCTTTTTGGTTTTCTCCGTGTTGACCCCGAGATGGATCGCCTCCTCTTCTCCAAGAGCCATGACGTTCAGATCCCGGGAAAAGATGTAGAGGATGACAGCCGCCGCCGGAATGAGGAGAGCAAGACCGACATCGTCCCAGTAGATGTTCCAGAACCCGCCCATCATCCAGAACATGATCTGGTGAAGACTGTTTCCCGACATGTACATGATAAAGGAAAGCATCGCGGAAAGGAAAAGCGAAACCGCGATCCCTGACAATAACAGGGTCTCAACGCCCATCCGACCATTTCTTTGTGATATGATATACACGGTGACCGTTGACGCGGCGGCTCCGATAAAAGCAAAGAGCGGCATGAATAATCCGCCGAGAAAAACGATCGCACAGGCAGCTCCAAGAGCGCCGCCGGTCGAAGTCCCGATGATATAGGGGTCTGCCATCGGGTTCCTGAAAAGTCCCTGCATCACGCATCCGGCGGCGGCAAGCCCTCCTCCCACCAGAAGTGCTCCGATCACCCGCGGGAGCCTGACTTCAAAGATCAGTTTTCGGATCATCTCCGAGTCAAAGGTGAGGATGGATAACCCCGATATCCCTATGCAGGTGGTAATGACGATGCTTATCAACAGAACGATGAGGAGCACAGGAAGGAGAAGGACGGGGTGGCGAAGCATAATTGTGTATATGTTGTTTGCGTTAAGTAAAATAAAGATGTGTGGTATGATTTTTGTTCATTCTCGTCTGCGGACTGCGAAAAGAATTCCAATCACAAGACACCCCGCTATCCAGAATAATGGAGCTGGAGATGCGGGAGTCGGCGTTACTGTTTGTATTTGGGTTTCTGCAGTATGAGTCGGTGTTGAAACCGGCGTATCGGGCATGCTGGTGTTTGTTATCGAGACCAGAAGAATTTCATCAGGCAATGCAGTCAGATTTACCTGAAACACGTCCAGATCATTATCATTTACACCTGTCAATGATGTATTGATTACGGACACCGACTTATTCATGACTGTAATCACGTGTATATCTGACTGGTTTACAGTCCATGCATGTGATACCGGAAGTTGAATGACCACGCTAGTGAGATTCGTGACATCCATGTTGTTTGAGGTTATGTTTACCAGATATGCAATATTGGTTATGGATCTTCCGTCAATATCCTTTAGCGAGGTCAGAATGGATTGGTTGATTTCCGATGATACATTGATTGTAATTTCAGTGCCGCTGATAATATCCTTCGGGATTTTATCGAAGGTAAGGAATACGATCGGCGAGATCTCTGTGGTTTCATTTTCTGCAGCCGCAGCCCCGGTAAATGAGAATACTGCAAAGAGGATGAGAAGCAGGATAAAAATTTGTTTTGTGTGATTTTTCGACATTTTTACACCTCTATTCCGGATGTTTTGATTGTCCCTGCAGCAGGTAGAAGTTCTGCAGTCATATTCTGGATTTCAGCCGTGACTATCTCATCACTCCTGATAAGATTCTTTACCGGTATGGTCATCTGAAGACCGGGTTCGGTAATGATTATTGCGTGTTCGGTGATGTTGACAAACCCGCCTGCCTGTGTTATCATGGTGTCGATCGTGATTCTCTGTGGGGTCCCACTGCTGATCGTAACACCCTCAGGCATTCCTAGATTGATTGTTGGTGTTTTTGCCGGTGAAAGGGTAAGCAGCGGCACTGCAGATGCATTTACTTTAACCGTGAATCCGTAGGCATACTGACTAGTTTCCGGTAGTGACGACATACTTTCACTGTAATACCAGACGATTTTATCTCCGTCGTGGGTCATGTAGTTATTTGACATCTGGCTTGTTGTCATGCCGTTTACCTGATACAGCCACCCGTTGAGATTCTCATCCTGAGCAATTCCATTGATGGAATGAACATAGATTCCACCAGGCCACTCTTTTGTCTGGAGACTCATTCCTGATGCATGAAGGATCCCGAAAACACTCAGGTTGTTCACAATGAATGTTTTATCGTCCATTGTGGTTGTGTAGGTGAATGATCCTGGATCAACGGTGATAGTGCCGTAATATATGGTTTTATACTTGACAGTCGCCTGATTTGCTGCCGTCCCCGTCGATGAAACAGGTATTGTTCTGGAATCTGCCGGGATCTCATCCAGTGCTGCAATGATTGTGGAGAATCCCGGGATATCTATGAGGAATTCCACCCATCCCGGTGCCACATTTCCAATCGTGTAATGAAGCTGCTCATAGCCGTTCGAGCCGTCAACATACCGGTAGAAACTGACATTTGATGCATTGGCATAATCTATAGAAAGACGAATGGTAAGGCGAGCATAGTTGTTAAGTTGATGGATGTTGTTTATCCCGTCCGCATTTGATGAGTCTATCTCTAAGATGAAGAGAGGTTTTTCGTTGGTGTTTGGTATGGTGTAGTTTGTCTGAATATTCAGCCAGTCATCATCGGAAATTGAACTTTGGTTCTGATATCTGGAGATACTTATCGTAATATTTGATGCATCAGTAACATCTGTCCCAGTAAAGATGATATGGATTGTGTCCGAGATTGTTTCCCCGGTAAGGTTTGCTTCGAGATTGTTGGATTCGTCGAATTCTGAAGGAGGTGTGGTTACAATAATTGTAGCTGTGTTTGTTATTGATCGATTATTATATTCCGCAGTTACGGTGATGATTTTAGTCCCAGCGCTAGTATAGATTTTATTAACGGTAGAGGCAATGCCTGAGGATTTTGTATCAACAACGGTGGTATTGTCGCCAAAGTCCCACATATATGTGGTGTATCCCTGGTGATTGGATAGAGCGGTAAAGACGGCAGAAGATCCCGTAACCATGGTTGATGGGATTGTGACATCGAGATCTGTAATACTGCTGACGGTTACATTCACAAGATACTGGGTTCCCACCACATTCCATGATGCATCCAACTCATCATAATGGAGTGAAATGGTCGCTCCTGCGACTACCGGGTCAAGCACGCTGTAAACCGGTATTTCGTTATTGTTGTAGTATGTGGTCATCCACGAATGCGACCAGTCCTCTGCATTTTCTATTCCGTTAATGTCTTTTATCGTATCATGCTCGGTGAGATTATAGGTGAACCCTCCTTCTGCCACTGCTGCATCAAGTGCATCTTTAACCGTCACTCCTGTAGATGAATTTGTCAGATTGACCGTATCATCGTAGATTACCGTCCACGGTGCCGGTTCAACAATATTCCCTACGGTTACATTCACAAGATACTGGGTTCCCACCACATTCCATGATGCATCCAACTCATCATAATGGAGTGAAATGGTTGCTCCTGTGACTACCGGGTCAAGCACGCTGAAAACTGGTATTTCATTATTGTTGTAGTATGTGGTCATCCACGAATGCGACCAGTCCTCTGCATTTTCTATTCCGTTAATGTCTTTTATCGTATCATACTCGGTGAGATTATAGGTGAACCCGCCTGCTGAAACAGCTGCATCGAGTGCATCTTTAACCGTCACTCCTGTGGATGAATTTGTCAGATTGACCGTATCATCGTAGATGACTGTCCACGGAGTTGGTTCAACAATATTCCCTACGGTGACATTCACAAGATACTGGGTTCCCACCACATTCCACGATGCATCCAACTCATCATAATGGAGTGAAATTGTCGCCCCTTCGACTACCGGGTCAAGCACGCTGTAGACCGGGGTATCATTATTGTTGTAATATGTGGTCATCCACGAATGCGACCAGTCCTCTGCATTTTCTATTCCGTTAATGTCTTTTATCGTATCATACTCGGTGAGATTATAGGTGAACCCGCCTGCTGAAACTGCTGCATCAAGTGCATCCTTTACTGTCACTCCTGTGGATGTGTTTGTGAGACTGACTGTATCATCGTAGATCATAGTCATCGGAGTGGGAGGGACATACGGTTGATCAACTGCATTTGTTTTATCGATTTCGATCAGATCTCCATTTCCAATCACATAAAATCCTGCCCCCTCAGAACCGATGAATAGATTTTCACCATACACTACAGGAGAAGATGCAAAGAACGTGTAATCCTCACCTGCATTTCCGCTTTCAGGAAGGCTGAAGCTCCATTCTTCCGCCCCAGTAGTTGCATTTATCGCGAGAACTTTTCCACGATGTGAATTCATTGCATAATATATCGTGTTTCCTGCGAACACAGGATTAAGATAGCTGCTGGATCCGCCGCTTACATACGGTGTAAATCCATCAAGTGCATCTCCAGTTGTAATATTATATGCTGCAAGGGTTCCGCTCTGGGAAACATATACAGCCGAGTCAGTGACAACCGGAATGGTAGATGTGAGCGTGGAGACATTCCATGCCTCGGCCCATTCTCCAATCGTGTTTATTCGGTATAGAATGCCGTTTGCATTAAGATAAATGGCATCTTCGCATGCCACAATTGAACTGCCTGTCGTAATGGCAGATGGGAGAGTATAAGAATTGATCAGGTCGTTTGCCGGCGATATCTCAAGAATGCCGGAGGCATCCGTCACGAGCAGATTATTTTCTGACGACAGTGTTGGTGAAGTAAAGATAATACCTCCTTTTGAACCCAGTGCTCTCTGGAAAACAAGATTGCCGTTTCTGGTGTCATATCCCATAAGCTGGTGCTGAGTAGGGCTCGTAACATAGACCACATCATCATACACAAGAGGGGTGCCTGTCAGACCCCAATATCCTGATGTAATGCCGGTCACACTCCACACAGTATTTCCGGTATCTTCATCAAGACAAAACAGTGCTCCGGATTTTGTACCAACAAAGACTTGTCCATCTGACACTGTGATTGCGGACAATACTTCACCAATTGACCGGAACCATATCAGGTCGCCGTTGTTTAAATCAAAACAGAAAATTCCCATAGCATTTGTGGTGGAGAAGTCCATACTTTTCCAGTTGGCTATAAACAATCTGCTGTCGTTTACAGCAGATGTACTGTCGATGCCTCCGTCAACAGATATATGCATCCTAACATTATCCGACGTTGGCCCTGTCGTTTCATCCGCAGATGCAACGCCAATAGTACATATCATCAGTACGATGATAAACAACAAATAGAGGAATTCACGCATTTTTTTCATACACATCAACTCAGTATTGTAATGTGTACTTAATTGATATTATATAAAAATAATTATTTCAATGTAAATTTAATTTGATATAATACATATAAAAATGCATACCAATCTTTGAAACTATCTCTAAAATAATCGTACAGATTTTCTGCATGAATCACCTTTTTCGGCAGACTAATAATCCACAAACTGCCGTACATGTTACAATAATAGAAAATCCAGGTGATGAGGTGGATGATGCACTATCGTCCTGCGCGCCAAAAATCTCGGGATGCTGAATCTTTGCAAGTGCTTCAATACAGTCTGCGATCCGCGGGCCTCCGCGATCGATAATATCCGCGTTTATCACATACACCTGATTATTTTTAACTGCTGAAAGGCTTTGCAGTCGTGAGTCATCCTCAAAGTAGTTTTTCAGGACATCTGTTCCTCCTTCCCCCATTCCCATGCCTGAATCAACAATAATTATATCAGGATCCGTAGTCAAAAGTCGTTCCAGAGTTACCACCCCCCAGCCTTCTACATCACTGAACGCATTTGTGCCGCCGGCGATTTTGATCATCTCATTCTGGAACGTGTTGTTTCCTGAGATCCATAACGGATCTGTCCACATACAGTGAATCGTTTGCGGCGTGTTTGTAATGCCCTCTAGTTTTTCTTTGACTGTATCTATTCGCACCTGCATATTTTTAACGAGTTTTTCTGCTTCTTCTGTTTTACCAGTCGCCTTTCCAACAAGAGCTATATCATGCAGTGTCCCTTCGATACTGTCAGAGTTCAGTGTGATAACATTGTATCCAAGATATCTCAGATGATGAATGAGGTCTTCTCCGTTTCCATAATAGGCAAAAATAAGGTCAGGATTCTGCGTAATCACACGTTCAACGTTCACGGTTGTGTAACCGCCGATGATGGGTTTTGTTGTTGCCTCCTCAGGATAGTTACAATACTCGGTCACACCGACGATTGAGTCATTGAGACCGAGAGCAAATAATATTTCAGTATTTGCCGGAGCAAGCGATATGATTCGTGATGGTTCTTCTGTAATAGTAATCGTGTACCCATAGTCATCAGTAATTGTAACCGGCTCCCATTTACCTAATGGGGCAGTGTAGGTTGGCGTGTTTGTCACTTCCGGTGTTGATGTTGGGATTTGCGGCGTGGAGTGTGTTTCCATATATGCACTGCTTTTTATGTCGTATCCTTTC
This sequence comes from Methanocorpusculum parvum, assembly GCA_002287215.1. Taxonomy (GTDB): domain Archaea; phylum Halobacteriota; class Methanomicrobia; order Methanomicrobiales; family Methanocorpusculaceae; genus Methanocorpusculum; species Methanocorpusculum parvum. Next base: position 68,913 of record LMVO01000002.1, read on the forward strand.
TTTCCCGGGAGAATCGGATAGGATTTTCCAGTCAAAGCAGCCACCGCGCGAGCCGTCATACTTACCGGGCTATCTACAACATACTCGGTATATTTGAATGAACCGTCGGCCTGCTGGAGAGAGAGGAGATAATCAATCGGGTTGTTTCCATTATTGGTAACTGTCAGCGGGTCAACTCCGCACGCTGCGAGTGCCTGAATTACCCAGGTCGTTGAAGCAAGATTACTTTCGGAGTAATAACCATAGTTGAACCCTCCGGTAGGCTCCTGAACATCACGAAGGTACTGTATTGCTTTGCTGATGACAGGATCATTTGGGCTTACTCCTCCTGCTATTAGTGCCATAACTGATGCCGCTGTATCGTCACTATCAGAAACACCGCCCTCAGCCCAGGCAAATCCTCCGTCAGACTGCTGCTGTTGTTTTAACCATGCAACAGATCTGCTGGCATCTTCACCCGCAGCAACGAGTCCAAAGATACCCCAGTAAGTTGTATAGACAAAGTCGCCTATTTCGCCGCTGGATTTTACCTTGGACTGTAAATCAGCCACATAGTTATGGCCGTTATAATCGTGAGGATCTATTCCGAACAGAACAAGATAGGTGATTTTCTTTGCCATTTCGCCCGTCCCGTCCGCGTCATCATTAATTGAATTCCAGTAATCAAGTGGGGAAGTACCATTCATCTTCCACGTTTGCGGGTCTTCACCTGCAGATGAAATGGCAGTAACGGCAAACCATGTGGTGCCGATTGATCCCTCTATCATGTTGGATTCAGCAAATCCACCGTCTGGGAATTGTGAGGCAGCAATGTAATCAAGTGCACTTTGTATAGCTTCATCAACATCTGTGGATGAAGCCGAAGATGTACCGCACACAGTAAAGAGAAAGAGAAGCAGTACGATCAATAATTCGAATCTTTTAAGTTTCATAAGTATCTTTGAATCAGGGTGAATTTCATACAAGTAAATTGATGTTTAATTATTTTTATATTACTTATATATAAATTAATTTAGTTATTGAATTATAATTTGAGTTTAACGTGTTCACCCATCACCAAAAATGATATGTGAAAAAGAGACTGGGAAAGATTGCAATCGGGGGGTCAATCCCGCCTGCAGATGAAGAGACCGCCGACGATTCCGGCGATGATCAGGAACACACCAAATCCGGGTGAAGCCGCGGTCGATCCTGGTTCATTATACTCGCCGAAGATCTCCGGATGAAGGATCTGGGCAAGCTGCTCTAAGGAGATAACGATCCTGGGGCCTCCGCGATCGAAGGTGTCAGAATCCATAACATAAACGGCCTTGTTTTTTACTGCAGTGATACCGCTGAGCTGGGGGTCGGTCAGGAATGCTTTCTGAATGGTATTTTCACCGCTCTCCCCCATTTTTGAACCGGAATCAACCAGAATGATCTCCGGATCGGTAGTGAGCAGTTTTTCGAGCGTGATCGTGCCCCAGCCTTTCACGTCGGCAAAGGCATTCGTGCCGCCGGCGAGCGTGATCAGTTCGTTCTGGAATGTGTTCGAACCGGAAACCCAGAAGGACTCAACACTCATCGCGTGCATGACCGTGGGATTTTCTGTAACACCTTGAAGTTTATCGGTTATTGCCCGGATCCGGATCTGCATGTCAGATATTATAGACTCTGCCTCGGAGGTCGTACCGGTACAGGCCCCGATCATCCGGATCGCATCATATGTTCCGTCAACACTGTCTGACTGGATAACGATGACCGTGTAGCCGAGCTGGCGGAGAGAATCGATGTTCTCCTGCCCGTTTTTGGGGTTGGCAAAGATAATATCCGGATCTGCCGCAACGATCTTCTCGATATTTACGGTAGCATATCCGCCGATCTTTTGTATTGCCAGGGCTTGTGCCGGATAATTACAGTATTCGGTGACGCCTACGACCTTGCCACCGAGCCCGAGAGCAAAAATAATTTCCGTGTTTGTCGGGGCGAGTGAGACGATCGTCTCAGGATGAGTCTCTATTATGGATGCAAAGCCGGAGTCGTCGGTGATGGTCACCGGGGTCCAGCCAAGAGCAGATCCTGAAAATACGGCAAGGGCCAGCAGGAAAATCAGAAGTATTCGTAGATGTTTCATAGTTGTATATGGTTTGTCTTATATAAGTAAATAAATTATGAGTTGAGCGTCGCGGGAGGGACTTCCGGAGTTACGTTGGCTGCCCTGAAGGGGCGGCCTCAGCTGAGGGACCTAAAGGTCCCCGCCTCTCATTTTACGACACTTCCACTC
>LMVO01000003.1 GCA_002287215.1 Methanocorpusculum parvum
TAGCATTTTTCCAGACGGCGTGCGATTCCTGCGTAGGCGATCAGCCGGAGCAGAGCACGACGGCGCAAGAAAAATGCGATTCGCGTTAATTCGCGGAGATTCGCGGTTAAATAAATTCAGGTTTCCACACCCAGGAATACCCTTCCCGAATTGAATTGAGAATAAAACCGCGTAAGTCCTATTATAATCAACTTTTTCCATAAGGAATTACCTCCCATTCGATGTTTGTTTTGCCGTTTTTGGAAGTGTTTTGATCCATGAAACCCATTTCCCAAAATGCGGGCACTCCCTGCACATCGTATCGAGACCTATCTCCCGTGCGACCGTGAGGCCGTCGGTCGGTTTCTGATATCCCGGGTTCACCCGCAGGATCCGTTTGGAAGGCGCGGTCATCTCCCCGCCGTCGATCTCTTCGGGAAGAAAATCCCTGCGGACATCGGCGAGTTTCTTCACCTGTTTTTTACTCATCCCGCAGACAGAAAAAGCCGACGGATCGGAAAACAGCAGCGTCTCAAACTCATGCAGCTGGATGTTCGCATGAAAATTCTCCCGGTCGATGTCCTCGGAAAACGCCGCTTCCATCTCGGTCACCCGCTCGAGAGGGGACGCCAGATCATAGGATACCGTGAATCCCGGGATCGCCGGAAACTTATAGAAATCATACATCGTCGTGACATATGAACCCGGCCGTCTGCAGAGATTCAGCACATCCCGTTTGATTTTATCGTACGAAGAGCAGCCTCCTCTGCGGACCACTCCTGATTTGCTCTTCGAGGTCATTACGATAACCGGAATGAGATTCACGCCCAGATACGCCAGTTCCTTTGCCATCAGCCGTTTTATGAAAACCTCTTCGGTATACCCTTCGCAGGAGATGAACAGATTGATCATGCCTACTGCGGTCTCCCGCCAAAGATGTTCTTTTCCCAAAGTTCTCCCAGAGAATAATCCTGCGCGATCCAGTTCTGCAGCTCCTCGTCGTCCTCGAGCCTGCGGAATGTGGAGGCGTCATTTTGCCAGTCGACAACGATGATGTCCTCAGGCTCGAACTCGCTGAGGAGAAGAGCCGACTGGGTGGAGACGATGATCTGTTTGACGATGCCGGCGGATTTGATCAGGGCCGCAAGCAGGGAAAGAGCATAGGGGTGGAGACCAAGTTCCGGCTCTTCAAGAAGAACCGTCTCCGGGATGTTGTCGACCGGCTGGAGAAGGAGGGTCGCAAGGCAGATGAACCGGAGCGTCCCGTCAGAAAAGTCGGCAGCTTTGAACGGTGTGTTCCCATGGGTCGAACACCATTCGAGCTCGATCATTTCCGGATTCTCGGGCTTGGGCCGGAGGATGAAGTCCTCGAAGAAGGGAGCCGCGAGCTGGATCACTTTTCTGATCCGCTGATAATTGTTCGGGGCGGTCAGTTTCAGAAGGTAGAGGTATGCGGCAAGGTTGCCGGCATCGGGTCTGAGACAAATGTTGTCATTGATTGGGTGGATCTGTTTGACTTTTGCATGATCGCCGGTGTCATGGAAGTGATAGACGATCCACTGATGGACATGCTTCAGGACGTATTTGTCGATGAAGGTTCCGGTTCCTGCGTCGTAGCGTGATTCGAGGTGACCGGAGCCGAGTGAACGGTTCTCATTGAGGAGGTTCCATGAGAACCATTCGTCTTCGAACATGAGCCGGTTGTCTTTGGTGGGTTTGAGATCGAAACCGTATCCGTTGTTCCCGAAGTATATGCCGATGCTGATCTTTTCGGTTTCCCTTCTGCCGAACCAGAGCAGGGAGTCGGGACCGCCGTTATAGGTGACATAGTTCTGGAGGCGTTTGGCGAAGATCTGTTCCATCATGCAGAATACCGAAAGAAAATTTGATTTTCCCGCGCCGTTTGCTCCGATCAGGATGTTGATATCGCGAAGTTTGAGATCGCAGGACCGAATCGAACGAAAGCCGCGGATCGTTATACGGTCGATCTGGGAGCCTGGTTGTTTCTGCCTCATATGTTTAGCTTTTGCGCACATGAGAGATAAGGGTATCTTCAAATGAGGCGGGATCGGTCGCCTTACAGGAAAGTGAGAGAGAGGAGAGAGCTGATACATTTTTGGGGTGTAGGTCTGTTTGTTCACCGGCGAACTTACCCCCTCACGCCCCCCGGTTACTCAAGGGACTACTTTTTTAACTCTTCACTCCAAAATATTAAAGGTTTAGATAACTCGAATGAGCAGGGAGAACACCATGACAAAACTCAATATTACCGACACAACGCTCCGTGACGCTCATCAGTCACTAGCGGCAACACGCATGCGGACCGAAGACATGCTCGGCCTCGCCCGTGAGATGGAAAAAGCCGGCTTCTGGTCAGTAGAAGCCTGGGGCGGGGCAACATTTGACACCTGTATCAGATATTTAAACGACGACCCCTGGGATCGTCTTCGGACACTCCGGGAAATATTTGTGAAAACTCCCATCCAGATGCTTCTGCGCGGACAGAATCTTGTCGGCTATCGTCATTACCCTGACGATGTCGTCGACAAATTCGTCACCGCAGCATCGGAAAACGGGATCAGCGTTTTTCGCGTCTTCGACGCACTGAACGATATCAGAAATATGCAGAGATCCATGGCCGCCGTCATCGATACCGGCGATCACCTCCAGGGCACTATATGTTATACTACCAGCCCTGTCCACAGCATAAAAGGGTTCATCAGCATGGCCGAAGAACTCTATGCCCTCGGCTGCAGCTCGATATGTATCAAAGACATGGCAGGACTCATCATGCCCGAAGCTGCCCGTGAACTCATCACCGGCATCAAAGCAAAACTCGACATCCCTGTCTGTCTCCACACTCACTCAACAAGCGGCATTGCCCCCATGAGTTATCAGGCGGCCATCGAAGCAGGCGTCGACATCCTCGACACCGCCATGTCCCCCTTCGCCGGAGGAACAAGTCAGCCGGCAACCGAAAGCATCGTCGCCTCCCTGATCGGAACATCCCGCGACACGCAGATCCCCCTCTCAACCCTCCGGTCGATCAAACTCGCAGCATGCAATATCAGATGCAAATACGACTGCCTCATCGATCCGATCAGTGTCAGAATCGACAGCGATGTTCTGGTCTATCAGCTCCCGGGCGGCATGATCTCGAACCTCGTCTCCCAGCTCAAAGAACAAAATGCCCTGGACAAAATGGATGACGTCCTTCTTGAGATCCCCAAGGTCAGAGCCGATCTCGGTTATCCCCCGCTGGTAACGCCGACCTCACAGATCGTCGGGACCCAGGCAGTCTTGAATGTATTGATGGGCGGACGTTACAAAACCGTCACCAATGAAGTCCGTGACTACCTCAAAGGTCTCTATGGAAAGAGCCCCAAACCGCTCGATGACGCTCTCGTCACCTCGATCATCGGTGATATCCCCCGGATCACCTGCCGGCCGGCAGATACTCTTGAACCGATCTATGAAAAGATGAAAGCCGACGCGGAGGCACAGGGACTCGTGAAAAAAGAAGAAGACGTCCTCACCTACATCCTCTACCCTGCCATCGCCCCTGCCTTCCTCAAAGGCGAAAAGAAAGCCGAAGCATTCCCCGCCGCTCCGACGACCACGGCAGGCATCGTTCCTGCGGATTATGACATCCCCAGGTCCATGGAAGTCGAGGTCGACGGCGAGATATTTGCCGTCCGGATCCTCTCCGTCGAAGGAGAGGCCGTTGTCAGTTCAGGAAAACCGACCGAGTCACGTCACCGCGGCGAAGTCCCCGGCGGCGTAAAGAGCAGTATCCAGGGCATGGTCCTCGACATCAAGGTCCAGGCAGGCCAGAAAGTAACTGCCGGCGAGACCCTCCTTGTTCTTGAAGCAATGAAAATGGAGAACCCCATCGTCAGCCCCATCGACGGAACGGTCACCGAGATCTTCGTCGAGAACGGCGCAGTCGTCCAGAGCGGCGATGTGTTAGTGGTGGTGCAATGAGCAAAAATGAATACTTTGACAAAGTATTAGTTGCCAACCGCGGCGAGATCGCCATCCGCGTTATGCGTGCATGCCGGGAGATGGGCATCGAAACGGTCGCCGTTTACTCGGAAGCCGATGCGAATGCCTTACACGTGAAGTACGCCGATGAGGCATTTCTCATCGGCGCCGCCCACCCGACGAAAAGCTACCTCAATATGGAGAGGATCCTCGAGGTCGCCGATATGGCCGGAGCCGACGCGATCCATCCGGGATACGGATTTCTTGCAGAAAAAGCAGCATTTTCCGGAGCCGTAACAAAGGCAGGTCTCACCTTCATCGGCCCGACTGAGGCCACCATCAAAATGATGGGATCCAAACTCGACTCGAAACAGGCGATGCATGATGCCGGCGTTCCGGTCCTCCCCTGGACCAAGAGTACCGACCATGACGAGGCAAAAGCATTTGCCGAGTCGATCGGGTACCCGGTCATCGTCAAAGCGTCCGCCGGCGGGGGGGGTATCGGGATGACCATCGTCAACAACGAAGCCGAACTCGACGAAGCAATCGCAAAATCCAGCAGGACAGCAGCTTCAGCCTTCGGCGACTCGACCGTCTTCATCGAAAAGTATCTGGCAAAACCCAGACACATCGAGGTCCAGGTCTTCGCAGACGCCAAAGGCGAGGTGATCCACATGTTCGAGCGCGAGTGTTCGATCCAGAGACGTCACCAGAAACTCATCGAAGAGGCTCCGTGCCCCATCATGACCGACGAACTCCGCGAACGAATGACCCAGTCGGCGATCACGGTTGCGAAAACCTGCAATTATGAAAATGCCGGAACCGTTGAGTTCCTGTATGATTCAGGAAACTATTACTTCATGGAGATGAACACCCGTCTGCAGGTCGAACACACCGTGACCGAGCTGATCACCGGTCTCGATATGGTCAGAATGCAGATCAAAGTCGCAGCAGGCGAACCCCTGCCGTATTCCCAGGACCAGATCACCTGCCGCGGTCACGCGATCGAGTGCCGGGTGAATGCGGAGGATCCGATGAACAACTTCCAGGCGGATGCAGGAAAGATCAGCCGCTACCGGTCCCCGGGAGGCCCGGGCATCAGGATCGACAGCTGCATCCATGCAGGCTACTCGATCCCGCCTCTGTATGACTCGATGATCGCAAAACTCTGTGCGAGAGCAATGACCCGTGAGGAGACCGTCGCGAGAATGCGCCGCGCCCTGACGGAATACGTCATCATCGGCGTGAAGACAACGCTTCCGCTCCATTACGCGGTCATGAACAATCCCGAGTTTATCGCAGGAAATACGCACACACATTTCCTGCAGGATCCGGAAATTACCAAGGCGCTCGCAAGATATATGCGTGAGAGCGAGACCCGGATGAACCAGCTTGGGGATTCTCTCCGTCAGGGAAAGGAAAAGACCATCGCCGTAACGGCGGCAGTGAGCGCGTATATGAGTGCTCTTGCCGCGAAAAACGGCCAGAAAAAAGAATAATTTTTTTATTTATTTTTGCTTATTTTTTCCTTGTTTGCGATACCCTTCCAGAAGCAGGGACCCGATCTGTTTGATCGGGAGACCGGTCACCTGATGGAGATGGAACTCACAGAACGGGCAGACCGTCACGATGTAATCGGCCCCGGTCTTTTTGACCATCTCGGCGCGAACAGCTCCGATCGCCGCCGCCTGATCCGGCAGACCCGACTTCACGCCGCCGCCCGCTCCGCAGCATCGGGCAGGCATCTCCACGAATTTTTCTGCGACCGCGTTCAAGAGAACACGGGGTTGTTCTGAGATCCCCTGCCCTCTCAGAAGATGGCACGGATCGTGATACGTGTAGGTCCCCTCGACTTTTTCAGGGATCTTGAATCCCAGTTCGCACAGGTATTCGGTAATATCCACCACTCGAAACGGGGTTTCGTAATCGTTTTTCAGCGTCGAACCGCAGCCTGCACAGATTGTCAGAACAGTGTCCACGCCTGCTTTTACGAACGCATCGATGTTTCGTTTCTGCAGCTCCGGGACGAATCCCGAGAGGCCGGTTCTGATCAGCGGTGATCCGCAGCAGACCTGATCTTTTGGAATGATCACCCTTACGCCGTTCAGGCGGAGGAGTTCTATGGTATCCAATGCCGGCTGGATGACTCTTCCGTTGAACATACACCCGACGAAAAAGCCGACCGTTGCCCGGACTTCGCCTTCGGGCTCGATCACGTCAGGCACACGTTCAAGGAACGTCTGGTCCTTTCGTTCGACCGAGCGGCCGGTCTTCTCGATGAGGGAAGCAAGGGCCTTGTGTGCCGGAAGGGAAAGCCCGCGTTTCGCCGCTTCGGCTCTGAGTTTCTCGATGGCTTTTCTCGGCGTCTCGATCTCTTTTGGACAGACCTCGACGCATTTATGACAGGTCGTGCAGGAAAAGAGTCCCTTGTCGATCGCTTCAAGGATCCGGTCCCCTTTGTCCCGCGGGTCGAGATTCAGTCTCTGCTCCTGGCGCATGATCGTCGGGCCTTTGTAATCCGAGGCCGAGATCGCGGGACAGGAGGATATGCAGGAGTAGCATTCGATGCATTCACGTAAGGGTTTTATCTCCTCGATCTCCTTCTGGGTCACCGGTGTGCAGTCACATCCGCTGTTCATCCAGGCGATCTGTGCCATCACCGGGGCAATATCGGTAACGAGGTCCCTGATCCTTGGCAGTTCGAGAGGTTCGATGACGTCACCCTCCTTTGCTTCCTGCATGCAGGCAAGGATCGGTTCACCGTTCACGCGAACGGCACACGAGCCGCACTGCCCGCCCCGACAACAGTGCCGGTAGGCGAGTTCCGGATCGACCGTATCTCTGACGGCATCCAAAACATTGAGCACGCGGGCCGATTCCTTCACACTGACATCATACTCTACAAATTTCGGTGGTTCGCCGGTTGCCGGATCGAAGCGGGAGATGGTTACTTTCATAGTTTTTCCTCCCGGATCTCTATGCCTGATTTATCTTTGACAAAGAAGGTGTGTCCAAACGGCGAGGTCTCGTTCGTCCAGGTCTGTTTCACATCGGTGCGGGTGTGGGCCCCTCTCGACTCTCGTCTAAGGAGCGCTCCTTCGATAACGAGCTGTGCGACAAGCAGCATATTTTCCGTGATCACCGCGTCGGAAAGTTCGCGGGCCGAGTCGATCTTCGGCACGTCTGCCTGGAGTTTTCTGATCTCGCGTTCGGCGACCCTGAGGTCCAGCTCGTTTCGGTAGATCCCGACATTGTTCCACATCAGGGTTTTCATCGACCGCCGGATATCAGCAGACCGTCTGGAACCGGCGTAGTAGGCGCTGAGTCTGTCTTCCGCCGCCCGGATCTGATCCATCTCGACGGATCTCGCCGTACGTTCGGTTTTGCCTGCCGAGATCCCTGCCCTTCTTCCAAACACCTGGGTGTCGGCGAGCGCGTTGCCGCCGAGCCGGTTTCCTCCATGGATACCGCCGGTCACCTCTCCGGCTGCAAAGAGGCCCGGAATGGTAGTTTTCGCATCAGTGGTGATCTTCAGCCCGCCCATGAAGTGGTGGGCAGTCGGAGCGACCTCCATTGGTTCGGTTCTGATATCCACGCCGAACTTCAGGAACTGATTCAGCATGATCGGCAGACGTGTCTCGATGTGTTCGCGCGAAAGATGACTGACATCGAGCCAGACGCCGCCATGTTCTGTTCCCCGTCCTTCAAGTACTTCTGTGGCTATTGCCCGTGCAACGATGTCGCGGGTGGAGAGATCCATACGTACGGGATCATATTTTGCCATGAACCGTTCGCCGAGCGCGTTTTTCAGGATGCCTCCTTCCCCTCTCACGGCCTCGGTGATCAGCCGTCCGCGGGAATCATACGGAGTCACGGCCCCGGTCGGGTGGAACTGGACCTGTTCCATATCGATGAGCTGGGCGCCGGCCCGATAGCCGAGCGCATATCCGTCCCCGGTCCCCGCGGTCGAGTTGGTCGTCGTATCGTAGACCTGGCCTGCCCCCCCGGTCGCAAGTATGACGGCATCGGCCGTTATAACGCCAAGCTCACCTTCCCGGTCACAGGTGACGGCGCCGTTCACCCGTTCGCCGTCCGTCAGCAGATCGAGGACCGTCACTTCGTTTTCGATCTCGACGGAGGAACCCCGGAGTTTTTCGAGCAGGGTCATGACCAGTTCATGGCCGGTGTGATCGCCGGCATAACAGGTTCGGGCGCATCGCTGCCCGCCGAAAGGCCGCTGAGCTATCGTGTTGTCGTTTGCAAGGTCGAATACCGCTCCCCAGGAAAACAGATCCCTGATCCTGTTCGGCGCTTCCGCGGCGAGCGTTTCTACAAGCGACTCGTCGTTGAGGAATGCCCCGCCTCTCATCGTATCTTCGAAATGGGTCTGGATGGAATCTGCTTCGTTAAGTACCGCGTTGAATCCGCCTTCGGCCATGACGGTGCAGCCGCCTTTGCCGGTGATCGTTTTTGAGACTATGACAGTCTCGCCGAATGATTCCGCCTCAACGGCGGCACGTATTCCTGCGCCGCCAGACCCTATGACCAGTACATGACAGTCTTTTCTGTTTTCGATGCCCATTTCGAATCCTTTGTTATATTTATTGGAAGAGGGAGGGGATAAAAGCGAGGGAAAAGGACGGTTATATCTCGAGGACCGTCTCTCCGTCTGGTGTCGTATAATATTTTATCACGGTTCCGTCAGGCTGAACGGCGGTGTATCTGATGTTTCCTTTATTGTCGGTGTACCATTCGGTTTTCGAACCGTCGGCGAAAAGGATCGACCCTTCGGTCTCATCTCCCGTGAGAATGTTTCCGTCTTTGTCGGTGAACGCGGAGGGATCAGATGGCTGCGCAATGCATCCTGCCGATATGATGAGCAGCAGAAGCACAAGTCCGGCGGTCAGGAATTTCTTCATGGAAGAGTGTTAGTTTCCATTCGTCATCAGGCTGCTCCTTCCGGGAAGAGTCCGAAGAAAAAAATCTGCTGAAAAACGCTTTAAAAAAATAGTAAAAAAACGGAGGGGATCCGTTTAGTTCTCGAGAACGATCTCGATGCTGATATCTTTTGGAACCTGAATGCGCATCAGCTGTCTGAGTGCACGCTCATCGGCGTCAAGGTCGATGAGACGTTTGTGCACACGCATCTGCCAGCGATCCCAGGTTGCCGTTCCTTCTCCATCGGGGGATTTGCGGACCGGGACGATAAGTCTCTTGGTCGGCAGCGGGATAGGTCCAGCCATATTTACACCGGTACGTTCTGCAATCTCACGGATACGGGTACATACCGTCTCCACTTTCTCATAATCAGTCCCTGTCAGGCGTATTCTGGCTTTTTGCATTTTCTAAGTCACCACAAAAAATTCGAGTGAGAGATAAAATTATCTCATCTGCTTTGCTTTAATGCTCAGAACAAGACCGGCTGCAACGGTCATACCCATATCACGGACAGCGAATCTGCCGAGCTGCGGGAGTTCCTTTGCAGTCTCGATAACGAGCGGGCGGGTCGGAGTAATGGTGCAGATTGCTGCATCGCCGGCCTTAAGGAATGCCGGGTTCTCTTCCTTAACCTGTCCGGAACGGGGGTCCAGCTTCTTGTTAAGTTCAGTGAACATACATGCAGTCTGTGAGGTGTGGCAGTGGAACACCGGGGTGTATCCTACGGAAAGGACGGACGGGTGCTGAAGAACAACGACCTGTGCGGTGAATTCTTCTGCAACGGTCGGGGGGTTCTCGACCGGACCGCAGACATCGCCGCGGCGGACATCGTTCTTGGCGATACCGCGGACGTTGAAACCGACGTTGTCTCCCGGCATTGCTTCGGCGAACTCTTCGTGGTGCATTTCAATGGATTTGACCTCACCATTTACGTTTGCCGGCATGAAGGAGATCTTCTGTCCTTTCTTGAGGATACCGGTCTCAACACGGCCTACTGGGACGGTTCCGACACCGGAGATGGTGTAGACGTCCTGGATCGGGAGTCTGAGCGGCTTGTCGGTCGGCATCTCGGGCATCGTGAACTGGTCAAGTGCTGCAAGAAGTGTCGGGCCCTTGTACCAGGGGGTGTTTGCTGATGATTCCTTAATGTTGTCACCGCAGAATGCGCTGATTGGGATGAACGGGGTGTTTGCCGGTTTGAATCCAACGGACATGATGAGTTTGGTCATCTTGTCTTTTGCTTCGTTGTACTTCTCTTCGGAGTATTTGACGGCATCCATCTTGTTGATGGCAACGATGATCTGGTTGATACCAAGAGTCTTGGAAAGGAAGACGTGCTCTTTGGTCTGTTCCATCGGACCTTCGGTTCCGGAAACGACAATGATTGCTGCATCGGCCTGGGATGCACCGGTGATCATGTTCTTAACGAAGTCACGGTGACCTGGACAGTCAACAACGGTAAAATTGTATTTCGGGGTTTCGAATTTCTTGTGAGCGATATCGATGGTAATACCACGTTCGCGTTCTTCCTTGAGGGAGTCCATTACCCAGGCGAACTCGAAAGTACCCTTTCCTTTGGAATCTGCTTCTTTCTTGTATCCATCAAGAACGTGCTGTGCTACAACGCCGGTCTCAAAGAGAATCCGGCCAACGGTTGTTGACTTACCGTGGTCGATGTGACCAATAACGGCAAGATTCATGTGGGGCTTTGCTGCTGCCATGATAATGTTTCTCCACTTTGACTCATTGATAGGGACACACAAAGGTGCGATCCAAATCAACACGAGTGTAAACAGATTGGTCGTACAACCATATAAAATAATTCCCTGCGTTAAAAATCTGAACCGACAGACTAATAGGAAAATAATTCAGTATTCTCTGTGATGAAATCATTACCTCTTGAGAGAAAACCGAGCGGTAAATCGACCGTGATGTGCGGAGACAAGGAAGTTTCCGTACACAGCACCTGTGTTTTCTGCGCAAACTGCGCAGGGATACGGGTGAACCGGAGAGTTACCCCCAATCCATACGCCCAGGCGATGCGCGGATCGAAGGGAGGTCTGTCCCTGGATGAACAGCTGATGGACGGTATGGTCCTTTTCAATACCGTGATCGAAGATAAAAACGCGACCGATATCGAGTGTTCGGATGATGCGGGCGCCGGCTATCAGCCGATCTCACGCAGACGTTAGTATTACCGCTGCGACCAGAAGAACGGCCATCCGGGTGAGTTCGTTGCCGGCTCCGGTGACATCGCCGTTCACCCCGCCGAAGAGTTTTCGCGCGAGGAGCAGAAGAACGGCAGCAGCCGCAAGAGCAGAGAGAAAGCCGGCACCCACGCATATTTTTCCCGGGAGCAGAAACAGCGGCAGGGTAAGCAGCGCGGCGTAGAGACAAAACCGCTTTTTTGAACGATCATAGATGAATTTCTGGATGCCGTCATGGAACGGTTTTCCAAGCGCCGACAAAAACGCCATGGCCAGTTTGCCGAAGATCTCGGCGATGAATACGGCAAAGGCGATCTGAAGGACGGTCATGGAGGAGAGGGCGGAGTAAGAGATCAAAACGACCATGATCCCAAGAGCCAGCGCTCCGGCTCCGGTCGTCCGGTCGGTCATGGCGCGGATCCGTTTTTCCCGGCTGCCGTGTGCCATGAGCCCATCACCGAAGTCCAGAAGCCCGTCGAAGTGGTTGGCGCCGGAGATGAAAACCGCGAGGGCGAGGGAGATGGCGGCGATCACGGCAGAGTTTTCAAAACCGAGATACCAGGCGATGAGCCCGGGAAGTGCGGCGATCCCGCCGGTGACGTATCCGGCTGCAGGGTAGAGCCAGCTTCGCTTTGCAAAACATTCATAATCCGCCGGTTTTCCTAAAGGAAGGATCGTGGTGAACTGGAGAAGAGCGCGAAGTGACTGCATTTATATTATATCTTGTCAGTTCTAAATGATATAATATCATGTCATTTGTCTCAACGAGAGCGGATTTCTCTGCCGAGTCGCCGATGTTCGCCCTGATCCTGTCCAACTCCCTGATCTCCACGGTCCCCGGAGTATCCGGAGCAGGTGAAAGCCCGGAAAAAAGCCTGATGGTCCCGCCGCTGGATGCCGAACTTATCATTAACGGAAAGATCACCTCCGTTGACATGACACCAAATACGCCGACCGGCTGCCCGACGCCGGCGGTGATGACACGCGCCGTAATGGAACTGACCGGCATAAAACCCCTCATGATCGCCGCAGGTCTGGACCACGAGGTCACCGTCCCCCATATGCAGCTGGGAGAAAAAGCCGGAGGAGATCCCCGGGAAGGAAACGCCGTCCCTCAGGCGAAGGGACTGTTTGAAAAAGGCCGATGGATCGGTGAGTATCTTTCCCGGAGTCATGATCTCCTGGTTCTCGGCGAGTGTCTTCCCGGCGGGACAACGACCGCGCTCTGTGTTCTTCGCGCTCTTGGCTATCAGGCAAAGGTCAGCAGCTGCCTGGTGGACAACCCGGTCTGCATCAAGGAAAAAATCGCGGAAACAGCCGTGGAAAAAGTACAGAAAGCAGGCTTGACCGATCCGCTCGACATCGTGTCCATGGTCGGCGACCCGATGATTCCGGTCGCCGCAGGCATCGCTGCAGGATTCCGCGGAAAACTGTTCCTTGCGGGAGGCACCCAGATGCTGGCGGCCGCTGCCGTGATCCGGGCGCTTGGAAACACGGTTCCCGATATCGTTACGACGATCTATGTCTACGAGGACAAGTCGGCCTCGTTCAAAGAAACGGCCGCCGCAGTCGGAACTGACGCCTATTACGTCGACCCTGAATTCGGATCGATCGGCCATGCAGGCCTTGCCCGGTATGCGGAGGGCGAGATCAAAGAAGGGTCCGGGATCGGCGGGGCGATGTTTCTTGCAAGCATCCTCGGGTATGCCCCCGAAGACATCCGGAACACGATCCGCGAACATGTAAGCAGATACGCATAATGGAACTGGAGGGCCGGATCCGCAAAGCAGAGTTCATCTGCAGATGCTGCGGGGAGTGCTGCAGCGGAAAAGACAATGAAGTGATGGTCTCGCCAGACGAGATCGATCTGCTCTGTCAAGCGACCGGTCTCACCCGGGATCAGATCGCCGAACCGTATCCGGAATGGATCCGTGACGGGGGAGCGGTCTTCACCTTCGGCCGGGTTTTGCGGCGGGGAGAGGACGGGAACTGTATGTTTCTTGCAGACAGCAAATGCACCGTCTACGAACATCGTCCGCATATCTGCCGGACCTATCCCTTCATGCTCGACGGGGAGAATCTCCTCGTCTTTGAGTGCTCTGGATGTAAAAGCGGCGCGGAAACGCCGGATGCAGAACAGATGGCAAAAGACCTCCTCGCCCGCCGCGAAGCTGAGGACAAAGAGTTTCTTTTAACAAAAGAGCAGTACCAAAAGCATAGTATGGTTTTGGGATCAACAATCATCTTCGACAGCAGAGGAGCTCATCTGCACAAATAACAATGACCGAAATACACATCGTTGGAACCGCCCATGTTTCACAGAAAAGCATCGACGAAGTTCGTGAGAAAGTGGAAGCCGCAGATCCCGATGTGATCGCGATCGAACTGGATCCGGGACGTTTTGCCGCCCTCAAACAGCAGATGAAGGAGGCACAGGATCAGGAATCAGGTGCCGCTCCAAGCGAAGAGGAGAAAACCCAAGCCCCTGAAGTGAAGAGCCTTTTAAAAGGAAACTTTACGCTGATGATCGTTCAGTGGATCCTTGCCTATGTTCAGCGAAAGATCGGGATGAACGTCGGGATCGAGCCGGGAGCCGAGATGAAAGAGGCGATAAAAATCGCCGAAGAGAAAAATATCAGGCTGCTTCTCATCGACCGGAACATCAATATCACCCTCGCCCGGTTTTGGGGGAACATGAAACTTCTCGAGAAGATCAAGCTTGTCTGGATTCTGATCCGCTCGATCGCCGGAACGGATGAGGAGTCGGAAGGTATCGATGCGGAGATGGTCGATTCTCTGACGAATCCGGATATGATCGAGCTGGCTTTAGCGGAGTTCCAGAAGTTTTCCCCGACCGGAGCAAATGCCCTTATCACGGAGAGGGATGCCTATCTGGCGCACGGGATCATCGGTCTGGAGCACAGTTCCTTCGAGCGGGCGGTGGTCGTGGTGGGCGCGGGGCATCTGCCGGGGATCACGAAGTTCCGGGAGAATCCGGAGACCCTGCCTTCCATGAAGAGCCTGAATGAGATGCCGAAGAAGTATCCCTGGGGAAAGATCATCGGCAGTGTGTTCATCGCGATGTTTGCGGTGATCATTCTCGCGATCGCATTTTCCGGAGCGACGGATCTTCTTATCTGGGCGATCATTTACTGGGTGGTGTTGAACGGTCTGTTTGCCGGAGCGGCCACGCTGCTTGTGAGAGGGCACCCGCTTTCTGCGGCGACCGCTGCGGGACTTGCATGGATGACTTCGCTGAATCCGTTCCTTGCCTGCGGATGGTTTGCGGCGATCGTGGAGGCCAGGATGCGGCCGCCGGGACCCGGCGATTTCAAGGCGATCGCAAAAGCGGAAAGCATCAGTGAGATGTTTTCGGTCCCGCTGTTCAAGATCCTGCTCGTGGCGGCGGCGGCGAATATCGGTAGCACTATCGCGACATTTGCGTTCTTTATCTTCCTGACACCCCTCTTAGGGGTCGATCTTGAGATGATGACCGAGATCCTGACGACCGGATTTGCAAACCTCTGGGCATTTCTGACCGGCTGGATCTGAAATCCGATCTTTCTTTTTTTATTTTTCCCACCAGATATGGGCGGTTTTTGAAACGCCGGGAAGAGCAAAGCCTTTGTCTGTTTTGACTGCACGTTCTTCCAGATACCGGTCAATGATCCCTTTCTGTTCGTCGGTCTTTACAAGAAGCCGGGTGTAATAGTCCTGCCGCATCTCCTGAACCGAAGCATACGCCTGTCCTGTATTCCTCGACTCGACGGTAAGGTTTGCATAGATGCCCATCTGGTACAGAACATTCCAGAGAACATCGGCTGTGGGTTCAAAGTTGTACGGTTCGCCGTGCAGAAGCGGCCAGAGCTCGCTGTTTCCGCGGGAAAGGGAAGGGGGGAGAAGGAACCAGAAGAGATGGACCGCAGAAACGGCGCAGTCATCCATTTTTTCGATACATGCACGGATGTTTCCCATCATTAATGAAAGTGAGGCGATCACCACGTCGTGGCGTCCGATCTCCCGGAGGGAAGCTTCCTCCCAGGTCTTTTGTATGATACGGACGGAAGGGGCGTTCGTGAGTGACCGGTATGCCTCCATCCCCCGGATCATCGGGCCCGACGGCTCCACGACGGTGACGGGGGAACCGGAGAGGGCAAGCGGCACGGAGAGTGTGCCCGGTCCGGCACCTATATCCAGGACCGACGACTCCGGCGGGATCTCCATCGAGGCAAGCTGTTTTTGGACCCTGCCCCGGTCATCATTCTGCAGTCTTCTGACATATCTGTCCACATTGACCGGATTATCCCAGAAACTTCCATTATCTTCACCTGCCTTTCTCTTCTGTTCGAATGCACGGGCGATCTGTTCATCCCACATCCGGATATAGTCCGGCTTTCCAGCACACATATACAATAATGCCTGGTGAAAAGTAATAAACTGCGCGGGCTTGAGAGAAAGACTATTTTACCTTTCACACATAAGGTTAATTATGAATACGAGAAATCCGGGTATTGCAAACTTCGGTGTTACCATCATCCAGTCTAGACACAGTGTCAGAAAGTTTAAAGACGCGGAGATCCCTCCGGAGTTTATCAGAAAAGCCCTCGAATGCGCTTCAAAGGCCCCGACTGCACGAAATGTCCAGCCATGGATCTTTGTTGTCGTGAAAAACAAAGAGACGCTCGCAAAGATCGCAGAACTCGCCCCGAACGGAAAATTCATCGAAGGAGCCGCCGTTGGGTTCCTGGTCTTTGGTAAAGCCGACTGGCAGTATGTGATCGAAGACTGTTCGGCGGCAACCGAAAATCTTCTTCTCGCCCTCCATGCTTATGGATACGGCGGCTGCTGGATCGCCGGCGACAAAAAGGATTACGCAGAGGATGTGCGTAAACTGGTCAATGTTCCGGCCGAGTACAAACTCGTCTCGATCGTTGCGGCCGGCGTTCCGGATGTCGGCGGGATCACTCTCGCAGAGAAGATGCCGCTTGAACGTATCGTCTTTGACGAAAAATACCAGTGATCTGCGGGATCATCCGCACCCTTTTTTTGAGATGAAGAAAACGCCGGATCTTATGCAGAAGATATGCTGATCTTTCATCATCTTTTTCTCGGCCTGATCGTAGGGATCATGCTCGCAGTGATTCTTTCGAATAAATGGGCCGTTCTCTACGGAGGTATCGGAGCGATCCTTCCGGATCTTCTCGATAAACCGCTTGGACAGATTCTTCTTGCAGAGACCATTAACTGGGGAAGGATCTACGCCCATACGCTGATCATATCCGTGATCCTGATCATCATCGGACTTTTGATCTGGTATAAAAACCGGAAACGTATCCTTCTTCTCTGCATAGGGGCAGGCGTTCTCATCCATCAGCTCGGCGATGCCATGTGGACAGCACCCGTGAACTGGTTTTGGCCGTTTCTCGGACCTTTCCCGCCGTCATCAGAGATGTATCCCCCGATACCGGACGGATATATGCCGTATCTGTATCTCGCATCATGGATACTGGCAGTGATCGCGGGAGCCGCGGTGATAACCGTTTTGCACCGTCATCTGGGTCATTATCTCGCCCGGGGGGCCGTGGGTAAACGGATTCTCACCGGAACGGGGATGGTTCTGACGGGAGCAGGAACAATACTGTTGATAAAATATCTCATATGGGATCTGTTTCTCACCGGACCCTGGGCAAATTATTTTGGAACCATGTATCTTCATGAACTGTTGTCGATATCAGAGTGGATATATGGCCTGACCTCCCTCATCCTGATACTCCTGCTTCTCGATTATCCGGTACGTTTTTCACAAACCACAAAAAAACGCATTATCAGGATATGCGGAGCAGGCGTAGTGATCATCTCCCTGTGTATGGTTATCCTCATCAGCCTCGGGATGCCAGTCGATGCGGTCTACGGTGAAATGATCTGGAGGATCTGGGCAGTTACGGGGTTGTTTGCCGGAGGGATCGTTCTTCTATTTCTTGGAAACAGGATATGGGCACTGCCGGATGACAGGGTCTGCCCAAAATAATGAGATACACGCATTGATTCATAATGCTCCCTCTGCGGCAATGTAAATCACATAGTAGCTTTTATTCCACCCGCCAGCCTTATCCCCTTCTCCTGCCAAACTATTCTCTATGCAAAGCCCTACCCTCCAGGTAGCTCTTGACGTAACCGAGCTTACCCGGGCACAAAAAATCGCAGAAGAGGCACTTCTCGGAGGTGCCGACTGGATAGAAATAGGCACCCCCCTTGTCAAAAGCGAGGGTATGCAGGCAGTTCGCGCACTCCGGGCGCAGTTTCCGACCACAACACTCGTCGCCGATCTGAAAACATCCGACACCGGCGGTCTGGAGGTCGAGATGGCGGCAAAAGCCGGAGCAAATATCGTCTGCGTTCTCGCAAATACCGATAACGCCGTGATAACGGACGCACTTCGCGGAGCCGCCCTGTACGGGGTTGAGATCATGGCGGATATGATGAATGTCTCTGACGTGGTCACGCGTGCACGGGAACTTGCCGATCTCGGCGTCCAGATCATCAATGCCCATGTGGGGATCGACCAGCAGATGGAAGGGAAGGACCCTCTGGATCTGCTGGATAAACTCGGCGATCTGCCGGTCAAAATAGCCGTTGCCGGCGGACTGAATGCAGAATCCGCATCCAAAGCCGCGGCACGCGGCGCCGACATCGTGATCGTCGGAGGCTCGATCATCAAAGCGGCCGACGTCACCAAAGCTGCCCGAAATGTGCGGGATGCGATCGACCGGCCGACGGAAGGGACCTCGGTAAAAATCAGTCTGGATGATATGATCCGCGAACGTCTCGAACAGGTCTCCGCCCCGAACGTGACGGATGCCCTCTACCGGAAAGGAGCGATGAGCGGCCTTTCTGTTCAGCATGTTCCAAAGAAAATGATCGGAAAAGCAGTCACCGTACAAACGTTCGGCGGCGACTGGTCAAAACCTGTCCAGGCGATCGATGCCTGCCGGCCGGGAGATATTCTCGTTATCAGCAATGATAAAAGAACCGACATAGCGCCGTGGGGCGAACTTGCCACGCGCTCGGCCGAGAACAAAGGGGTCGCAGGGATCATTATTGACGGGGCCGTACGCGACTGGGATGATATCATCACCCTTGATATTCCGGTCTATGCGACGGCGATCCAGCCGAATGCAGGCGAACCGAAAGGATTCGGCGAGATCAACGCCGAGATCTCCTGCTGCGGTCAGACCGTGAGGCCGGGCGACTGGCTGATCGGGGATCAGTCAGGGGTCGTCGTTATTCCAAGGGAACGGGCATATGAGG
This sequence comes from Methanocorpusculum parvum, assembly GCA_002287215.1. Lineage (GTDB taxonomy): Archaea > Halobacteriota > Methanomicrobia > Methanomicrobiales > Methanocorpusculaceae > Methanocorpusculum > Methanocorpusculum parvum. The sequence continues at coordinate 18,417 of LMVO01000003.1, forward strand.
TCGCACGGCGTTCCGTCGAGGTCCAAAAAACCGAGGTCAGGATCCGTGAGGAGATCAGACGAGGGGGGACGCTTGGCAGTCTCTCGCAGCTTCTCAGGTGGGAGAAAAAATGAGCCGGAAACCGCGAGTGGCAAACCCTTCTGACCCGGTTCTCTGGTGCAAGGAGGCCGCCGGGCTGATGGCACGCGGCGATGAGAAAGGCGCGATCTTCTGTTATCAGGAGTCGGTCAAACTCCGGCCGGGCGTCTCCGATGTCTGGTACAATCTCGCCCTTCTCTTTGAGAAAAACGGAGAGAGAAAAGAAGCACTGGCAACGCACATCACGGCCGGAAAACTGTTTCCGGGGGATCACCGGTTTCCCGCAGAGCGTGCCAGGCTTCTTGCCGAATCCGGAAACTATTCCGAGGCCGTCGCCGCGGTATCGGATGCTCTGCTGATCTCGCCACACTCTCCAACTCTCCTTGCAAACAAAGCAGGCTATCTCATCTTTGCGGATGATCCGGGGGAAGCCTTACAGACAGCAGAACAGGCGCTCGCGATCGATCCGGGATGTTCGCTTGCAATTCTCCACAAAGCCCATGCACAGGCCGCACTCGGCGATGCGGCAAAGGCAAAAGAAACCCTGGAAAACGGGCTCTCGGCCGTGCCGGATGATGCACGCCTGCAGAAACTGCTGGCAAATATCCTGATAAGAAATAAAGAATATGAAGATGGTCTTGCATCAATAGAAAAAGTCCTTCTGCTCGACCCAAACGATGCCGAAATCTGGAGCCTGAAAGGCGCGGCCAGCGCGTATCTGAACCGGAAAGAGGCGGCGATCTCTGCATTCGAACAGGCAATGAAGCTTGATCCAAAAGAGAAGGCCTACCGGAAAAACCGCGACGCGGTGCGGAAAGGATAGACCTCATCATTCTTTTTTCAGTAGGACTTACGCAGTGTGATCCTTAATCCAATTCAGGAAGGGTATTACTGGGTGTGGACACATGAGAATAAATCAACCGCGAATCGGCGCGAATCCCGCAAGCCGTTGGCTTGCTCCCAGAATCGGATTTGCTGATCCTCACTTTCGCAATCCAGCTTCGCTGTCTTGCTCATCCCTCATCGGGAACGTTCGGGCAAATCCTGTCGCCGCCCCAGCGGCTCCTGTGAGAGGAATCTCTCTCGCCCAATCCCCCATCATTAAAAGATTCTTTGAATATGACTTACGCGTTGTGGTCTCAAAATGAGGAAGACATAGACCAGTTGGGAGGCGCTGGGGCGCCGACAGGATTTGCCCGAACGTTCCCGATGAGGGGCGAGCAAGTCGAGGGACGAGAGTTGCGAGAGTGAGGAACAGCAAATCCGATTCGCCTCGCCCGAAGGGCGGATTCGCGCCGATTCGCGGTTTGTTTTTTCTCATGTATCCACACTTGGTAAACCCCTCCCAAATTGGACCCCCACCAACACCGCGTAACTCCTATTTCAGGATAAAAAATAGGGATTAAGTATTCAGATCAGAAATTATAATCTTTCGCCGGAAGGAGTTCGATGCCGGCTTCCACGATTTTCAATGCCGCTTCCCGCGGATTTGTCACCTTCACGATCAACGCGCCGTACTCGCCCGAACGGAACGCATACGCATACTCAATGTTGATATTAAGACCGCCCAGAAGATTTGCAACTTCATACAGACCGCCTGGAACATCCTTCATTTTGATCGCGAGAACATCCGTATACTGCAAAGCATAATTCTGCTTCGCAAACTCATTGAACGCGATCTCCGGTTTATCAACGATCGCCCGGACGACCCCGAAGTTATTTGCTTCGGCTATGTTGAATGCCTGGATGGATACGCCGGTGTCAAGAAAGATCTTCGCGATCGCGGCAAGCTTCCCGGCCTTATTCTCTGAAAATATCGACAGCTGTTTGATGATGTATTTTTCCGTCATTTAGATCACCCGATGATCGATTACACGTTTTGCTTTCCCCTCAAAACGCGGGAGGGAGTTCGGCGGACAGAGCTCGATCTTGGCAGAGACATTCAGTGCATCCCGAAGAGCGCGCTCGGTACGCATCTGCATCTCCATGAGACCGTTAATACTATCTGTCATCGCATCAGGCTTTAATTCTACCTTTACGAGCATATCGTCAAGAGGTCCCGTTCTGAACACCTCGATCATGAAATGGCTTGTCAGATACGGGTTTTTCAGGAGAGCATGCTCGATCGCAGACGGGAACACATTGATCCCGCGGATGATCAGCATATCATCGACCCTGCCCTGCAGACGGTCGATCCGCGGCGACGTTCTGCCGCATGCACAATCTCCTTCAAGGATCGACGTGATATCTCCGATCCGGTACCGGATCATCGGGATCGCCTCCTTTTTCAGGACCGTGATCGTCAGTTCTCCCTTCTCACCCGGAGGGAGCTGCTCGCCGGTCTTTGGATCGATGATCTCGGTGTAAGCGATATCTCCGCAGATATGCATACCGTTCAGCTCACTGCAGTCCGTAAACATCGGACCTGAGATCTCAGACGTCCCAAAAATGTTGTGCGCCGTAACTCCCGACTCGGCGTAGATATACCGGCGCATCGCATCCGTCCACGGCTCGGCGCCGAGAACGGCGGTCCGAAGAAGGGTATCCTTGCTGAAGTCCACGCCCATTTTTTTGGCGACATCGATCAGATGGATGAAATACGACGGAGTACAGGCTATCGCCGTCGTTTTCAGATCCTGGATTAACTCGATCTGCCGCTCGGAGTTTCCGGTCGATGCCGGAATCACCGTCGCGCCGACCTTCTCGCCGCCGTAATGCAGACCGAGACCGCCGGTAAAAAGACCGTATCCGTAGCAGACCTGCAAAACATCCTTTTTGCCGACCCCGCACGAAACAAGAGAGCGGGCGACGCACTCGCTCCAGAGATCGATATCGTTCTGCGTGTAGGCAACGACCGTCGGCTTGCCGGTCGTTCCGGACGAAACATGATATCTGACCAGATCCTCGTGAGGAACACAGACAAGCCCGTCCGGATAATTATCACGAAGATCCGTCTTTTTCATGAACGGCAGCTTGGTGATATCTGTGATTGACGTGATGTCTGCGGGCTTCACGCCGGACTCTGCCATCTTTGTATGATAGAATACCGATGAATCATACAGACGCGTGACCAGTTTTTTCAGTTCCTGATACTGAAGCTTTGCAAGCTCATCTTTTGGCATCGTCTCGATCTTTTCGTTATAATACGGCATACTTAAATGACCCTCCGGTCAACGACTCTCTTTGCTTTTCCTTCAAAGCGGGGGAGAGAACCCGGCTCCACGAGATCGACCTTCGCACGCAGCGTAAGCGTCTCCTGCAAAGCCTTCATGATCTTTGTCTGCAGCTTCGAGAGATCCTGAAGTTCTCCCGAGAAGATATTTTTATTCATCTCCACCTCGATCATCATCTCATCAAGATGGTTCACCCGGTCGATGTAAACCATGAACTGATCGCCCACTTCGGGGATGTTTTTCAGCACATGCTCGATCTGGCTTGGGAACACGTTGATTCCCCGAACCGTCAGCATGTCGTCGCTTCTGCCGAGAAGTCTTGCGATCTTCTGACCGCGGCCGCACGGACACTCATCCTCCATGAGCATCGTGATATCGCCGGTCCGATACCGTAAGAGAGGCATGGCCTCCTTCATGATCGGCGTTACGACCATCTCTCCCTTCTCTTCGGGACCGAGCACCTCGCCGGTCTTCGGATCGATGATCTCGACGATATAACAGTCATGCCAGATATGGAGGCCGTCCTGTTCTGGGCATTCAAAGGCAACACCCGGACCGAAAAGTTCGCTCATCCCGTAACTGTCATACGCCTTGATGCCGAGCCGGTTCTCCAGATCCCGGCGCATATTCTCCGACCAGGCTTCCGCTCCAAAGCAGCCGATTTCAAGCGACGCAAGATCCGCATGCATCTCCTCTGCCACCTCGGTCAGATGCATCGCATAACTCGGCGTGCAGTGAAGACCGCGTACCTTGAAGTCCTGGATCATCTCGATCTGCCGTTTGGTATTCCCGACGCCTGACGGAACGACGGCGCAGCCGATCTTCTCAGCACCCATATGGATCCCGAGGCCGCCGGTGAAAAGAGAGTAGTTCGACGCATTCTGGAAAATATCGCCGGCACGAAGCCCGACCATCGTCAGGTTCCGTGCGATAAGTTCCGACCACATATTGAGATCGTTTTTCGTATAGGCAACGACCGTCGGTTTCCCGGTCGTTCCTGACGTCGTATGGATCCGGTTGACCTGGGACATAGGCACCGCCAAAAAGCCAAACGGATATCCGCCGCGAAGATCTGCTTTCTTCGTGAACGGGATCTTTGCCAGATCGTCAAGCGATCTGATATCAGACGGGGTAATTCCCGCTTCCCTGAACAGGGTATTGTAGAAACCGATATTCTGCGTCCGTGCAACCGTTTCCTTCAGACGCTTGAGCTGAAGCTCTTCAAGATCCGGGCCGGACAGGGTTTCCATCTTCTCATTCCAGAACATAACGTTAAGTCCTTTGCAGATGGGGGCATGACAGGGTGTGTCATGCTACACTTTAGCACCCTATTACATTGTTTTATACGAACATAATGGTTATGACTCGGACTTTATCACTACATGACCATGCCGACGAACATAAACGCAAGTGAGCCGAGGGTAAGCATGACACACGAGTAAAGGACGCCGCCCTTGATCGAACCGGTGCCCATCATTCCGGCCACAAGTCCGGAGCAGAATCCGTGAATAAGGATCGAGTGGTAGATGATCATCTGATAGAGCTGGGCGGGGAAAGAGGAGCCCGAACTGGAACTTAAGTAGGAGAGGGACTCGGCATTCTCCGTCATGATGTTCAAAAACACCTCAGACATGATGATCTGCACGAATACGAATACGGCGAACGCCATGAAAACGATGACGATATACACACCCATATCGCTTTTTCGTTCCCGTTTCAGCGACTCCCTGTTCTTTGCCTCATGATACTGCAGATCGATCGTGAGCGAGAGATCGTTGGTGAAGTGTTCGGTCTGGGAGAGAAGAATGACCAGCCGGTCGACGGAGAGATTTTTCATCCGGTCGGCAAACCGTTTCAGGGCGGATGAGAGTCTCACCCCCCAGACAAGATCGCGGGAGAGCACACGGATGTCCTCCTGGATGTAGCTTTTTCCCTCCTGGGCGGTGAGTTCGATGGCATGGGTCAGCGTCATGTTGTATTTTACCAGAGAACTCAGCTGACGGCAGAAGTCGGGAAGGGCGCCTTCGACCTTGTCTATTCTGCGGTTATACGAACGATAGCTAAATGCATAGGGTATGAGGGCCACCAGAAGCATAACGATGATCACATCATCGACCGCCATACCCCATTCATAGATCATGTACGGATTGAAAAGGACATTGACGGTCGTGAGGTAGAGAACAACACCGACGAGCAAAGATACCGGGACGCTGAAGACGAACACCTTCGCCGGATCCTCGCGGATCGCAGCTCTGGGGTTTCGGAAAAACTCCAGAAACCTCAGCCGTTTGTCATACTTCTCCATCATCTCATAGAGGCGGGTCTCATCCTCCTTGGGCTTGGTGATCGTAAGATGAGGATAGAGAGGAGCGTTCGACATGGGCATCTGGATACGTTTGATGATGTAGGTCTGGCCGAGTGCATCCAGCAGAAGAAGAAACATCACGGTTCCTATCGGCAGCATAAGATATACTACGATAGCGAGGATCATGGGGTCCGATCCCGAGATAAGGCCGATGACCATGATGACGATCACGACAAAAAGGGGGCCTGCCACGAACATGGTGATATACATCTCGGCGATAGCGCCAAGCGAGGAGAGGTAGCTTCTCTGATCGATCTCTCCCTCTTTTTGCATCTCCCGAAGTTTGCCGTACAAAAATACCTCGGCGTTACCGATCGATCGGTAGGTTGCCGACAGTTCGGTCAGGAAGAACCGGAGTTTGTCGGAAGGCGTGGTCTCGGCGAGCCGCTGGATGGCGGTGAACTGATCGTAGCCGCAGAACTCCATATCCGAGACGACCTGACGGAACTCTTTTGCGGCATCTCCATAGTAATCGGCATATCTGGCGATCGAATGGAGCGAGGCGTAGAGCGTGGCGCCGCAGTGATGAAGGGCATACATGAAGGAGACCATTTCATACATGGATGCTTCGATGAACCGCTTCCGGCTGCGCATCTCAAGCTTGGGGTAGGAGATGATCGCGTAGTAGACGGAGACGTTGGCGAGAATGGCGATACCAACTGTCAGGGGGTAGGAGAAGAAGACATATTCAATATCGGCAAACAGGTTCGCAACCGGGAAGAAGAACAGGTCGATGAAAACGAAGGCAAAGATGATGAGAAGAGTTGCGATGAAACCGAATACACGGGCATAACGGACGAGTCCCTTGACGTCGATATCGATGCGTGCGGAAAAGAGCTCCTTTTCCAGCTGACGGACGCGTTCAGGGGATGGCGTTAAGGGATTTCTCATGACCTACGGCTGCTTCTTTTCCGGAGGGGATCCGGAGGTCTGTTCATCTGCATACAGATCAAACGAGGTGAGCTCACGGTCCGCTTCCACTTCGAAGAGAGGGTCGGGTTCCGGTTCAGACGGGCCGAAGATCTCATCTTCTGACTGGAGAGGGGCATGGATGTCAAAGAAATAATCCTCACTCGCAGCCTCCGGCTCTGACTCGTATAAAGAGGGTTCCTCCACGGGTTCGGGCTCAACTTCGTCCGGAGAGGGCTCCGCAGGCATCTCAGCCTCCGGTTCTTCTTCGTATGAAGCTGGCTCCGCAGGGATCTCAGCCTCCGGTTCTTCTTCGTATGAATATGGCTCCGCAGGGATCTCGGCCTCCGGTTCTTCTTCGTATGAATATGGCTCCACAGGCATCTCAGCCGCCGGTTCGGCTTCTTCCGGAGAAAGGTCCGCAGGGGTCTCCAGAACCGGCGCGGAATCCGCTATCGAAGGCTGTTCGCCGGAAACTGCCAGCGGAGCGGCGGCAGACGAAGGAACTTCGAGATCCGAATCGTCCGCGTTAGCGGAGGGTTCAGGAATATAACAGACCCGACCCGACGCATTCCGGCGGTCAGAGACCGAGGATCCGCTCCCGTACGCAGCGTCAGAGTCAGACTCGGCGGCCCCGTCCACCATCTCCGGATACTCATCCCTGCTGACCGGCCGGTTGGCAAGCGTCTCATGCAGCTTGCATTTTCCGGGCAGGATCTGGGTGAGATCCGCAATATTTGCCATAACATACTTCGGTCTTGAGAGAAACAGCCAGACGATCCTGGCAAAATCCCGGTAATCCCTGATATCCTGATCAAGCATCGCCTGCAAAATCGCGGTCCTTCTGCGCAGATCCTCGCCCATCGTCGTCATATTCATGCCGGTTTTCTCTGCGATAGAAGCATAGACCCGGGAAGAACCTGAGAAACTCGGGGCATCCTTCTCGTAATTATACTGATATACCGTATTGATCTCAAGCTCGCCTTTATCGGTCAGACCCACGATCTCGGTGATCTCCTTACATCTGCGGACCTGCTTTTTGTTGCGGAACATACTTGCCTGACAAAGAACGATATCCAGCGTCTCGATCGTTGCCTTCGGCACGTTCAGGGGCTCGTTTTCCAGACGACGGATTGCCATCGCCACGTCTCCGCCATGCAGAGTGGAGTAGGTCGTGTGTCCCGAGTTCATCGCCTGGAAAAGTGTCTGCGCCTCGACACCTCTGACCTCACCAAGCAGGATGTACTCGGGTCTCTGCCGCATCGCCGCTTTCAGCAGATCGAACATGGTGATATCCCGCTGAGCAGTGGAAGCGCCGGATGTAAGCGGCACCAGACTCGCGATCCAGTTGTCATGATCCAGCATGATCTCGCGGGTATCCTCGATGGAAACCACCTTCGAAAGGGCAGGAATGAACTGGGAAATAGCGTTCAGGGTAGTGGTTTTTCCCGAAGCCGTCCCTCCGACGATCAGAACCGAGTAGTTATACTGGACCGCCATCCAGAGATAGACCATCTCCTGAATCGTAAATGTATTATTGACCAGCAGATCGATCGGGGAGAACGGATTTTTACGGAACTTGCGGATCGTAAACGAAGAACCGCGGGTCGAGACCACCGTACTGTAGGTCAGCTGGATACGCGACCCGTCGGACAAGGTCGCGTCCACGATAGGATTCGAAAGCGAGATGTGTTTTCCTGCTTTCTGTGCGAACAGGACCACCAGACTGTCGAGTTCACGGGGATCAGTGAAGAAGATCGAGGTCTTGATGTCCCGGTACTTGCGGTGATACAGATAGACCGGCAGATCATACCCGGAACAGGAGATATCCTCGATGTCATGATCCCCGCGGAGGATATCGACCCTTCCCCAGCCGAAAAACGTGCGTTTGAGATAATATCTGAGTTTATAGACCGTGGCGTTGGTGATCGGCAGATCATAGGAGTCGAGCAGGTAGTCGATCGATTCATACAGGACATCCTTCATCTCGGTCATCTCGATATCCTTCAGGATCAGCAGGTCACGGACAGCCGGCTGAAGACGTTCGAGAAGGTCGGCTTCAAAAGGAGTCAGCCCGGGTTCGTGGGCGATGTAGACGTTTTCATACTCGGATGTCCGGATGATGGTGACCCGCGTGAGACCGGGTTCGATCCAGTAGGCTTCGAGAACTTCGTCAGTTTTTCGGAGTTTGGGAGAGACTAAAGACCCGTCCCGTTCGAAATCATACTCAGGGAGGGTCTCATATTCATCCTCTTTTGTCTCTTCCCTCTTTTTTTTGCCGAACATCAGTACGTATTCCCGTGAAATTATTTTCAGCGCCTGACTGCACTATTATAGTATGAACAATAGATTTGCTTACTGCAGTAATATAATTTCCTTAGATGATGAATATATTCCTTCGCAAAGAAGTATATTTGCGGAGAGGAAACGCATAGTATCATGGCTGAAGACGGCAGAGGAGGGGAAAGCGGCGTGTCGCCGGTGATCGCCGCACTTTTGATCCTGGCGCTCACCGTTCTGCTGACCGGCGTTTTGGCGGTCGGGATCCTTTCGGTTGGGATGCAGGATCCGGCGCCGGCGGCAGGGATCATGATCTCGGAAAATACCGGGGTGATTACTCTCGCCCATTTTTCTGGAGCGACGCTTTCTGCGGGGGAGTATGCCGTTTTGGTGAACGGTATCGATCAGACCGCGCATTTTCAGGCGGATGAGCGGGATTTTGGCCCGGGAATGAGACTGACCTGGGAGTACGGAATGACAAAACCGCTTGGTTCGGTGTCTGTTGTGTATACGGGCGGGGGAAGGTCAGTGGTGATCGCTGAGAAACAGTTTTCCCGGGAGGGAAAAGGAGAGGTGAATGCGGCATTTACTGCCGTGATAATAGAAGGTAAAAATGCCACAAGCCAGGTGAAGACGGGCGTTTCAGGGACAAAACCTCTTCCGGGAGTGATCGCCGGTCAGGCTGATCTTTGGGTGGTTCCGGATCAAGGATCCGATCAGGTGACGATCGCGTTCACCGCTGATGAGGAGGGGTCTGATCTGACTTTTTCCTGGACGAGCGGGAACGGGCAGACTGCCTCCGGAAGGACGGCGGATTTTGTCTATGATTCTGCGGGTTCCTATACGGTTCGTCTGGATGTTTTGAATACGGCATCCGGCGAGTCGGGATCGGATTCGATGAAGATCTCTGTGCGGGATCCGGGACTTTCGGCGATGACGTGGGTGAAGAGGGATACACTCGTTACCGGCGGGTTTGCAGCGAGGACGACGACTGGGAACACTGGACTGAATCTTGTGGAGGGCGGCTGGGCAATTCAATACAATAACTATCCCGGGATCGAGTTCAAAGTGGTGTTTACCGGCAGCACGAGTCAATTTCAGGCACGATCAAGAGAAGAGATGGTTCCGGGAATCTGGTATCATGCAGCAGGGGTCGTTGATCAGTCCGGAACAAATGCGGCAGAGACGCTCAGAATTTATGTGAACGGCACATATCCGCACGCCATCATGAATGAGGGAGATCCCACCGGAATGACATATTTCGAACCAGTTAAGTACTCTGATATCTATCTCAATCCGTCCTTTACCATCTCATCATACTCTGAAGTGCCGTTTCCTCTGAGCGGTGCGGAGATCGCTGCGATCTATGCTGCCGAGAGGGATGATCCGCGGTGATGATGAGGGGATTTCCGGCCGAAATATCTGATCTCAGGGTAAGATGGACAGAGTGTCTGCCGGTCTTTGCCCCTCTTCTTCTGCTCGGGCACTTTGCATTTTCCTCCACCTCTCGCAAATCCAAGATTTGCTCGGCTGAGGTCGTCCGCGTTTCGCGTCCAACCTGCAGTCGCAAGTTTTCGCTTCGCTCAGCCTTGCTTAGCTAAGACCGCCCCTCCGGGACGGTCCGCCTCCGCAAAAAATATATAATCATGATTATAATAATTACGATTATATGAATCAGCAGTTCCTTGGGAGAGAACAAGAACTTGCATGGCTGCAGGAACGCTACGACCGACCGAAAGGTCAGCTCCTCGTCCTCTACGGCAGACGCCGGATAGGCAAAACCGAAACCCTCCGGCAGTTTGCCAAAGACAAAGAACACCTCTTCTATGCCTGCACTGAATCGGCCGACCGCCAGCAGCTCGATGCATTCAGCCGACGGCTCCTTGCCAAAAATATCCCCGCATCACGCTATCTCACCGTCTTCCCCTCATGGCAGGAAGCGTTATCGGCCCTTCTCGAGCTTGATGCCAAAACCAAACGGCTCATCATCATCGACGAATTCCCCTACATGGTCAAAAGCAATCCTGAGATCCCCTCCATCCTGCAGGCCCTCTGGGATGAAAAACTGCAGTATCAAGACATCATGCTCGTCTTGTCCGGAAGTTCCATGAGCTTCATCGAACATGAACTTCTTGCAGAAAAAAATCCGCTCTACGGCAGAGCGACCGGCATTCTCCAGATGAAAGAGATGGATTTCTCCGATGCGGTCAAGTTCTTCCCAACCTACTCCCCGGAAGATAAAACAGCAGCCTATGCGATTCTTGGAGGCATTCCCCACTATCTCAAACAGTTCGATCCCTCCCTTTCACTTGAAGAAAATATCGTCAAAAATATTCTGCAGAAAGGCTGCGTTCTTTACAGTGAAGTTGAGCTGTTGATGCACGAAGAACTCCGCGAAACTGCTGTTTACAACACCATCATCAGCGCCGTTGCTCTCGGCAATACAAAACTTTCCGATATCCACGCAAAAACACTTATCGAAAAATCAAAACTCAGCTCATATCTTCGTAATTTGATTGAGTTAGGCATCATAACCCGCGAATTTCCCGTTACCGGGAGTTTAAAAGAGTCGTCAAATATCCAGCGGGGGCTGTATAAGATCACGGATAACTATTTCCGGTTTTACTATGCGTTTGTCTATCCGCATACGTCGGAACTGGAGTACGGCGGTGCACAGGGAATCTATACCTACGCAGTAGCTCCATATCTCGACGAATACATATCCCGGGTGTTTGAGGATATCGCCGTCCAGTATCTGAGAAAACAGAACAACGCAGGAGCTCTGCCGTTTCATTTCACGAAAATCGGGAGATGGTGGAACAAGACGGATGAGATTGATATTATGGCGCTCGATGCAGAAGGATCCCAAATGCTCCTTGGCGAATGCAAATACAGGAACGCAAAGACGGATACCGATACTCTGTACCCCCTAATGCGCAAATATCCCCCCTCGCCCGATGTGAAGGCGTACTACTGTCTATTCTCGAAATCCGGCTTCACCAAACGATTACTGGATGAAGCCGGGGAAAAAGGCGTGCTGCTTTTCGCACTCAAAGAAATTGCCGGGTGAACGGATCCGATGAAATCGTCAGCATCCCGCTTGAACTGGAATCCGCAGGCACACAGAAACTGATCGCCCTCTACTTCCCTCTGAAGAAAGTCCTGGACTCCGCTTCGGGCTATCTCATACATCCGCACCCAGCCAACTCCATCCTAACCCTGATATTCCAGTGATCGAACGTGACCACGTGAGAATTCAGGCATCTCATCTCACAATACACGAAATCAAAGGACATGCCCATAAAAAAAAGATTCCCCCTTCCCCCCCAAACTTAGGGAAGGGGGGCGGCAAGCTAAAACCAGAGAAAACGGTTTTTTACCTGCACCGCGAAGAAAATTTCACCTCAATCTGCTAGACAATTCGGGCAGGAGAGTCATCTTAGGCAGTACTCCTGTCCTCACTAACTAAATTCGATCTTAGAATATATATACCCCTGACCGCGCGGTGGCGGGTTGACGAACAAGCGAGGGTCGAAGACCCGAAGCGGAGAACAAACCGAATGTTTGTGAACAAGCGAGGGCTGTAAGCCCGAGTCGGAGAACAAACCAAAGGTTTGTGAACAAGTCGACGACCTCAGCCAAGCAAATCTCTGATTTGCGATGCGATAATGCCCCCGATTTTAGCGAAAACGATGTGGTCACTGAGTGAGGAGGGGGTTTTACGATGCAAAAAAATGAGATTTGCTCCGCTGAGCCACCCCCTTCATTTCCCCCTCCGGATCCCTATCACCTTCACCTTTGGATCTTCGCTGAAAAAGAACGGAATCGACATCTCCATCCTGCCATTCACAGTTGGCAATTCCCCCTCCTCTCCATCATTTTCCGAATCGTTCATCATCTTTCAACGCAAACTGGTTTATTACTCCATGGGATTGTTCGACACATTCAGAAAACAGGGCGGCGCTCCGTTAAAAAAAGCCGACTCCGCAATGTGGCTTGCCCAGGCCCAATCATACATCCGGCTCAAACGCTTCACCGACGCTCTTCACTGCCTTGACAAAGCGATCGCCTGCGATAAGGAAAACCCTCTCGCCTGGCATGAAAAAGGCCGCATCCTCGCTCTCGTAAACGAAGAAAAGGCCTCCATCTCCTGCTACGACCGGGCGATCGAACTCCGTCCCGGCTCGGCCGTCTACTATCACAACAAAGGAGACGCCCTCGCCTCCTTTGGCCGATATGCCGAAGCGGACGAATGCTTCAAAAAAGCCCTCTCCCTCTCACCCGATGACGTCGTCTTCCTCACCAGTCATGCACGCATGCTTTCCCAGGCAAAAAAATACCGGGAAGCCGACGAGATCATGGCACGCGTCTGCGACCTCGAACCGCGGGGTCCCGAACACTGGTTCAACCGCGCCACCATGCTGTACGACTGCGGCAAAATGGAAGACGCCGTCTCCTGCTACAAAGCCGCCTTCACCATCGCCCCGGGCCATGCGGTAAGCTACTTCAACTGCGGAAACGCCCTCTCCTCCCTCAATAAATATGAAGAAGCCGTCTTCTACTATGACAAAGCATTGAAATATGAACGGTCCATGACCGGAGCCATGAACAACAAAGGCATGGCGCTCAGCATCCTTGGAAAACATGAAGAGGCATACGACTGTTTCCGGCGGGTCCTCATCGCCCAGCCGAACAACCCGGACGCCTGGTACAACAAAGGATACGAACAGCTGCTTCTTGGAAAATATGCGGACGCCGCCGAGTCTTTAGACAAAGCTCTCTCCTTTGCCGACGCAAACGACCGCGAACTTATCAAAAAATGCCGGGAGGCCAAGGAACAGGCCGCCCGGTCAGCATAAAAAACTCTTTTACGAACCTTCAAAGCGTGAATCGAACTTCGGGTTCAGCAGATGGATCTTCACGACCGACCCCTCCTTCACGATCACTTCCGGCCACAGACGGGTGCCTGAATGGATGGTCACGTCATTTTGCAGGATCGAACGCGCCCCGATCACGGTATTGTGCTCCACGGAACATTCATCCCCGATATTTGTCCCGACATCCACGATGCTTCCCGAGATCGTGGTCCCGGACCCCACCACCACGCCGTTATAGATCGACGAGGAAAATATCTTCGCATTGGTCTTGATCACACAGTTGTCTCCGATGCTTGTGTACGGGCCGACGATAACATTATCCCCGATCATCACCCCGTTTCCGACAAGAACCGGGCCGACGATCCGCGAACCGGCCCCAAGCGTGATCCCGTCGCCGAAGGTAACGGGTCCGGTGATGTGGGCATCTTTGATATTCAGTGTTCCCGACACGCTCGTCACGGTCTTTTCCTGCAGGATCCACTTCTCGGCGGCACGCAGCATCGCCGGGTTGCCGACATCCGTCCAGTTCCCGCGGGCAAGCCAGCCGTTGAGCTGATACCCCTTCTCCATAAGCAGCGGGAAGAGATCTTTGGCGAAGTCGAACTTGGTGTTTTCCGGAATGAACCCGAAGATCTCCGGGTCGCAGACATAGATGCCGGTGCTCGCAAGGTTCGAGAAGATCTCTCCCGGCGCCGGTTTTTCCCTGAACCGCCGGATCCGAAGGGATGCGTCGATCTCGGCGATACCGAACTCGCGGGGATCCTCGATACTGATCAGACCTATCGAGGTGATCGCCGGAGAATTCATATGGTCCCGGTAGAACTCCAGAAGGTTGAGATCGGTCATATGGTCGCCGCCGACCACAAGGAACGGGGCGTCTTCCAGATACTTCTGGGCGTTTTTCACACTGCCGGCGGTCCCGAGTTTGATCTCTTCGGGAACATAGGTGATATTTGCCCCGTAGAGCGACCCGTCGCCGAGCGCTTTCTGGATGTCGTCGCCCATATACCCTATGGTCAAAACGATGTCGGTAAACCCGAGGTTGGCAAGATGCGTTACCAAATGCACGATAGAGGGTTTGTTGGCTATCGGGATGCAGGGTTTTGGACGCTCAAATGTTAACGGACGAAGACGGGTGCCCTCTCCGCCGCACATAATGCATGCTTTCATTCTGTCTATATTTGCTGTAGGGAGTTATGAGTATTGTGGGGTGAGGCGATCCGGAAAAACGGATCCGAGATCAGGAAATATGCAGAAAAAAAGTGAGAAGACTATATGCCGGGATCCTAGATCCCAAGGACCATCCGCAGCACGTCCCGAAGACCCGGGGCAAGACCCACAACGATCATTGCCAAAAGCACCAGATGCCAGATGCTCTCCATCCCCTCCTCTTTCCGGAATTTTTCCAGCACCCATATGGCAGGGATCAGTACAACGATCTTGAGAGCGAACATCACATACGGCGTTCCCGTAAGCTCGATCAGCGTGCTTCCCAGAACATGCTGCTCGATGTATCCCTTGAATTCCAGAGCATAACTCGTCGCCGAAGCGTCCAGCATATGGCCGGCGATCAAAACCAGGTAGAGCGGTTCGTTGATATATTCAAAGCGGAACAGGTACCGGAGAACTGCCCAGAGAGCTATTGACGCCGCCGCCGCGATCAAAAAGACCCAGAGTCCGGCAAGGATATCCACCTCGGCCGCCCGTGCAAAACCGAACCAGATCAAAAATCCGGCAGTGATCAGCGATGAGATCACGCCGCCGAGCATAAACGGCGTCGTGTAGGAGACGACGATCTTGTTCTTCTGCAGCTGATACGAGATAACCAGCATTACAATGGCAAAGATCAGCGTCAGAATATACACCTGGGGAGTTACGAAAAGGATCCACCAGGGGCCGGGAACCATGCCCGTATCCTCGACGACACGAAGCAGACCGCCCAGGATTATGTAGGAAAGACCGGTAAGGATGAGCGGGGTGTCGATAGGAATATCGGCCTTTTTCAGACAGCGGTAAAGTATATACAGTCCTAAGAGCACTAATAGAGCATACAATATCGTCTGGAAGACCGTATATGTCGAGCCTTCCAGTTCGACTATCCATTTATATAATTCATTTAACATAGGGGACCACGATCATGAAAACTAAGAATAATAGGATACTCAAGGATAAAACCTTTGACAAATCCCGATGGATCCAGATGCCCAGGGATGTGATCGCCGGACATGATGCTCTGCTCCAGCTCCCGAACGTGATCACCGATCTCGGCATCACCGGTCCGCTTCTTCTTCTTTCAGGAAAAACGACCATGCAGACGACGGGTTCGGCGATCCTGCGTCTGCTGGAGGGCAGGCAGGTCGTCTCCGCCGTTGTCGGGGAGATCACCTATGAGGAGATCGCGAGGATCGAGGAACTGGCCCAGGCCGCCGGCATCGTTCTGATCATCGCGGCAGGCGGCGGCCGGGTCATCGACACGGCAAAGGTCGTCTCCTACAATCTCGACATCCAGTTCATCAGTGTCCCGACAGCCGCTTCTCACGACGGTATCGCCTCGTCCCGTGCCTCTGTCATGACGGAGGACGGAAGCGTGAGCGTGGCGGCTCACCCTCCCCTCGCGATCGTGGCCGATACCGGCATTCTTGCGGCCGCTCCCCGCCGGCTGATGGCCGCCGGATATGCCGATATGGTCGCCAACTATACCGCGGTCCTCGACTGGGATCTTTCGAAAGAAAAAACCGGGGAGCAGGTCAGCGAGTATGCGATGACGCTTTCGATGATCACGGCCGAACTGATGGTGGAGAATGCAGAGAACGTGAAAGCCTTCGATGAAAAAGCCGCATGGATCGTCATGAAGGCGCTGTTTGCATCCGGTGTCGCCATGAGTATTGCCGGAAGTTCCCGGCCGGCATCGGGCGGCGAACATAAGTTTGCCCACATGCTCGAACGGCTCGCTCCGGGAAAAGCCCTTCACGGGGAAGCCTGCGGGATAGGCACGATCATCAGCATGATCCTGCACAAAGGCGACTGGCAGAAGATCAGAAGATCGCTCAAAACGATCGGCGCTCCGGTAACGCCCAAAGAGCTGGATATCTCTGACGAGATCGTTATCGAAGCGATCCTTCGGGCAAAAGAGATCCGGCCGGAACGCTACACCATCTTTGATGAGGAGATCACCCGGGATCAGGCGGCCTCACTGGTTGCCTGGTTATATGAGGAGTAAGCTATGGACAAGGAAGAAACAATAATAACCATCGTCGGCTCGGTCTATGCCCAGGAGGGGGCCGAGTTCGTCTATGCAGGAAAAGCGCCAGAGTGTGAATCATGCAAGATCGTCAAGGTCTGTCACAACGCAAAACTCAGGGAAGGAAAACGGTACCGTGTCGTTTCGGTCCGAAAAACCAAACATGACTGCGCCGTTCACGAAGGCGGAGCAAAGGCCGTAGAAGTTGAAGAGACGATCATCACTGCCGTGATCCCGACGAGTCAGGCGACCCGCAGGACCCGGATCACGTATACGCCGGTCTGTGATGATGTATTCTGTAAAGGGTATGCGTTCTGTCACCCGGACGGGCTGACGGAGAAGGGCAGATATGTGGTCCTTGAGGTCCTGGGTCCCTACTCGGAGTGTCCGAAGGGTGTGAAGAATCTGAAACTCGTCGAGATGCGTTCCGTTCCGACCTGAAGGTTCAAACGAGTCAGCTTCTCTGACGTTCCTGGATTTTTCTGCAGAGGTTTTCCGCGGTCTGTGCTATCCTGTCCTTTGGCAGCAGCGAATCGATCCAGGTCTGCGGCACTCCCCAGAGAATGCCGGCCAGTCCTCCGGCGATGCATGCGATAGTGTCCGTGTCTCCGCCGAGGACGCATGCACGGCACACCACGTCCGCATACGCCGATCCGTCCCTGAAACAGATAAATGCGCATCTGGTCGTCTCGACCGGGTCAAGCGAAGGCACCAGTTCACCGGTGAGGTAGACCGCCGGCACCTCCGCCAGGACCTCGGCTTTTGATTTTCCCGCTGTCAGTCCTGCCGCGGCTTTTGCCAATGCTGCACAGCAGTCAGCGGCGTCTTTGTCATAATGCGTGAAGCCCGAAACGATGCGGGCGGTCTGCTCCGGATCTTCCTCCATAACGAGTCCGACGGGTATGGTCCGCATAACACTGCCGTTGGTTCTGCTTCCGCGGGCCGTGTGGACGGCGCAGACAGCCTTTTCAGGATCGCATCCCTGTTCCAGAAGCGAAGCCAGGGTCCGGGTCGTCTGCCCGAACGTCGACGCATCGTCCCGGAGCGTGAGGATGAGTTTTCGCAGAAATACCGACCGGTCGAACGCTCCCGTCTCGCAGTAGGTTTCCGCGAGAGCGAGCGTCATCAGCGTGTCGTCGGTGACCCCGCCTTTTTTCAGGCCGAACTGCCCTCCGCCCGCCATGCAGACCTCTCTGTTCTCATCCCGGCACGTTCCTTCATACGACGCCCCAAGAGCATCGCCCGCCGCACAGCCGAACAGTCCTCCGATGATCCTTGCCCTCAGCTCATTCATTCCTGTGATCAGCTGTACTGTTCTCACATATAAGGCTGTCTGATGATGTTCTTTGCAAAACACTCTCGCGCAAAAAATCCGGGAACATCTGCGGGGCATTTTTCAAATCTGCGTTCAATGAGGGATTTTATTCCGCCGCAACTCCCGAAAAAACCGTCGTGAAACGAACTCTGATATAAATATGACGAGTAACCTATATGTGCCGATATGATAGACAAGATTAAGGAAGATTTTTTTATAAGAGGTGTTAGAAAATAATGCAGAAAGAAGAGTTACTCCATTTACACATGCTGATGGTCCAGGTCAAGAAGTATTATGAATCAGTATCCGGAAACAATGTTCAGACCGCTGAATACGACGCACTGCAGATATCGCCGATCCACATTCATAAAAATAAGAATCTGCACCGTGTCGCTCTTCTCACTCTGGGAAATGATATCGTTTCAGATATGAACGCAACTCAGGCCGCCCAGACTCCCTTTACTCAGGAACCAAGCCAGAGTATCGTAGCAGAACACTGATCTTATCACAGATGGACGAGCACGCCGTTTATCGTGAGATCATCTCACGCATTTTTTCCGATCCGGAGCCGGATATCCAGCATATCAAACTCTCGATCTGCCGCAGGTATGCTCTTGACGTGATGCCGAAGAACTCGGCGATCCTTGGAGCTGCCAAGCCTGAAGAGTATGAGGCTCTCCGCCGGGTTCTTATGGTAAAACCGACCCGGACCCTTTCCGGCGTCGCTCCGGTCGCGGTTATGACATCTCCCTGTGCATGCCCGCACGGGAAATGTCTGCCGTGCCCGGGCGGTCCGGATCATGTGTTTCAGTCTCCGCAGAGTTATACGGGAGAGGAGCCGGCGGCTCTGCGTGCACGCCAGAACGAGTATGATCCGTACCGGCAGGTGACCGCACGTCTGGGTCAGTTCAAACGTCTGGGTCATCATGTCGATAAAGCCGAGCTGATCGTCATGGGCGGGACGATGACCGCCCGCGATGATGCGTATCAGGTATGGTTCGTTTCGGAGTGCCTTCGGGCGATGAACGAGTTCTCCGGAAATAAGTCCGCTGCCGGATCAGTGGATGAGCTGATGCTCGAGAATGAAAAAGCCGATGTCCGCTGTATTGCGACGACTTTTGAGACCCGGCCTGACTGGTGTCGAAAGGAGCATATCAATAAGATGCTCGATCTCGGGGTGACCAAGGTCGAGCTCGGGTTCCAGCACACCGAGGATGAACTTCTGCTGCAAAACAAACGCGGCCATACGGTCGAGGATAGTGTTCGTGCAAACACCCTCCTCCGGGATGCCGGCATCAAAGTGGGGTTCCATGTCATGCCGAATCTGTATGGAAGCACAATTCCGCGTGACCGCGAGATGTTCGATGCGCTTTTTACCGACCCGCGGTTCTGCCCGGATTTCCTGAAGATCTACCCGACGCTGGTTACACCCGGCGCAGAGCTTGAAGAGCTCTGGAAGCGGGGCGAATACGTCACGTATGATGAGGATGAACTTGTCGATCTGCTCGCCTATGCAAAAAGCCGGCTGCCCGAGTATGTCAGGCTCCAGCGTGTCCAGCGGGATATCCCGGCAAAACTCATCGTCTCCGGATCGATCCACGGACACATCCGTCAGATGGCGGCGGCCAGACTGAAAGAACAGGGGGGGAGCTGCCGGTGTATCCGGTGCCGCGAGATCGGCCGCCGGCCAAGCAGCGCGGTCGTGGAGGAGAAGAGCCAGGTCTATTCCTGCTGCGGCGGGACAGAGCATTTCCTGTCGACGGTCGCCGGCGAGTCGCTGATCGGATTTGTCCGTCTGCGGTTTCCGGGTACGGTGTTCAGGCCGGAACTCGAGGAAGCCGCTCTGGTGCGTGAGCTCCACGTCTATGGAGAAATCGTCCCGCTTGGCGAATCAGGCTCGGGAGACAAGCGCCAGCACCGGTCGTACGGCCAGCAGCTTTTGAAGCGTGCCGAAGAAACCGCGCGTGAAGCCGGGTATTCGAAGGTCGCCGTAATGAGCGGTGTCGGGGTCAGACCTTACTATCATAGACAGGGATATCAGCGTACAGGTCCATATATGATTAAGAATCTATGAAACCTGCCACGCTCGAATTTCTCAGGCAACGTTTTTCTGCCTACTACAACGGGGCCATTCCGGGAGCGGGGGCAGGGTATGTTCCCGAGTCCCTTACCGAACGTGAGTGGGGGTTTCTTTTCTTCACCGAAAATCCGCGGTCAGGCATGCGGCGGCACATCTCGTTCACGTCTCAGGAGGAGCTGAACGCGTATCTGAAGAACATGGTTCCGGCCCATGTGTATTACTCGACCGCATATTATACGCATCCGGGAGCCGCCCAGATGGCGGACAAAGAGTGGCTCGGGGCCGATGTGATCTTCGATTTAGATGCAGATCACATCGTCCGTGCGCCGTACGATGTCATGCTTGCCCGGGTAAAAGAGGAGCTTTTCAAACTGATCGATATGCTGACTGGCGAACTCGGGTTTGCAAAGCGTGATCTCCGCATCAACTTTTCCGGAGGACGCGGATATCATGTCCATCTCCCGCTTCTTTGCGTCCGCGGGTGGAGCACGGCGGAGCGCCGGGAACTGGTGAATTACGTCTCCGGAACCGGTCTTTCATTCGACAGCATGCTGGCCTCATCACAGAAGTCCGGCTGGCCGGTCAGGTATCACTACGCGCTGGCAGATGAACTTTCCCGGATCGCGGTTCTGCCTCCGGAGGATGCACTCGCATATCTTTCCGGACTTTCCGGGATCACGGAAAAGTTTGCCGCGGGTTTTTTGAAAAATATCGCGGCCGCCCAGACGCTTCTTGACAACGATCCAAAAAAGCTTCTTGAAAACAAGGTGGTGCGGGCAATCGCCAATGCAGAAAACGCCCCCTTCCAGGCAGGTGTCCTATCAAGGGCCGCGCAGGCAGACGAACCGGTCACGACGGACGTCAAACGCCTCATTCGTCATCCTGGCTCTCTTCACGGGGGCTCGGGTATGCGCGTGGTCCCGATCCCGGCCGATCAGCTGGATGGGTTCGATCCGTTGATCGACGCGGTCGTTTTTGGGGAGCGCAGCGTCTCCGTTGACTGCGCGTTCAATATGTCCATGCCGATCCTTGGAAATACCTACGCGCTGACCACCGGCCGCAACACCGTTCCCGAGGCACTTGGAGTATTCCTCTGCTGCCGGGGCATCGCCGAGTATTCAGGGGGGCTGTAGATGGGAAGGATCACCACCTCCGATCTGCACGGGTATCTGATCGATGAACGAAATCTGGGTTCTCTTGCCGAGATCCCGGCTACCCTGTATGAAGAGGTCCATGCGGATATTCTTGCCCTGTATAAACAGGCCGCTTCGCACGACGACCCGTTCGGCGAAGGCGCGCAGAGTGTTTTGAAGGAGCGCGAAAGTCTGCGCGAATACATTCGCGATCTGTACGGGGTCCGGACCCGGAAAATCCTCGCTCTTGCCCTCGCTCGTGCAAACGGCGAAGAAATCAACCGGGAAGAGATCCGGATGATGGTCCCGGGCGAGCGTATGCTTTTCGATGTTGTGTATGAATCCGCCTCCTCCTGCAGAAAGACTCTTTTAGATGGGAAACCAACATTAGAGACCACTGCATACCATTTCGTTCCCGCAGAGGTTTCAGCCGAACAAGCTCCGGTCCCGCTGACGCCTGTGAACGAGAGCCCGGATAAGCAGTGCGCAGATGAAGTGAACGTAACGTCCGCCGATGCCCCTGCTCCCGAGTCATACCGCGTGATCGCGGTATATGAAAATCTTCCAGAATTTCAGGATTATAGCGGACGAATTTACGCTCTTTCGCCAGGAGATGTCGTATCGCTGCCACCCCAGATGGCAGATGTTCTGTGTAAAGACAACAAAGCCTTAAGTATCAGGCTTCGCAAATAAGTATGGTATTTGGTATTCCCGTTTCAAAGGGGTAAATATTCATGAAGAAACCAGTAAAATTTAACACCTACTGCCCATACTGCCGGAAACACACCGAGCACGAGGTTGAGAGGGTAAAGAAAGGCAAGACGACCGGTCTCCACTGGATTGACCGTCAGAAAGCACGCCGCAGCAAAGTTGGCAACCGTGGTAAATTCGGTAAAGTTCCGGGAGGAGACAAACCGACCAAGAAGATCAACATGCGCTACCGGTGCAAGATCTGCGGTAAAGCCCACTTAAGAGAAGGGTACCGTGCAGGTAAATTCGAAC
This sequence comes from Methanocorpusculum parvum, assembly GCA_002287215.1. Lineage (GTDB taxonomy): Archaea > Halobacteriota > Methanomicrobia > Methanomicrobiales > Methanocorpusculaceae > Methanocorpusculum > Methanocorpusculum parvum. The sequence continues at coordinate 40,870 of LMVO01000003.1, forward strand.
TTACGGAGTAAGTAATATGGTAAAAGCATCCCGAGAAACCCGGAGCAAGTTCCTGAAGGTAAAATGTCCGGACTGTGAAAACGAACAGCTCGTATTCGAGAAAGCAACCTCCGTTGTTGAATGTACCGTCTGCGGACGCGTCCTTGCAGAGCCGACCGGCGGCAAGGCTGTTATCAAAGCAGATGTCGTAGCAACATTTGAATAAATCTGGAAAATTATCTGATGAGTGAAAGAGATTGGCCAATAGATGGAGAACTTGTCGTCTGTAGTGTTACAGAGGTCAAGGACTTTGCGGCATTTGTAAACCTGGATGAATATGAAGGACGGCAGGGGCTGATCCCTATTGCAGAGATCGCCCGCGGCTGGATCAAACACATACGGGATTACATCCGTGAAGGACAGAAAGTTGTCTGTAAAGTTCTTCACGTGGATGAACGCCGCGGCCACATCGATCTTTCCCTCAAAGATGTCAACGAACACCAGCGCCGGGAAAAGATCCAGGACTGGAAGAATGAGCAGAAGGCACATAAGTGGATCCAGTTTGCTTCGACCGAGTCGAACGTCGAGATCAAGACGTTCGAAGAGGCGATGTATGCTGAGTTTGGTTCGCTTTATGCGGCGTTCGAGGCCATTGCTTTATACGGTGACGCTACTCTCGCTAAATTCTCCCTTCCCGCAGAGGGGGCCCTTGCTCTCGCAAAAGTCGCCGCGGAAAATGTGAAAGTTCCAAAAGTCACCGTGAGTGCGATCCTTGAGCTTACCTCCACCAAACCCGACGGTGTCAACATCATCCGCCGTGCACTCAGAAGCGCTGAACCGAAAGTGGACGGCGCCGAGATCGAACTTCTCTATCTCGGAGCCCCGCACTACCGGGTAAAAGTCGTCGCTCCTGACTACAAAACTGCAGAAAAAGCACTGGTCAAAGCATCCGAAGCAGCGATCGGTGTGATGGAACGCGCTGAAGGTTCCGGCAAACTCATCCGGAAACAGAAGTAATATCTGGTGTTTTTATGACGGGTCATATTCGTAGATGCCCTGAATGCAACACCTACACTCTTTTTACGATCTGCCAAAAATGCGGATCTTCTACGGTTTCTGCCCATCCGGCAAGATATTCACCTGAGGATCCCTATGGTAAATATCGAAGGATGGTTAAGGCATGGAACAGGTAAACGTCAGATGGTATGTTGAGGATGTGGCAGCGCATTCCGCTCCGGTAGTGATCGCAGGGCTGCCCGGTGTTGGACATGTCGGCAAACTTGTTGTCGACCATCTTGTTCACGTCCTTTCAGCGGTGAAAGTTGCCGAGATCACCTCCACCCTTTTTCCTCCGCAGATGTATCTCTCGGAAGACGCGGTCCTTCGGATGCCGAGAAACGAGGTGTTTTTTGCACCGGGATCCGCGAGTTCTCCTGGGGTCCTTCTTCTGGCAGGTGACTGTCAGAGCACGACACCCGAGGGACATTACATTCTGGGAAATGCGTATATACGCGTCTTCGAACTGCTCGGCGTCAAACGGATATACACGCTCGGCGGCTACGGGGTCGGCAGAATGGTGGAGACCCCGCAGATTCTTGCGGCGCTTTCCTCTGCGTCGTTAAAGGACGAGGTCCTCTCAGCAGGAGCTGTTTTGAATAAAGAAGAGCCGGTCGGCGGGATCATCGGGGCCGCGGGTCTTCTGATCACGCTTGGCCGTCTTGCCGGCATGGAGGGAGTCGCTCTCCTCGGCGAGACGTCCGGGTATCTGGTGGATCCGGTCAGTTCGACTGCCGTTTTGGATGTGCTGGAAAAACTCACTGGCATCACGGCGGACCGGACCGAGCTTGCCGAGCTCGCATCCCAGATGATGACCGAGGTCTCGGCGCTTGCCTCCACGATCCAGAGAAACAATGCAGACGACCTGAGTTATATTGGATAATCGCTATGCAGTGCAACGCGGATCTCCACCTCCACTCCTGTTTTTCGATGGCGACCTCGCCTGAGATGCTTCCGGACAAGATCCTTGCCGGCTGCCGGACAAAGGGCATCCGGATCGTCGGGACCGGTGATGCTCTTCACCCGGTCTGGCGGGAGATGTGGGTGCCTTTTCTGGAGAACGATCATGGTATCACGGTCGTTCCCCAGACCGAAGTTGAAGACTCCTCCCGCGTCCATCACCTGATCCTGATGGAGACGTTCGATCAGTTTGCCGAACTTCAGCAGAGGTTCGCCCCCTCCTGCGGTCATCTGACGACGGCAGGCCGCCCTCATCTTCACCTGACGGGAGAAGAGATCGCCCGCGAGGTACATGATCTTGGCGGACTGATCGGTCCGGCCCATGCATTCACCCCGTGGACGTCTCTCTTTGCCGCTTTTGACCGGCCTTCCGACTGTTACGGCGAAGAGTCTATCGAGTTCTGCGAGCTGGGACTTTCAGCTGATTCTTCCTACGGTGCAGGCATCGAAGAGTTTGCAGGCGTTCCATTTTTATCGAACTCGGATGCCCACAGTGCGGCGCCGGAGAAACTCGGCCGCGAGTTCACGCGGATGGATCTGGCATCCCTTTCGGTGCGGGGGATCCTTGAAGCGGTGAAAAAAGGATCGGTCGTGCTGAACGCCGGATTTTTCCCCGAGGAGGGAAAATACAACAGGACGGCCTGCACGCGGTGTTATGCCCAGTTCTCCCTTGCCGAAGCGGAACATTTTCACTGGAAATGTCCGCATGACAAAGGCAGGATAAAACTCGGCGTGAAGGAACGTGCGGAACAACTTTCGTCGATACCGCCGACGGATCGTCCGCCTTATCTGAAGATGATCCCGCTTGGGGAGGTCATCGCCCGCGTACTGGGAGTCTCCTCGCCAAACACCAAAAAAGCGCGGGCACTGTATTCTGCGTTCACCGAGGCGTTCGATAACGAGATCAGCATTCTCCTTGAAATGCCGTATGCAGAGCTCGCGGAAGTTTCAGCTCCGGCCGCCCGTGCGGTCATCTCGATGCGGGAAGGCCGCCTCACCCTTATTCCGGGCGGCGGCGGAAAATACGGTTCGTTCACGCTCTGACGGGAAATGCATCCGGCAGGTTATGCGAGAAACGCGCATCGTGACTCGTCCATGATCTGGACATCGTCAAGTGACCACAGACGCATGTTCCGCGAGGTCTTTTCGATACCGAGTTCGGTGTTCGAGTCGATCTCGATAAGATAGGCTTCCAGCTCCTGGACACGCATCCTGTTTGCCGCGACCGCCCGGTGATGTCCGTCGATCAGGATGTATTTGTCTCCTCTGTGCACGACGATAAGCGGCTCGGCAAGCCCTTTTTTGATCTCATACGCTCTCCCGTCCAGTTCATCCATATACACTTTGGACTGGGTGGGGATCAGATTTTTAACAGACACCATTCCGCGTGAGAGCAGCGGGTCCAGTCCGTAGAGGGTCTTGAGCGTGGTCATGTAATCGAACACTTTCTCGGGCGTCACCCGTTCGATCTGGGATCGGATCACATCTGCATTCGTAATGATACCGACAAACTTTCCTGCCGGATCAACCACCGGAAGTTTCTGGACGCAGAATCTGAACATTTTCCGTGCGACATCGGTCATTCCTTCATCCGGGTGGGTCTTCAGGATCACCGGCTGCATAAGGGGTGCGATACTGTCGGTCGCTTTTGCATCAATGATATCTCTTGCCGCGATCAGACCAACGACTTTTCCATTGGAAAGGACGGGAAACCCGTCGTGTGTCGTTGTCCGGATAAGTCCGATGACATCCTTCACGGTCTTTCCGGCGTCAAGACTGATCACATTGGTCGTCATGTACTCTTTTACGAGCTTCTTCTCGGTCGGGATAAGTTTCGGGTGTGTGGGGCGCACTACCGATCTTTCCGGATTATCATCGATTTTTATGTCGCTGATCCGGAATATTTTCATGGAGTGTGCGGTTTTTTCCAGGCCAAGTTCAATATCGGCATCCAGATAGACAACATATGCATCCAGTTCGGTTATGCCGAGCCGTTCTGCAGCAACTGCCCGGTGGTGGCCGTCCACCAGGATGGTCCTGGCTCCGGATTTCACCACGATCACCGGTTCGGCGAGATGTTTCCGGAGTTCATAGGTCCTTCCTTCAAGTTCATCCTGATGGACCGAACTCTGTGTCGGCTGAATAGCTTTGACCCGGACCGGTTCGCGTTTGAGGTGGGTCTCCACTCCGTATAATGAGTGAAGCGCCCGCATAAAATTGAATACCTTCTCGGGGGTCACCCGTTCGATCTGGGACCGGATCACGTCCATATTGGATATGATTCCCAGAAGCTCATTCTCGGGGCCGACAACGGGCAGTTTCTGGATCCCGGTCCGAAATATCCGCCGCGCAACCTCGGTTATCGTCACATCGGGCCGTGCGGTTATTGGATGGCGCGTCATCCGTAGCTCGACTTTTGTTGAAGGGAGTTCGCCGATGATGTCCCGTGCGGAGATGTATCCGACCACTTTTCCAAGTCTGAGGACTGGAAAACCGTCATGCGTTGTTGTGTGGATCTGGCGGATCACATCACCTACCGTTCCGGATGCATCGATGCTTACAACATCATGCGTCATGTAGTCGCGGACCTGTTTTTTCTCCATCGCTTAAACCTAGTATTTGCGATTCAAGAACATCAATCTTGTTAAAAATAAGGATTTGCGGGGGATGATCCCGGGCCGGCGCGAGGCCGGGTCACTCGATATCGATCGGGACGCCGGTGTCCTGGGCAGTTTTTTGGAGAGTGATCTCCATGATGCCGTTTTTGAACGAGGCTTTTGCTCCTTCTGCACTGACCTCGGCGGGCAGACGGATGACCCTCTCGCCGGCGCCGGCTCTCCTCTCACGTAAATGATAGATGCCGGAAGCATCCGTTTGCGAGACTTCCCGGTCATACTTCGTTTTGATCAGCAGTGAGGATTCATTCAGAAGTTTTACTGAGACGTCCTCTTTTTCGATCCCTGGGAGATCACAGGTGATAATGATCTCGCCTGGTGTTTCGCAAAGATCCACATGGAAGTCGCCGGTGATCCGCGGTACGGCATTTTTTGCGATGGTCTTTAAGCTCTCGGAGCGCGATGCAAGATTTTCGGCACGTCCCTCCATTTCGGAAAAAAACGTGTCGAGTTCGGAACCGAGTGTTCCAAAGCTGAACGGGCAGAATCTGATTGGCATATTGTACCTCCTTATACAGCATCATCGAATGATGTTTACATTAAGTAAGTCATTATTGTATATATAGTTGACTGTAAGCGGAATACGCATCGGAAGAGAAGGTGTTTATGATATCACATCCCCATATTACTCACAAATGGCAGTACAGACGAAGTCCAAATCTGAGGAGAAAGGTCCGAAGAAGAATATAAACTGGACGCAGGTAGGCGTGATCGGCTTTTGTGTCCTGATAGTGATTATGTGCATCGTATCATTCAGCGGGTTGCCCAACGCTATTGGCAATCTCATCAATGGGAACGGTGCAGCAGGTACCGGCGCAGTAGTGTCCGGCAATCCCGTATATGTCAATTACACGATGAACATCGGCGGATCTGCCGTTTTCGAGAACGCAATGGGATTCTTTGCCGGTTCGGAGATCAACCAGTCTCTGTACGTATCCGTTGACGGATATGAATATCCGTTTGTCGTATATCCAACAGAGTTCAACCAGATCTCATCCGGCGTTATCGGTCTTGTGCCGGGAGAAAGCAGGACCGTTGCCGGTTCCGGCTCTGATCTCGCTTACCAGATGACTAAGGAAGAAACCGAGACCGCCGGCCTGGTTTTCGCTGATACGAACGTTGATGACAGGGTATTCATTACCGTCGATTATCTCAATGAAAATGAGGAAGCCGCAAAAGCATACCGCATATGTGTTGTAACCGAGAAAACCGCGGACAATCTGACTCTGCAGTACGGCTCGGACACAATAGATATCAAAATGGTTGGTTATTTAACAACCAGCTAATATTTTTTACTTTTTTAAATCTTCCAGTTCGGCACGGATCTTTTCCAGCTCAAGGATCTGCTCTCTGTGGTAAGCGAGGATCATATCGCTGATGAGTCCGATCATAAAAGTCAGAATGCCGGTCACGATCAGAAGCATCGTCAGGATCGTCAGCGGAAGATGTTCGATCCCCTTGAACCACTCAAAAAGAACATAGATGCCGGTGAAAAACCCGGCGAGACCGAGAATAACTCCAAGAACACTGAAATGGAACAGGGGGTTGTTCATTTTTCCGTAACGGTTGATCGCTCTGATGATCTTGTATCCGTCACGAAAGGGATTGAGTTTTGTGGGGGATCCGGGGCGTTTTTTGTAATATGTCGGGACGACTTCAAATCTGAGATTATGGTGAACGACTGCGGAGCTGATCTCCGTTTCGATCTCAAATCCGGTCTGGGAGAGATTCATTTTTTGAATCGAATCTCTGGTGAACCCACGGTATCCTGAGAGGATGTCTGTCATATAGACGCCGTGCGCCCATTTGAAATATTTATTCATTATTATATTACCCAGACGGTTCAAACGGGTGAGGGCTCCGTGATCAAAGCTCCCCAGCCGGTCGCCGATCACATGGTCTGCCCGCCCTGATACGAGCGGTTCGATCATCGAGTCGGCGAATTCAGGGGGGTTGGTCCCGTCCCCGTCCATCATCAGAATGTAGGGTTCGGTGATCTGCCTGAATGCTTCGATCATCGCAGCCCCTTTCCCTTTGCCGGTCTGGGTAAGGACTTTCGCTCCAAGTTCTGCGGCGATCGCCGGCGTACCGTCCGTGGAATGTCCGTCGACCACCAGGATTTTGGTATAGCCGAGACTCTGCAGTTCACGGATGAGCGGTCCGATGGTCGTTTTCTCATTGAGTGTCGGGATCAACACGCAGACATCGTCTTTATTCATCATCGATCATTTATTTTTCAGCTGCCAGAGCATTCTTCCCTGTATGCCGAAGTATTTGGAGTAGCCTATCGCGTCACGCTGGTCGATGGTCGTCGAGTCGAAGGATACCATGTCCATAGAGTAGATGGCATTTGGCGATGATCTTCCCATAATGTGCATTCCTCCTTTGTACAGCTGGATGTCTACTGTTCCGGTGACGCGTTTCTGCGTTTCGTCGATGAATGCATTCAGGTCATGGTACAGGGGTTCGTGGATCAGTCCCATGTAGGCAAGTTCCGCCCACTGGTCATCGACGATGTGTTTGAACTTCAGTTCGGCTCTGGACAGGACCAGTTTTTCGAGATCTTTGTGGGCCGCGATAAGGACGGTGGCTGCCGGATGTTCGTAGTTTTCTCTGGCTTTCAGGCCAAGAACACGGTCCTCGACCATGTCGTTTCTTCCGACACTGTGATTTCCGGCAAGTTTGTTCAGCGCGACGATCAGTTCGACACCGCTCATCTTTTTGCCGTTCAGTGATACCGGTACACCGTTTTCAAATCCGACGGTGATGATCTCCGGCTCGTTTGGCGCATCCTTCAATGCTTTCGTCCAGTGGTAGATCTCCTCGGGCGGGTGGTAGTCGGGCTCTTCGAGGCGGCCGCCTTCGATGCTGCGGGACCAGATGTTTTCATCAACACTCCATGGGGTGGATTTTTTTACCGGGATGGGGATGTTGTGCTGCTCGGCATAATCGATCTCCCATTCACGGGTCATGTTGTGTTCACGCATCGGAGCGACGATGTCAAATCCGTGCATGCGGAAGATGTAGTCGAACCGAAGTTGGTCATTTCCTTTTCCCGTGCATCCGTGACCGATCGCGGCTGCATTTTCCTGTTTTGCGATCTTTACGATCTCTTCTGCGATGATCGGGCGGGCGAGGGACGTGCCCATCGGATAGCCTTCGTAGAGTGCGTTCGCCTTGATTGCCGGGAACACATGGTTTTTGACAAATGCGTCCTTCAGGTCAAGGGTGAAATGTTTGTCTGCGATGAGGTTTCCTTTGTCGGTCGCCATTTTTACTTCGCTTTCGGGCTGGCCGACATCTGCCGCGACCGTGATCACACGGTCGTATCCGTACATGTTCTTTAAAATCGGAACACAAATCGAGGTGTCAAGACCTCCGGAAAAGGCGAGGACAACAGTGCCTTTCCCTGTTTTCTCAGTTGTATCTGTCATGCGGATCTCCGATAAATACTGAATAGTATTTGTGTGCCGGAGATATTCAATACTGTTGATTCCAAAAGATATGCGGCCCAATCAAAACTGAAGTGTGCAGCGGGGGATACTTCAGGGCGCGGATGATACCGGGTCGGTGTGCCGAATCGGCGGCTTTCTGGATCGGGATCTTTTCTGCTGACGGGAGGTGAAAATACCCTGAGATCAGGGTGCGGATAATGTTTCGGGCTGACCTGATGAGGATGTCGAGGAGATGCCCTGCCACGGTTTATACACGTGAAAAAGCCGATTCTCCCTCCTTTTTTTCTGAAAATACCTGCGGCATTCCGCTTTTTTTCGCAATAAATATCCTTTATGCATACCTTTATTACCTCAGGGATAAATCAATAAATTAAACCTTTTGGAGAAAAAAAATGTCCGAACTCTACAAAAAAATGATCGATGAGGCAATGGCTGCACAGCATGCTGATGTCGAAGTCCTCAAAGCGAGACGTGGAAAGCATTTCACTCTCAAGGATGCCCGCCCGTACGTTGAAGCGGTGGAAAAGATGACCGTGGGTCCAAAACAGAGCGCCTCGGTCATCAATCTGCACAAAGATTCGGTGAAGACCCACTTCAATGTTCTCTCGGGTCTGACCAGACATGTAAAGCCTGAAGACGATCCCTTTGTCGAACATTATCAGACCCCCGTTGTTTTAGAGATCCTCCGTGATCAGGATGCGAAGTTTGCAAAGAGTCTGGAGACCTTTGCCGACTCGATCAAAACCCATGAGGCGATCATCGGCAGAGAGGCAGCACGCTGTTATGCCGGTTTCTATGGGCCGACCTGTGTCGTTGACTTTGCTCTTATGCCGGGTTCAACGAGCAATGTCGTCAACCAGGTCCTGACAAAAACCGAGATCCCTGTTGCCCACAAGCAGGCGATCCTTGCCGCAAAATCCTGGGGTATGAACACCTCATACGGTATTGGCGATCTCTTTGCAAAACGCATCGAAGCCGGCGACACTCTTGCCGAAGCATCCAGAAAGGAGGTCCGTCAGCTTCAGGATCTTTACCGGAACCCGGTGGATGCCCAGGCCAAGCTCATGCAGAGAGCCGGCATGAAGTCCTTCTCCGCAAGGAGATATATGGAGAACTACCGCAAAGGCATGGAAAAAACCGTAAAAGCGGCGATTGATGACGGTGTTCATTACGGAAACATCGCTACGATCCCTGCCTACTGTGTTGGTGATGTCTCCCACCACATCTCCCAGTCCACCTACAACATGTGTAAGGATGATGTGGTGATGGCAACGATCGAGGCAGTAACGAATGTGATCGAAAAGACGCTTCTTGCCGCGATTCCGAGTTTCAAAACACCCTATCAGCTACTGAATGTTGCAACCGGCGCTTCTGCCGCGGCAACTGAGTATCTTCTGGAGCTTGATGCATTCAATGCTCCGATGATTGTGGATCTTCTGACGAAGAGGTATCACAACCTTGTGATGATCAATCCGACAAGAGGGGCAGCCGCCGAACTGCATAACTGCGATTTCATGGATATGATTTACCGCGGCTGGAAGATCCTTGACAAAGCCGAGAGGATCAAGAACGGATCGGGCAAACCGCTCGTTCCAAAAGTCGACGGCATCCCGATCGATCTCTCCCCGATCCATGAGAATGAGGTTCTGATGAACCCTCAGCGCTATGCATATCCGGCATGCGCTATCACGGTTCGCGCTTCGGCTCTTATGCGCCTTGCCGACTATCCGTGTCTTCTGACAAGCGAACCGATCACGGCCACGATGATGACGAACATCATTGCACTTGACAAAAAGACGGCGGCAGCGCCGGTTCGTTCGTGCAAGAGCTGCGCGACCGCATGCCTGATCGGGTCCCGGCACCAGTACTGCCAGTACCGTGAGGCTGTGTAAATGAAATGTTACGTGTGTGAACAGCTGGGGATTGACCGGGAAGCGACCGGTGTCTGTATCGTGTGCGGGATGGGTCTCTGCACGGAGCATATGGTTCGTTCCGATGTTGAGATATGGGAAGGGGGGTATCCCTTCCCCTCAAAGAAACTGAAGCATCCGATCCCCCGGATCCTCTGCCCCGAGTGCAGCCAGGCATTTAAGGGTGACAAGTAATGGATCTCTTTAAACGCTCGCTTGCAGAACTCATCGGCACGATGATCCTTGTGTTCATCGGCTGCGGCTCGGTTGTGATGATGCTGATGCTTGCGGCAGGCACCACCCCTTCAAGCTCATTTAACATCGGTATCGGAGCGCTTGGCGGGATGGGAGACTGGTTTGGCATCAGTGCAGCCTTCGGTCTGGCCGTTACCGTCGTAATTTATGCCCTGGGAACCGTGTCCGGAGCTCACATAAATCCGGCAGTGAGCATAGCTCTCTGCGCGATCCGGAAGTTCCCGGTGAAAGATACGGTCGTGTATGTCATCGCTCAGTGTATCGGCGCATTTTTCGGCGCAGCTCTGCTGTTTCTGATCATTGGTCCGGAATCACTCAGCGTCGGCGGACTTGGCGCAACTGCTCCGTTTCCCGGGATCTCTCTCTGGCAGGCTCTCCTGGCAGAAATCGTCGGGACGTTTGTCCTGATGCTCGTGATCATGGGGGTCGCTGTTGATAAAAAAGCGCCCGCGGGATTCGCCGGTCTTGCGATCGGTGCGGCCGTGACCACGGTCATCGTTGCAACCGGAAACATCTCCGGCGGCTCGATCAATCCTGCACGTACCTTTGGTCCTGACTTAATGGGACTGATCGTTTCGGGCTCAGACGCGCTCTGGACCACGTTCCCGATCTATATCGCAGGCCCGGTCATCGGCGCCGTGCTGGCTGCGTTTTTCTACATCTTTGTGGCGGGAAGACCCGAGTGATCACTGATCACCTCTTTTTTCCATTCACCCGCAAAGTATTCTGATAAAAAAAAGTTATGACCGTTCCCCGTAGATCCGTTTGATCTCGTGGGCCTCGGCGGTTTTGTCTTTTCTGGTGATAACGTTTCCTTTCCGGAGTTTGATCCTTGTTATGCGGAACTGTCTTCCGGCGACCGATGTTATGTGGTCGATGGTATAGACTTTGTTTCCGTCGACATTTTCATACAGGGGGATCGTCACGGCGCCTTTATTCAGCGATGCACGAATGATGACCTGGTCAACGAGCCTGGTCCAAAGTACATCGATTTTTTCCGCAGGCAGTTTTTGTCTGCGTGCATTGTTCTCTTCTATCGAGGTGACCTCGACGCTGAACGAATCCTCACCGACCTCGGCAACCAGATAATCGCCGACCGTGATCATGTCTCCTTCGACCAGATCGATCGAGCCTGTGTGGGAATCATTTCCGTAACTGACGACGGCCTTTACGGTCAGGACCCGCGGCTCTTTCAACGTGACCCGCATAACATGTCCGCAGACAGTACATTTCACCACTGCTTCGGGTGGATCTTTAAGAATCTCAAAGTCTGTCTCCTCGCCGCAGACAGGACAGTCGAGTAGTATCATATCATTATCCATACATCATATATTGCATTTTCAAGGAGATAAGCACACCCTCCGGACACGTGGTCCTGGCTTTGGATCCTCTCCTGCACACGTTATATCTGATATGACATACAACACGTACCTCAAGCGCATGTCAGTAACCGAAATCATCCATTGTCACGGGCATACAAATATACGCGGCCTGCACAAAACCACGTTTGAGATCACCAAAGAGACCGAACTCTCGCCAAAAGGCGACTGTATCATCGCTGTTGGAGCTGACAAAGGAGCTGCCGATCTGTCTCCCGCATTCCGTCAGGCAATTGCGGATGACTCGGCGGTTCTTCACACAACCCTTACATGCGGGGAAATTTCCGTTACGATCCTGTCTCAGGGCGCGTCAGGCATAACGCTGACGCATCCTGCGGATCTCGTATGGAGGAGAAGCAGTTTTGTCTGTTCCAGGACGATTGCGGTGTACAGTGATCACACTGCGTCGCTTCTCCCGCGGGAACTGGTGGCTGCCTTGCAGCGCGGAGCTGATCTTACGGTAATTCTGGAGGTTGAGGGACCTCAGTAATCGTCAGTTCCGCTTTCTGTAAAAATGTCTCACATTTTTGAATGAGCAGCATGCCTCGCTGATGAAGTTTTACCGCATCTTCGATCGGCGTGTTCGGATCGTCCAGCTGTTTTGCGATTTCACGCAGTTCGGCGATCATCTCTTCGTAGGTTGGTTCGGGTTCTTTTGTGGTCATTTGATACTCTCCACGATCGAGGTAATCTCCCCGTCGGCAAGTTTCAGGTTGAGCCGGTCATCTTTGGCGATCTTTTTCACGGAGCGGACAACGGCCCCGTCTTTCCAGACAAGAGCGTAGCCGCGTTCAAGCGGTTTGTACGGATCGCGGCTGAGAATGATCTCTTTTTGCGCGAGAAACGCGAGGCGAGCCGTCGTGATCCGGTTTTTCACACCCTTTCGGATCATAGCCTCCCATGAACGGCATGCCTCGTGTTCAACCGCCACCCGGCGAACTGCGGCCCGCCTGATCCGCTCTTCCAGTTCGGCCGTCTGCAGATGCATCTGATCCAGTTTCCGGGTCAGACGGCTCGGATCCACTCTGATCTTCATCTCGGCGACCCGGTTCTTCTCATCCGAAAGAAGCCTGACCATTCTGTCATGGATGGATCTTCGATCCTTTTCAAGTTTTTCGAGCAGAACGGAACGGTCCGGAACGACGGTCTCGGCCGCCGCCGAAGGGGTCGGGACACGCCGGTCAGCGGCAAAATCCGAAAGAGTCGTGTCGGTTTCATGGCCGATCGCGCTGATGATAGGGACGGCCGAGTTCCGGATCGCGGTCACCACGTCCGGGTGGTTGAAGATGAACAGATCCTCAAAACTTCCCCCTCCTCTTGCAATAATAATAACATCCGCTTTGTCCTGCAGGGACAAAATCGCCGAGACGATGCCTTTTTCCGCTCCGTCACCCTGAACGGAAGTGCCTGCAAGCAGGATCGTGAGAGGATACCGCCGGCTGATCACATTTTTGATATCCTGCAGGACCGATCCTGTTTTTGAGGTGACGACCCCGATGTTTCGTGGAAAAAGCGGCGGGTCGCGGATCTCTGACTGCGGTCTTGGGATGATGCCTTTTGCCTCCAGCTCTTTTCGCCACTGTTCCTTCAAAAGATACAGACCCGCCTTTCCAAAAAGCGCAGGCTCCATCTTTTTGACGATGAACTGCAGGCGGCCTCCTGCCGGATAAAAATCAACAAGACCTGTTGCCTGAACGAGCAGTCCGTCTTTTACGGAGAACGGGAGGTTTTTCACCGCATACTTCCACATCACGCAGGAAATGGATGCCGGATCGTCCCCCTGCTCTGTCAAAGAGAAGTAGAGATGTCCGGACGCGTTGGGCCGATAGCCGGTGATCTCCCCTCTGACGACGATATCGGTTAAGAGCGGACAGTCAACAACTTCGCGTATCCGCTTTGCCAGTTCAGATACGCTGAGCGTGGTGTCTGAAGTTCCAAGCGTTGAGTTTTCCGTAACCGGAGTAAGAAACGCGGGCTCTGACTCTTCACTGTCAAATGTAAGGGTCTTTTGCTGAGCGGTCCGCTTCTTTCCTGCCATATAGCATACATTTAGTTGCTGACATGAGAAATATAACGGTTAATGATCCGACTTGCCGCGTCATCGATGTTCTTGCACGAATATGAACCTCAGGAGATTTTTGCCGCAGTAGATAACGCCGGAGCCGATACGATCGAGTTCTGGATGGAAACGCCGACCTTCTGGATGCGGGGAGCGCATGTTTCAGAACTTGCCGATCTCCTGACCCGCTACCCGCATTTTGGCAAGATCGCGATGCATGGTCCGGTTTTCGAACTGAATCCCTGCTCGTTCAATCCCAAAATCGCGGATCTCGCCGCAGAATACACACTGGCCTGCATGGATATTCTGGAGCAGCTCGGCGGCGGCGTTCTTACCATCCATCCCGGAAAAAGAACGGCGAAACGGCCTATAAGCCCGATCGACAAGGAATGGTTCGTTCGTTATATCGAACGGGTGGGAAATGCCGCCGTCGGGAGCTCGGTCACCGTCGCTCTCGAAAATATGCCGCCTGCGGTGAATGCCCATATGGTAAAGGCAGACGAACTTCGTTCTGTTCTTGATGAGTACGGCTGGCTTTCGCTGACCTGGGATTATGCGCATGCATGCCTGACGGGAGATCCGTTTTCCTTCCCCCGGGAATGCGGCGAGCGGATCGTCAACATCCATACAAGTAAAGGCGATCGTCACGCGATGCACTCGCCTCTTGCCGGAACACCCGAGGCGGATGAACTGAAATCCGTTCTTTCAGCTATGCGGTATCAGGGTCTGATGACCTTTGAACTGGAGGATCTGAGTTTTATGCCGCATTCAGGTTCGCTTTGTCCCCGTCCGTTATCTTATGAGGAAAAGATCGCGGTCCTGACGCGTGAAGTAGAGGAGTTTTCGGTTTGCCGATGTATTTAAGAAAAGGTACGTATAAATTAATATAGAGATTTTAACCAATGGCTGTTCCCAGACATAAAAATAGATCTGCCGCAGATGCGGCGTGGACGTTATGGTAGATTATACGAATATCATCATTTTTATTATACTGCTGATCTGTTCGGCATTTTTTTCGGCCTCTGAGGTTGCCCTTATCGGTATCAGCCGCGCGAAGGTGCGCGCTCTTTCCGACACCGGCAAACGGGGAAAGCGGCTGGAAAAATTAAAAAATAATCCGGATCATTTCCTGATCACGATCCTGATAGGAAACAATATCGCCAATGTCGGAGCTTCAGCTCTGGCGACGGCTATATCCCTGCAGATCTTCGGCAATGCCGGAGTCGCCGTGGCAACAGGAGTTGTCACGCTCCTGCTTTTGATCTTCGGCGAGATCGGCCCAAAGACCTATGCAAACCGTCATCTGGAGCGTGTCGCTTTGTTTGTAGCAACGCCCATCTCGTTTCTCACCGCCCTCCTATCGCCGTTCTTCTTTATCTATGACCGGTTCCGCAGGAAGGATACCTCCCCTTCGGTGACAGAAGAGGAGATCCGTGAATGGATCGATGTCGGTGAGATGGAAGGAGCGATAGAAGAGGAGGAGAAGGAGATGATCTACTCGGTCCTCCGGTTCAACGATACGACGGCAAAAGAGATCATGACGCCAAGACCCGATGTCGCGGTGATAGCGGATACGGCGACCCTTGAACAGGCGGTAGCGCATTTCAGGGAAACCGGATTCTCCCGCGTCCCGGTCTATCATGAAAATACCGACAACATCGTCGGTACCCTGAACTTCAAGGATCTCTTCAATGCCTACTCCACCGACAACCGCAAAGCATCGGTCAAAACCCTGATGCTGGATGTCTACTGCGTGCCGGAGTCAAAGAAGATCGATGTTCTTCTTCGCGAACTTCAGGTACGGCGTGTCCATATGGCGATCGTCTTAGACGAGTTCGGCGGTTTTTCCGGCGTTGTAACGTTTGAGGATATTCTCGAAGAGCTCGTCGGCGACATCATGGACGAATCCGACGGTGACGAGGTCTCAGACATCATTCCTCTCGGCGACGGGATGTACCTGGTCGATGCGCAGGTCAGGGTCGCTTTGCTGAACGACCGGTTCGACATCTCCCTTCCTGAAGATCCGGGAAATTATGAGACCATCGGCGGTCTGGTCTTCTCCCAACTGGGTCATATCCCCCGTCTCGGCGAATCGATCCCGCTTTCCCATGAACATATCACGCTGGTCGTAACCAAGATGCGGGGCAGACAGATCCTGAAGATAAAAATGATCCTCCCGTCTGTGGATTACGATGATCAGGACATCAGCGGGGAATGACCCGCTCTCCTTTTATACTGCCGCATAGATCTTCTTCCACTTTTCCACGATCCGGTAACCCGGATTTGCCGTGAGAAGAAGATCCCGGATCACCTGCGGATCGTCCCGCAGATGATACGTGCATACAGCGATTTTTGGTCCATGTTCTGTAAGGGTCTCTTGTGCGCCGGCGAGCATTTTCCGTTCCGCCCCTTCGATATCCGCTTTGATGAAGTCCGCGGTTAGGGAGTTTTTGGCACAGAATGCGTCGATGGTGGTGACAGGGACAATTTCCTTTCTGCCCTGCTGCTTCAGGATCATGGAGGAGCCGACAAGCGTGTCGGGCAGGACCGTAAATGCGGCGCTCCCTGTTGTGTCGCTGAGCCCGCAGGGGACGACCGTGACATTTTTTGTGAGATCGGGATTGAGGGAAAGTGTTTTCTGCAGGATCTTTCTTGCCTCCCCGATCGGTTCGAATGCGTAGACCTCAGCCCCTTTGGATGCGGCAAGAAGAGAAAACACGCCCAGATTTGCTCCGCAGTCAAACACGACATCGCCTTTTTCGATTCTGACATCCTGCCATTCATACGGTCCTTCATCGGCGTAATGATATCTGCCCAGCAGAGCCGGGTAGAGGATATCGCCGATCTCCATCGCATAATACGCTTCTTCACGGGTGGGACGCCTCTCGTGGGAGAGGACAGGGAGACGAAGTCCCCCGATCTCCAGACAGTCTTTTGACCCGACATAGAATTTTTCGAAGATCTTCTGATACTGCTGCCGGTAAAAGTCCTCAGACCGGATATTTTTCGTCAGCCGATACCGGATCCTGTCAAAAAAAGGAATGTTATCCATCTTCGCGCATCACTTTTTTATTTGCCGCTTCACGTTTGACGATCAGGAAACTGGCAATAAAGCCGATCAGAATATTTGAGTAATACAGGATCATTCGGAGAAGAACGACAAAAAGCCCCACGACCGAACTTGGAATGATCGTTGCATAAAATCCTGCATAGGCGAGCTCCGCGATCCCTGCAGCTCCAGGCGTCAACGGGACCATCATGATGACCGCGATGATCAGCTGAAACACTATTGAGAGAAGAACATTCGGGGGATACCCAAGTCCCATCAGAATGATCGAAGCGACCGAGTATTCGCAGGCCCACAGACAAAACGTCAGGATAAATCCGATAAACAATCCCCACTTCGCTTTCCCGGCAAAAAGCCGGAACGTGGTGTAGAACTCATCGACCCCGTCAAGGATCTGCCCGGTGATCTTTTCGACCGCGGCGGGATTCATTTTTTTCATGAACAGCCCGCCGACCTTTAGGGCGATTCTTTTGATGAGTGCGGGTTTTCGCATTATAATGACGAGAAGGAGCAGAAGTCCGGTAAAAAATGCGGTACCGCACCATGCGGCGATGATCAGTCCCTGCGGGATCACGCCGTCACTGTATACAAAAGAAAAGATCGACATGGCGAATATCACGCCAAGAACCATAAGGACGGCTTCCATCAGCCGTTCGATCAGGACCACAGCCGTAGCGTCGGCCACCGGCATATCTGCCTTGTAGAGTTCATGGATCCTGACCGGTTCCCCGCCGACCTGTGAGGGAGTGATCGCTGCGATCAGCTGTCCGGCGCAGACCATATTGAGGGAGTGGCCAAACGGCACTTTGTATCCAAGGGACCGGCACATAACGACGATCCTCGCTGCCCAGAATCCCATCGCCAGCATATGCATCATGAATGCAAGAAGAAGATATGCAGGGTTCAACTGCTGAATGGCAGTGATGGTGTTTTCATCGAATGTCAGCAGTATGACTATCAGAAGAACGGCAAGTGAAAGTCCTATCGAGATCCAGAGGAATTTTTTCTGCTTTGCATCCATGCTGTTCATTAAACGTTGGTTGCTGAGAATTTATATTTACAGGTTCACCGGGTCGTCTTTCTTGATTTTTGCCTCTCTGCGGACGATAATCATGCTTGCTGCAAATCCGATGACGAGGTTGAAGTAGTACATGATGAGCCGCCATAACAGGACAAACACCCCCAGAAGTGAGGTGGGTATGATGAGTGCAAAGAATCCTCCCATGGAGACTTCGGCGATCCCGACGCCGCCCGGTGTTAAGGGGATCATCATGATCACGGTGATGAGGATCATGAAGATGAAGGCGAGCAGAACGTTGGGCGGCAGACCGAGTCCGACCATAAGAACCGAGGCAATGACAAATTCGTTGATCCAGTACAGCGCGCTGAAGAGAAGGCCGTAGAACATGCCGGCTTTTGATTTTCCGGTGAAGTGCCGGAGCGTGGCATAGAATTTTTCCAGGTGGATGTCGATTTTTCTCTGGTATTCACGGATGATGTCGGGCGACTTTTTCCGGCCGAGGAGGTGAAGAAGTTTGTTTATGACTTTGTTTGACCATGCCTGGTTTTTTGCGACGATCAGGAACAGGAGGAGAAGAGCGGCGAAGACGAATGCCGCGATGTAGGCAATGATCATGTAGGCTTCGGGAAAGGCGAGGTCGGCAAAAAACATGCCGAGAAGAAACACGCTGATGACGGTTCCTGCCGCCAGAACGACGGCATCGAAGACGCGTTCCATAATGACGACGGCGGTGGCTTCTCCGCCGGGGACATCAGCTTTGGTGAGTTCATACACTCTGACAGGTTCGCCGCCGATCTGCGAGGGGGTCACCGAGGCGAGGAACATGTTGGAGCAGACGAGATTGAATGAGTGGAAGAACGGGACGCGGTATCCAAGTGATCTGCACATGAATTTGATCCGCAGTGCCCAAAATCCGAGGGAAAAGATGTGCATGACGAGGGCAAGGAGGATGATCCAGGGGTTGCATTTCCGGAGTTCGTCAAGCGTTGAGGTGTCGAAGGTGAGGATCAGCATCACAAAGAGAACGGCAAAGCTGATGCCCAGAGAAATGACCAGCCACCTTTTTTGTGATTTATCCATAGTTACCCCTGATGAATGACTACTCATTGAACCGAATCCGATATATGTTTTGTAGTTGATCGAGGTGCGAAGCACCGAGATCATGAGCAAGGCTGAAGGCCTTGCGACAGTGAGAGGTGCGAAGCACCGAGATCATGAGCAAGGCTGAAGGCCTTGCGACAGTGAGAGGTGCGAAGCACCGAGATCATGAGCAAGGCTGAAGGCCTTGCGACAGTGAGAGGTGCGAAGCACCGAGATCATGAGCAAGGCTGAAGGCCTTGCGACAGTGAGAGGTGCGAAGCACCGAGATCATGAGCAAGGCTGAAGGCCTTGCGACAGTGAGAGGTGCGAAGCACCGAGATCATGAGCAAGGCTGAAGGCCTTGCGACAGTGAGAGGTGCGAAGCACCGAGATCATAAGCAAGGCTGAAGGCCTTGCGACAGTGAGAGGTGCGAAGCACCGAGATCAT
>LMVO01000004.1 GCA_002287215.1 Methanocorpusculum parvum
GGGGAGGGGGAGGAGGGGGAGGGGGGGGGAGAAGGGGAGAAGGAGGAGGAGGAAGAGGAAGAGGAAGAAGGGGAAGAGGGGGAGAGGGGGAGAGGGGAGAGGAGGGATCACTGGTTTGCATGGGTCAGGATGTGGGTGATTTCAGGAATGATGATCTCTTCTGTTGCGAGTTTGACGGCTTTGGGAGAGCCGGGGATGCAGAAGATCACCCGGCCTTTGTTGATGCCGGCTGCGGCACGGGAAAGGATGACAGCGTTTCCGACCTGGGCATAGCTTTTCTGACGGAAGAGTTCGCCGAATCCGTCCATGGTTTTTATGAAGAGGGGGGAAACCGCTTCGATGGTGCAGTCATCATGGGTAAGACCTGTGCCGCCGTTCACGACGATGCAGTTGGCCTGATCCAGGGCAGAGAGAACTGCGGATCTGATGTCTGAGATGTCGTCTTTGACGATGACTGCAGAAACAATAGGAATGCCGGCCTGTTCGAATGCTTCAGTGATGATCTTTCCGGAGAGGTCGGTTTTTTCTGTGCGGGTGGTTGAAACGGTGATGACGGCCGTCTTTATCGAAACAGTTTCCCGGTGTTCTCTTGACATAAGAGAAGTGTATGAGTTCAAAGATAATAGGTTGTTCTCCTGTTTTGAATCGGAAAAGGGCAGCAGAGGGAGCAGATAAGTAACAAAGGAGGGGAGGGAGATGAGCAGGAGATGAGGATTTATGCGAGGATTTTTGAGGGGGAGGGGTTGGAGGGGGATATGAAAAGGAGCTGCAGAGGGTGAAAAAAGAGTGCGGGTTGAATCAATAATCAGTGTTGAAAAGCGGAGGTTGGTGAGTTGGGTAATGAAGGATATCGATGAAATTTTTTTCTGTTTATCAAATATTTGCAAAAGAAGTCCCCCACCCCTTTATTGCGAGTGGAAAAATTATTTTTGAATCACTGAAAAAATGTTTTTCATTTTATGTATTTTTGAAATCATAATTAATTAGACTTTTGATTATATAAACGTTTTCTTTTTTTACATCAAAAATAAAAACAAAATAAAAACAAAAAAAACGATGAAACAGCAGCCAAAAAATATTTTTTCAAAGAAAAAAAATTACAAAAATACGGACAAAAGCAAATGATATATATACATGAACCAAAATTTTTTGTTTTCTGGATAGATGATATATAAAGCATTCGAATAAACTCCATTTCTTACCTGCATTTCTTTTGCATTTCTTTTGCATTCTCCAAAAAGTTTTCCACTCGCAATAAAGGGGTGGGTCCCTTAAATCGCTTACAATCATTTCAAATCAGCAAACGCTCCATCAAACACCTGGTTATCACCATCTAACAATCAATCACCATTTCTCCCCTCAACTTTTAACTCCCCCTAACTCTAACTCCCGCTTCAACCCCCCCAATTTACCCCATATTCTGTCTTCTTCCTCCTCCCCTCCCTCCAATTTACCCCATATTCTGTCTTCTTCCTCTTCTCCTCCCTCCAATTTACCCCATATTCTGTCCTCCTGTCCTCTCTTCCCCTCAATTTATCCCACACCTTCCCCTCCCCTCTTACATCAGTTCACTATCATCCATCCGTCTTATCTCCCCTCAGAGATTCCCTTCACAGATCCCCCCACTTATTTCCACTCGCAGTAGTGGTACATTATCAGGAAAAAAAACCATATAAGATATCCAAGGAAAAATTTACAATGGAAAGCGAACCCTACAAGTCGACAGGTCTCTTTAAAAGATATATCAATCCTAATAAAATTTTTCAAAATCGTGAGGTCCTGCGACACAGTTACAGTCCAAAGGAACTCCCGCACAGAATGGATCAGATCGATTCGATCGCTGAGATCCTCGCTCCCGCTCTTCAGGGTGCGACTCCTTCCAACATCCTCATCTACGGAAAAACCGGGACCGGCAAGACAGCCACGGTCAAATTTGTCGGAGCCGAGCTGGAAAACGAGAGCTCGGAGTTTTCCCCGTGCAGACTTGTCCATCTCAACTGTGAAACCATCGATACCCAGTACCGCGTTCTTGCCCAGATCGCAAACCATGTCAGCGGTCATGATCTGAAAGCAAGCGACCGGGTCAAAAACATCATCCCTGCCACCGGATGGCACACCGATCAGGTGTATTCGGAACTCAAAAACGTCCTTGAACAGGCCGGGGGTCTCCAGATCATCGTCTTGGACGAGATCGACAAACTGGTCAAAAAAAGCGGAGACGACACACTCTATAATCTGACGCGCATAAACAGCGACCTGTTTTCATCGCGTGTATGTATCATCGGCATCTCAAACGATCTCACCTTCAAAGACTTTCTCGATCCGCGTGTGCTCTCCTCCCTCTCGGAAGAAGAGATGGTCTTCCCTCCGTACAATGCCGATCAGCTCAGGGACATCCTGCATCAGCGTGCCGAGATGGCGTTTTTCCCGGACGTCGTTTCCGATGAAGTGATCGGTCTCTGCGCAGCACGCGCAGCCCAGGAACACGGCGACGCACGCCGCGCTCTTGATCTCTTACGCGTCTCCGGCGAACTTGCCGAACGCGAAGGAGCCGAACGCGTCATGGTAAAACATGTCAACGGCGCCCAGGAAAATATCGAGACCGATACAATGAGTGAGTGCGTCAAAACTCTCCCCGCACAAAGCAAGATAGTATTGTGTTCGATGCTTCTCATGGCGGCCTCCGGTCAGAAAGTTTTCACCAGCGGCTCGGTCATCAACGTCTACCGCGAAGTCGCCGCGGAACTTGACACTGAAGCATTGAGTCACCGCCGCGTCTCGGATCTGATAAACGAGCTCAATATGCTTGGAATCATCACCACCCGCGTTGTCTCTCACGGCCGCCACGGCAGAACGACGGAAATTTATTTTAAGAGTCCGACCAATGACATACGTACTGTGATCATGAACGATTCACGGTTTCAGGAATGCGGCATTCTGCATCCTCTGGTAAAAAATCATGAAAAAGGTGAGTAAAAATGGATGAAAAGGACACCCTAATCCTAAAGGAACTCCGGAAAAACAGCAGGATCCCTGTAAGCGATCTTGCCGTTATGCTGGAAGTATCCGAGAGCGATGTGACAAAAAGGATCGCCAGCCTTTGTCAGGCAGGTATTCTTCGCCGGTGTACGGCAGTCATCGACTACTCGGCATTAGGTGTCGATGATGTTTCCGTTATACTCTCCCTTAAGGTAACACCGGAAAAAGGCCTGGGATACGACGGTATCGCAGAAAAACTCGCCAGATTCCCCCAGGTAGAGAGCATCCGGCTCCTTACCGGAAGCTACGATTTCCAGGTGACCATCACCGGCCAGTCCATGGCGGAGATCTCCCGGTTCGTCGCCGAGCAGATCGCATCCATCGACGGCGTCAGGGAAACCATGACCCAGATCGTGATGCGGACGTATAAGGAACAGGGCGTGGAAATGGCCCGGCCCGGAAACCGGGACAGACAGCTGATCACGTTCTAAATCGGGTCAATCATGCGAAATTTTGTATCAAAAGTAGCTGCCGAGATCCCGCCTTCAGGTATCAGAAAGTTCTTCGACCTCGTCCTCACGATGGATAACGATCAGGTTATCAGTCTGGGCGTCGGGGAGCCGGATTTCGATACCCCCTGGAACGTATCAAAAGCTGCCATCACGTCCATAGAGAAAGGGCTGACCATGTACACCTCGAACCGCGGTCTGCCTGATCTCTGTTCAGCTCTTTCCAAAGATCTGGAAAAAAGGTATCATACCCCATACTCGCCAAACGAGATCATCGTAACGACCGGCGTGTCGGAAGGTTTCGATGTCGCCGTACGCGCTGTGGTCAATCCGGGAGATGAGGTCATCGTTGTCGATCCGTGTTTTGTCTCATACAAATCCGAAGTGATCATGGCGGGAGGAAAACCCGTCTCTCTTCCCTGCGATGCGAAGGATCAGTTCAAAGTGACGCCTGACGCGCTGATGGAGAAGATCACGCAAAACAGCAAAACACTGATCATCAACTTCCCAAACAATCCGACCGGCGGGGTCATGGGGAGAGATGATCTGAAAGCAATCGCTGATATCATCATCGATCATGATCTTCTGCTGATATCGGATGAGGTCTATTCGGAACTGACCTATGAGGGTTCTCATGTATCGGCAGCGTCGATCGACGGGCTGTGGGATCGGACGATCACCCTGAACGGATTTTCCAAGGCATATGCGATGACCGGATGGCGGCTTGGCTATCTTTGCGCGCCAAAAGAGATCTGCGATGCCGCACTCAAGATCCATCAGTATGTGATGATGTCTGCTCCGACGGCTTCCCAGTTTGCTGCGATCGAAGCACTGAAAAACGCCGAGGATTCAAAGAACGAGATGGTCGCCGAGTACAGGATCAGAAGGAACCTGTTCGTGAAAGGTCTCAATGATGTCGGTCTTCCCTGTCATATCCCGAAAGGAGCGTTTTATGCGTTTCCGTCCATCGAAGGCACCGGTCTTTCCGATGAGGAGTTTGCCGAACGCCTCTTAAAAGAGCAGCAGGTAGCCGTTGTTCCGGGCAGCGCATTTGGTGAAAGCGGCGTTGGTCACATCCGTACGTGTTATGCGGTGGACCGTGCAAAACTTACCGAGGCCGTGCGCAGGATCGGGGTCTTTGTCGAGTCGCTTTCGTGAACTATAATAACCCCTTCATTTCGAGTGGAAAGTTAATTTAACCTGAACCATTTTTTTATGGATAAACGTGAGATCGTCGCTAGGTTTGCCGATGCCGGATTTCTGGTACATCACCAGGTCGTGAACTATATCAGCGAATGCGGCGGAACCGGGGTCATCGAAGGGATCCTTGCCTCTCTTCCAAACGGTGTGACTGTCGTTACGCCAAAGGAAGTTCCGGCTATGACCCCTCTTCGGACCGACCGTCTGGATGTCGGCGTCAGCAGAACGCCCGAGATCCTTTGCGGGCGGGAGGGGAGTTCGATCCCTCTCGCGGATCCAGAATCGTCTTACGCGATGTTTCGCGACCGGTACGATGCATTGGCCGGGATGCTGCGCGGAAGGGTGAATCCGATCCCGATCGAAGCTCTTGTGAGAACAGGCAACCGGTTCACTGATCAGGAGATCGGTCTTGCAGGCATGGTGACCACGATCTCAACCAGCGCGAAAGGTCACCGGGTCGTTGAGGTGGAGGATCCGACCGGATCGATCAAGGTGCTTTTCAACAAAAACCGTGACGGGTTTGCCGAGGCCGAATCGATCATCCCTGACGAGGTCATCGGCGTGAAAGGTCAGCTGGCGCGCGACAGTATGGGCAGGACCCAGATGGTCTTTTCCGATACGCTGTTTCGGCCGGAGATCCCGCTGACGAATACGATATCCCCGTCGAAAGAAAAAGGAAAAGCTGTGTTCATCTCTGATATCCATGTCGGCAGCAATACGTTTCTGCCAAAAGCTTGGGAAAAGTTCTCGGAATGGATGCATGAACGCAAAGACATCGGCTATCTGCTGATCGCCGGCGATGTGGTGGACGGGATCGGTATTTATCCGGATCAGGACAAGGAGCTGGAGATCAAGACCATCTATGAACAGTATGATCATGTCGGCGACCTTATGGCGGCACTGCCTGACAGGCTGAAGATCGTGATCTCGCCGGGCAATCACGATGCGGTGAGAGGAGCCGAGCCCCAGCCTGCTCTGCCGGAAGAGTTTCGCAGAAATTTTCCGGAGAACGTCACCTTTGTTGAAAATCCGGCAGTCGTCAATATCCAGTCGGTCAGCGTCCTTATGTATCACGGGCGAAGTATCGATGATCTGATCAAGTTCATTCCCGGCGCTTCATACACAAAACCCGGAGAGATCATGCAGGCAATGCTCAAGCGCCGGCATCTCGGCCCGATCTACGGACAAAGAACGCCGCTTCTTTCCACGGACAAAGATGCTCTTGTTATTCGCGATGTGCCCGATATCATCCACACCGGCCATATCCATATCAGCGATGTCATCTCGTACCGCGGGGTCCTTGGCATAAATGCCGGAACATGGCAGTCGCAGACTTCTTTCCAGAAACTGATGAACATCACCCCGACGCCGGCGGAGGCAGTAGTTGTGGATCTTTTCACGCTTGCCTATGAAAAATTCTGCTTTCTTTAACTGATTTCGCTTTTCTCTTTGGGATATTGTAAAAGGATTAGTATTATTAGCTCCTCCGCCCATTAACATAAGGAGAAACCATTCCCATTTCACGGAGGTTTTCTATACCTATGGATTTGATCTATCTCGCTCCAATATGTGCCGTTTTAGGCCTTCTCTTTGCCATCTACTCCTTCTCTATCGTGAAGAAAGAGCCGGCAGGCGATGAGAAGATGCAGAAGATCGCTGCCGCCATTCACCTTGGCGCAATGGTCTTTCTGAATCGTCAGTATCGTGCAATCGGAGCTTTTGTCGTCGTTATTGCAGTCATTCTCGCTATCCTCATCTCCCCGTGGGCCGCACTCTGTTATGTTATCGGTGCAGGACTCTCGGCAGCTGCCGGATATATCGGAATGCACAGCGCAACAAAAGCAAACGTAAGAACAACCAATGCAGCAAAACGCGGAATCGCGGACGCAGTAAAAGTATCCTTTGCAAGCGGTTCGGTCATGGGTATGTCCGTGGTCGGCCTTGGACTCCTTGGTCTTTCCATCGTGTTCATCATCCTTGTAACGATCAACGGCGGATTTGCCAGCGTTGTCGGTGTCAACACTGTTGTGTCGATCCTTGCATCGTTTGGTTTCGGTGCCTCTTCCGTTGCTCTCTTCGCCCGTGTCGGCGGCGGTATCTTTACCAAAGCAGCCGATGTCGGAGCCGACCTTGTCGGTAAAGTCGAAGCAGGCATCCCTGAAGATGATCCGAGAAACCCGGCAGTCATCGCAGACAATGTCGGTGACAATGTCGGTGATGTTGCAGGTATGGGTGCCGATCTTTTCGAATCCTATGTCGGTTCGATCATCGCATCCATGGCTCTTGGTGTTGCAGGCGCAGCATTTGCGTCCCAGCTCTTTGGCGAAACCATCGCCCCGTTAAACCTTATTCTTCTTCCGATGCTCATTGCAGCATTCGGTATCATCGCAGCCGCAGTCGGAACGCTCTTCGTTCGCACAAAGAAGAACGAAAGCTCCGCGATCCACAAAGCATTCAATACCGGTCTTATTGTCGCAATCATCATCTCCATCATCTCGACCTACAGTATAACGAGTATCCTCTTATACGGTCAGTTCGGTATGGGATTCATGTTTGCCGCCCCTCTTGGTATGGGTATCTGGTTTGCAACCATCGCAGGTCTTATTGCAGGTTTCATGATCGGTCTTATCACGGAGTACTACACTTCGTTCGATTACAAGCCGACCTTAGGCATTGCAAAATCCTGTCAGACGGGTGCGGCCACTGATATCATCAGCGGATTTGCAAAAGGTATGGAGTCGACCGTCTGGCCGGTTCTTATCATCTCAGTTGCCATCTTCATTGCCTACCAGTTTGCCGGCATGTACGGTATCGGTATCGCTGCCGTTGGTATGCTGTCCACCCTTGGTATCTCCCTTGCAGTCGATGCATACGGTCCGGTCGCGGACAATGCAGGCGGTATCGCCGAGATGTCCCATCAGGATCACTCTGTTCGTGATATCACCGACACGCTTGATGCAGTCGGCAACACGACCGCAGCAATCGGAAAAGGATTTGCTATCGGCTCAGCCGCTCTTACCGGTCTTGCGCTTTTCAGCGCCTACGCACTCGCCGTCGGCATTGAGACGATCGATATTCTGAACACCAGAGTGTTCATCGGTATCCTCCTTGGAGGCATGCTTCCGTTCCTCTTCTCTGCCCTCACTATGACCGCAGTCGGCGATGCAGCTCAGCAGATCGTTGTTGAAGTACGCCGTCAGTTCAAAGAGATCAAAGGCCTGATGGAAGGAACTGCAGATCCTGACTACACGTCAGCCGTCTCGATCGCCACGAAAGCAGCAATCAAAAAGATGATGCTTCCGGGTCTTCTTGCAATCGTTGCACCTCTCGCCGTTGGATTTATCCTTGGTCCGCTGGCTCTCGGCGGTCTTTTAGTCGGATCACTTGTCTGCGGATTCCTTCTTGCAGTTACGATGGCAAATGCAGGCGGAGCATGGGACAATGCAAAGAAGTATATCGAACTCGGTAACTTCGGCGGCAAAGGTTCAAACGCTCACAAAGCAGCTGTCGTCGGTGACACCGTCGGTGACCCGTTCAAAGACACGTCCGGACCTTCGATCAACATTCTGATCAAACTTATGTCGATGATCTCACTGGTATTCGTACCGGTCCTTCTTCTTCTGTAAGTCTGGATCAGAAAATCATTCTTTTTTTAAAGCGTATTCATCCGGCCGGCATACCGCGTCTATTCTGTTTTTCAAAATACTCCGGGATATCTGCGGATCTCTGAAAATGACAGAATACGAAATGTATGTTAAAAATGAGGAAATGTTACTCGTGGATCATCACGAGCATCATTTTAAATCGTGAAAGGGGATGGACCGCATGCGGGATCTTTGCCGGCATGATCAGCATCTCTCCCTCCTTGACAAAATGGGATACCCCGCCAATGGGGATCTCAGCCTCTCCTTCAAGGACGATCACGAGAGCATCGTACGGAGCAGAATGTTCAGAAAGTCCTTCCCCCTTCTCAAAAGCAAATGCCGTCACCGTACCGCTTTTTTTATTGATGACCATCCGGGATACGACCGAGCCCTCCTGATAATCGGTGAGACCCTTCAAAGGCAGAGGCGTTCCGATCAGATCTTTTGTCTCTTTCATGATTTCATATCGGCGTCCCAATCATATAAACTCTCCAATCATAACAATTTGGAACGCATCCAGCGATTGCTTTGCAGTTTCAATCGCTTCATTACTGCTTCTTAGACTATATTTCCGGCGAAAAGGTGAAATGCCTGTTGTTGATATAGATATACAGTAAGTCAACAAAAAGAGAGGAAGTGATCTTATGGATAAAAAATTCATCTGTTATTGCGGTCTTTACTGTGGAAATTGCGCCGTCAAGGCAAAGATCGAGCCGTCTGCCAAAATCTTGTATCAGGAAATGAAAGCAGCAGGATTTGAGGAGATCATCCATTTCTTCCCCGGAGGTGATGGTTTCTGGCCGTTTTTGAAAGACATGGCCGAGAACGGGACCTGCATTTCATGCCGCGAAGGAAGCGGTATGCCCGATTGTGCGGTAAGGATCTGCGCAAAAGAGAAAGGGGTGGAGCTGTGCGCCGAATGCAAAGAATACCCGTGCGGGCATATCGAGGAGTTTTATAATGGATATCCGTTCCTGAAAAAAGACAATGATCTGTTACGTGAAAAAGGCCGGGAGGCATGGGGAAAGCTTCAGGATGACCGCCTGGTTGAGGGGTTTGTGTATCGGGGTGAAAAATAGAGATAAAAAAAATCCTAAGAGCCTCGGGGATGTTTATCCTCAGTACGCTCTTCGCTTTTTGAATCTGGGTTGGGGGATAAACCCGTAACGTCTGTCCTTAACGATAGTCATACTGCGATCAGCCGGACCGGACGGAAATCCTTCGTTCCCGGCCTTGGCAGTTTGAATATCACTCCGCTTTTTGAAGTGGGTTTGCATCATGATAATTTCTTATCCGAGGTCTTCCGTCATAAACATATTTTTCGGAGATATTTAGAACCAGCGCATCATCACAACGGCGTCCTCCCCGTCCTTGTAATACTCGCCAAACAAAATGACATCTTCATACCCGATCTTTTTGTAAAAAGCTCTTGCCGGCGTATTTTCGACCCGCACTTCCAGACTGCATCCGGTACATCCCTGCATGAAAAAATCCCGTTCGAGTTTACGGAGCAGAAGTCTGCCGATCCCAAATCCCCGCATATCGGGAGAAACGGCAAGATTACAGATATGCCCGTATTTTTCCTGATCGGTCTCTTCTATAGCCCCTGCTGAAAACCCGATGATCCGTCCTTGCGCCTCTGCTACATAAAACGATGTCAGAAAAACCGTCATCATCTCAAGCATTGCCTTATAATCCCAGGGATCTGGGAAACAGAGAAGCTCGACCCGGTATATATCCGGAATATCTTCGATCGTTGCTTTCCTGATCAGACAGCCGGCGGCGGTCCCGCCCACTCCTCTAAAGGTTACCATTTGCTATTTTTACTATTGGGCGCTAACCAATATAGCATAATGGTTAGCGTATACCCCTTCACCGGTCTTCGCCCCGCTCCGGATGCATACCGAAGCGTGCCGTCAGTCCCGTACGATGTCATCAGCGCTGAAGAGGCTGCTGCAGAAATAGAAAAAAATGAACGTTCTCTTCTTCGGGTCATTCGTCCCGATGCGGAACTCATGGATATCGATCCGCATGATGATCGTATTTATGCGAGGGCTGCAGAAATGTTTGCCAAGATGAAGGCAGAGGGACTTTTCATTGAAGACGATACACCCTCTTTCTATATCTATCAGATAACCCTTGACGGCGAGATCTTCACGGGCCTCGTCTCCTGTGTCTCGGTAGCTGAATACAATGATGATACGATAAAAAAACACGAACTGACACGGTACGATAAAGAAGAGGACAGGACCCGGCATATCGACGCGGTCTCCGCTCACACCGGTCAGGTCTTTTTACTCTACAAGGACTCCGGCCTCATCCATCAGACCCTGGTCAGCATCGCCGCCGCCCACACGCCCGACGGCGAATATATTTCTGCCGGCGGCAATCTCCACCAGATCTTCCGGGTGGCGGATCCCTCTGACGTTGAAAAGATCACCGGACTTTTTGCCGGGATTCCCAACCTCTACATCGCCGACGGTCACCACCGGGCGAAGTCGTCTGCCAATGTTCTCGAAAGACGGCTCTCTGAAGGTCGTGCGACCTCTGATGCGGAAAAGTTCATGAGTGTCCTCTTTGCGCATGACTCGGTCCGCATCTACGGATATCACCGTCTCATCAGGGACCTCGCCGGCATGAATGCCGACCAATTTTTAGGCGATCTCTCTCTCAGATTTACCATCACTCCGTTAAAAAAGGTCGACGTATCCAAAAATATGATTCCCGTCAAAAACGACGGATCGATGCACATCATCCATCTGTATCTTGAAAGCCAGTGGTATGAACTGACCCGCCCGGTCGATCCCGCCGCTGACGCCATTTCACGGCTCGATGTTTCTGTTCTGCAGGAACTCGTCTTAGATGACATGCTTGCGATCTTCGATCCCCGCGGCGATCCGCGTATCTCCTTTGTCGGCGGCATCGCCCCGCTTGCCGACGTGATCCGGGATGTCGACAACGGAGAGTTCTCGGCGGCATTCATCATGCAGCCGGTAACTGCCCAGCAGGTGATCGATGTCGCCGACGCCGGACTGATTATGCCGCCGAAGTCGACCTGGTTCGAGCCGAAACTTCTCTCCGGCATGGTCATCCACGAGATCCGCTGACAAGCGTTCAGCATCTCCTCTCTTTTTTTCGATCTGGCTATACCTACTTAAACCCTCAGGGGAAAGAGTAATGCATCAATGCAAACATTCGATTTGATTCTCATCGGGGTCGGCACAACAGGAAAAACTCTTGCAAAACGATATGCGGCGGCAGGAAAATCAGTCGCGGTGATAGAAAAATCCGCTGACATACAGGACGGGATCTCTGCTGATCAGGCGGATATCGTATCGCATTTTCTCGGACACAAATCGGATTTTGTGATGCTCCATCCCGGTCTCTCCTTTGATGAAAAGGATATATGGTACAGGCGAGCCATCCAGGAGAAGCGCAGGTTTCAGGCAGCCCGCGCTAAAGAGGATCTTGATGAGCTGGAAAAACTTGACAATGTATCCGTATTTCGGGGGTCAGGGTCGGTCATCTTTGAAAATGAGGTAAGGATCCTGTCCTCAAAGGAGACATCGGTCATCTCCGGATCAAAGATCGTGTCTGCTTTCGTACACCGGTCACCGTTTCCGGAGATCAGCGGGCTTGACACCTGCCCGACTGCTTATACACGTGAGAAGCTCATGGATCTTGAGGACCTTCCGCGTCGTCTCGTCATTCTCGGCGGGGGTCGGGCAGGGCTTGAAACTGCTTCGATCTATGCCGGATTTGGATCTGCCGTCACCGTCTTAGAGGAACATATGACGGTTCTCGCAGAAGAAGATGAAGACATCTCTGCAGAAATAAAAAAAGTTCTTGAAGAACGGGGTGTTACCTTTAAATCCGGCTCCTGTGTCGAAAAAATAGCAATAGAAAAGGGTTCATCGCTGATCTCTTTCACCTCAGATGGACAAAAACAGGAGATTTCCGCCGACGCGATTTTGCTATGCTCCTCTGGGGATCATGCCGCAAATGACGATCCCCGGACGCCCTCAGGTATGTGCATCTCCCCGCCTTTTTCGCGTATTGGACAAACTGAACGTGAGGCACGGGCTGCCGGCTGCAGTGTTCTGATCGCAAAACTTGCTGTAAGCAGGATTTCAAAGGCAAAGGTCACCGGTCAGACGGCCGGGATGATGAAAACGGTCATCGATGCAGATACAAAAAAAATTCTCGGCGCCGGTTTGTTTTGTGCGGGGTCGGATGAACTCATCAGCATCATACAACTGGCAATGGATCAGGATACTGACTACACAGTTTTGCGGGACCAGGTGTTCCCCCATCTGACCATTGCCGAAGCGTTCAACGAATTATTTTCGGTTTGAGAGAGCGGGATCTATTATTTTTTCTGTACAGGGACCTGGATCTCCGAGAGCCAATCATCTTCGCTCTCCTTGTTCCAGATTCCGTCGATGTAACATTCTCTGGGGCTTCCCGTTACAGTGTACCCGTTTTCCTCGATCCATTTGAACACGAATGCATATGCCCTGCCTAGATCACTATAGTGTCCTTTGTGCATTACCGATACTGCGGTGACGGCCGGCATTTTTTTGAATATGATACCGTCAACTTCATTGCCGAATCGGTCGACCGCTTCACAATACTCGACATTGATGTCTTTTTCCCGGCATTCTGCGTCGAGATAGACAACAAAGCAGTATCCCGGCACCGTACATTTGAGATCAGGGTTTGCTTTTGCACACGCAGCGCCTATTGCCGGGATCTCCGTGAAGTATGCATCATAGTTTGGGATCGTCATTTTTTTCGAGTAGACGATACACTCGGGAATTTCTTTGATGGTTGCCTGATAATTCATAAAATATTCCTCCTCCTTTCCTTGTAAAATGAAATCGATTCGGGAGAGCTGATCGTTTTTCTCTGCAATGTCGGTTTCGAGCTGCAGTTTCCGCTTTGTCAGGATCTCTTTTGCATCTTTGCCTGCGAGAATGTTTCTGATCTCGTCGATCGAAAGACCCGCCTGACGCAGGGACTGTATATAGTGAAGCTTGACGAGCTGATCGGTCGTGTAATACCGATAGCGTGCCAGATCGACTTTTTCCGGTTGAAGAAGCCCGATCTCGTCATAATACCGCAGAGTTTTTACGGTAGTTTTACTCAGCTTTGAGAACTCGCCGATCTTAAACATCATCTCACCCAAGTTACGTTTTTATTTGTGTGATAAATTCAGTATCTACTCTCCGGCAGCGGGAGAGTTGGCATGTTTATACATTGTTTTTTCCAAAAAAAGAAATGATGCGAACTCACGCATACCCGGGCGGGTGTTCGTCGGTTTTCTTCTCTTCTTCTTTGCAGCCGTAGAACTTTTCAAAGAATGCGGTGAAGTTCTTTTCGCATTTGGTGATGAGACCTTCGTCCACATTTTCCTTGGGGATATTTTTTGCCAGTTCGGCGGAGAGGATCTCGATCAGCTGGAAGGCGGAGTCGGGTGTCATCGTGATCTTGGTCTCGGTCCCGTTGTAGAGGACGAGTTCAAGGTTCAGGATCCAGAGCGGCGTATCGCCTTCCCGTTTGTAGGTGTTGACATCGATCATGTGCCAGTCTTCGTCCATGGTTCCGGCCGAAAGCGTGTAAGCCTGCTGGACACGGTTTCCGTAGAGCGATGTCAGATGCTGGATGATCCAGACCGCACTTTTCTGTTTGTCATCTTTGATCGCATAGAGGAGATCATCGAAAAATGCCGCTGAGTTGACATGGCATGCCGTCATGAGGACCATGGTTGCGTTCGCTCCAAGCAGCATGGACATGGCATTGACGAGTTTCGGGAAGGTTTTTCGGTCGATCGGGTCGATGAGATGATACTCAAAGACTTCCCTTACAGGTTCAAGAATGGCGGGATTCGTTTCCAGGATATCTGCAAAGGAACCGAGATCTGTAAGAAATTGTTCGGGAACCGGTTTGTGCGTATCGTTTGGCTGTTCTTCAGGCTGAGGGACCGTCTCCTCTGCAGAAGCTTTTTTCCGGGAGGTTTTTGCCGGTTTTGGTTCAGTCGGTTTTTCCAGTTTGGGTTTTACCGTTCGTTTTTTCGGCGCAGGAGAGGGGGTGTCACTCATGATACAAGGTACATCGTTTAGAGATGAAAAGATGTTCGTTTGAGATCGTCGGCGATGAATGAATGGTCTAAAAAAAGTGTACCCGAGAGGGTGGGTACTCTGGTAAGCCGGTTACACCGTTCAGATGTAGGGGTTACGCAGTGGTTTGAGAGCAGCGTGGTCCTTGTGGGCCCTGTGCTCAAGGTACTTCTGGTTTTTGGTGATCTTCTCGGTTGCGAGTTTCTCGACGAGTTCAAGACCCGGCTTGACGCCGTCCATTGACTCGGCAATGATCCAGCCTGCTTCGACTGCCTTGTTGAAGGCTGCCTCGCCGGCTGCGGAACGGACGAAGACGGTTGACCATCCATCGGGGGTTCCAACAGATCCGGTTGAGATATCTGCCATGTTTGCGACGTAGTCAAGACAGACGTGGCATCCGGGCTGCTCATATTTGTGAGTGACCTTTAAGGGGATCTGTGAGTTTACACCGCGTTCGGTGTAGACGGAGAATTTGCCCTTTCCGATGTCCATCTTGGTGACATTTTCGATCTTGGTTGCACAGTGGTCTTCGACCATCTGGAAGAGTCCCTGGTAGGGGAAGTTTTCCATACAGAAGATACCGAGTGCAAGTACAATCTTGTCGGGGACGTCACGCAGACCGACCGGGTAGAGCTGTCCTTTACGAACGGCCTGGATCTGACACGGGGTTCCGACGATACCGATCTTGTCAAGACCATAGCTGCGGGTCGCCTCTTTGATCAGTGCAAGGTTCGGTGAGACTGAGTATTTGGTTCCACGGCTGGCGAAGAGTTCTTCTACCGTAGTGGCGATCATTGGTTCAGGCTTGTACGGCTCTGATCCTGGTCCTGCGACGATTGCTCCGTCAATAATGCCTGTCTCAAGTGCGTAGGCAAACATTGATGTGACGATTCCTCCGTCCTGGGCCTTTGCGAGAATGTCTTCACAGCCGGATTTGGCTTTGTAGACTGCCTTGTATTGTCCAAGATATTCCATTTTTTTCGCCTCCAGGACCCTCAGGGTTTCATAACCTCTGCAATGAGGTTAGTAATTGATTCATACTGTCCACAGACGTCGAAGCTGAAGAAGCTTCTCGGGCACTGTGCGTAGCATGCTCCGCATTTGATACAGAGATCGCGTTCGATCTGCGGTTTGCCGTACTGCATTGTGACTGCACGGACCGGGCAGGCTGCTGCGCAGCTTCCGCAGCCGCAGCAGAGACCCTGGTTGATGACTTCGGTCATCAGGTCGCAGCCGCATGCTTCGGTTCCTGCTGCCGCAAGGTTCATGAGGGGCGTAAGGTATGCGGTTGCAAGTGCCTTCTGCTCGTCGTTTCCTTTCAGTAACAGGTATGCCATAAGGCAGACGTTTCTGATCTGCTGCGGCGTCGGCGCACAAGCGGGGATATAGACATCCACCTTGATCAGGTCGCCGATCGGCAGGTAACCCTCATGCTGGGGTTGGTTCTGCTGGCCTCCGCGGCAGAAACGGGTCGTGTTTCCGTAGCAGGCGCAGCCTCCGAGAGCCACAACAATTGCTGCGTTCTCACGGGTTTCTAAAATCTCTTCCATTGAGCACTCGTCGTTGATACAGACGGAACCCTCGACTAATGCGACATCCATTTTGGGGATGTGACGCACATCGGCGAGAGTCAGACAGTAGACGAGGTCAGCGTATTTATCGAGGATTGTAAGTAATCCTTCGTAGTTATCTGCAAGGGACACGAGACATCCGGTACAACCGCTCATGTGTACATGTCCTACAGTAATCTTGTCAGCCACTGGCTTCTCCTCCTTTGGTTTTGTAATAATTGGCTTTTGTTCGACCTTTGCGTCAGCTGGTTTTGCACCAGGCTTTGCGTCCTGTTTTCCCTCGCTGACAGCCTCATTACCGAACAGTAAGCCTTTGAGTTTATCTAGTAATCCCATTTTCAGCTCTCTAATTCCTGTAAGATGACATTTACAGTTTTGGGAACAGCTCCTTGAACTTCCGGACTTAATTCGAGGGCAAAGTCCTCCGAGTCCGGAGCAGGAATATACCCGGGCTGGCACCCGATAATAACAATATCCATTTTTCCTTTCAGTCTGCCGATCGGATCGAGCAGATTTCCGGAATGGGCGTCCATGTAACGTTCACCTCTGCCCTCAGGCAGAAGATCGGCGGGGATCTTGGTAACGTCTCCGGGTTTTCCCCCGAAGTCCATTGCATCCACAATGATCAGCTTCTTTGTGACTTCCGGATCCAGCATGGAAAAGATGAGGTGAGGGCCGCCAAGGCCTACATCCATTGCTTTTACATTGTCGGGAAGTTCGCAGTCAGCCAAAGCTCTGATCACCACGGGACCAAATCCGTCGTCGCCGAAGAGTTCGTTACCGACACCGGCGATTATTATTTCTGGGAACAGTCCATCCATGGTATATGCTTACTCAAGGAGCTTCTGTGCAACGAGCTTGTTGTTTTCATCCAGCACAATCATGTGGGTTGCGCAGGAAACACAGGGGTCGTATGCACGGACGATAACTTCTGCAAGTTCCCAGGGTGCGCCGGTAAGTGCACGGCTGCAGGTCGGGAAGTTCCAGGTGGTCGGAACAAGCATGGAGAACCACTCGACTTTGCCGTTGCGTACCTTTGCAAGGTGAACGTCGCATCCGCGTGGTGCTTCATTTGCTGCCCATCCGATCTCGCCGTCTCCCTGTGGGATGACGTCTGCACAAACCGGGGCGCTGGTGTCAATTGCATCAACTGCCTCGATCATCTTGTAGATACAGTCCATGTATTCCATTGCACGGGCAATGTTTAATCCCATTGCGCCTTTGCGGTCATAGTTCTGGTATTTTACAAGACGTGCACGGGGACCGACCTCAACAGGCTGTCCGTCGTACAGGGGTACGCCGGTGCATGCCTGCATCTGCGGCCAGGCTTTCGTGCCTGCTTTTGTGGTTCCGCCGATCGGGTATGCGGGGTCTTCGAGAGTGATCTCTTCTTCGCCCATATACCAGTCCCAGGGTCTGACTTCAAGCCAGCGTGCCGGGTCCCACTCAGGATTAAGATCAAGGGAGGAGCTGCCGTACATCGGAGCTGCTGCCATGTAACCCTGGTTGTGGTAACCGAGGTCTTTTGGAATGGCAACTTCGCGGCCGCACATCTCTGCCCAGTCACGTTTCATGTAGTTCTCTTCGAGAGCAATCATGAACTCCATCTGTTCACGGGCAAGCTTGAGTCCCTGCTTTGCAAGATCGAAGATCTTTGCTTTTGCACGGGGAGTGATATTTTTGTACATACCTCCAACACGGGGGTTGGACGGGTGTACTGCTTCGCCGCCGACTATTTCGCCGATGGTCTGACCGATCATACGAAGGGTCTGGATACGCTTTGCGACAGATCTGACCGGCTCTTCTGGGCTGAAGGGGTTGACCTTGATGTCGGTTCCTGGCAGATATAAATCAGGCAGTGCAAGGATATCATGCAGAGCATGGGAGTGCAGCCTGTTGGCGCACTGTAAAATCACGCGCAGGAGATATGCGTCGTCTGGGATCTCAACACCCATTGATGCTTCCATTGCCTCAGTTGCGGCAAGCGTGTGGGCAATCGGACAGATACCGCACACACGGGAAGCGATCTTTGGGACCTGCTCATAGGTTTTACCGATGGCAAGTTTCTCTACTCCACGAACCGGGGTGATAGAAAGCCAGTCTCCGCGCTCAATGATGCCTTCATCGTTTACTTTTAAAACGAGCTTGGAGTGACCTTCATGTCTGGTGGTCGGGGAAATTTCTACTACTTTCGACAATGTTTTCGCCTCATCCTAAATTATTTAGGTTTTCAAACAGCTATACAGGAATATTACCATTGTCCTTTTGGATTAATGACACGTACAGATGTACGCTAATCTTATTCTCTTTCGCGATGCTAATTAATGGTTTCCTATTTGATCGAAAAAATCAATGACTTATTTTTAGATTTTTTTCAAAAATAGTTGTAGTTGATATATAATTAGTATTAAATTGTACAAAATTATAATTAAGTACAACGAATTGCCAGATTCGCCTTATATGCTCTTCTTTTCCCCTCTCACAGGGCACGCGCTCTCTGGCTGGCTAATCTTCCCGAAACAAAGTAACTGATTTTCCCCTGATTTTTTGCGAACGTTAATGAGTCTTTCCCGAAAAAAGAATCAGCGGATCCCTGTAAAATGCCGATTTTGTTTATAAATAAACTCAATACTGAACAAATCCCGGGATCTGTCTCTGAACTTCGTTGATCACATCTTTCAGCGGTTTTTTCAATCCAGCCGCTGCTATTTTCATATCTTCAAACTCAGGTTTTGCTGAAATGATACGTCCCGCGTGTTTTGAAACCTTGACCCGCACAGAAAATTCCTCACCGGAGATCATAAACCGATACGCTTTCCTTTCGCGTTCTGCCACGATCCGCGGCTCCTCTTTTACCCGCACTCCAAGCGTTCCCGTCTCCTCCATCAGGATCTCGGTCAGGGCACGGTACCGTTCAAGGGTCGTGATCACCGATATCATAAAAACAGGACGATGCTTTTTCCCGAATCCCTGGGTAACGAACACATCAACGGCCCCGGATGCCAAAAGCCGCTCGACAGCATAGCCGATCACCTCTCCGGACACGTCATCGATATTCGTCTCGAGAATAACGATCCGTTCCTCCGTCAGATCAAAGATATCGCCCTCAACGATCAACAGCCCCGACTCCTTTGCATAGCCGGTTTTTTCCGGCGTCATCGAAGGGATCGACTGCCGAAAAACCGCAAGATGTGCCAGAAGCGAGGCGCCGGCCGGCGTCGTACGTTCCATCTTTGCAGAGCTTTCGGCAGCCGGCATTCTGTGCCGTGCGCAGATCTCCAGTGTTTCAGGCAGACAGATCCCAAGTGCCGGCGGTTTTGCATACACCGGACAGGAAAGAAGATCCATTGCATCCAATAGTGCAAGCGGGCACAACACCTCCGTCAAAACCCCGGAAGGGGAAAACGCTCCTTCATGAAACTTCGAAAACACGGCCTCCAGATCCGAAAAAACCGCATATGCCTTTTCCTGAGCGGCCGCCGAAAGATCCAGCGCCTCCATAACCTTTTTTGGATCCTCTCCTCTCATTTTGGAGACAACATCCGCGGCATTTTTTCCTATATCCTTTGCATCGCCAAGATCAGTCAGAGCCGCCGCTAAGGCGGCTCCGCTGATACCCGCGGTACCGGGATCAATGAATAACGTTCTCATTCCGGAAACGGTTTTTTCATCTCAGCATAGATCGACTGGGCAAGCTTTGCCACCTCGGCCGCCTTATCGTTTGCGCCCGGAATCGACCGGGTCAGATATGCACCGTTTTCCGCCTCTTTTGCCGCTGTTTTCGCGTCCATATCAAACAAAGCGGCAACCGCGGCCGGAACCGTGATATTGATGATCGTATGTCCGATATACTGAAGCTCCTGGGCAATGATCGCTCCGCACTGGAGAGCGATACCCCAGTTGGGATCATCTTTGTTTTTACCCTCGAGGGCAAAAGCCGGCACCTCTTTTCCGCTCAGATTCTCCACATGATAGGGTCTGCCGTCGATGTTCACGTCATAGGAAACATAGGAATCAAAACCCCAGTAACGCTCGGTGAACTTATCCGTGCGTCTTCCATGCGACCTCAGCTCCGTGAATTTCAGATCGATCTCATGCCCCGTGAACCCTGAAAGGATCGCAGAACCCCGCTTTTCAACATACGCTCTGCGTTCTTCGTCCAGAAGTTTTGCCGCATCTGCCACTGTTTTCCCATTCTTCATCATTTCATAGGTCAGATCCGCTCTGCGGCAGACAGCCCGGTCGCGAACTCCTTCGGATGCCAGGATGCAGACGTTGGTGATCTTTCCCCGGGAAACCTGCTCGGCTTTCCTTGCGATGGTGTTCAGACTGCAGATGGCAAGTTCCGGATCGATAAATGAATTCATCTTATATTCCCGGATAACCTCAGCTGCCGCAAACACGTCTCCGCCGTTCTGCAGTAAAAGCCGGAGCGCCGGCACGATGTCTCCAAGCACATGGCCTAACGGAGCATTCACCGGCCCTCCGGAAAAACCTGCGCCGATCATCGGCGCTTCTTCAAACCCGGCAAAGATCTCGGAAAACGCCATCGATCCGATAACCGACGGTCCGCCCACATCTTTGAGGATAAGAGCAAAGTCTCCTAAAAGAGTTGCCGTGTCATACTCTTCACGGGTCCCCCGGATATGCAGTTTTTCCGGCAGGTTTGCCGCATCACGGGCGCCTTTTCCCGCCATATACGACGAGTTGACGGCGCCGAATTTTCCAAACTCTTCACCCAGGATCGCATCAGGGTGGACGATCTCCATTATCACCGTTGCGCCGATCAGTGCCGGCCAGAGACCAAGGGGCGTCACTCCCGCACCTGCCATGGCATTGAGCATTGCTTTTGTTCCGACCTGTGCGCCGTTGTAGGCAAGCTCCGGGATGTTGTAGTCTTCGCCAAGTGCCGAGTGACCATAGATCGTCCCGCCGGAGATGAATCCGGGAAGGGTCGATCCGTCGACTTTTGTCAGCTTCTTCTCCTCAAGGGCTTTGTAGATCGCCATGTAGGCCGGAAATGCCTGGATCCTGTGGGTGGATTTTCCGGTAACCAACGCAATAGCGCTGGTCCTGGCTCCGCCTGCATGCATGCGTGCCATTGCGCCGAGTTTTCTGTTCCCGAGAGGGACGCCCGAGCG
Source organism: Methanocorpusculum parvum (assembly GCA_002287215.1). GTDB lineage: Archaea > Halobacteriota > Methanomicrobia > Methanomicrobiales > Methanocorpusculaceae > Methanocorpusculum > Methanocorpusculum parvum. The sequence goes on from LMVO01000004.1 coordinate 21,164, forward strand.
TGCTGCCGATCCCGCAAAATAAGCGAGAGCGGCAACGATCAAAGCGGCATTTTCAGGAGCCGCTCCTGAGCTCATTGCCGCCTTTACGGCTTTTTCGATCACCGTATCCAGGGGAAGTTCACCGAGCGCCGCGTCGAGAATCGTCATTTTTTCCGCACAGCTGGTCTTCTTTCCGGAGATCGAACAGAATACGTCTTCCGCGATCGAGTTGGCAGCCGCATAGACGGGAAGTACAAGAGAACCGTGCCCCTTCGTTGCCGCCTCCAGTTTATCGTTGGACAGAGAATCCGGCTGATAGGTTGCCGCCATCGATGCGGCTAAGATAATGTTTTGTTTCGTGTTGTCAGTCATGAGATGTTCACCCCTCGTTTTGTGAGAGTTGGATGTTCAAACCATATATAGATTTCACAATAGGCCACAACTAATTAAATTTATCTCTGCCGTCAGAGCAAAATAGATAGAGTGGCAATGGTTTAGCCGCTTGCAAACGATCCGGCATCTGCGCTGGCAGAAGACCTTTTTAGAAAAAAGTGATTGGGATTATACGCTGAGCTCTTCGCGAAGTTCTGCGAGGGTCGCCTTCCTCTCCGCGTAGGCATCGTGCTGATGGATACTCTCCTCATTCGTCTGCCGGATCGTGATATGGGTATCCCCGGGCAGGTCAACGAACGTGGAAACGACTCTTCTTGCCATCTCACGAACACAGTCTTCGACGAATCTGGCGTTCTTATGAGCTGCCATCACGACATAGCTTTCATCGCCGCGTTTCAGGAGTTCGTAGATCTTTGCGCTCATCGACTCCTTGAGGACCGTCACGATCTTTTCGAGCGGGACAATGATATCGCCGTCCGTCTCCACACAAAGGAAACCCCGTCCGCGCTGGTTGTGGCTTGCCATCGGGATCTCGTTGAAGAACGCATCGATCTTCTCTTCGGGGATCTCGAGCTGCTCCATCACATGCATCGCATGATCCTTCATGATGTTTTGTGCGCAGGGACATGCCGTGATACCCGTTACCTCGGCGCCGACGCTTTTTCTGACGATCGGCTTGCCGTTCGTCCTCTCGGCAACTGCGTGGGCATATACATTGATGACCTCCTGACATGACGTCTTGGAGACCGGGGTCTCACGGTTCATCATATAGAAGCTTTTCATGAAAACCTCCGTACGGTCTGCATATTCATGATGATCGAGAAGTTTTCGTGAAACGATCCCGCATACATCCTCAATACCTTTGACATCACCGCTCGTTGCCTGCTGGAGCACCTCATCGATCACTTCAAAATTTCTGGAAAGGTTTGCGCCTTTCAGACTGCTTGGCAGATCGACAAACACATCAAACTCTGAGATGAAAATAGCCGGCCGGGTCTTCCCGGGTCTGCCGACCTCGACAAGTTTTCTGACATTTTTCACACCAACACGCGTCAGGCTGATTCTCACATCCGGGGCGGTGGACTGCACATCTGGTAATGACATTATATATCGTGTCCTGTTTTCGTTACTTTGCCGTTTTTGGGTTTAAAGGCAAGTCAACGTGTAACTATGTGTATGGGGATGAGGGTATATAATTTTATACGTATGCGGACTCCATCTACTCCTGAAGATATGATGCGGAAATATCCTGTGACTGATAATGATATCGGTTTAATTGCTGGAAAATGCGTCGCGATCCTTGGTTACGGCTCGCAGGGCCGCGCCCAGGCCGGAAATCTTCGTGACAGCGGCGTCAATGTCATCATCGGGAACCGGCCGGGAAAAAGCTTCGATCAGGCCGTTTCCGACGGGTTTTCCGTCATGTCAGTGCAGAATGCGGTCATGCGCTCTGATATCCTTGCAGTTTTCTTCCCCGATGAATCCGCGGCGGAGATCTATGCAGAAGACATCGCTCCGTCTCTCAAAGAGGGCCAGTGTCTGGTGTTCGCCCATGGATTCAACATCCATTTCGGCTTCATAACTCCGCCGGAATACACCGACGTCGTCCTCGTCGCGCCAAAAGGGGTCGGACCCATGGTCAGAAAACTGTATCAGGAAGGGTCCGGGGTCCCCGCACTCGTCTCCGTCCATCAGGATCACACCGGGCGCGCACTGAACACGGCCCTCGGGTTTGCGGCAGGTATCGGCTCGGCCCGTTCGGCAGTTCTCGCCTCGACGTTTCGAGACGAAACCGAAACCGATCTTTTTGGCGAACAGGCCGTCATCTGCGGCGGTCTCCCGGCCTTGATATCTGCGGCGTATGACACCCTCGTCGATGCCGGCTATCCTCCGGAACTTGCCTTCTCCGAGTGCGCCCATGAAGTGAAACTGGTCGTCGATCTCATCTATGAAGGAGGTTTTGCAAAAATGCATGACTTCGTCTCAAAAACCGCAGGTTACGGCGGGATCACCCGCGGCGGCCGGGTCATCGGCGAAGATTCCAGAAAAGAGATGACAACGATCCTCAACGAGATACGCAGCGGGGAGTTCGCGGATGAATGGATGGCCGAGAAGCGTTCCGGGAGTAAAACGTATACCGGCCTTGTTGAACAGGTCAAAAAGAGCGATATCGAGACGACCGGAAAAACATTCCGCGATCTCCTGAAATGATCAGTTCGAAAAACAGAGTTTCCTGACGGTTTTTCCCTCAAGGCGAAGCTTTCCCTCCCGGAGAAGCCCGCTGACCTCCCGTTCGAGCTCCTCCCTCTCCCGCCCTTTCGCCGCGCCGAAGTACGGGTTTGAGTTCAACTGAAGCCTCACCGTCTTCGCCCGCTCGAGGCCGAGAAGGAACGAGATGAACTCCGGCGTCGTCAGCATCCCGTCGACTTCCTTTGCTCCGGCAAGGATCATCTTTGCCGGACTGCCAGCCGGCGGCGCCTGTTTTACCTTCCGGTCCCCGCAGACATCGCAGTTGCCGCAGGCCCTGATCTCCTCGTCAAAATACGATAAGAGGAGCCGTCTTCTGCACGATCCTGCCGTACAGTACGCATACATCTGATCCAGCTTCTCTTTTGCGATCTCCGACTTTTTCGGATCGGCGAACTCCCGCCCGAGCATACTTTCGATCTTGCGCCGGTCTCCCGCGGAGTAAAACAGCAGACATTCCCCGGGCCTGCCGTCCCTGCCGGCTCTCCCCGTCTCCTGATAATACGACTCGATATCCTTTGGCATATGGGCATGGATCACATACCTGACATCCGGCTTGTCGATCCCCATGCCGAAGGCGACCGTAGCACAGATTACTCTGATCGAGTTGTTCAGAAATCCTTCCTGGACCCTGCTCCGTTCCGGTGTCGGCAGACCCGCATGATACGGATTTGCCAGGATATGCACCTTTCGGAGACGCTCCGCCAGATCCTCGGTGCTTGCCCGGGAAAAACAGTAGATGATCCCCGGATCATCCTTGTGGGCAGTGACATAACTGATGATCTTCTGCATCCTGACCTGGGCGTTCGGCTCGGAAAATGCCGAGTACCGAAGATTTTTCCGGTCGAAACTGCCGATAAACTCCGCCGGATCTTTGAGCCGCAGCTCGTTTGCGATATCCTCACGGACCCGCCGGGTAGCCGTCGCCGTAAAAGCGGCGATCGGCACATCAGGGAACTTGTCCCGCAGATATTTGATCTCCCGGTACTCGGGCCGGAACTGATGTCCCCACATCGAGATACAGTGCGCTTCGTCCACGGCAAAAAGTGCGACCTTGCAGCCGGCAAGCGTCGCAAAAAATGCCGGGGTCACGGCCCGCTCCGGCGAAACATACAGGATCCGGATCTTTCCTTCCCGCATCTCCCGCTCGACCCTCTGCCGTTCATCGTAGGTCTGCAGACTGTTGAGAGTCTCAACCGTCACTCCCTGATTCGAAAGAGCGTCCACCTGATCCTTCATCAGCGCGATCAGGGGAGAGATAACGATCGTCATCCCTTCAAGCATCATTGCCGGAAGCTGATAACAAAGGGATTTTCCCCCGCCGGTCGCCATCACCGCGAGTACATCCCTCCCGCCGACGATCGTCTCGATGATCTCCTGCTGATTGGGACGAAACGTCTGATGATGGAAGTATCTTTCAAGTGTCTGCTGTATCGCTTTCGTCATGAAATTTTATGCCAATGCCATTCTTCACCTGTATTTTGGTGCTGACGGGGTATGCATTTTTCTCTTGTCCCCGGTAATCACCGCTCAGCTTTTGGGAGTGAACGATTTTGTTTATTTGTTTATACCAGATACGCAGAAAAATCAGATACCAGCGCCCTGTCAAGTTCCTGCTCATTCCCGACGCTTGTCTCCGTAAACAGGAAAGCGAACAACCCCATTTCCGGCGCTTCAATTTTGCGAATGTCCAGGACATGTTCAAACTCATTGCAGAGTCTGCCGTAATCGAATCTGCCGCTTTCTATCTCTTTTCCGCCTTTGTCGATCAGTATCATGCTGTAGATCTTTCCGGATTTTTTGGCGAGGATCTTGGCAAAATCCGGCTTGATCTGATGCAGATAGCAGTCAACTGTGTTGACACCGTACGCAAAATACGCTATATCCGTAGAACAGGAGCCGGCGAACCTCAGCGGATTGAATTCGATCGGGATGATATCGTCTTCTGTGACCCTGACCTCTATGTGCATCGGAAAATCGGTTATATGCAGTTTAGTATTGATCCGTTCAAGGAATAGGGTAAACGGCTGAAGATACTCCAGCATGATCTCTGCGGATGTATAATATATCCTGTCTCTGACATCGCTTTCGGATGCAAACCGGTGCGTCAGGATATTCAGTATGACCGGCTTTCCTTCTGTATCGTAATAAGCGTCGATCGCATACTCCGTACCCCTGATATACTGCTCGAGAAGGAATGTTGAACCGATCACGGTTTCCGGAAAATCCGCCGCCCATGTTTTGCTATTCTCCTCAATGTCGGACACGGCATTTCTCAGATCGGTCTCATTGAACAGCGCATAAACGCCGACGCTGAAAAATCCGACGGATGGTTTCAGAATGACCGGATACGGCAGTTTTGCATGATCGCCGCTTCGAAGCTGATCCAGGGTGACTTCTTCGAAAAACAAATTCGGATAGAGGCCGGATACCGTTTTACGAAACAGCGCCTTGTCTTTTAGAATACTGATCTTACGGATTATCCCGCTCTCAGGCAGATTCGTATAGATCCAGTCAAGGGCATGTTCGGAAACGGTGTAGAGTCGTTCGCCGTCATGATACCTCTTTACTGCCTCTTTCGTGCTTATGAAATTAAGGGCATTTCCTCTGCTGTTGGAAACTGCGTATGCGTTTTCAAGTACGGGAACGCCGTTTTTTGCGAGATATTCAAGCAGAAGATCGGAAATGTAGGGCTCTTCTAAAATTATCATAAATGTACCTCTTGAAATGATAGAAAAATAGGGATCTGATTTCAGATACCCGGAATGTAGGATGCCTGTTCTTTATAATAGGGTATATACACGATCCGCGAGTTCTCCACCGTGAAGTTGTATCTGAGAACCTGCAGGATCCCCGGCTTTTCCGTCTCGTATCTGAGATAGAGAAACTCCGTCAGCTCGCGTGCCGTACTCTGATTGATGAAAATGGGCCGATATTCCCCATCCCGGCCGCCCATCACCTCAACGATCTCCGGGTTTCTGATCGTCAGATCGATCTCCCAGGGTTCAGCAAGATAGCGGGGGATATCGGCCGCACAAATATAATAGCTGCGTTTTCCGGCAATATTTGGAAGTCCTGTCGATGTATCCCCGCCGGCGAGCCGGTCGGTCACCTCGAAGTTCACATCGAAGCGCCAGAACGGAATATATTCAGGTTCCACTCCTTTCATCGCCACCATCGCCAGAAGATCGGGTTTTGCCAGATCATACGGCACGATTTTTACGGTGTCGGCGGTGATATCCAGAAGATGGCCGCACCCCTTGCACGGGATCACCACCTCGCCCCACGGCTGTTTTACCTCCTCTCCGCAGAGCGGGCACTGAAGCACGGTCGATTCATGGTTCAGGATCTCCTGATCGGTCAGCTGTTTTGGGATCCTGACCGCAGGACGAAGCGTCGAGATGTGCTGCATCGTCCCTGCCGCCGTAAACGTTTTTCCCTCCCTGAACGCCGGATATCCCGCCATACACAGGGCGATACCCAGAAGAAGCAGAATGATCTGGAACATCTCGACCAGATGATACGGTCCCGCATGGATGAGCATCGCGATCGAGGAACCGATCATGATCCCTCCCGCCGCAAGGGAGAGGATCATCATCCTTGTCCGGGCGGTGAGATTGATCGGCGCCGTTCCGCCGAGAACTTCGCCTTTCACCCCATCCACGACCGCGGTGAAATGACCGCCTTTGTACTCGTAATGGGCGATCCAGACCGGAGCATACACCAGTTCGAACACCTTCGGGATCAGAAACGACTTTTTCAGCGTGATCGTGTCGATCCGCTTCTCAACGGCATTTTTGATCATTCCGTGCACCGCTTCCCGGCCGCGTCTGCTTGCCTCGACCGCCGATCCTCCCGGCTCCATCGAAACGACCGAACCCCGCACATACGGGATCTCGCCGCCGGGATCCAGCCAGAGCTTTTCAATGCCGTATTTGCCCGTATCGCAGGCACACTCCGTCCAGATGAACTCCTCGTCGATAAGCTCCTCGAAGATGTTTCGGATCACGTTCCCCGTCTGCTCGGTGTACTCCGAGTACCCGCAGGCAACGGCTTTTCCCTGGGCGACAAACCGCCAGAACGGCAGATACAGCAGATAAAGTTCGCTCACGACCGCATGCTGCGCCAGACCCGGGGCTTTTATCCCTTTTGCAAACCAGGTACGAAGCGTCCGGTCGGCGACCCCTTTGGTGATCTTGGCTTTGTACCGGAACTCGGCGACCTGATCCTCGACTGAACGTTCAAGCCCCATCCTTTCCCTCCTTTCGTTTGAGGCTGATCATACCCAGCATCTCGCTCTGATACAAAAAGAAGATCAGCAGTCCGGCCACCAGAAGAAACAGCCAGGGACTGAAATAAACGGCGGTCAGGGAAAGGATCATCACCGGGATACAGGCGATCAGCGCGGTTTTCCGCCAGTTCACCGGCTCTTTGATCGGATGCCACTCGTCATAGACCCGACCGGACCCGGCGTCCACCTCGACCATATAGATGGAGTTTTTCACTTTGTAACTGATCAGCCAGAGCGGAATACCGATCAGCTCCTCCGCCCGGGCGATCCCGTGGAGCTCGGGATAATACACGCCGGCAAAGACTGTTGCCGGCAGAATCGCCGCATCCTGCGGCACCGGGACCACGGAAGAATTTTCCCGCTGCATATTCTGCAGACCGGAAAGGAGCGTTCCGCAGGCAGGACGGTAAACGACCACTTCATTGCAACCGTCTTCCCGCGTGTATTTCCAGAAGGGATAGTAGAGCATGACCGCTTTCCCGAACCTGATCTTTTCGGCCGGGATAAGCGGTTTGGTGTCCGACTCCAGCCACATGCGTGCGATCTCACGCGCCCGCTCCTCGCTGACAAAAGGAGGGATCACGCCGGAGCACTGCAGAGAAGCAGGTATTCCTTCTGGTGTTTCTGCCATAAATGAGTCAATATATTTACGTACATTCAGATAGATGTTTTCTTGCCTATCCGCGAAAAAATCCAGCGGGCAGCATCCGATAGCGAGCATATTTATATCTTGCATGCACACAAATATACATCAAAGTATATTGTTGTGATAATGGATGCTGAATATAACCACGTTTCTCGATGCAAACTCCTGCCGTCTGGCAAAACCGGTCTTTTTCTGTCCGGAACGAAATACCTCCTACACCTCCGCTGAAATACTCTCGATAAGTTCCGCGATCGCCCGTGATCTCCTCTCACTCGGTGCCGTGAAAGGCGACCGTATCCTCCTCTATATGAACAGCAGCCCCGAATACCTCTTCTCCTACTTCGCCGTATGGAGGATCGGCTGCGTCTCGGTTCCCACAAATCGCGTCTATACCCCAAGCGAACTTGCCTATATGGCGAAAAACTCGGGCGCGAAGATCTTCATCACCGATCCAAACGGCGTCTCCGCCGCCCGCGATCTGCAGGTCAGGATCTATGTCCCCGGAGACATCGAATCCCTGCGCGGCGAACCCCGTCTCCTGCCGGCACACACCGAACACGACGACCTCTGCCAGCTGCAGTATACGTCCGGAACGACAGGCAAACCCAAAGGAGCGATGCTTACCCACGGAAACTGGCTCGCCGCGATCCACAACATCTGCGATGTGCTGACCTACAAACAAAACGACGTCTATCTCGGCATCTACCCGATGGGGCATGTCGGCCTCGCCTGGGGCATCGCCGCGATGCGGGCCGGCGCCCTCTTCGTTATGATGGAGAGGTATGAGTATCAAAAATATCTCGATCTCTGCAAAGAGCACAAAGTCACCGTTCTCGCGGGCATGCCGCCGGTGATCCACTCCCTCACCGAAGCTCCGCCCGGACCGGAGGAGAGCCTTTCGACCGTCAGGGAGATCATCTCCGGCGGCGGTCCTCTCCACCACGATATCTGGAAAAAGTTCCATTACCGGTACAACATCCCGGTCATCAACGCCTACGGTCTTTCAGAGACGGTCGTCATAGGCACCGGGACCGTGATCCGCCCCGAGGATTATGCATCCGCCGACCGGTTCCAGAGCGTGGGCCACCCGGTCTGTTTCTCGGAAGTCAAGATCGTTGACGAGACCGACTCCTCGATCGAATTGCCGGTCGATACCCCTGGCGAGATCGCTCTGCGGGGGCCCGCTGTCGCCAAAGGATACTGGAACATGCCAAAAGAGACCGCCGCCTCGTTCCTTGAGGACGGCTGGTTCCTCACGGGGGACGTCGGGTACCTCGACAAAGATCTCAGACTCTTCCTCACTGACAGGAAAAAGGACATGATCGTCATGTCCGGCTGGAAAATTTATCCGACCGAGGTCGAAGAGGTCCTCATCGGTCACGAAGGGGTCGCCGAGATCGCGGTCTTCGGGATCCCCGACGAACATCGGGGCGAGATGCCGGTCGCCGCCGTCGTTTGGCGGAGGGGCTGGGACAGCTCATCAAAGGAAGACTCTCTCGCTGCATATGCAAAAGAGCGTCTTGCGGGATACAAAGTTCCCCGCAAAATCATCACGGTGGACGCCCTCCCCCGGGTAAACGGCTGGAAGCTCCTGAGACGGGAACTTCGCGAACAATACTCATAAAAAAATCAAATAACGCATCATGAAATCACGTGATATAGCACTCGTCGGCATTTTACTTGCCGCCGGAGCAATTGCCCGATACATCTCCTTATTCGTACCGGGCGCGATCGTCGCGAATCTGACGATCGCCTTCTACTGCCTTGCGATCATCCTCGTCGTCCCGAAGTTCAAAGAAGCTCTCGGGATAGGCGTTGTAGCCGGAATCATCTGTGCCGTCTTTTCGCACTCGATCTTTCCTCTTGGAAACCTCATCTCCGAGCCGATCGGTGCCGTGGTCTGTTTAGCGGTGTATAAACTCGTCAAGGATCATACCCGCCTTGCCCCGGCAATTTCAACTGCGATCGCCACCCCTGCGAGCGGATTCACCTTCATCACCGTCACCTGTTTCGTGATGTTCTTCACCACCGAAACGACCGTTGCGACCGTTCTCGCATTCGCGATTGCCCTGATCCCGATCGTGATGGGCGCCATGATCGTGAACGTGATCATCGCCCAGATCATCGCGATGCCCGCGACCTCGGTCATGCAGAAGACGAAGACCGTCATCAAAACCGCCCACACCGAGGCAGCGCCGAGCGATTCGGTCTCACTGGACAAACTTACGTTCACCTATCAGGCGGCAGATACGCCGGCTCTCGACAATGTCTCGCTCAAAATAAATCCAGGCGAATTCATCGTCGTCAACGGTCCATCAGGAGCCGGAAAAACCACACTTGCCCGAGCGGTATCAGGAATTCTTGCTCACGCATATGGGGGAACTGTTGTAGGGAACGTCTCTCTTTACGGGAAATATGCCGATGAGTACAAAGACGTGACCGAACTTTCGGCAAAGGTCGGCATGGTCTTTGACGATGCCGACGCCCAGCTGATCTTCACCACGGTCGAGGAAGAGATCCTCACCGGTCTGGAGACCCGCGATCTCCCTGAGACCGAGGTCAGAAAGAAACTCGACGAGATCTACAAGATCACCTGCACGGGTCACTTAACGGACCGTGCCCCGCATAACCTCTCCGGGGGTCAGAAACAGCGGGTCGCGATGGCCGCGGCCCTTTCCCGGGAGACCCCCCTCCTCGTTCTGGACGAGGCGACCTCCGAGCTGGACAAAAACGCCAGACGCCAGGTGTACACACTGCTGAAAAGCATGACGGCAAAGGGTCATACAATCGTTTTGATCGAACACATGATCGATGAGACGATCGGCTATGCCACCCGGATGATCACGATGAACGACGGGACAATCGTGTACGACGGCGTTCCGCGGCTGGATGAGACCAGCTGCCCTGCGCTTGAAAAGACCGCTCCGACCCATGAAGTCGTTTTGGAAGCGACCCACGTCACGCACAAATTTCCCGAGGTCCTTGCGTTGGATGATGTCTCGGTCTCCTTCTTCAAGGGAGAGATCGCGGCGATCCTGGGTGAGAACGGATCGGGAAAGACGACGCTTGTCAAACATCTGAACGGTCTTCTCCGTCCTGATGTTGGCTCGGTCCTGCTGAAGGGCGAGGACATCGCCTGCCGGTCGATCCCGGAGATCGCGAAGCATGTCGGTCTGGTGTTCCAGAATCCTGACACGATGCTGTTTGAAAACACCTGCGAGAAGGAGATCCTGTTCGGTCTGAGGAACATCGGCAAGTCCGATGCTTCGCCGGCGGCTTCTCTTGCGGCCGTGGGCCTTGCCGGCAAAGCGAAGATGAATCCCCGTCATCTGAGCCGGGGCGAGCGGCAGAAGCTTGCTCTTGCCTGCGTTATTGCGACGGGTCAGGAGATCGTTATTATGGATGAGCCGACGACGGGTCTCGACCCGAAGGAGTCGTATGAGATCATGCGTGTTCTGACCGGGATGAGGAATGCGGGCAAGACGATCCTTATGGTGACCCATGACCCTGTGCTCGCGGGTAAGTATGCGGACCGGATCATCGAGATGGAAGCGGGTAAAATAACCGCTGTCCGGGGAGGTGAGTGAAATGGAAGATATTATGCAGTATATCCCGGGGAACCGGTTCGTTCACCGGTTGTCGCCGATGACGAAGATCTTCTTCGCGGTCGGTATGATGTTTGCGGCGATCTTTACCTCGAATCCGCTGCTCCTGTCGGCGATGGTGGTGTTTGTGCTGGCGTTCGCGGCGATCGGCGGGCTTTTGAAGCCGCTTATCCGTCAGGTGCCTCTGCTGATCATTCTCGGTCTTGCTCTGGTCGTTTTGACCGTGCTGACGAGTGCGTCGGGCGATGTGCTGTTCACGCTTCTGCCGAACGGGATGTTCCCGGTGACGACGGGAGCGATCATGTTCGCGGTGCAGATGGCTCTCCGGTTTGCGGTGCTGATCTTCTCGTTCCAGCTGCTGGTCATCTCGACCCAGCCGCGTGATCTGGTGAACGCTCTCTATACGCTGCGGATCCCGGGTGATTATGCTTTGATGTTTCTGATCGCGATCCGGTTTATCCCGACTCTGCAGAGAGAGGGTGTCAGGATCAATGAGGCTCAGCTTTCCCGCGGGTATTCGCCCGGAGGAGGCGTTATCGGGAAACTGAAGCAGCTTGGCCCGGTTATGCTCCCGCTGATGCTGAATTCGCTTGCGAAGGCGGATACGCTGGGTCTGACGATCGATATGCGGGGATACAGGAAAGCGTCGGATCACCGGAGAAAGATGGTCTACCATGCGGCAGATCTCGTGACGGTATTGATCGTCGCGGCGATCTTTGCAGGCATCGTGTATGTGACGTTTATCCTGTGAGGGGGGTTCCCTCTTTTTTTATTTTTTAGTAGGAGTTACGCGGTGTTGGTGCGGATTAAACTCAGGAAGGAGTATGCTGGGTGTGGAAACATGAGAAAAAACCAACCGCGAATCCGATTCATCTCGCCCGTAGGGCGGATTCGCGCCGATTCGCGGTGGGATTTCTCTTGTGTCCGCAGAATCTCAACCCCCTCTCCATCATTGAGATCTACCCTTGAATCTCGTTTATTATTTTCCAATGATCAATTCTAATCCATCATCAGATATTTGCATTTTATTTATGGGAATGCCATATTCCTTTGCACATTTACGTAATGCCGCTTCATCATCTTCAGCAATAGATCCAGATGCCGGGGTATGATGAGTATTCGCAGGTGAATTTCCGGCAGGGTCTGTCGGAGAAGGAGAAGAGGGCGCTGTTTAAGGGGATGCGGGTGTACGGGTTTGATGAAAAGAAGAATCACGGAACACGGTATTTCAATTGTGTTTTGAAGAATCTTGGGGGCACATAGGACCTGCCCCCCGTTTATTGTGTTGGGGTTTGGGGGCAGGTTGCCGAAATCTACATGCCCCGGAATCTAGTTTATTTTAGGCTCTTTTTTGACAAAATGGCTTCTTTGCTGAGTTTTTGATGTGGGGGCACATTTTTCCCGAAACTCTCTTTTTTGTAGGAATTAGGGGTATATTTAGGGTTTTGAAAATTTTCCCAGGGTTTTGAGAAAAATGTGCCCCCTGGAACGGGACTCTGTTTGGAAGGAATTTGCCGGATGCGGACACATGAGAAATCCCCCGCGAATAATATCAGGGATCCTGGGACCCTTCCCGGAAACATTTCCCCCGATGAAATTTTGTTCATTTTTCGCAAATCAAAGATTTGGTTGCAAGTCTATCGACTTGGTCGCAAGGCAAAGCCTTGCTCAGCTTTGGGCGAGCCTTGCGGCTCACCCCGCCTCAGCTAAGATCGCCGGCTACGCCGTCGATCCGCCTCCGCTAATGGATCTAAAGGTCCCCGCTTCCACTCGCGAATAGGCTTTTCCATTCTAAAATCACCTCCCGCCGATCAATTTGACCATTTTTTAATGATGGTTTTCGGCTGGTAAATATTGAAATCGCCAGCATTCGGCGTATTTTTTCTTTGGAGCGGGGTGTTTTTGATCCTCGGACCCTTTTTTTCGAATCGAAACGGTCATTTTCGCGTGGAGATATTTGGAAATCCTTATACCGTCTTTATCCTAATATCTTCTCAATGCCATCCCCCTGACCATGGATCAAAGACGACAAAAACCAAACGATCTGCGCTTCATCAAGGCCGAACATGTCATACGGTCATCCTTCATCCATCTCATCGCCGAGAAAGGATTCGAAGACCTCTCCGTAACCGACATAGTCACGCATGCAGAGATCGGTCGCGGGACATTTTACCTCCATTACAAAGACAAACATGACCTCCTGCATACATTCGAAAAGGAACTTACCGCCGACATGCAGGAAATAATCCGGAGCATACAGACCACAGGCATCGCAGCCGTCGGCGAGATCACGATCAGGCTCTTCACCTACTTTGAAGACCATATCCTGACAATGCAGGCACTTTTCGGAGAGAAAGGCGATTTCGGATTCAGGAACCGGATCAAGGAAATGGTCTGGTACGATGAATTTTCCCGGATATTCGCCCAGGGCATACGGGAAAAAGGATCCTCGGTCCCCGTTGAGTATCTGGCATCCTACATCGAGTCATCCATCCATAGCCTCTTTCTTACCTGGCTCAAAAAAGAGAAACGGGAGAGCCCGGAGGAGATCACGGGCATCATACTCGAACTTATGCTGACTGCGATGAGGCCGGCAGGCTCCGGATCGCCGTGAAGGGTGGTCAACCGGAATTAATGAACAGTTCGTCAAAAATAGTGTATCATTATATGGTGATATCCCCTAAAGACAGATTGTTATGAAAAATTATTTTGATTTGACCGGACGTGTCGCCGTGATCACCGGAGCCTCCTCCGGACTTGGCGTTCAGATGGCAAAAGCATTGGCAAATCAGGGGGCTGACATCGCGATCCTTGCAAGAAGAAAGGAAAAACTCGAACAGGCCGCAAAAGAGATCGCGGCTCTCGGTGTTAAGTGTATCCCGGTGAAGTGCGACATCACGGATACGGCCCAGATCGAAGAGGCAAAAAAGGAGATCCTCGCCAAATTAGGCAGGATCGACATCCTGGTGAACAGTGCCGGGACCGGCGGGGTCGCACCCACAGTTGATGTATCCGACGAAATGCTCATGAATGAGATCAATATCGACCTTGTCGGGACATTCAAGATGGCCCGTGCGGTCGCTCCGGAAATGATCAAGCAGGGATTTGGGCGGATAATCAACATCGCTTCGATGTATGGGCTTGTCGGGAACATGATCGCGCCTTCCGCAGCATATCACGCGGCAAAAGGCGGTGTCGTGAATCTGACCCGGGCCCTCGCAGCCGAATGGGGAAAGGACGGGATCACCGTCAACTCGATCTGCCCGGGGTATTTTGTCACTGAACTGACCGAGTCGACCCTGAAAACAGAGCAGTTTGCCGCTTATGCAAAAGGAGCGATCCCTGTAGGACGGTACGGCGATGAGGGAGAACTCGATTCGACTGTCATCTATCTTGCCTCTCCTGCTTCGAACTTTGTTACCGGAATGAATATCGCGGTCGACGGAGGATACACCTGTATCTGAGATCAGAATAGAACGGATCCCATCTCATTTTTTCCTTGCCGGACCCGGCGTTTTCTATCTCACGTGTGCAGCTTCTTCGCACTCCGGAAGGATAGCTCTTCCTGCGGCTGTTATTTTCACAAAAAACTGATCATCGCAGATCAGACCTATCACCTTCCCTTTGCAGTAGATACAGTATTCACCAAACATTTTCCTGTACGAGATCTCCGACGGATCACCTATCTGACCGCAGACATACTCAACAAAATCCAATTTTGATGCCATTACTTCTCCTCATGCACATGTACGTGATGCATATCCTCCCCGTGCGGATGATCATGTTCCAGCCGTTCATGCGTATGTTCATGACTATGTTCTTCGAATACAGGCGGATCATGCACATGGGAATGATGCCCGTCATCATGCCGGTGGCGGTGTTCATGGATCATCCGTTCATGGATATGGAAATGGGTATGTCCTCCCGTCGCCGCAAAATACGCTCCCAGAACCATGATCCCTGCCGCCAAAGCAAAAAGCGGGGTAAGCGGCGTCCGGAACACCGCAAATGAGATCCCCGCCCCGATAAACGGCGCCACCGCATAAAACGCGCTCGTCCTCGCGGCGCCCAGATCCCTCTGCGCCCGAACATACAGATAGATCGACAGCCCGTACGCAAAAAACCCCAGAACCAGCGCCGCCGCCACGCTCACGAGATCGGTCTGCATCCCGGAAGCAAGCGCCGCGATCAAAAGAGCCCCGAACCCGGCTCCGAATCCCTTAACCACGACGATCTGCATCGGATTTTTCAGCGAAAGCATCCGCGTGCAGTTGTTCTCCACACCCCAGCAGACACACGCGAGGATGACAAGGATCGACCCGGCAGAAAACGAAAAACTGCTCATATCCTCAACCGTCAAAAGAACACTCCCCGCTACGATCAGCACGATCGCGATCCACAGCCTTCTGCCGATCGCCTCCCGAAATATCAGGAGGGCGACAAGTACCGTCACCACGATCTCGAAATTATTCAGAAGCGAGGCGTTCGCCGCAGTCGTGAGAGAAAGACCCAGCATCAATAAAATCGGCGCCGCGATATCCAAAAGGATCATACCGATCACAAACGGCAGATCTTTTTTTGCAAGCGGCGCCTCCTTTTGCTCCCGGTTCCTCGCCCGCGTCACAAGATTCACCGCAAACATCCCGATTCCCGCTCCAAGATACAACAGGGCTGCCATCAGCTCGGGAGACGTCGTATTGAGCAGGATCTTTGCCACCGGAGAGCTGATACCATACAAAACAGCCGCCAGAATCGCAAACCCGATCGCCAGTCTGCCTGCGGAAACATGCATACCTTCCATTGGTCCCGGACGGTGATGAGGTTTTTCATATTGAGGATGTCAAATTGAAATGTCGATTTGTTGGGCAGAGTAATAATTAATTAGATGATCCTTTTTGGGTTGTACTTCGGTTTTGTGTATGGGATTTTTTTTGATGGGCGCATTCATCACACGAAATTCACGAAAAAATCCACGAAAACACGAAAAAGAAAGAATAGGCTGGGTGGGGAACGATGTAGTTCCCCTCCCCCGTCCCCCACACGAAAACCACAAAAATCAACTAAATGCACCAAAAGGGGGACAGGGGCGGAGGTGGGTGAATCTGCGGTTGGTATTTTCTCTTGAATCCAAACCAGACCATCTCCCCTCCGAATCGGATTTTGATCAACTCCGCGTAAGTCCTATCAAAAATAAGGGCATGTATTTCAAGACCTACTATTGCACCATTAAGTCACAAATACATTCAAATAATCTTCAATATAATACCCTAACTAATTAGATGATTATATGCCCCCACACAACCCGCCACAACAGATTGGAGATAATTATATTTGCGCAGGATGTGGCGGACAATTTAAACTGCACGAGTTAAAACATTGCCCTGAGTGCGGATATTATTATTGTCCAGCATGTTATCGCAAACATCGATGTATAGATTTGGGAGACGGTGTCGCAGCAATCAGAAAGGGAGACCTGATTACTCCGTCTAAAAAGACTCTTCTCAATTATATTGACCCAACAAAAATACGCAAATTCTGCTCAAAATGCGGAAATGTGTTCCATCCCAATGACTTAATTCAATGTCAGGACTGCGGCATGTGGTTTTGCAGGGAGTGTGCAAAGAATCATACATGTGACCCTGAGCTAAGAAAGAAATGGTTACAAGTCCACAATCCAAAAAAGTTCAAAGCAGAATATAAGAAACGCGACCTAAGACCACTCATAGCGGTTGGAATAATCTGTGTAATAATTATTATACTCATAATCGTGTTTCATTAACTTCCCCTCTTTTATTGCAGTGTACAAACAGGAAAAGCTGGATGAGGGTGCGAGAAGTTTTCCCTCGCTCCCTGAGAGATATTTGTCTATTATTCCACACGCATTCGATACGTGAAATCAGCATTCATTCCCGGAAAAAGAGATGTATTTTATCCTGATTCCAAAAATAGGATGCCACGCCGCGGACCGGTTCAAAAAAAGAGAGAATGAGAACATAAGAAAAACCCGCACGCGGGTTTTTCCTCAGCATTTTTCCAGACGGCGTGCGATTCCTGCGTAGGCGATCAGCCGGAGCAGAGCACGACGGCGCAAGGAAAATGCGATTCGCGGAGATTCGCGGAGATTCGCGGTGGGATTCTCTTGTGTCCAAACGAATGCCTTACACGATATCATTGTGCCTCTCATATATATGTCAGTTTTTTACTTTTGACATCAAACTGCGTAACTTCAATTATAAGTTCACCATTTTTCAAAAAGTTATATTATGTATTAACAAAAAGTATTTATTACCGTGAAAAAATGCCAGTTTCAAAAATAACTAAAAACACAACTTTAAAAAAATCCGCAACAAAAAAGACACCCGCTAAGGCACCTAAAACATCTGTTAAAAAGACTAATTCTGCTGCAACAACTCCTATTTATAAACCAGGCGGATTATTCTCAAAAAAGACTAAAGAGATTGTATTGCGCCGCCAAAATTGCATGTGCCCTTTATGTGGCGCTCATTTAGATTACACAAATGATGGGGGTTCCAATCTTGGAGATAAATGGAATGCTCACCATATATTACCTCGTGAACAAAACGGAGATAATGATCCGAAAAATTGTGCTGTGTTATGTAAAGTTTGTCATGATAGGATACATAAAATACAAAAAGCGTTTCCAAATGAGAATTTAAAGCAGGCAGTACAACGTCTTGATGATATAGTGGAGATTAAAAATTCTTCTTCATTAATTATAAACACTGGGAGGAATTTTAATAATACTTTACAATATTACAAAGCTCACTTCTCTGGAAAGAGACCAAGAGGTGTATCTCTATCTCCAGACCCTAGAAGAATTTTCTAAACCTAGTTTACTTGATATTGGAAACAAGAAAATCTGTTCAAAAAAAATCGCGGTTGGAAAAACATCATGGCAAAAAATATTTTTGCCAAGACCCCCACACCCGGTCGCCCTCCCGAATCTCACTTTCAGCCGCCGAATCCTTCCCTTCCCGCATCACTGGATTTATCTGTATCCGGAGTAATATACTGAATAAATGCCCTTATCCGTTCTTGCCATCACCACATCCCCGCGTCGTCACGGCAATACTGAATCCGCTCTCGACAAGGTGCTCGAATCGTTTTCCGGGATGTCTGTTGAAAAGGTCGTCTTAAACGATCTCGACATCGCGCCGTGCAAAGGCTGCGGCAAATGCGAAAAAACCGGCGTATGCATCCATCAGGACGACTTCGTCGAACTGGCAGAAAAGATCCGGGCGTGTGATCTTCTCGTCTTCGCCTCCCCGGTCTACTCCATGTCGGTCTGCGCCCAGGCGAAAATGCTCATCGACCGCTGCCAGGTGTTCTGGTCGCGAAAGTATGTCCTGCATGATCTGCCAAAACCCGAAGGAAAAAAGTTCGGGATCTTCATCTCGGCGGCAGGCCAGACCCGGTCCGGGATCTTCGATCACACGGTCCCGGTGGCGCAGTTTTTATTCGACGTGTCCCAGATCCCGGCGTCACGTCTCAGTTTTCTGCTCCTGCCGGGTCTGGATAAAAGAAATGACTTCAAAAACAGTCCCGATTCGATCGCCCGGGCAAAAGAGGCAGGAGACGCTATGGCGGCACTGATGGTGGAATCATGATAAAAATGCTCGTGATCAACGGAAGCCCGAGAAAGGGCGGGAATACGGAGACGGTCCTGGATGCCTTCATCGAAGGAGCACAGGAGGCGGGCGCCGATGTCGAAAAGATCCGGCTGGTCGAGATCGATCACAAAAACTGCAGAGGATGTAATGCCTGCCATAAAACCGGGATATGCATTATCAAAGATGAGCTGACGCCGGTGTTCGATAAGCTCCTTACTGCGGATATCCTGGTTCTGGCGTCCCCGATCTACTCGATGACGGTGACGGCGGAGATGAAGTCGTTTATCGACCGGGGCCAGTTTTTGTGGGCGCAGAAGTTTTTCACGAAGACGCTCTCCTTCAGCGAAGAGCATCTGGCGAAGCATACGGGTGTGTTTTTTGCGACGTCAGGCCAGAGCATGCGGTCTATTTTCGATTCGGCGTTTCCGGTGGTCAGGGTGTTTTTCAATGACGCGGGGTTCTCTTATACGGAGAATGTGTTGTTCCCGGGAATGGATAAGCACGGCGGGGTGAAGGGATGGCCGGAGAGTCTGGTCGAGGCAAGAGAGCGGGGAAAAGAGATCGTGAAGAAGATGGATATGAAATTGAAGGCCTGACCCTTCACTGTTTTTTATTTAGGAGTAGCGCGGTGTGGAAGCATGAAAAAAAAACCAACCGCGAATCTCCGCGAATTAACGCGAATCGCATTTTCCTTACGTTCGGGTGCTCTGCTCCGGCTTATCGCCTACGCAGGAATCGCACCCTCTCTTGAAAAATGCTGGGAAAAACCCGCGTGCGGGTTTTTCTGTTGTTTGATTATTTTTTATTAAACAAAGAGAAAAGTTAACGGAGAGAAAAACCGGCACGCCGGTTTTTCCTTAGCATTTTTCCAGCCGGCGTGCGATTCCTGCGTAGGCGATAAGCCGGAGCAGAGCACGACGGCGCAAGGAAAATGCGATTCGTGGGAATTAGCGGAGATTCGCGGTTAAATTATCTCTGTGTTCCCCACCAAACCGTACCTTTCCCGTATTGAATAAAAAACCAACCCCGCACAACTCCTATTTCATCAGTGCCGAGTATCCTCTAATCACTTTTTTCTTCCAGAACTCTTCCGGATCGTCTTCCAAAAGAGCCTCGGCGGTATGCAGATCCGCCCGGGCACAGACCGCTTCCCGGGCAAGCGAGCGTTTCACCTCGCGTTTCTGCCGCATCGGCGTAAAGGAAAGGTCACAGACCACATCCCAGAATACGAGTCCCCCGGCCGGTGCCGGATGGACCCGGGCCGTTGGAGAGGTGAGCAGCTCGTCGATGACATCCGGTCCGGTGAGGCCGAGGCCGACGGTCTGCAAAGCCCCGGCCATACCCCGGACCATGTTCCAGAGAAAACTCTTCGCGGCGACCTCGAAGACCGGGCAGCCGTCCACTCCCTCGAAGACCGCGGCGCGGGTCACGGTCCGGACAGGGTCACGGCCCGCCTCCATTTTTGCAAACCCGCTGAAGTTGTGGGTGCCTGCCAGGCGGCACGCCGCGTCCTGCATTCCGGAAACATCCGCAGGATAGGGAAAATAATACCGGTAGCTCCGCTCCTTTGCTGCGTATCTCGGATAAAATTCGTCGTCGACTTCGGCGGCGCCGAGACACCAGATATCGTCCGGCAGATGAAAATTCAGCGCCTCGACGGCGAGTTCCGGTCGGTTGGTCGTGATCGAAAACAGCTGTCTTCTCGCACTCACCCCTTTATCGGTCCGTCCGGCCGTCCGGAAATGCGCCTCTTTCGCGTCGGAAAAGAGCCCGAGCTCGATCCCGCCGGCCACAAACTCCCCTTCCACGGTCCGTTTATGCGGCTGGTACTGGGAGCCCGCGAAGTTCTGTCCCCGGTAGCCTGCAAGGAACGCGAGCTTCATCTCACCCGCCGGGGTTTGAGCCTGGAGGTCTGCCGGCGGACCTTTCGAACGACGTTGTGGAACGACTGGGACGTGTAGGTCCGAATCGGCGTCTTTTTACATCTGCTCTCGATCTTTCCCTTTCTGATCGCGTCTAGGATCGAGGGGACCGTCCGTTCCTCCGCGTCGATGATATTGATCCCGTAGCCGACGAACTGACAGGTGTGGGCATCCGACCCGGCGGTCATGGGTATATGGTATTTTTTTGCGAACTTTGCGGCACGATTGTTCGCCGTTCCGATATAGTATCTGCTGTTGAACACTTCGATCGCGTCGGCTTCCCGCAGGGCTTTTGGCGCGTGGAGACCGACCGCGTGCCGCCACCGGTGGTAGGGGTGGGGAATGACCGTGAGGAAGCCTTCTGCTTTTGCCTCCCGGATCGTTTCGATCGCGTCCTTTCCCGGCGCAAAGGCCTTCGTCGTTCCAAGAACGAGGACATGTCCCTGTCTGGTCGAGACCTCGATCCCCGGAATGATCAGGATCCCGGGATCTTTCAGCCCGAGCGCCTGCTTTGCTCCCTCGGTCGTGTCATGATCTGTTATCGAGATCGCATCAAGTCCGCGTTCCTTTGCTTTGGCTATGACCTTTTCGACGGAACACTTTCCGTCTGCCGATGCGTTTGTGTGGATATGCAGATCGCAGGTTATCAGAACCATCTTAAGGTAATTACTATGTAAGTACAAAAACATAAGGATAACATACAATGCATGTTCTCTTTCCCACAGGACGCCAGAGTGCACCCTCCCTCGGTCTGGCTTTATCCAAGGTAACAGAGTTCACCTGTGAGATCATCGAAACAGGCGAAATCGCGTCGTTTTTAACACCCGCAACGCTTGAGAAGCTGATTGCCGATCATCCCTGCGATCTTGCGGTCGTTTCCGGTATGTGCACGGCTTCTTTTTCCGGGGTGGAAAGGAGAACGGGCGTTCCGGTCCGCAAAGGAACGCGCCATGCGGCCGATATGGGGATCTGCGTCCCTCTGATAGCGGCCGGCAGGCTTTCTGCGGATATGCCGGCCGATGATATGCTTTTGGAAGAGAAGGCAAAGGCCGCCCGTGAGGCTCTGGTTATCTCGGAGAGCGGGGCGGATGCGTTTTTTACGATCCGGGGGGTGAAGATCGGGGGGTCTTCGCGGATCAAGGTGATCCATGAGATCATGGATGCTCACCGGCATCCCGCCCTTCGGGATGCGGTTATCCGCGCAAAGAAACACGGCGCGGATATCGTGGATCTCGGGTTCGGGTTCGATGCGACCGCTGATGATGTGGTCAGGTGTTTTTCGATGGCGGGGGATCTGGATATTCCGCTTTCGATCGATACGCTGGATCCCGAACTGATCGAGGCGTCGCTTTTCCGTGCGGATCTGATCCTCTCTCTCACAAAGGAGACGATCCCGCTTCTCGCAGAAAAGATCCTGGAATCGGGATCCGCCGTGGTTCTGATCCCGCGGGAAGGCGCATCACTCGAGGAGACGGTCGATTCGGCGCTTCAGGCCGGGCTTTTCAAGATCCTCGCCGATCCGCTGCTCCAGCCGCCTCTTTCGGGGATGACCCGGTCCCTTGCAGGATATTTGGCAAATATGCCCTGTCCGAAGATCCTCGGCTGCGTGAATGTTGTGGAGATGATGGATGCCGACAGTCCGGGGATATGCGCCATGCTCGCATCGGTCGCGGCCGAGACGGGCGCCGCGTGTCTTTTGATCTCCGAGCACTCGGACAAGACCCGGGGGACGACCGCCGAGATGCGGCGTGCGGTCGAGATGATGACCTTGTCAAAGGGCCGGCCGTATCCGAAGGATACCGGACTCGATCTTCTGATTTTGAAGGAGAAACGTCTCCGTCGGGAACCTCCTCTCCTGTATGAGGAGATAAAGGACGCCGGGGCCCCTTCAGAGTCCCTCGTCTATGATCCGAAAGGAAACTTCCGGATCGGAATCGAGAACGGGTACATCGTTGCCGTGAGGAATGGAAAGGCGATCCGGGGAACGTCGTGGTATGATGTTTTCTCAGAGATCCTCGCGGAAGACGGGGTTTCGCTGCTGGATCACGCAGGCTATCTTGGAAAAGAGCTGTATAAAGCGGAGCTTGCCCTTCGCTTCGGCAGAAGTTTCGAGCAGGACGGGAAGTTTTAGGTATGCGGTATTATCTGCGAAAGAATGTTCTGATCGTCAGAGGAGATTTCCGGGCGGCGAGCAGCGGTGTGGACGGCGGCCTTGCGGATGTCAGGTCGATTCTGAACATCTCGATTCCCTCGCAGTTTTCGGATGACGCCTCAGCGCACATCGCCCGCGTGTCGATGGAGAACGGATTTTTACAACCCTATTTCGGGCTTCTGACTGCTCTGCCGATCACGAATCTCTGCATTGCCAGATACGACTATGTCACGGTTTTTGTCACGGCCGCCGTTTCAGACCGGAACCGGACGATCAATATCATTGTGACCTGTGAGAGGCCGCTGACCGATGCCGCTCTGCTTGGGGCAATGATGACGGCGACCGAAGCAAAAATGCAGGTGATCACGGCGAGAAAAGTTCCCGGCAGCGCTCTTTCTACGGACGCAGTTGTCGTTGCCTGTGAAAAGTCCGACGGTCCTGCCGAGGCGTTCGCGGGACCCCTGACCGGGACCGGGATGCGGATCTCGAAAGCCGTTTCCCATGCCCTGACGGAGGCGCTTGTCCGGTTCGATAATTATCTTCTGTCCACCTGGGGGGTGACCCGCGGATGGTCCCGGGGACATCCGGCGATCGTTTCGCGGCGGCGTCCCTCATTTTTTATTTACAGCCGGTACGGGGGGGATCACTGGAACGAGTGGATCCCGGAGGACTGCCCGTATTATCCGTGTCATAATTATTCTGATCAGCAGTGCAGTTTCTGCTACTGCCCGCTCTATCCCTGTATGGACACTGAGCTTGGTCAGCTGATCGATACGCCCAACGGGAAGATCTGGAGCTGCATGGACTGCCGTCTGGTCCACGAACCTGCGGTGGCGAATCATCTTCTGCGAAATCCCGAAGCAGATGTTCTTGAACTGAAGTCAGTAAAAAAGAAAAATATTTAGAGTCCGAGCTTTTTTGCAAGCTCTTCTAAGGGGATGCCGTGGACCATTGCGGCCTCGCGGATGGTCTCGTTGTTTGCGATCGCGCAGCCGAGGCAGCCCATACCGAAGCTCTGAAGGGTTGCTGCGGACTCAGGTTTCTCGCGGAGAAGGTCGGCGATAGTTGAATCAAGTGTGATTGCCATGGTACTATGTTGGCGGGATTACTACTTGATATTTGCGAAGAAGATACTCAAAAAAGATTAATGAGATGATGCATGGGATGATGCTTTCTTCTCGAAAGTGATGACCTCTTTCCATGCAAGATCGACCCATTCGCCGTTTTCGAGCCGCATCACATCGTATGAAGGATAGGCATCCCCTTTCTCGTCGAAGACGATCGTTCCGGTGAGTCCGACATGCCGGATATTGTCAAGACCCTCTCTGATCCCGTCCGCCGTGTATCCGCTGTTTTCTATTGCCTGGGACACGACGATCATCGTATCATGTCCGTAGATCGAGTCGCGGACCATCAGGGCTTCATGGAATTTTTCTACATAATGCTCCTCGTAGGAGGGGTCCGAGATCCTTCTCGACTGGGAAAACCCGATGAGACCTTCGGAGTATGCACCGACTTCCAGCGGGACCTGCCGGTTGGTCACCATGTCAGAGCCGAACCATGCCGGGTGAAGCCCTTCCGCCTCCGCGGCTTTCATGATCTCCACACACTGACTCGGGTTGACGATCAGAAGAACAGACTGCGGCTGGGTTTTCTTCATCTCTGCGATGATCGCGCCCGCGTTCAGCGTGTCGGAGTCAGGGACCCCTATGCAGGATACGATATGCATATCCGGATATGAGGTCTCGACTTCGTTGAGGAATGCATATCTCAGGCTTTTTCCGTAACTGGTGTTAAGATAGATCATCATAACATTTTGCGTATCGTTACGTCCGCCGATGATCTTTGCCATGCCTGCCCCGAGGTAGATGTCGGAAGAGACCGTTCTGTAGACATAATTTCCGTATGCCGAGAGGCCCGCGGATGTTGCCGAAGGAGAGATCAGGACGATCTCATATGACTCCGCATACGGGGCAAGTGCGAGCGTCACGGTACTCGTCAATGCGCCGATGACGACCGGGATGCCTTGTTCTTTGATCTCTTTGAACTGTTCTTTTGCCAGAGTGACGTTTCCTTTGTTGTCATAATACTCTGCCCTGACCGGGACGCCCCGGATGCCTCCCGCATTATTGATATCCTCGATCGCGAGTTCGATCCCCCGCATATACTCGACGCC
Source organism: Methanocorpusculum parvum (assembly GCA_002287215.1). Classification (GTDB taxonomy): domain Archaea; phylum Halobacteriota; class Methanomicrobia; order Methanomicrobiales; family Methanocorpusculaceae; genus Methanocorpusculum; species Methanocorpusculum parvum. The sequence continues at coordinate 46,206 of LMVO01000004.1, forward strand.
GAACTCCGCCATCTCTCCTTCGAAAGGCAGGGAAACCGCGACGACCACTTCATTTTCCGGAAAATCGCTGGTGATGATCGTTCCAAACGGGTGGAATGCGATGATAAACATGAGGATCGTCAGAACGATGATGCCAATAGTGATGTACTTCGCTGCTTTTGTCTGCGGCGGTTTTTCATGATGACCCGACATTTACTTCTCCTCCTTTTCTGGGTCTTTTGATTCGTTTTCGGTCCGGGTCTTTTTTCTTCCGAGGAGGCTCTCTGTTCCTGCGGCAAAGACGATGTGTTCTTTGGCGAAGTAGGCAAACAGCGCTACACCCAGCGTGTTGACGATGGTGATCGGCAAAAACGTGCTTGCGACGATCGCGACGATCTCTTCGACTGTCTGAGTGCCGAAGATGATCCCGCACCCAGGAACGATGATGAGCAGATGTATCCACTCGATGACAACGGTCACCAAAACCGCCTTGAAGATGGTGACTCTTCCCTGCCACCACCGGACGGCAAATCCGGCGATAAGGCCGGCCGCGAGAATGGCAAGCGAGCATCCGATCGCCGTCGGCCCGCCCTGGGCAAGACGGTAGACGCATCCGATGAGACCGGCGAGGCCGCCGATCAGCGGGCCGCCCAAAAGGCCGGCGACGATCGGACCGATCGCGCTGAAGTTGAAGATGAGACCGTTGACATCGATCCCCCGAAACACGCCGTAGATGGAAAGCCCGCCGCCCAATGCGACGGTCCACAGTTTATCGGTGAAGTTCGCGGCTCCGCGGACGAGTTTTTTGAACATCTCCGTCTTTGTGAAGACGAAGAGCACGACCACGATCACGAGCATGCGTTCGATCAACGGGATGCCGTTTTGCAGGAACGAGGATTCTATCAGCAATGCCACATAGATCGAAAGTCCGCTGCCGATCCCCATGACGGCCATCCAGAGCCGGGACCCTTTTGCATACTTCGGCAGTCTGCTGTCGAGGTAGATGACGATGAATCCGAAGATACCAAACAGGATCGCCGAAAACGCCGCGATCTGACGGATGACCGTCATTGGATCGGCGATCACCATTGCGAGAATGACCACGCCGGTGAAAACGAGGAGTGTTATCTGATACAGATTGTGTTCACTGGGCAGAGCTTTGCCTTTGTCTTCGCCCAGATGGCGGACCACTTTGGCGAGAGCTCTGGCGCGTGCATCCATACCAACAACGACGGCGCCAAAGAAAATCACCGCGACGAACATCAGAAACACAGACGGCCCGTAGGGGATCGAACTGAAGATATAGAGGATCTGGGTGATCAGTGTATCAAGGGTGATCTTCGCTCCGTGCGGCATGAAGGATACGGCGTATCCCGCATAGCCGAGAAACATGAAACCGATCGTGACGACTGCGACAAAGAAGAACCCTGTCATGACGTCGAAATTCACACTGCGGATATATTTTCTGAAAAAAGATTCGTTCTGGAGGGTGCACTCCTGTTTGTCTTCAGTGTGTATCTTTGTTTTCTGGGAAAGCCAGACCGAGTAGAGCATGAGGTTCAGTCCGGATCCGACGACTCCCAGGATCGCGAGGATCGCCATCTCGGAACCGGCAGGGATGGAGGGGACCAGTCCGTCGAGAATGAGGTTGAAGGAGAGCGGGAACTGGGTCAGGGCGATGAGGATGACGCCGGCAAGTATGCTTATCAGGACTGCCATGACCGGTTCGAGGATCTCGTACGAACTGGTTCTGATGACGGCGAGTGTCAACACCAGCAGAAATACTGCTATCAGAAAGACCGAGTAGATGCCGGGAAGCAGATAGTCCAGAAATGTCGCGGAGAATACGAGCATCGCGCCGATCGCAAACATTTCCATGAGGTAGGAGATGATGATCAGATACGAGCCCCAGTTTTTCGGTCCGGGCAGACGGTTCAGGGCGTCGAAGATCGTCTGGTTGGTCGCGAGGGTATAACGGGCGATCCCGTTGGTGAATGCGTATTTGAAGATGAGGGTGATGATGACGACCCAGATCAGGGCAGGACCGTAGTGAGCTCCGATTTCTATCGCTTCAGTAACTCCGGCTTCGCCTGCCGCGGTGATCGCGAGCAGAAGACCTGGTCCGAAGAATACAAAGTTATTTTGAAACCATTTTCGCAGGCGGGATATGAGCGGTTCTTTCATCGATTCTATCTATTTTTTGCAGGTCTGAGGTTATATACTCTTGGAGTTGGGTGATAAAAAGACGGGTTTTGCCAGGTTTACCGGGCGTTTATCTGAGAAATTCCTCACAATGCGTTGAATGCGGCAGCTGATGCTCCGAGAAGAGGGGCTTTACCTTCAAGGGCGGAGATGCGGATCTCCGGGGCGGGGAGATATCTGTCGATATGTTCGGTCATTTTTCTGGCGATGAGGGAAGGATAGTTTCTGACGATCGGGCCGTCCATTATGATCAGGTCGGGGTTGTAGGCCGCGATTATCGAGGAGAGCCCCCGTCCGTTTATTTTTGCAAGTTCATCAGAGAAGGAGATGAAGAGCGGGCTCCCCTGTTCAGCGGCATACAGGATCTGACCGGCGTTCAGCATGGATTTTGGATCATATTCGATCCGGTCCAGACTCCATGCCCGGAAAAAGTTCGGGATGCCTTTTCCGCTCGCGTAGGCTTCCCAGTGTCCGGTCCCTCCGCATCCGCAGGGAAGATCCCATGTCGTGTCGACGAGAAGATGGCCGGCTTCGGAGGCGTTTCCGTTCGCACCGCAGAACAGTCTGCCCCGTTCCAGCACGCCGGCGCCGATCCCGGTGGAAAAGGTCAGATAGACGAGCGCTGCCGCATCCTTTGCTCCGCCGAAATGATACTCGCCCAGAGCGCCGGCTTTGCAGTCGGTCATCATCCTTACCGGGATCTTGAACATCTCCTGCAGGGGTTTTACAAGGAAGATCGTTTCACATTTCATGTTGGGCGAGCCGGTGACCGAACCGGTTTTCAGATCGACGGGTCCTGCGGTGCTGATACCGATCGCTTTTGGTGAAATGCCTGTTTCTGCGGTCAGTTCTTTGATCATCGTGCTGATGCGGAGCTGAATGTCCATGCAGTTTGTCAGGTCTTTGACCTCATTTTGGGAGAATGCCAGAATTTTTCCCTCTTCGTCAACGATCCCCGCACGGAGGTTGGTGGCGCCAAGATCGACCGCGGCAACATACGACAGATCATCCATATTATTGGTAGATGTGTTCTTCTCGGTCATCAACTCTCTCTTTATCTGCGGTGTATCTTAAAAACAGGACTTCAGTTTTTTCGGTTAAGATCGCACCGCGTAAGTCCCATCCAAAATCTAAACCGGCAAGTTCACTGCTATCCGGTTTTCGACGCTCAAAGTCATCTGCCGGGTGCTCGGCTGTCAGCCGGGAGATATCCAGGAATATCAAAAATGATCCCTTCTTATTTCCTGCACGCATGCAGACGGCACAATCCTTAACTATCTATAATCCGAAACTCTGTACCAATTATGATTACCGTCGGGCTTTTAGGGTGCGGAAATATCGGTCATGTGATCGCAAAAGGTCAGGAAAACTTCAGGATTACGGCAGTATATGATTCGGTTTCTGCACGTGCGGAGGCATTCGGCAAAGAGTTCGGCGCAGCTCCTTATGATGATTTTGCGGCATTTCTTCAGGAGCCTACCGATATCGTCGTCGAGGCCGCATCCGTTGCGGCGGCAACCACTCATGCAGAGAGCATTCTACTGGCGGGAAAGGATCTTGTCATTATGAGTGTCGGGGCACTCGCTGATGTATCTTTTCGTGAAGAACTCATCCAGACTGCCCGCGAGATGAAGAAAAAGATCCACATCCCCTCCGGGGCTATCATGGGACTTGACAATATCCGTGTGGGCCAGATCTCCGGAATCGATAAATTCGTTCTCCGCACAACAAAAAATCCCAAATCCCTCTCGCGTGAAGCCGAGGAAAAGACCTGCATCTTCTCGGGAAAAGCCTACGACTGTGTTCATCAGTACCCAAAGAACACGAACGTTGCCGAGTCTCTTTCGATCGCCTGCGGCAGAGATGTGGATGTTGAGCTCTGGATGGATCCGAATGAAGACCGGAACATGCATGAGATCTTCTTCGAAGGGGAGTTCGGCGAGGCATATATCCGCGTCAGAAACGTCCCGTCTCCGGACAACCCGGCGACCAGTTATCTTGCGGCCCTTTCGATCCTGTCGCTTCTGCAGAATCTGGACAATCCTTTGGTGATCGGCGCATGAACTTTGCAAAGGAAATACGCAGGCTCGCCGCCGAAAAAGGCGCTCTGATCCTCGCACACAATTATCAGCCGGCAGAGATCCAGGATCTTGCCGACATCACCGGCGACTCGCTCGAACTTGCCAGAAAAGCAAAGGAAGCAAAGGAGGCGACGCTCGTTTTCTGCGGGGTGTATTTCATGGCAGAGACGGCGAAGATCCTTTCGCCGGAAAAAACCGTCCTGATCCCAAGGCCCGAAGCGGGCTGTCCGCTTGCCGATCAGCTGACGCCGTCTTCTGTCCGTGCGGCAAAAGAGGCTCACCCGGGATCGCCGTTCGTTGTGTATGTGAACTCGAACGCGGCGACGAAAGCCGAGTGCGATATCACCTGTACGTCTGCGAATGCCGCGGATGTCGTCCGCTCCCTTAAGGAAGATACGATCCTTTTCGGTCCGGATGCGAATCTTGCCGCGTATGCGCAGCGGATGGTTCCGGAAAAGACGATCATCCCGGTCCCGAAGAACGGGGGCTGCCCGACTCATCACCAGTTTACCGTCCGGGATGTTTTGGCCGCACGCCGCGAGTATCCGGACGCCTCGGTCATCTGCCACCCGGAGTGTTCCCCCGAGGTCCAGCTGGCATCCGATCTTGTCGGGTCGACCGGGTATATGATCCGGAGATCCGGTGAAAAGAAGGAGTGGGTTATTCTGACAGAGAAGGGGATCATCCACCCTCTGCAGAAAAAGTATCCGCATGTTTTGTTCCATGGAATAGATACGGCGGTCTGTCCGACCATGAAGCTCATTACTGAAGAGGATCTCTACATTACGCTCAGAGACGGCGTCTTTCCGATCCAGGTGCCGGAGAGTATTGGACAGCGTGCCCGTCTTGCGATCGAGCGGATGATCGAGGCATCGGTATAGATGATCCCGACCGATCAGCTTCTCGCGTTTGTCGCCGAGGATGTTTCCGCAGGTGATATCACGACCCTTGCTCTTTTGGAAGACAAGGCCGTTTCGGCGCATATCGAGGCGCGGGAGGAGATGGTCGTGTCAGGGGTCGAGGAGTGTGTCTGGCTTTTTAAGAATGCCGGAGTTCTCACCGATGTTCATGTGAGCGACGGGTCGACTGCTCATTCCGGCGAGCATATCATTTCGCTTAAGGGTTCGGTACATGCCATACTTTCATTAGAACGGACGTGTCTGAATCTTCTCGGGCGGATGAGCGGCATTGCTTCTTCTGCGGCAAAGGCATCCCGCCTTGTTTCGGTCGTGAATGATCATGTCCGTGTTGCCGGAACGAGAAAGACGGCGCCGGGTCTCCGCTTTTTTGATAAGAAAGCATTGATCGCCGGCGGCGCTCTGCCTCACCGGCACACTCTTTTTGATCAGTTTCTGATCAAGGATACCCACCGGGCATTTATGCCGGTCGACGAGGCGGTAAGAAAATGCCGGGAGTATTCCGATAAGACGATCGAGTGTGAGGTGGAGTCAGCCGAGGATGCTCTTCTTGCGGCAAAGACCGGCGCTGATATTATTATGTTCGATAATATGACTCCGGATCTTATCCGCGAGGCGATCGCCGCTCTTGAGGCGGCGGGTCTTCGCGGAGAGGTGACGCTGGAGATATCGGGCGGGATCACGCCCGAGACTGTAGATAAATATGCCGGGATCGATGTGGATGTGATCAGTATGGGGGCCCTGACGCATTCGGTCCGGTGTGCCGATGTCAGTCTGGAGGTCGATTTGTAGATGCATGTCAGGCTGTCGGCCGCCGCGGTTCTTTTTGAGGGGCGCGGAGGTAGTTTTCTATGAACTGGCGTATTCGGGAGATGGAGGATGATGACTGGGATCTGGTGAGTCAGATTTATCAGGCGGCACTGTTGGAAGGGATCTCGACGTTTGAGACGGTCTGTCCGCCTTTTGAGGTCTGGGACAAGGCGCATCTGCAGGACTGCCGGTATGTTATGCTTGTCGGGAATACAGTTGTCGGCTGGTGCGCCCTGAGTCCGACGTCTGCCCGGGAAGCCTATAAGGGAGTTGTGGAGGTCAGTATTTATTTTGACAAGGCATTCCGGGGTTTAGGTCTGGGCACCCATCTCCTTGATCATCTCTGCAGAAAAAGCCAGGAGAAAGGGTACTGGTGTTTGTTTGTGAATATTTTGTCGATTAATCCTGCGAGTATCGGCCTCCATATCAAGTGCGGTTTTCGGGAGGTCGGGTATCGTGAACGGATCGCGAAAGACCGGTTCGGTCAGTGGCAGAATACGATCGTGATGGAGCGAAGAAACGCGATCACCTAGGTCTGCCGTCACCGTTTTTTTACAAAATTTTGCACCGCTCTCATTCAGTGGGAGCGGTGTTTTCTGCATTTGCCGGGGCATTATCGCACCGCGCGGTCAGGGGTTTATATGGTTGCAAGTTAATCTGTTATTTGGAGATCAACATGGACGCACAGCAGATCCAGCAGATTACCGACAGAATCTCCCAGAACTTAGTGTCTAAAGGAGTTTCGCCGGATAAGCACAGCATTTCAGAGAAACTTACGCTCTATATCAATGAGTTTGGCGTGGTGCCGTTCGAAGCGGAGCGCAAAGTGCTTTCTGATCAGTATAAACAGCACAAGATCCCTGAGGAGGCAAAGCCCGCCGCGGGTTCTTCGTCAGGCGACCTCGTACATATTGCCGATATCCAGCCCAATGACTGGGTCAGTGTGGAGGTGAAGGTCGTTTCTTTGCAGGCGCCGAACTCTCCGGCGATCGCGCAGAGCGGGATTTTTGCAGACAGTACCGGCGCGGTGCGTTTTGTCGTTTTTTCCAAGGCGTCAGAGCTGCCGAAGCTTGAACTCGAGAAATGGTACCGGATCGATTCAGCGGTGGTCGATTCGTTTAAGGGCGTTGCCAATCTGAAGCTTCATTCCGGGTCCCGCGTTACGGAGATCGAGGATGACCGGTGTCTGGTTCCGTCCGAGCCTGCCAAGTTAAACGAGCTGAAAGCCGGGGTCGTTTCCTGTATCCACGTGAAGTATATCGAGGAGTGGGAGTCGAGGAGTGACCGGATGATGCAGAGCGGCCTTGTTGCTGATGAGTCCGGGAGGATGAAGTTTGTTTTGTGGCAGGATCCTGATAAGGAGAAGCTGATCCCGGGCGCAGTGTATAATATATTTTATGCAAGCGTGGATGAGTACAACGGAAGGCTTTCCCTGACGCTGAACTCGGCGGTGTGGATCCAGGACGAGGATGCTGAGATCTCGGTTCCGGTGTCTGCGGGAAGTTCCGCTCCAAAAGAGCCCCTGCCGGTTTCTTCTATACGCGATCTTTCGGTCGGCTATGCTTCTCTCCGGGTCAAGTTTGTTGAGGAGTGGGAGTCTAAGAGCGAACGGATGATGCAGACCGGTCTTGTCGGGGATGAGACGGGGAGGATCAAATTTGTTTTGTGGCAGGATGAGTCCAAGGAGCGTCTGGAACTCGGACGCGTTTATGAGATCATCAATGCTAAAGTGGATGAGTTTAACGGCCGTCTTTCGATCAGTCTGAATCCGGCGACGTATTCGGCAGAGGAGCCGACGGCGGATATAGCGGTCGGGACGCGTATGGATGAGGTGTCCGGGACGATCGTGCAGGTTTCGAAAGGGTCCGGCCTTGTCCGGCGCTGTCCGGTGGAGGGATGCAACCGTGTTCTTTCCCGGCAGAACTTCTGCCCGATCCATGAGATCCAGAACTCTTTCAATTATGATCTCCGGATCAAGGGTGTTGTGGATAATGGTCAGCGGGCGTATAATGTTCTTGTGAACCGGGAGGTCACGGAGGCGCTTTCCGGTATGACGATGGATCAGGCGATCGAGATCGCTTCGAACAGTCCCCTTGGTCTGGAGGAGATCCAGTCGGTGCTTACGGAGCGTCTGTGCGGGCGCTATGTGAAGTGTTTCGGTACTGATTTTGACGGCAGGATCCTGGTGAAGTCTGCGGAGTTTATCCGTCTTGATCCAAATGTCACTGCCGAACTTATGAATCGCGCAGGTGCATCTGCGGGAGGTAACGGGATATGAATTCAGGTTCTGTATCAAACGGCCAGTTTATGTCTTATGAGCGTGAGCCGGCAAAGCGTGTGTTCGCTGCTGAACTGCGCGAGGCGTCAAAGATGATCAAAGATTCTGAGGATGAGAAGAGTCCGGTGTATCTTCTGCTGCCGACCGGCGAGCGGTGTAATCGTGTTCTGATTGCCGGGGCGATTACGCAGAAGGATAAGGTGGGTGATCAGAATATTCTGTATCGTGCGCGGGTTTCGGATCCGACCGGAATATTTTATATCAACGCAAGTTCGTATCAGCCTGAGGCGATGCATCAGCTTGCGAAGATCGATACTTCCACTCCGTCGTTTGTGGTGGTGGTCGGCAAGCCGAATGCTTACACGACGCCTGACGGGAAAACCCTGATTTCTGTGCGTGCGGAGTCGATTGTTGTTGTGGATCAGGAGACACGCGATCTGTGGGTCCAGGATGCGGCGCGTTCTACCCTTGACAGGATGGACGCTCTTGTTTCGGATGTTCCTTCTGCGGATGTCGTTCTTGCGCGCGAGACTTATCATTTATCGGCGGAACACTGGAAAAAGATGGTTTCTGACGCTCTCTCCCGGATCATGCAGCTGTGATTCCATTCAAAATCTTCTTTTTCCGAATATCATTCCGGAGTCTTTATATGCCGCAATACCTAACATTATTACCTCACAAACCAATCGGTCAGTGATGAACGATGCCGGATATATTTCCGGTTTTGTTCTATCTCTGATTCGGTGGGTTTATAAGTGATTGGAGGTAACTATGTTACCTCGCAAGGCTCT
>LMVO01000005.1 GCA_002287215.1 Methanocorpusculum parvum
TCCCGATGAAGGGACGAGCAAGACAGCGAAGCTGGATTGCGAGAGTGAGGATAAGCAAATCCGATTCTGGGAGCAAGCCAAAGGCTTGCGGGATTCGCGCCGATTCGCGGTTGGTTTTTTCTCACGTGTCCACACTTTCCCCTCCTCCTTCCGAATTGGATTCGCGGCGATTCAAGCGAGGGCTGAAAGCCCGAAGCGGAGAGCAAAGCGAAGCTTTGCGGTTCGCAGTTTGTTTTTTTCATGAGTCCAAAGTAGGTAATCCATCTTCCCGAATCGGGTGACCAGTGACCAGTGACCAGTGATCAGTGATCACCTGCGAAATGCCGAAAGGAGATGGGAGGGGTAATTCGGATCTCAGCCCTGTTTCTGCTTTTTGTAATTAGTTAACTATATATACTTTTAGAAATAAATAAATAATACAAGAGTGTTTCGGCAGCCAATCTCTCACGAAGGAGAGTGCGGCTGAATATTTTTCAGGGTATCTTTTTTTTCAAAAGCCGGGTGATCACTGATCACTGGTCACTGGTCACACAATTCGGGAAGGAGGCTGCCGGGTGTGGAGATCTCATATGTCAGCATATCACTCGTACACGAAATCGAAGTACATCTGCCAGTACGTCAGCTATTTCTGTTATGATCACACAGAAAATCATCCCGTTTCGCCCCATATTTTAAATCATAGCACTCCGATATACTACATAATCAACCCATGACCAGGACCAACTTCGACTACCTTTCAGCAGACCCCGGATTCTCCTCCTTTTCTGACACCGCGATCTCAGCAGAGAAGATCTACTCAATCGACACCGCCGCCTGTGTCGTAAACTGCAGAAGGGCACTTGAATTTGCCGTCAAATGGCTCTACTCCGTCGATACATCCCTAAAACTCCCCTACCAGGACAACCTTGCCACCCTCATCAACACCGAAGAATTCAAAAAACTCATCAGCTGCGATTTAAGAAAACGCATCAGCTTCATCCGGGTCCTTGGAAACAACGCCGCCCACGGCTCAGCACAATTCACCCCCGACCAGGCGGAACTCGCCCTTGAAAATCTCTTCATCTTCCTTGACTTCATTGCTTACTGTTACAGTCCGGCCTACAAACCGCGGACCTTCGACCGGACGCTCCTCAAAAATCAGGATACGACCCTCCCTCCTCTCAAAGAAGAAACGCCCCTCGCCCGGCTCATCAATGAAAACAAACCGCTCAAAAACGAACTCACCGCGAGAAGAACACAACGCGAACCGTCCTACGTCACCAAACCCCTCGAAATATCAGAATACAAAACCCGCAAAATCTACATCGACACCCAGCTCATCGACGCAGGCTGGGAAAAAGGCAAAGACTGGCTCGATGAATACGAACTCACAGGGATGCCGAACCGCGGCGGAATTGGATACGCCGACTATGTCCTCTTCGGAGACGACGGCAGACCCCTCGCCCTCATCGAAGCGAAAAAGACCTGCAAAGACCCCGCGATCGGCCGTCAGCAGGCAAAACTCTACGCCGACCTCCTCGAACAGAAATTCGGCAAACGGCCCGTCATCTTCCTCACCAACGGTTTAGAAACCCGCATCTGGAACGACACCAAATACCCTGAACAAAAAGTCTCCGGCATCTACGCAAAACGTGACCTCGAAAAAGAGTTTGCCAAACTCGCATTCAGAACCTCCCTTGCCGACATCCGGATCAATACATCCATCTCAGGCCGCTACTATCAGATAGAAGCCGTAAAAGCAGTCTGCAGAGCATTTGACACCGAAAACAGAAGAAAAGCCCTCCTCGTCATGGCAACCGGCAGCGGAAAAACGCGAACCGTCATCTCCCTCGTCGACATCCTCATCCGGCACGGCTGGGTAAAAAACGTCCTCTTCCTTGCTGACAGAAACCTCCTTGTCACCCAGGCAAAACGGTCATTCAACGCCCTCCTCCCCGACCTCTCACTCACCAACCTCGGTGAAGAAAAAGACAGCCTCACCGCACGGGCAGTCTTCTCAACCTATCAGACAATGATCAACGCGATCGACGATGTCAAAGACGAAAACGGCGGCAGACTATTCACCTGCGGACACTTCGACCTCATCATCATCGACGAAGCACACCGCAGTATCTATAACAAATACAAAGACATCTTCTCCTACTTCGACGCTCATTTAGTCGGACTCACCGCGACCCCGAAAGACGAAGTCGACAAAAACACCTACGAAACCTTTGAACTCGAAAGCGGCGTCCCGACCTACGGATATGACCTTGCCCAGGCAGTATCCGACGGATACCTTGTCGACTTTCTCACCATCGAAACCAAACTCAAATTCATCGAAGAAGGCATCATCTACGACGACCTCACCGATGAGGAAAAAGAAGAATACGAAAAAGACTTCACCAGTGAAGACGGCGAAGTTCCTGAAAGCATAAACAGTGCAGCCTTAAATGAATGGATCTTCAACACCGACACAATAAGACAGGTCCTCGCCGTCGTCATGAAAAACAGCCTCAAAACCGACTTCGGCAGCAATATCGGCAAAACCATCATCTTCGCGAAAAATCACCATCACGCAGAAAAGATCTATGAAATATTCGGCAGAGAATATCCGCATTATCCTCCAAACTACTGCAGGGTCATAGACAACTACACAAACTACGCCCAGTCCCTCGTCGACGAATTTTCCAACCCGAACAAACTCCCGAGAATCGCCATATCCGTTGATATGCTCGACACCGGACTTGACGTGCCTGAGATCCTGAACCTCGTCTTCTTCAAAAAAGTCTACAGCAAAGCAAAATTCTGGCAGATGATCGGCAGAGGAACAAGACTCTGCCCCGGACTCATAGATGGAGAAGACAAAAAACAGTTCTACATCTTTGACTTCTGCGGAAACTTTGAGTTCTTCCGTGTCATGAAAAAAGGAAGAGAAGCCCCTTGCCAAACCAGCGTCCAGGAACGCATCTTCAATCTTGAATGCGAAATGGCATTCAAACTCCAGGCGCTCGAGTATCAGACCGACGAACTCATCCCGTTCAGACAGTCGCTCATTGACGACCTCGTCGAAAAAATACGGGAACTCAACAGAGACAACTTCGCCGTAAAACAGCATCTCAAATACATCGACCAGTATGCCTCCAAAGAGGCATTCAGAGTCCTCACCTATGAAAAGACCCTCCTGCTTGCTGACGAAATCGCTCCCCTCATTCTGCCGTACAAAGATGAAGCATCGGCGGTACGGTTTGACGCCCTGATCTACGGGCTTGAACTTGCCTTCCTCGCCGGAAACAAATACAAAAAAGCGACCCGTGATCTGAACAAAAAAGTGCGGGCACTCGCTGATATCTCCACCATTCCCGAGATCCTCGAACAAAGAGAACTCATCCAAAAAATCCTTCACACCGATTACGTCAAAGAAGCCGGGATCAAAGAGTTTGAGCACATCAGAACAAACCTCAGGGGTCTTATGAAATACATCCTCCTGGATGAAATAACACGATACGACACCAACTTCTCTGACAAAATAGTAGATACCAAATGGGCCGTCTCTGATCTTGATGACGGGGGACTCCAGAACTACAAAGCAAAAGCAGAATTCTATCTCCGGCAGCATCAGGACGAAGAGGTCATTGCAAAACTCAGATCCAACATCCCGCTGACGCCTGAGGATGTAAAAAAGCTGGAAAAAATACTCTGGAAAGACATCGGCAGTAAGAAGGAGTACGAAAAAGAGATCGGAGATAAACCGCTCGGCGTCTTTGTCCGGGAGATCATCGGACTGGATATGAGATCCGCCAAAGAAGCATTCGCCAAATATCTGAACGACACCAATCTGGATTCCCGGCAGATCTACTTTGTCAACCGACTCGTCGAGTATATTGTCAGAAACGGACTCATGCCTGACCTTTCAGTCCTGCAGACCTCACCCTTCACTGATAAGGGAAGTGTAGTGGAGATCTTCACGGATCTATCTATGTGGAATGGGATCAGACAGGTCATTGATAAGATAAACAGCAATGCAATGACAGCCTGACCGGCCCTCATCTTCACCCTGCCAGGAGACATTTCCGGGCACGGGCAGACAGTATCCTCCGCGTAAGTTCTACAAAAAAAATATTGCCGGGTTTATACCAGTTCAGTTCCGCCCGCCACCACCACGAACTGGCCGGTCACGTAACTCGACATATCGCATGAGAAGTAGAGGATCGTCCCGTTCAGTTCTCCGCGTTTTGCCGGGCGGCACAAGGGGCACATCCTGCTGTACTGGGTCAGGAACTCGTTTGATTTAAATAACGTGCCTTCCGTCATCTCCGATTCGAACAGACCCGGGCCGACCGCATTGACCGTGATATTGTTCTGACCGTACGACGTTGCCATACCCATGGTCAGACCGAGGACGGCCGCCTTCGACGTGTTGTAGACGTGGCGGACGAACATATCTCCCTTATCGCCGATCACTGCATTGATCGATGCCGTGTTGACGATCTTTCCGTAGTTCTGGGCCTTCATGTGCGGAACGACATACTTGCTCATGAGATAGATGCCTTTGACGTTCGTATCCATCGAGCGGTCCCACTCTTCTACGGAGAGGGTCTCCACCGTTCCACGCTGGGCGATGCCGGCGTTGTTGAGGAGGATGTGGATCGTTCCGTACTGTTTGACGATCGCGTCAACCGCCTCTTTCACGCTTTGTTCGTTGGTTACATCGCACGGATACGTGAACACCTCTCCGCCCTTCTCGGCGATCTCTTTTGCGACGGCTGCGAGTTTGTCCGTTCTGCGTGCAAGCATGGCGACTTTTGCTCCTGCTTGTGCATACGCTTTGGCCGCGTCGGCGCCAAGACCGCTGGATGCTCCTGAAACGACCGCCACTTTTCCTGTTAAATCACAATAGTTTGACATTTTTATCAAGCTGATACTTGCCGCTTGGGAATAATAAAGAAAATGCCACTCGAAAACCGGAACATGCAGCGGTTTTCTGCGCTGCATACCTCCCGGGTTTTGCAGCGAAATCGTGCCTGGAATGCCGAACAGAGGGCTGAAACATTGATGATTGTCTATTTCTGACCGCTGACCCGGAAGCGGATTCAGAAACTTTATCTTGAAACAATGTGTTTATGAGGTAGTATGCAAGAGATATGCAGTTACGAAGGATGCGGGGATGTCTGAAGACCCTCTTCTTTCGATCCAGCAGCAGTTGATTGCCTGCGGGATGCGGGAGTATGAAGCAAAAATCTACGTGACCATCTTCAGCCGGGGCATTCTTACTGCGTTCGAGATCCATCAGTTCAGCGGGGTTCCCCGCGGGAGGGTGTATGATGTTCTCGCGCTTCTTGAGGAGAAAGGCTTCATCACCCGTTCGTGGGAGAAGCCGGTCTATTATACTGCCGAACCGGTGGAAAAGGTCTCGCTGCGTCTGGTGAAGGATACGTTGGCAAATCTGGAACGCATGACCGGCTGCCTCACCGAACTTCAGGATGTCTGCTATCCTCTGGGATCGAAAATAGTCGGTGTGCATGAATTCCAGACCGATCTTGCGATAGATACGCAGATCAGGGTGGAACTGAAACGCTCCTGCAAGGAAGTTCTTATCCTCTGTTTTGATGCGCGGATCCTGGAAAGATATGCCGATGATATCAAAGAAGCTGCAAAGCGGATCCCGGTATATGTTGTCGTGAAAGATAAGAGTATGGCAACGTTCTCCCCGATCAAATGTTATATGATCAAACGCGGGATCCCTATGACGACGATGGAGATGCCGCTTTCTTCCAATAAGCAGAGGGTGCCTGTACTTGCGCAGTTTTATTACGATCGTCAGGGAACGATCGCGATCCTCGAACATCAGGGCCAGAAGATTTGTCTTGGTCTTGTGAACAACGTTTCGGTATTTGTGGCGCAGAGTATTCTTCAGAATATCGAAAGGGTCGAGCCCGAAGAGTGAGCGAGGGGAAAATAGAGTGTGCTCTCAATCCGCCAGCCGCTTTAGTATCCTCATCGCTCTCAGGGTAAGCCATTTGCTTTGGTCACCCTTTTGTCCGAATGGTACGAGAAGTCTGTCACTGGCATACGTATTCCCGACCCTCCATCTGCCCGTATCATCCTGCCTGGAAACAACGAGCTCCAAAGCATCGTCCATGCGGGCGTCCCGAACACCAAGTCCGCTCAAAATATCGAGTATTTCAAGCACATCGGTCTGATACATCAGAGGAAAACCGAATCTGAGCCAGCCGGGTTTTGCCGTCCGGTTAAGATCATGGCTGCGTTTGTAGATATGGTGGGTGAGCATGAACTCTGCGGCCTTGTGAATCGTATCTTGCACCGCCGGCGTTCTCTTTTCCTCCGGTATGGCGCTTAACGCTTTGAGCGCTTTAACGACGCCCATATGGCAGGTATGCCTGCCCCAGCACATTTCCAGGCGGTCATACGGCGGGACCTGTGGATCGTCTTCTGTCCCGTCGTTGAAACGCATGTATCGGGTGAGCCAGCCGATCCCTTTCTGCAGTCTTGGATCATCGAGATATCCGAACTGTATGAGGGCCCACACCATATTTCCCGTGAGACAGGGTATGACCTCGGCGATCCGCCCCCCTCCGGTTTTTACAGCAGTGTTCTGCGAAAAACCGCCGTCCTGTATTTCCTGTGAGTTTGTCAGGAGATATTCGCACTGCTCCCTGATCTGCGGCACCGGGGCGGCGCCCAGCTCCGCGAGGGTGATCAGCGACCAGATGAGCCCTTTGTATTTGTAGGTGTAAAACCGGTGATAGGTTTGGAGGCAGGCAGGGTCCTGCTGTTTTTGAAGGATCTCAGGCACGATGCCGTATTCCATGATCTGATTTTTTGCCTCCAGGACGGCAGGGTCATCTTCGGGCCGGTCAAGTATCTGCTTTAACGCAAAATACCGTACTGAAGGGTTTTCTTTTTCCAGCAGCCAATCCGAGGGATCAGCTTTGAGCAGCGCTTTCCAGTTGTCCATTTTTTCCCTTTTTATTTGAGAGGAGGCGGCAATGCTTCCTTTCTGAATCATTCATTCTCAATCATCAAATAGCTATGTCCTGAGATGGAGGTCGGTGATTTTTCCCGATGCTTTATCCATCCCGGAGATCGGGGTGATTCCACAGGGGACTAGCGCTTCGTCTGTTTTTTGCAGAAAAAACCCGCGTTAGAAGGATTGATAAGAACAGACATGACTCTCTAAGACCTTTGGACTATTCAACGTATTGAGCTGACCGGACTTCCAGAGGATGAACTCATACTTCATCAATCATACTTCATCAATCATACTTCACTCATGATTCCCGAAAAAAGAACTGCCTGGAAAAAATCGAGCCGCACTCTCCTTGGAGAGATTTGCTGCCGATATACTCTTGTGTTATTTCTTTCTTTCTAAAAGTATATATAGTTATTTCAAGGTGTCGAAAAACAAAAGGAAAAAAATCTCCAGGTCTTCCTCTTCCCGAAATCATATATGAAGTATGAAGTATGAAGTATGACGGATGATTGATGATTGATGACGTCCCCGGAATTATTACAGCAATAAGACAGAACGGATAACTCAAAATAACCCGAAGAATAGTATTCGCGGCGCAATTCTGATCGGGTTTCCGGCACAAAAGTTTGTGTCTCTGATTTGGTATGAGGTGTATCCTTGTGCGGGAATGTCCGATCGTTAAACAAATCGGGGTGTGTCATCACATTATTTTTAGCGTGACCTGATGCAGTTCAACGATGAGAACAAGCATATGCTTCGAGCTTTTCCAGCCAATTGTCAAAATGGGAGCAGGCTTCTCGTATTGCCTCGAGTCCTATTTGCTCTGCGATTGGAATTCCATGATAGATTTTCTGATATTGGTTCTCGTAGATTTCCTTAAGGTGAACGGATGGACCTTTATTTGTGTCAATTTTTTCCGGTTCACCAAATTTATGGAGAACAGCCTCCAGTTTCCTCAATGTTGACGGTGTGGCGTTTTGGAGGGTCGTATTTATGGTATCAATGCTGGAGAAAAGAAGGGCTTCAAATTCGTGAAGTTGGATGTAGGAGATGAAGTCAGGAGAGAGTTCATGCAGATCCTCTTCGAGTTTTCGTTCGAGGAACACAACTTTTTCGTCTGGATAATTCCGTGATTCTGCTTCGTCTTTTCCCGGAAAATCAGAAGGGAGCTGATAGAGGTCAATCATCGTGGTGATGAGGCAGGGTTCATGACCCCGCAGCCTGAGGGTGTTTTTGCGGAATTGTGCGTAGGTGGAGAGTCCGCCAAAATGGGCGGCATCGGTCTGATTGGTCTGGACTCTGACGATGAAGCCAAGGGAGGTCAGATAGGGTTTGAGGACGCTGTTGACAAAGCGTTTCTCTGTGTCTCCTTCCGCGTGGATTTTAAGGAGCATGATCCTTACGGGTTACCGCCCATGATGTTCTTGCGCCATATCTCGCCGAGTGTGTAGTCTTTTAACCAGTCTTTGAGTTCTTCTGTATCAGGCCGGGTGATTTGAGTTTCGCCGTTGTCTTTTTCAGCGATGAGGATGTCGTCAGGGGTGAAGCAGTCTACAAGCTGGACGGATTGTGTGGATATGAGCAGTTGGGAGTTGGCAGAGGCGAGTTTGATGAGTTCTGCAAGAATCCCGATCGCTTCCGGATGGAGTCCAAGTTCGGGTTCGTCGATGATGATGAATTTTTGGGGGTTGGGCTGTAAGAGGAGGGTGGAGAGAGCAATGAATCTCAGCGTCCCGTCGGAGAGGGCAGAGAGCGGGAAGTCGTAGTGTTCTGCATATCTGTCGTTCCAGAGAAGTCTGACGTTTTCTCCTGTTTTTTGGAAAATAAAGTCTTTAAAGTCGGGGAAGGCAAACCGGATTGCAGTGACGATACTTTCGTAGTTTTTGGGATAATTCTTTTTGATTTCGTAGAGGAATGCTGCGAGGTTGGCTCCGTCGGGATGAAGGTATCTGGTCTGGTATATGTCAGAGACCCGTTTTAAGGGAGAGGTATTTCCGGTGTCCTGGAAGTGATAGATGATAAGAGATGCTAAGCTGTTGGATATTTCCTGTTTTAAGGGGTCAAGAGAATAATATTGTTCAGCATCCTTCAGATAATCGGATGCCGGTTCTTCACCTGTCTCATATCTCAGTTTTTCAGAGTGTTTTGTTCCAAATGCTGTGTTCCCTATCAAGACATCATCATTATTTCCGGGAATAATATTGCACAGGTATGATTTTTTACTGAATTTAATTGCGATTTTTATTTCTGCGGTCTTCTTTGTCCCATAGTGGAAGTTTTGGTTTGCCCCCCCGTTTATTTCGATATATCGCTGGAGATTATTATTGCCTATCGCGTTCAAGAGCTCGAAGGCAGAAAGGAAACTGCTTTTCCCGGATCCGTTTCCCCCTATGAGAATGTTGATTTTCCCTAAGGTGACCTCGACATTTTTCATGGATCTCCAGCCTTCGATGGATATTGTATTGATTGGAAGAGGTTCCATTGTACGTTGTGTTTTTGTCTTGTGGGGTATTAAAGGTATTTTTGGAATAATTCCAGAATTTCATGCAGGTTTTTCTCTAAGAATATCCTGAATAGACATCATGTATCTTTCCCGGGTTATTGTCCAAACAAAATACTCTTCGGCTCCGTGTATTCGTAGACGAAGTCCCTGCCGTTCTCCCTGCCGAACCCCGAGTTCCCGACCCCCCCAAACGGCATCTCCGGCGGAAGCGTCAGATGCTTATTCACCCACACCACCCCGCATCGGAGCCCCTCCGCAAACCTCCGCGCGGTGCGATAATGCCCGGGCTTTTTGTAAAAACAGTGTTCTCGTTAAGTGAGGAGGGGGTTAGGCGATGCAAAAAATCAGGTGGAGGGATCAAGATCTCCCCACAGCGGACCGCTCACAAATTCAAAAAAAATATCGGCTGTCCCTCTTTTCCACAAAAGAGAGAGGAAGATTGCTCAAACCAATCTCTTCAGAACCCGTTCCTTCTTCGCCCGTGCCGCGTCCGCCGCCCGGTCGATCCCCTTCTTCATCTCGTCAAAGTCCCTGCCCGGCCGGTCGACGACCTTCTTCACCGGCGTATACGGAGCCTCACGGAACTTCGGCAGGAACTCTCCTTCCACGCCGTCCTTGATCAGACGGGAAACACCCGGACCCTCACGCACGAATCCGATCCGCTCCATCAAAACGCCCGCCGTTCCGACGACCCGGATGATCTCATCCGCATACTCAGGCGGCGCGATCACGAGAAGCGCATCCAGACTCACGCCCAGATAATCGATCCCGAGCTTATCCAGCAGAGCAAGCACCTTCGGCGCGATAAGACCGCGAAGCGGCGCATCTTCGACAACCACCGTCGCTTTCGCCGTTTCCGCGATCTCGAACACATCGCCCCGAAGGCCGCCGTTCGTGATATCCGTCATCGCGTGGATATGCGGGAACACCTCCGACTCGATCAGCGCAGCGCAGGCTTTCAGGAAATGCAGATTGATCGTCTCCTCCACCACGTCAGCATTCCCCGAATACAGAGCGGCCGTCGCGATCGTCCCGCCGCCTGCTCCTCTCGTCATCAAGAGAACATCCCCCGGGACCGAGGATCTGCGGGCCGTCACGTGATTTGCGACACCGACCACGCCCACGCAGCCCGTCATCCGGTCGCCGAGAACCATGTCCCCGCCGATACGAAGTGTCGATCCGGCGACAAGCGGCACGCCCAAAGCGTCCGAGACCGTCGTGATCCCTGCCGTGTAGTCGAACAGTTTCGCCACGTCACCGTCGTCTGCGATATGCACATCCGAGATCAGACCTACGGGTCGGGCGCCCATCACATACACATCGCGAAGCGTCGCCCGGGTCGCATGGAATCCCGCAAGGAACGGGAAATCCGACAGACGCGAGTGCATCCCGTCCACTGTTGTAATGATATACTGACCGTTCGCCTCGACGACCCCGCCGTCATCCATCTGATCGACACCGACCTGTGCCGAGGTCTGCCCGATCACATGAGCGATCTTCCTGTGCGCATAGAAATCCCCCGAACCGCGGGACCCCACACCGAACTCGCCCATCGAAACGCCGGCATGTTCATACTCGAACAGATCGCCCTTCAGCCCGCTCGTCACCTTCACTTCTTCGATGACGGCCCTCGCGAAGTCCCGTGCAAACCCGTCATCGATATCCTTTATATCCAGAATGCGTTCCTGAAGCAGTTTTTCGATTTCATCTTCAGAAATATCCTTCAGCATGCTTCGCCGAACGAAGCCTTCCACGTCCATACAAGATAGATGTGAAGGGACAGACTATAAAGACATGAGGTTAAACCTTCGAAGAAGTATTTTCAAAGCGTGCGTTCCACTATATCTGATATGAGTTCCCTGGAAAACACCAAAGCCTTCGCGGCAACTATCGCAGGATCCGACCCGTCCGCCGGGGCAGGCATCCAGGTCGACCTGAAAACCATGGCCGCCTGCGGGGTATGGGGGATGACGGTGATCGCAGCCCTGACCGCACAGAACGCCACGCACGTTCTCGATACGGCAAGCATCCCCGTGGAGTTCATCAAAAAACAGATCGACGCGCTCGAAGAGGACTTCCCGATCGGCTGCTACAAAACAGGCATGCTGAAAAATGCGGAGACGGTGAAAATCGTCGCTGAGAGCATTCCCGATGGCCGAAACATCGTCGTCGACCCGGTGCTTCTCGCAACAAAAGAGTACCGGCTTCTTGACCTGGCAGGCCAGGAGAAGCTCACTGCCGAACTTCTCCCGCGGACGACGGTGATAACGCCGAATCTGCCTGAAGCTGCGGCTTTGTCCGGGATCACGATCGCGGACGCCGAGTCGATGGAGGAGGCGGCATACTGGTTCATCGATCACGGGGCGAAGGCTGCCGTGATCAAAGGCGGCCACGCATATTTCAGGCTTGGGACCGACGTCTTTGCCGACAAAAACGGGATGATGCTGATCGAAGGCGAGGTCGCGCCGTTCACGGATGTCCACGGATCGGGCTGCTGCTATGCTTCCGCGATCGCGGCACATATCGCTCTTGGTTATCCGGTCAGGGAGGCCGTCTGTGAGGCAAAAAAGTTCGTCAGCGGCGCAATAAAATATTCATGGGAGTATGCTCCCGGCCGCCGCACGATGAATCCCGGCTGGCAGCAGCACAAAACCTATGATAAAAAATTCTGAAGAGGGAGAGCCGCCAAAAAGAGGCAGTCTGATTCACGCTCGCCGCTCGAGCAGAGCACACGCCGCACACAGCCGGTGACTCGTCGGCTCCCCGCATATCTCGCAGCGGCCCATCTTCGTGATCTCGCCTTCTCGTGGTCCGAGTTTTGCGAGAAGCTTCTCCTGGCCGGTCACGATATTCATCATCGTCCCGGGATTTTTGTATTCCAGCTTCCCCAGTCCCTTGCGGACTCCCGCCCGCAGAGCATACTTCGTGTACGGGCACTCAGGCAGATCGGTGAGCAGATGATTTACGAGCCCGTAGGCGACCGTCTCCCGCTCGGTCGAACGACAGAGAGGTTTTATCCTCGGCAGAAACAGCGTATCCGCGTTCGTCTGAAACGACCCCGTCACTCTTGTCAGATCGCCCCGCAGATAATTCATCAGAACCGACTGGGCCTCGTCGTCCAGACAGTGCCCCGTCGCGATCTTGGTTGCCCCGACCTCGCGGGCCGCCTGATTCAGGGCCCGCCGCCGCAAAGTCCCGCAGACCGAACACGCCTGCCGGGGATCGTTTGCCAGCAGTTCGTCCAGCGTCTTCCCGCAGATATCCGTAAATGAGACCAGTTTGTCGGCGAGGCCGAGTTTATCACAGAGCCGGGTCGCTGCGAGGATCGTATCATCCCGGTACCCGCCGATCCCCTCATCCACCGTGATCGGGATAAGTTCGGCATCCAGATCCAGCTTTGCAAGGACTGTCAGAAGGACCGTCGAGTCCTTCCCGCCGGAAAGACCCACAGCGATCCGGTCCCCGGGCTCGATCATATGGTATTTTTCGATCGCTGCCAAAACGCCCGCTTCGAACCATGCGGAAAAATGTTCACCGCAGAACCTCTGCTTCGTGACCGGATCGACGTATACCGCCTTTTTTTCGCAGTGATCGCACCCTGCCGGCATTTATCCCCCGTGCACGATCGAGGTCGCCCGCAGGACATCGTCCTCATCCACGGGATCATCGGCAAGCAAAAGCTCGCCTTCTCTTGTGACGAGGATCTCGTATGGATTCATATCCAGGCGGAGAAGGATCTCCTCAAGCGTTCCGGCATGGGTCGTCAGGATTTGACCGTCAGGGAGATACAGCGTGACCATTATTTTTTCGTATATTCCTTGCCCATGTACTGGTGTTTGTCCGAAAACCCGCCTTTCGCGACCACGTAGAACCACTGGAACGCCGAGCGGAACAGACCGAAGTTAATGTACCGCCGCATCGAAAAGCCGATGATCATCTTCATATCGAGGACGACCCGTCCGTAGTTTTTCATGCGTTTGGGGAGTTCCCAGTCGTCTCCGGCATCGCAGACCTTATACATCCCTGCCTCGATGAAGAGGTTTTTCCGAAAGGCCGTGTTTGCTCCAAGCGTCGCGTAGAAGATCCCCGTTCTTCCGCCGATCCTGACCACGATATTGTACAGGAACACCTCGAATTTGTGCTTGAATCCGGGTTCCAGCGGATAGATCGGGCCGTAGATGACCGATGCATCCGGATACTTCTCGAAGTCCTTTACGATCGTTTCGAGCCAGGGTCTCGGCAGGAAACAGTCTGCATCGGTCGTCACGATCAAATCATATTTGCTTGCGAGAACGCCGTCGTTTCTGGCCCCGCCGACCTTTTTGCTCGTCTGGATGAACACTTTGTCCGCATATTTTTCCGCGATCTCCCGGGTCTTGTCCTTGGAGTTCCCGTCGACGACGATGATCTCGTACTGATCTCTGGGAAGCGTCTGGTCACAGAGACTTTTCAGGAAGGGTTCGATGCCTTCCTCTTCATTGAATGATGGAACTACGACTGAAATCATGCTAATAACTCCGCATACAGATCGGCATGCATCTGTGCTACTTTATAAATATCATACGGCTCGACCGATGCCCGTGCATGGGATGCGGCGTTTCTGAGCATCGCATCGTCTGCGAGCAGGGGGGCGATCTCTTCGTTTTTGGTAAAGAATCCGGCGATCCCCGGGAAAAGCTCCCGGTATTCGGAAAGATCACGGGAGATGACCGGAAGGCCGCTTGAAAGCGCCTCCATTATCGAGATCGACATCAGGTCCCCGTATGACGGGAACAGAAATACGTCGGCTCCGGCATATACGCCGGTGATGTCCGGGACGAATCCAGGGAAAATGACATTGTCTCCGGCTTTGGCTTTTCGCGCCTCGACTTTTTTTCTGTTGTCCGAGATCGGTCCGTAGGGAAATCCGCCGACCCACATGAACTTGTATTCCGGATGTTCGTCTGCGAGGTCAAGGAAATCATAGATACCTTTTCTCGGGGTCTGCTGGGCGACCTGCAGGATCACTTTGTCGTCGTCCGAAAAACCGTAGGTTTCCCTAAAGATCCGGCGTTTTTCTGCGTCGGGCTTGAACTTCTCCATGTTCACGCAGCTCGGGATCCTCGTCGTCGGCATATCAGGGAGCATCTCTTTGATCTCCCGTTCATTGTCGCCGGTGATGGTGATGATGTGATCATATCTGCCGTACATCGGCTTGTAGATCTTATTGATGAGCGAAGCGCCGGAGAGATTGTTCGCGTTCAGGCTCGGGGTCGAGTGGGCGGTCAGCACCTTGACATGTTTTGCCCGAAGCATCGACCAGACCGCGCCTGGTCCAAGCGTATGACAGTGGGTTATGTCGTGGTCATGCTCGCGGCTGTTGAGCTCGACCTCGACGCCCGGGGTCTTCTGCAGACCATTGTACAGCATCATCGCGACCGTTGCACAGCCGACATATTTGAATACCGAGTAGTTCTCGACCCGGATATTTACTCTCATGCCTTTTTCTCCACAAAATTCATGACGCTTCGGATGCATCCGTCCATATTGATGTATTCGAACTCGGAGAATCTGCCGACGAGATCGATGCCGAGGGTTCCTTCGAGATATTCTCTGACGATCTTGATATTTTTCAGGTAATCAAGATCGTAGACGACGTATGCGAATTTGAAGTGATCGACCGCGGTATGGACGACGTCATCGCTTGAGGGGATGATCCCCATTCTGACGAGACCGTCGACCGTGTGCATAATGATCTCCTCATCGTTCATCTTTGAGATGTTGTCGCCTTCGTTGTAGGTGATCTCGGCGAGGACCGCCGAGCAGCCTTCGGGTGCGACTTTGCTCGAAAAGTTGGACGGGAAGGAGAGGCGGTTGAAAGCGCCCCATTTTTCTTCCGGCACGTACATCCAGGAGATGTCGGGGAGTGTCCCTTTGAATCCGACTGAGATACAGGCGATGGAGTTGTATTTGAGTGCATCGCATGCCTCCAGAATTTTGGATGGAACATCCAGCATCGGAAGAAGCGTCTGGAGCGGCAGGGTCGAGATGACCCGGTCGGCCAAAATCGTCTCTTTTCCGTTGGAGACCGCCCATCCGTCACCGGTGTTCACGACCGAGGTGACGGTAAAATTCGTATGAATCGAACCCTTTACCGGTTCGGCGATGGCGTGGATAAGTGCTTCGATACCGCCATGAATCGGATAGGAAAAGACCGCCTGGTGGGTGTATCCTTCGGTCTCGATCCCGATCGCCGATTTGATGATGTCTTCGACCGGCGGGCGGGGAACGCGTCCGTCCATCCAGTGTTTCGACATTTTTCCGGTCGGGTAGTTCCAGATCTTCTCGTTGTACGGAACGAGATAACATTCGGCGATCCCTTTGCCGAATGTGTAGTAGATCCAGTCTTTAAAGCTCGTCGGTTCCGCGACCTCGCCTTTTTCGACCGCTACCAGATTCTTGACGTATTCATTGATGCAGAAGAACAGGTCTTCCTTTGGAAGCGCTGACAGTCCGTTTTCGAACGGGTATTTAACATACTGACCTTTATAGAATATTTTGGTGTTTCTGTTTCGAAATTCCCGGTTGTCGGCCAGAACGTTCTGCATGAACGAAAGAACATCGGTATCGCGGGAGAAGATGATATGCGATCCTCCGCAGTCGAAGGTGAATCCGTTTCTCACTTCGGATCGGCACAGACCGCCGATCTTTGGTTCCTTTTCGAGGACCGTAACTTCATGTCCTTTTTCCTTGAGGAGGCGGGCGAGTGTGACCCCGGTCAGACCGCCGCCTAAAATTGCCCACTTCACGAGTATATATTTGGGGGCTGAACAATAATAAGATGAGTACGTCCGTTTCCGGCATCAGGGCTTTTTTGCGGGCGAAAAAAGGGTCGTCAGTGGATGACTTTGTGGATGACTTTTCCGCTGATCGAGCGTTTGAGTTCGATGGCGTGATACTGGCACATTTCATGGCAGCAGTAACACCTGATGCAGTTCGTCAGGTCGAAGACGGCTTTTCCCTGGATTATCTCGACGGCTTTGACCGGGCAGATGCGTGCACACTGCCCGCATCCCAGACATTTTTTGAGGTTGATGACCGGAGAGGGTTCATAGATCTTGCCGACCCTTTGCAGTTTGCGGTAGATCGTTTTTTTGTGCCAGGATTCGTGTTGTCTGCCGTGATAGGTGGACGGGTGGACGTAGTCTTCGATCGGGACGATCTCGTCTCCTTCGACCTCGACCTCTTCGACGAGTCCGCGCCGAAGAGCGGCCATAGTTGTTCCGATGGATTCGGGCCGCATGTTGACGAGGGTCTGGGCGGAGATGTCCAGACCGTAGACCGAATGCGAAGCAAGGATGTAGCCGACGTCCCGCGGCTGGCCGCCCATCGGGCCGTTTCCTTCCATCCCGACGATCGCGTCCATGACGACGAAGTCGGGTTCGATGAGTTCGTTCAAGTCAACAAGCATCTCGGAGAAGTCGATAGCGTCGGGGAATCTTGAGTGGAAGACGGGTTTGTCCAGACCAGGGACGACGCCGAAGGTGTTTTTGACGGCGCCGGAGAAGTGGGTGAACATGTGGGTCTTTAATTTGCAGACCGAGATGATGACGTCGGCGTCGCATGCCTGGTTGATGACGGTGAACCGTTTCATCACGTTTCCGGCAGGACAGGAGCGTTCCTGATAGCCGGTGTCGTAGGAGAGTTTGATGCCGAGCTCTTCCGCGACTTTTTCTATCCCGCATTTGTGGTAGACCCTTTTGAGGACCCTGGGCGAGTAGATGATCCCGGCGCCGGGACTGTCGGCTATGGTCAGGACACCGCCGGCGTCGATGATCATTTTCCCGACAGCATAAACGACTTCCGGGTGGGTGGTGATAGCGCGGTCGATGCCGGCGTCTGATAAGAGGTTGGGTTTCAAGAGGACTTTTCTGCCGTCGACGCGGGGAAGTCCGCCTGAGGCTTTTATTGCTTTTCCTACAGCCTCAAGTACTTTTTCCCTGTCGTATGTGCTGCATTTTGCCGAGCCGGTTATACTTTTCATATGTTCCTGCAGTATCTGGGTTCCTGCCGCGGGCAGGATATTTGTATCTATAATGATTTCACATTCTCTCTAATATACATTCTTAATGAGAGTGTCTTGGTATTATGGGTTTTTTGAATGATCAGTTTGTTTTGCAGGGCAGGATATTTTTACATTTTGATAGGGTGCTTCCATGCGGCATGTAAAGATCGGGATGGGGACGGCAGACCCTCGGCCCCCATCCTTTCGCCCCTTTCCCCTTTTTGCAGTCCCCTCAAAGCCCTCTGCAGTTCGCGAGCTCCGCTGCAAGCTTCGCCGCATTCTCAGGCTTCATCAGAAAAGCAGCCGCGGCCGCCTTCAGCTCCCCGGGGATCACCGGCTTTGCAAAGAGCTCCGCATTCTCCGGCGTATCCGGGATCCCGGCAAGCCGCAGATTCTGTCTGCAGGCATCCGCATAACTGACATTTTCCAAAAAGCCCGATCCGATCCGTTTGCCGTCGGGTGACTCGATCCTGACCGCACCTTCCGAATACTCCGCTCCTGCCGCAAAAAATCCATGCTGACCCGTCAGAACGATCGGGATCATCACAAACCGTCTGCATCCCTCCGGGACCTCCGCAGTTTCCACAGTGATCTCCACCCGGTTCGGATACCAGGCGCGGGTCGTCAGATACGGACCGTCCGTCACAAAACTCTGCACCCAGTCGGTCACCTTCATCATCGCTTTGATCGGGAAATAGGATCCGTTTTGCTGAATAAACGATCCGACGGCAGGAGCCGTCATTATCCCCGGAGGAAGAGGGCCTGTCTGCATCACGAACTCCTTCTGCTCTTTTGTATGGATCGAGGAAAGAGCCAGCTCGGTGTCGTTATCGAACTGCACCTCCATCCAGTCCCAGCCGACCCCGGGCTTATCCTCAAGCATCCCCGCGGCACGAAGGACCTCGCTGCGCGGACTGCCTGACGGCATAAAACCAGTCCCCCACTGATTATCATACCAGAACTTCCCGCCCGCCAGACTGATCTCCTCTCCCTCGATCGAGATTCGGCTCAGATTAGTATCGACCCGGAGATTCGGCACCGAATAATACAGCGTCCCGACCCCTCCGCAACTTGGAAGCATGCCCTCATCACCGTTCAGGACATAGCCTTTGGTCTGCGAAACGGTGATATCGATCGATATCTCGGCAGGCACCTCCTCATGGTTGTCGACCCCCCATGCCTGAAGCCTCAGCGGAAAGAGAGAATCCTTCGACTGAGATGAAATACAGTGTTTTCCAACCGAATACCGATACGGTTCGGTCGAAAAATCGATGAGACCCGTCGTTCCCGCGACGATGACCGGCCGGATACGGTAATGCCTCCTGCCCGCCGAACTCACCGCCAGATGGACCTCAACGATCTGATTCTCGAGATCGGTCAGTCCCGCCTCTTCTGCCATCTTCGGCGGAAGAAGAGCATACCGCCAAAACATCAGCTGGATCCCGTACTCCCTGCCCTGAGTATCGAAGACATTGCCGACGAAAAAGTGCCAGCCGACCTGATACTCAAACTGCGGGCGGTCATCGTCGGGAAAGCTGAATTTTTTATCGGACGGCAGCTCCTTATACCCCCGGGCGCTGTCAAGACCGAAAAGATTGGTCATCGCATACGCCTGATGCGGCGTCAGATCCCCGGCGTATCTGGAAAGCTCGGTATAGCGCTTTGTATAATCCGGCGTGAAACTCTCAGGAGCGGCCAGAAGATCCGCAAGTCTCATCCGCATGCGTTCACCGAAAGCTGAGCTGGAATTCTTCCGGCCACCGATCCTCTGCAGGATTTCCGGCGGCAGCGCTTCGGGAATATATTCCCGCATCCACATCGCACGGGCAGTGTTTTCTGCGATTTCACGGCCCTGTACTTTTAAACCAGCGTTCCCGGTCGTCATATCTGAGTGAACGGCAGATGAAGCTAAATAGATTTTCCCAGCCCGTCCGGCGAAAATTTTAAATATCCTCCAGCCCCTTTTACCCCGTGCGAATCATGCCTCTTCCAAAACAGTACTCCCTGATGTATACGCCGATCCTAAACTTCCTCTCCGACGGCGCCCCGCACAAACGAAAAGAGATCAAAGACAGCCTCATCGCTGTGTTCAGCCTGACACTGGAGGAACAGATCATGCAGACCGGCGGCAGAGGAAAGGGGATCTTCGACACGAAAGTGAACGACGCGCTGTTTTATCTCATAAAAACCGGCATGGTCGAACACAACGACACGACCATCTTCAAAATAACCGATATCGGGATGAATCTCTCAAATATGAAACTCAGGGTCATCGACGACGAGATCCTCACCAAACACGGAAACGGATTTCGGATCCTAAGTAAACAGCAGGAACCGGGAAAACGGCCCGAACCGGTCATGCAGAAAACGGTCCATGAAAAGATCTTCCTCCCGTCCCGGCCAAACGCCGCTCCGCAAAAATCCCAGACGGCAGCTCCCGTAAAAAAAGACCTCGACTTTCGCAAGGTCATCAACACCTCCCGGCAGGGACCCTGGCGTCAGAAAGTAGAGCGGTTCACCGCGGCATACAGCGAAAAGATGTCCCCTGAGGAGTCGGATGCGATCAAGCGGATAACCAAAAATAAGGATAAGAATCTCCCGCTCGGTTCCGAAGACGTGAAAACCCTGTATCTCCTCTTCGAAAAACTGCATGCACAAGATCCAAAGAGCCTCCTCTCCATCCTTTGCATCGATGAAAAAGGACACGACATCGTGACGGATGCAAACGGGCCGGACCTCACGTAACCCGGCTCACTTTTTTAATAGGAGTTACGCAATGTGCTCTCGATCGAAAAATAAAACTGACGTACTTATGAGATATACTTCGATTTCGTGTATGGCATTAGTGCGAGTGTATGAGATAGAAGAACCGCGAATCTCCGCGAATTAACGCGAATCGCATTTTTCTTGCGTTCGGGTGCTCTGCTTCGGCTGATCGCCTACGCAGAATCGCACCCTCTCTTGAAAAATGCTGAGGAAAAACCCGCGTGCGGGTTTTTCTGTTGTTTCATTATTTTTCGATTATATAAAATCAGAAGGTTACGAAGAGAAAAACCGGCACGCCGGTTTTTCCTCAGCATTTTTCCAGACGGCGTGCGATTCCTGCGTAGGCGATCAGCCGGAGCAGAGCACGCAGGCGCAAGAAAAATGCGATTCGCGTTAATTCGCGGAGATTCGCGGTTAAATAATCTCTTGTCTCCACACCCAGCAATACCCTTCCCAAGTTGGATTGGGAATAACACCGGATAAATCCTATTGGATTTAGGCGACGTGATCTCAATCAAAAAAGATAATGTAATTCTGCGACTTCTCACCTCGATGAAATGCATCATCGAGGAGGAGGCATTTTTCACTCAATTGTAATTGGTTTCAAACTCTCATCTGAACATTCTGCCAGAACCTAAGACTAATTTTGTGAACTGCGTTCTCTTTCTTCCATCACCCATAAATGCTGCACCCATTTGTCCAGATAATGTATTGCAATTATGAGTTTTTTCTGTTTTTTTCTTTTTAATTGGCATTTCAATCTCTCAACAAATAGTATATTATCATGAAGAGGTGATAAAGATATCCCGATTCAGATTATTGAGATTCTCTTTTTGTCACCCATTATTATAATATCTAAGACTCTATTTTACATCAATAACGCGCAATTATTGTTTTCCATTCCATCCATCATGAGCACCCGAATTTTAACGTAAAAATACCTCAGTGAGGTTAACTAATTTCAAGTAATCAACAATACTTCACTAATTATTGTGGTAAATGAATATATCAGAGTTACAAAAACTTCCCGAAATCATGATTGATGGAAAAAACGATTTATGAGATTTATCTCAATACCCATATATTTTTTGAATCATATTTATCAATAGTTAAAGCAATATTTCCAATAAAGAAAAAGTGAACTGAGTATGTTATCTACAGAAGGAAAAGAATTTACACAAGAAACAAAAATGAAAGCGTTGGAAAGAGATAATTATCACTGTCAATGTTGTGGTGTCAGACTAATGAGAGATGGCAGATTGGGTACTGGTAAACCGTATCATATCCATCACAGAAAACCAAAATCATTAGGAGGGGGTAACCTTTTGGTTAATGCGGCTTCTGTCTGCACAGCATGTCATGATTCACTTCACACTGTCCAAAATAAAGGATACACGTATCCACAGGCATGCTATATTATTAAAATTGCAAAACAAAAAAAATGGTCGGTGGAAGAAACAATTAGAAAAAGAAGGAAATAATTATTGAGATGAGGTTATAAATATGAAAAATGGCCATGGTCAGATTAAAAATCGTGAACAGTATCTAAATCCAAAAACAGATCAATGGGTTGTAAAAGACACAACAACTGGTAAATTCCTGAGAGTAAAGAAGTCAGATGATAAACCCTTCAAAAATATTCGTAAAAAATAACTGTCGATTATTTTTTTTCATGATTCATCAGATGATCCAAAATTGGAGTCACACAAACACCGTGTAAGTCCTTTTTAAGCGCAGTATTTTTCTGATCTCGATCCAGTAGGTCGCGGCAAACGAGAGAAGAGCGATCCCGATGATCGGCAGGATTCCGACCGGAGACAACTTCAGGTACTCGATAAAGAAGGGAACGTTCAGTGCGATGACCAGGAAAACCACCACGCCGACCATCCAGATGTTCATAGCTTTGCTGGAAAAGTAGC
Organism: Methanocorpusculum parvum; assembly: GCA_002287215.1. GTDB lineage: Archaea > Halobacteriota > Methanomicrobia > Methanomicrobiales > Methanocorpusculaceae > Methanocorpusculum > Methanocorpusculum parvum. Next base: position 22,206 of record LMVO01000005.1, read on the forward strand.
CGACACGGATCAGCGGAATGCGGCTCGTTCTCATATTCATCGCTAAAAAGATGTGAGAAAGCAGCCATGCGGCAAAGGCATAGGTCTGGGCTGCCGCCAGATCGCCGGTCATCCCCCAGCTGAAGAAGTAGACGGACAAAACAACCGCCGTAAGCGTGACACTGCCGGTAAAGATCCCGGAGATCATCTTTTTGTTCATGAACTTCTCGTTTGGGTCACGCGGTTTCTGCTTCAGCAGATCAGACTCGGCCGGTTCCACGACAAAGGATGTGGATGCGGAAAGATCCATAAATAGCTCCATGATGATGATCTGGATCGGAGCAAACGGAAGCGGAAGGTTCAGCAGGATCGGAAGCAGCAGCATAAAGACCAGACCGATCTTGCTTGCAAGCGTGTACATGATGCACTTGAACATGTTTTCATACAGACGCCTGCCTTCTTTGATCGCATCCACAAGGGAGGTGAAATCATCGTTCGTCAGGATCATGTCGGACGCTTCTTTCGCGACATCCGTTCCCGAGATCCCAAATGATATCCCGATATCGGCCGATTTGAGAGCCGGAGCGTCATTGATCCCGTCTCCCGTTACGGCGACCACCTGGCCGTTTTCATGCAGGGCGGCAACGATCCGGAGTTTTTCTTCGGGGGTGATCCTGGCAAACACGTTACAGGTCATCACCTTTTCTTTGAGAGCGGCATCGGAGATATCGCGGATATCATCACCGGCAAGAACAGCGCATCCGGATATGCCTGCATCCTCCGCGACCCGGGCGGCGGTTCCCGCATGGTCGCCGGTTATCATGATGACCCGGACCCCCGCATTGGAAAACTCCCGGATCGCCGGTTTTACGGCTTCACGGATCGGATCATCGAAACTGATCAGACCGGCGAGGGTGTACTTCTCTTCCAAAGGTTCTTTCCATCCGGCGGCGATCGTCCGGTATCCGGCGGTGATAGATGCATTCAGCTGAGCGGTCATTTCCGGATCGGGACGGGAGAGGGCAAACACGCTTTCGGGAGCGCCTTTGATGAGATCGCGTTCTTTTCCCCGGCAGGCATACTTCATCAGAAATATTTTTCGGACTTCATCGAATCCGGAGTCATGGATAAGCCGGTTATCCTGCAGCAGAACGCTTCGTTCGATCCCGAGCTCACCTGCTTTTTGCACAACTGCCTTGTCCATCGGGTCGCCGAGAAAGTTTCCGTCCTCGTCAAGCGAGACATCGGCCATAAGAACGCCGACGGTGAACAGCTGCTTTTCGTTTGCCTCGGTCCATGCCTCGATGCTCATCCTGTTCTCCGTCAGCGTGCCGGTCTTGTCGGTCGCGATCACCGTGACGCTGCCCAGAGTTTCGGCGGCCTTCGTCCGGCGGATGAGGACATGCTTTCCTGCGAGCTGGATCGCCCCAAAGCCAAGCAGCATCGTCATGATGATGGGGAGTTCTTCCGGGATCGTGGCGAGAGCAAGGGAAAGGCCGGTCAGGATCATATCCGGAAGGGACAGACCGCGGAAAAATCCGAGGATGGGGATCGCGATGCTGAAGATAACCGCGAGCCCGATCAGATTTTTGGTCAGGTGAAGCGTGGATCTCTGCATGGGGGTCTTTGGATCGGGAGCCTCCTGGGTCAGGCCGGCTATCCGCCCGAGTTCGGTATCCATCCCGGTCTGCACCGCGATACCGGTCCCTTTACCTTTCAGGATCACGCTGCCCATATGGATCATGTTCGTCCGGTTGCTGAGTCCTGCAGTCCGGGGGATTTTACCGGTGCTTTTTCCAACACCCATGGATTCGCCGGTGAGCTGCGATTCATCGACCTCGAGACCGCGGGCGGTCAGGATCCGAATATCTGCGCTGACCCGAACGCCGCTTTTCAGGATCAGGATATCTCCGGGCACGACAGAGGAGGCGGAGATCTCACCTGGTTTTCCGTCCCTGATGACCCAGGTCGTCGGAGCTCCCAGTTTTTTCAGGGCGTCCATACTTTTTCTGGCTTTGAATTCGGTGTAGACCTCAACTATTGTAACGAACAAAATGAGGATGAGGATCGTGATCGTGTCGCCGATCTGCCCCCATATGCTGTAGACGATGCCTATCAGGAGGGTGATCACGATGAGCGGTTCTTTGAGTTCAGACAGGAGTATCCGGAAAAATGAGATCCTGTTGTATTCGATTATAGTATTTGTTCCCGATTCCCTGAGGCGTTTTTCCGCTTCAGCGGAGGTGAGTCCTTTTCCGAGATCGACGGCAAAGGCTTTCTGCAGTTCATCGGCATCCAGGGCCCAGGGGAATTCAGGCGGATCCATGTTTTTTTTTCTCACCGCTGACACGGCCGGCGTGACATACTTCAAATAGGTCACCGTATCTTAAATATCTGACCCGGAATTTTTACAGCCAAAATCCCCGGCTTTCATCCTCTTGAAAAATACATGATAACGTGTGACATGCTAGACATTGTCAGGATTTATATATTCAGACGGTCAATACATCAGGTGTAAAATATCTGTGAGCCGGGACGCATGAGGGTCTGTCCTGTATCACAGACACGCAGGTCCCGGCTCTGATGGAGGCCACTACATGATTGACACCGGATCTGTTGCCTGGGTACTTGCTTCAACTGCCCTTGTACTTTTAATGACGCCCGCCCTGGGTCTTTTCTACGGCGGGATGGTTCGCAAAAAGAACTTTATTTCGGTTCTGATGCTTGTATTCTCATCACTGATGATCGTGATCATCCAGTGGTTCCTGATCGGCTATTCGCTGGTGTTTGGAACGGATATGCTGGTGATCGGCGGTCTTGAACATCTGGGATTTGCCGGCGTGGATTTTGGAACAACGCTTGGCCTGCAGATCCCCGACATGTTGTTTGCCGCGTTCCAGATGACGTTTGCCGGACTCACACTCGCGATCATCGTCTCGGGGGTTGCCGAACGCGTGAAGTTTGGAGCGTTTCTGCTTTTCGGCGTGCTCTGGACGACTTTGGTGTATGATCCGATCGCCCACTGGCTGTGGGGAGGAGGCTGGCTCCAGCAGCTCGGCGCTCTCGATTTTGCCGGCGGAACGGTCGTGCATATCAGCGCCGGGTTCGGGGCGCTCGCTCTCGCGATCTATATCGGAAAAAGATCAGGGTTCGGTTCGTACAATTTACATCCCCAGAACATCCCGCTGACGTTTTTTGCCGGCGGTGTGCTGCTTTTCGGCTGGATGGGATTCAACGGAGGCAGCGCTCTTGCAGCGAGCGATCTCGCGATCCATGCGATCATGGTGACACTGCTTTCAGCGGCCGCCGGAACGATCTCCTGGATGATCGCAAACTGGCGGCATGGGAAACCCAGTTCGCTCGGTTTTATCTCGGGAACGATCGCCGGCCTTGGCGCGATCACGCCGGCGGCAGGATTTGTGAATATGTGGGCCGCGCTTTTAATCGGAACGGTCGCCGGGATCCTTTGTTACTACGCGCTTATCTGGCGTGTGAAGAAGGGATTCGACGAGAGTCTGGACGCCTGGTCGATCCATGGCGTGGGCGGGTTCTGGGGGACGATCGCCTGCGGTATCTTCGCGACGGCGGCGGTCGGCGGAGCGTCCGGTCTTATTGAGGGGAACGCCTATCTGTTCGGGATCCAGATCCTGGATGCATGCATTACCGCGGCGTTTGCGTTTGGAGCGACCTATTTCCTTGCCTGGATCGTGGACAAAACGGTCGGCCTGCGGGTCTCTGAGGATGAGGAGTATATCGGCCTGGACCTCACGCTCCACGGCGAGATGGTCAGATAAGGGAGCAGGTAATTGAGCAGATGTTGACAGGATGATACATATTCTGAAAATATCTGCTGATCTCTTTTTTTACGCAGACGGTATGCAATGTTCATGTCGATCCGATTCGAAAAGAGCCCCGTAAATCCTATGTAAAATCCGCGAAAAATTACCAGACCCTGCCGTCCACGCGTTTCGAACTCTTCACAGAAGAAAGATTTCGCATCATCACCTCGGACTTCGGCACATTTCGGTAAAGAGTATCCCCTTCGGGAATGACCGCGAAGGCATCGTTTTCCCCAACACAGCGAAGACCGGAGTGCGGCTCGTAAGGAAGGACCAGCAGAAACTCGACCGGATCACCGTATATCTCGGACAAAAGAGCTTTTTTCGCCGCGATCTCGGACAGGAATCCTTTGGTCCCCGCAGAACCTGAGATCACCTCCCCGAAGATCCGAACACCGTCACTGGTTTTGATGAGAAGATCCATCTCCGCCGCGACGCGGCCCTTCACCTTAAACCGGATGCCGCCGTCCCGCGAATACCACAAACCGTCGGGGGAGTATTTATCATACGGAATATACTCCGCATCGGCAAGTTTCGCGGCAATCGAAACAACAGAGGGGGAACTCTCCGATGCGCTCAAAAGAAGTTCATACGAGAGGGCTTCAAAAAACTCGCCGACAGCAGAAGGATGGAGGTGATGTGCCTCGTCGTAAAGAACGGCGCGACACGATTTCGGGAGATGATGAACGGCACGGCGGATATGCGAAAGCGTGACCTCCTCCGCGGACAGAAGCCCGGCAACCTCGGACGCCGACATCAGCGGTGAGTAAAGTACGCGATCACTTTTCCATCATTCACTGCATCGATCTTGGAAAAGCCGACCCGCTCGAACTGAACGATCCGGCCTGCATACCCGCGAACCGCCGGTTCACAGAATCCTTCGAAGATGCCTTCCGGCATAAGAAGCGAGCAGGGAGCAGCCATTTCGATCGGAAGCCACTGAACGATCGCAGCCTTAGAAGAACGTGCATCGGCAAGCGAATCACCCGCATATTCTGCCGAATTCGGACCAGTGATATTGATATTGAACAGATCCTTGAGCCGAAGCATCCCGCCTTTTTCCATCTCGCTTTTCGGCAGAAGAACGCGGCCCGTGAACGGAAGAACGCGCTCTCCCCGCTCGGGCTGATTCGGATACACCGGAGCGTTGGCCTCGGTCTTGGGAGCGCCGGTGATCTCCACCTCAACTGGCTCCGGAACGAAGAAGTACCGATCCGCTCCGGCATCGATGACCGCCTTGTTCTGGGCAAACAGATTCTCCCAGGAGAACGATATATCCGTATCGCCCATGCCGATATCGATCGTGGCAGCGCGAACTGCCTCCGGCTGAATGCCGCGGCGTGCAAGAGCGCGAAGCGTTCCGAGATGGATGTCGTCCCATCCGGTGTAGAGACCTTCGTTGATCCCTTTGCGCATGCCGGACGTGGACAACTCGAGTCCGGCGATCGACATTCTTCCGTAATGATAGAAGTAGGGCATCTTCCAGCCGAAGTAATTATAGATATACTCCTGACGGCGGGTGTTTGCGATATGATCCTTCCCGCGGATAACATGCGTCATCCCAAGAAGATGATCATCGACCGCCACCGAGAAGTTCATCAGCGGGTAGACAAAGATCTCCGGCTTTCTCGGGTGGGGCGTGCTCGTTAAAACACGCATCGCGGCAAAATCGCGGACCGCCGGATCGGGATGAGCGATATCGGTCTTTACCCGGAGTGTGATCTCGCCTTCGGCATACTTTCCGGCAAGCATGTCGTCGAACCTTTTCAGATTCTCCTCGACGGATATCTCGCGGCACGGACAGGCGATCTTCTTGAGCTTTTTCTCGCGGAACTCGTTGTTCTCGCAGGTACACATATATGCCCCGCCGAGCTCGAGAAGTTCGCGTGCATACGCGTAGTAGATCTCAAAACGATCCGACTGATAAATCACATCGGTGATCCCGATACCGAGCCATGCAAGATCTTCGGTGACCATCTCATATGCTGCCGGATCGACGCGTTTTGGGTCGGTATCTTCGACGCGGTAATAGAATTTGCCGCCGTATTTTTTTACGTAATAGTCGTTCAGTACCGAAGCGCGGGCGTGTCCAAGATGGAGAGGCCCGGATGGGTTGGGTGCAAAGCGCATGACGACCCCTGATTCGGCGTTTGGAAGGTCGGGAAGTTCATGGCTCCGCTCCTTTTTTTCATGCATCTTTTCTATCGCGCCCGGATTCAGAGACATCAGTTTTTCTTCACGTTCTTCGACGGAAAGAGCGGCGACTTCGGCGAGGATCTCCGGGATAAGTGTATTGATCTCTTTTGCTTTCGCACGAAGTTCAGGGTGGGCACCCATCACACTTCCGAGAATTGCGCCGGCACGGGGAACGGTCTTATGTTTAACCGCGTTTTCCAGTGCCAGGACATATATATCGTTTCGAATATCTGCATCTGCCATGTTGAGTAGATAGTATTGGCGGGACGGAGTGTTTATACTTACGGCTTTTTGGGTTTGCAGAAAAAAAGATGTCTGCTAGCAAGGACGAACGGAACAAAATTCCCGTTCTAAAACCGCAAGCTCTTCACGCGTGTTGATATTGAACGCGAGACCCGGCTCATCGAGCAAAAGACAGAGTTCGTCCTGCACTTCGGCAACAAGACTTCCCATGAAGATATTGACGGCGCACGGCGTTGCCGCGACCCCGTTGATCTCCTCACGGTATCTCGGCTGCATGCCGTATCGTTCACAGAGCGTAAGCGGGACCCAGGTCGAACAGGCGGGTTTGCCTGATGCATCATATGCCTCAAGAACCTGCCCGATGATGTCTGCCGTGAGGCAGGGGATATCCGCCGCGGAGGTGAAGAGCGGGCCGTCTTCTCCGGAGATCTCGACTGCTTCACAGAGATCCTCGACGTATCCGATCCCCTGCGTATCGATAAACAGAACATTGTTCGCACGACACCAGTTCCGGGTGAAGGGCGTTTTATAGGAAGTGACAACGACAGGTTCACACCCGGCGTCAATGAATGCCTCGATCACCCAGGCGATCATCGGCCGGTCATGGACCATGACCAGAGCTTTTTCTCCGAGGCGGAGACGGGATCCCTCACCGCCGGCAAGGATCAGCGCAAGCATGCAGACAGGGCCTCCACGACACGGAGGTTCTTCTCCCGCGTCTCGACCGAGATCCTGATCGATTCAAAGAGACCAAACGACGTGCAGTCCCTTACAAGAACACCGTGTTCAAGCATCGACTCGGTGAACTCCGATGCATTTCTTCCAAGATGCACTAATATATAGTTCACCGAACTTGGTTCGAAGGAGAGATCAAGTTCGGTGAGACGGGCGAAGTACCACTCACGTTCAGCAGAGATCTTTTCCGCAGAGAGAACGAGATCGTCATAGTGATCAAGAGCCCGCATAGTAAAGGCTTCCGCAAAGGCATTCACCGTCCAGGGGGTCCGAACCGTCTCGATCTTTTCGATCAGATCGGCAGGACCAAAACCGAACCCGAATCTGATCCCGGGAACCGAGAAGCATTTGGTGATCGAACGCATCACAAAAAGATCATCTGACCTGATATCAGAAATGGATTCATTGCGTGCAGCGAGCTCCATAAAAGCTTCATCCACAAAGAGCCGGGAATTCTTTTTCGTACAGTCATCCAGAAGAGCGAGCATTTCTTCGCGTGATCGCAGAATTCCAGTAGGATTGTTCGGATTACAGATGATCCGGAGATCAGCATCCCTGCCGGAAACAACATTGGCGCCGGCAAGTTTCGCAGAAAGACCATACTCCCCAAATGTCGGAGGATCGATCCTGACCGTGTCGTTTGGAGAGAGAAGAACATTGCAGTAGACTCTGATCAGTTCTGCAGAACCGTTCCCCACACAGATCTCATCGGTTGGCCGGGAAAAAACATGTCCGATTTTATCCTTTAATGCACTATATGTATCATCAGGATACACGCAGAGATCGATCTCCTGAAAATCGCACGAAATTAGAGGCAGAAACGGATTCATACTTGCACTCACGTCAAGAAGATCCGGACCATATTTTTGCCTTAGAGCAATAATCCGCCCGCCATGGACCGCTTTCTCAGGAAAATGTTTCTGCATTTTGTAGTATAATCTTAGTCTCCGGCGGCATAAATATACCACAGATAGAAACTGATTTTGTGTTAACACACAAATACCACACGATATATTTATATAATCAAACATCCAATTAGATTTTGTCCAAGATCGGACGTCAGCTCTATGTCTAACATTTGTCAGACAAAGGACAGACAATTGGCTGACAAAAGTCAGATTGGAGTTAAAATGGACAGAGTCACCATACGCCTACCCCCCCAGCAGGTCGAACTGCTTGAAAAACTTGTCCAGACAGGCGAGTTTCCCACTATTTCAGAGGCAGTCCGTTATGCAGTAAGAGAGTATCTTTCCAAGCGGGGAGACAGGATAGTGCGTGATAATGACCAGATTGTCACATTTGACGCACGATTATAACAGTAAAATCATTGGGGTGTTTACAAAAAATGCAGAGTATTATCAATGAAGCGCTGAAGAACTCAGAGCTCGAAAAAGGAATTCAGAAGACATCCATCGTTGACGACGATGACATGCTCGGACAGCCAAGGATCGTTATTGTAGGGTGCGGCGGCGCAGGAAACAACACGATCAACAGACTCCACAACATGAAGGTCGCAGGTTCCGAAACCATCGCCATCAACACCGATAAACAGCACCTGGACATGATCCAGGCAGATAAGCGCGTTCTGATCGGGAAATCCCTGACCCGCGGCCTTGGAGCCGGCGGATTCCCGGACGTGGGCCGCCGTGCCGCCGAGATGGCACGCCCCACCCTTGAAGAGATCTTAAAAGATGCGGACCTCGTCTTTGTCACCGCAGGCATGGGCGGAGGAACCGGAACCGGATCCGCGCCGGTCGTCGCGCAGATCGCCAAAGAACACGGCGCGATCGTCATTGCAATGGTCAGCTACCCATTCCAGGTAGAGCGGGCGAGAATGCTCAAAGCCGAAGACGGCCTCGAGGCAATGCGCCAGGCAGCCGACTCGGTCATCGTTCTCGACAACAACAGACTCAAGAACTTCGTGCCGAATCTGCCGCTCGGTCAGGCATTCTCTGTCATGGACCAGCTGATCGCCGAGACTGTCAAAGGCATCTCCGAAACGATCACCGAACCCTCACTGATCAACATCGATTATGCAGATGTCCGCGCGATCATGAGCAAGGGCGGACTTGCCGTTATGCTCGTCGGCGAATCCAAACAGCAGAACAAGGCTGAGTCCGTCATTCGCGACTGTCTTGCCCACCCGCTTCTCGACATCGACTTCCGCGGAGCAACCGGCAGTCTGATCCATATCACCGGCGGAAACGATCTCACCCTCCACGATGCGGAAGAGATCGCCCAGCAGCTCACCTACGAACTTGACCCGCATGCAGATGTCATCTGGGGAGCACGGGTCCGCAAAGACTTCGAAGGAAAAGTATCAGTCATGGCCATCATGACCGGTATCCAGTGCCCGCAGATCTTAGGCGGCCACTCGGTCACCACCTTCCAGGCAGGCAACTCCTCCCAGACACCATCCTCACACAGTCCATCCGCCTCTCCCATGACCCATCAGCAAAACACTGCCACTGCACGCAGCGGCTCCTCGTTTGACTGGATCATGTAAAACGCCATACTTCCACACACCGCAATACTATACCCCGCCAGGATGAAGCATAACGCCGAAAGGTACGTCGTCGCCTTGGCGTATGCCCATCCTTTTTGGGCATATACTCCGGCAGACACCTGCACCGTCTGCCCAAAACACCCCAACCCTATGATACAGGGGTTGTGGTAAAAAAGACTGTTTTTTCATAAGAAGTATACGACACCTTTATTTCCCCATACCACCACTAATTATAGGAAAGTCGTATATCTGCGGAGTCGGAAGATTCCAACGAGTCGGCCGCCGGTACAGGAGATTGAATACTATCATTGAAACTTTGCACTTGTTTTTGCGTCATTTTTCATGCATTTTGGTATTATCTCCAGCGCGGGCGACCCTTGGATCCATCTCTCTGCGGACGGCTGCTCAGGATAGGTAAGAACGTTGACCGAAGATCTTGTCGATAAAAGAAAATTACTCCTTGAAGAGTCTGAAGAACACAAAGCAAAGCGGAACGAGTTGAACTCCCAGGCAAGCCAGTTTGCCCGCGAGAGAAACGAGTTGAACAACGCAACCCGCCAGTATGTCGAGGACGCACAGAAAAACAAAGAGCTCCGTGACCAGTCCAATAACGACGTTCAGTCCCTGAAAGAGAAGAGGAACGAGTTAAACGACAAGGCAAACACTCTCTTTGAAGAGATCGATGCCCTCAGAGGCGAACAGGGAACCGGTTCCGCGGCGCAGAGCCACGAAAAGAAACCCTCCGCAAAAGACATCCAGCGTCAGATCGACCAGCTCGAAGAGAGACAGCAGACTGAACAGATGTCCAAAGAGAAGGAAAATGAGCTTGTTGACAAAATCAAACAGCTCAGAGCCGAACTCAAGGACCAGGAAGTCGAGCACGAACAGAACAAAGAAGTCCGCACCCGTTTAATCGAGGCACGCGAGTACCGCAAACAGGCCTCTGCTATCCATGCAGAAGTTACTGAAAAAGCCGAGCTCGCCCAGAAACACCACGACCTTATGGTCGAGTGCTACAGAAAAGCCGACAAATCACGGGAAGGTGCAGATGCAAAACACAAACAGTTCGTTGAAGCACAGGAAGCTGCAGATGCAGAGCACAAACAGTTCCTTGAATGCCAGAAACAGCTGCGTGATTATGATAAGGTCCTGACAGGCATCCGCTCAAAGCAGAAGAAAGTCAAGAGCGTAAAAGAGAACAAGTCCGCAAGAAAGGAAGCAGAAACCATCTTCAACGCATTCAAGAGCGGCGAGAGGCTGACGACCGAGGACTTATTAAAACTTCAGCGCTCAAAGCTTATCTGAAGTTTTCCAAATATAACCCATATTTTTTCCCGCTTTTTTCCCACAGATATTTAATCCATAAATGGTAACTGTATAACAATGAGGGCACGTACGCTGATTCTGAGCATTGACAGAGATGACGACGTGGGATACAAGGCCGGTGTCGAGAGCCCCGCGGTCGGCAGGGAAGCATGTCTCGATGCAGCCACACGGCTCGGCATCGCTGATCCGGAAGATTCCGATACGAATGCCATTTTTCAGGCAATAAAAACCTACGACCAGCTGAAAGCAGAAGGCGAGGACGTAGAGGTCGCCGTAATAGGGGGCAACCATATGAATATGCTCGAAGGCGACAGGCGGATAGGCGAACTGCTCGAACAGGTCATCGGGATCACCGGATCCACCGACTGCATACTCATCTCCGACGGGGCGGAGGATGAATACGTTCTGCCGATCATCCAGTCACATCTGAAGGTGGCAAGCGTTGTACGCGTGATCATCAAACAGCTGCCAAACATTGAAGGGACCTATTATATCATCAAAAAGCTGCTGAACGACCCCAAGATCGCAAGAAGTGTGCTCCTGCCGGTCGGCCTGGTCCTTCTGCTCTATGCCCTGGTCGCCTTGCTGGCACCCGGGATTTCGGCAGTTCTGGTGGCAGTAGGGATCATCGGCTTATATCTTCTGTTCAAAGGGTTCAACTTCGACCAGTACTTCGTCTACGTCTGGCACGCGGTAACCGAATCGTTCAGAAAGGGACAGTTCTCCTTTATTGCCTATCTGGTCGCAGTCATTCTCGTCATCGCCGGGATCATTTCAGGGCTGATGAGCGTGATCGCCAATTATCCAAACTCGGGAGACGTCGGCATCCTCTATCTCGGCCTGACGTTCCTGTATGGAGCGCTCATCTGGGTCATCGTTGCCGGACTGGTGGCATCAGCCGGAAAGATCACGGATTACGTCCAGAATTATCAGGCAGGGATCTCACGGATATTTGTCGTGCCGTTCTTTTTTGTTGCGATCGGTATGATAGCCTACGGTGCAGTGATCTATTTCCTGTCCATCTCTCCGGTCGAACCGTTCCCGTTCAACACTACAGACGGGATCATCGCAATGATGCTCCTCACGATAGCAGGCCTTGGAGTCGCATTTCTCGGCATCTATCTCAGACCGCGTGTCCAGAAACAAGTCCGGGCATGGATAGAGATGAGACTGAAACTGGAGGAGGAAGAGACGAACGGAAAGAAAAGAAAACCCGTGTATAAAAAAGTTAAGTACTGAAAAAGATACCGGGACCCTTACTGGAAATACCCGAAACCTTTCTGCATGACCTTGATATTGCTGTAAATCTTTGATTCGGCAGGACCGATGATGAACGTCAGTTTCGGGATCACCGTTCCAAAGGTGTGAGCCGGATACCAGTAAGATCCGTCCTCATAATCGATCACCGCATTTTTTACAACAATGACCGCACGACTGTTGTCAACATAGGTGTAGACCGCCGTTTGGCTGTCTTTTCCCGGCTCAGGATATCCGACAACCGAGAGCACACGGTTTTTCAGATCCTGTTTGCCGAAAAGAAAGACCAGAAACGCGATCCAGGGGGTGACCTCATACTGCACGGTGATCTCCGCTTCCGTTCCCGAGAGAGCGATGTCCATGGAGCGGACGGTCAGATATCCGTACCGGTTGGATCCTTCAGTCAGCACCGAAGAATCGCCGGAGACCGTCTGATTCCCCTCAGGAAGCGTGATGATCACCCCGGAATTTGCTAAAGCCTGGCCTGGAATGAAGAGGAGCAGGAGTGCTGCTATCATTATCAGGGAAAAGATCCGGGAGAGGTTCATTGTGATACGTATGTCTCGAAAACGAGATAGTCTTTTCCCCTACGAAAACCGGATCGGCACATCCTGAAAGAGATCTCCGTCGAATAGACCACGGGGCGTGATCCTGAGATGCGGGATCACCGTAAGGGAGAGAAACGCCAGGTTCATGAACGCCGCCGGAGATGCGCCCGTCATCTTCAGCCGGCCGGCAAGCTCTTCCAGCTGTTGTGCGACCTCTTCATACGCAAGCGGGGTCATCAGCCCTCCGCACGGGAGGGAAAGGACGCTCGTTTTTCCGTCACAGACAACTGCCATACCTCCGCCGCCGTCTGTCAAAGCGCGGATCGCCAGAATGATCTCCTCATCCGTGACGCCTGCCGCGATGATGTTATGGGCATCATGCGAGATCGATGCCGCGATCGCGCCTTTCTTAAAGTTAAATCCTGAAACAAGACCCACACCAGACCCTTCGGACCGGTACCGGTCAACACTCACGACTTTACAGAGATCTCCGGCCGTCTCACTGTCGAGAACCTCCGTTATGATCTCACCTTGAACAAGGCCGATGACCCGGAGTTTTCCCGCAGGAAGAGCAAGTTCCTCCTTTTTTGGAACACGGCAGGAAAATGGCGGCGAAGCGCAGGACGGAGAGCTGCCCGGCATATCTATCGATGAAGCAGGCATGCCGTTTTTATACACCTCCAAAACCGCAAATTCGGGACCATCCACCAGTATGCAGAAGTCCGCGACCCTTCCGGGGGCGATCATCCCGCGGTCGGCCAGACCGAAACAATCGGCAGCGGAAAGCGTCGCAAGACGGAGAGCATGCTCAAGTTTCATCCCGCAGTTCATCGCGACCCGGATACAATGATCGATCGAACCTTCACGGACCAGAGAGTCCGTATGCCGGTCGTCTGTGCAGAAACAGCAGCGGGACGCCGTCATATCATTTACGATCTCTGACAAAGCGGCGATATTTTTTGCGGCATCGCCTTCCCGGAGAAGGACATACATCCCAAGAGAGAGTTTTTCGCGGCCTTCATCAGCGGAGGTACACTCATGATCCGTTTTGATATGCCGGGCCACATAGCTGCAGAGCGCTTCGCCGGAAAGTCCCGGCGCATGGCCGTCGATGTGATCGAAGACGGCCAGCTTTGCAAGGACCTCGGGATCGCCGGAAAGCACGCCCGGAACATTCATCATCTCACCCAGCCCGATGACCGAAGGAGTGTTTTTGTAAGAGGCGACATCCTCTGCGGAGATGACCGCGCCGCCTTTATCCAGCGGGGTCGCCGGCACGCAGGAAGGGATCATGAAAAAAATATCAGCCGGCGAACTCTTCGCATCCCGGATCATGAAATCGATTCCGGCACAACCCGAGACATTTGCGATCTCGTGAGGGTCGGCTATCACTGTGGTCACGCCGTTTCTGAGGGACAGCCGGCCGAACTCGCGGGGAGTGAGAAGGGAACTTTCGATATGGACATGGGCGTCGATCAAGCCTGGAACGACCCGGGCGCCGCCAAGGTCGGTTACCCGATGTCCCGTCAGAGAGCCCGGAGCGCCAACAGCGCACACCAGACCGTCTTCAGCAGAAAACGCTGCCGGCCGCCACTCTGCACCCGCAGGATCAAAAAGAAGGGCATTGTCAAAGATCTGCATCATCTGATCTGAATATTCTGAATGAAGCCGGTTATACGTTTCGTTCCTTCATCACGTTCGAGAACATAGATAAAAACCTTGTACTCGCCTGGCGAAAGATCAATCTGCAGTTCCGTTACAGAGTCGCCCTGTATCAGCGTCCCAAGAACAGATTCGGATTCACACACCTGCGTTGAGGAGAGAAGAGTATCCTGACGGAATATATTGTAAAGGAACCAGACGTCTTTTGGTTCACCATTATAATGGACAGGGGTCGTTAAGACGCCGTCCTCGTAGACGGACGTCCCCGCAGTCAGGGATGCCCCCCCGGTAAACAAGATGATCAGACCAATCACGGCAGCCAGACAGACCAGGCCTGCAATGATCAGCAGAGGTTTGCGTTCCATATCCTTGTGCCTATTCAGCCCTCTCGACGATGACACGGACTTTGTCGCCGGCCTTGAGACCGGAGCCTTTCGGGACATCTATGTTGAACCAGTGAGGACCCTGCTGCGCCATAAGACAGTCCTTTTCCCCGTCGATATCAGATACAAATTCCAAGGTTTCCACTATCTCAAAAATTTTAACAGCCATACTAACATAGAGGAAAGGAACAGTAATTAAGTTTGTTGTTTTCCTCCGGGAAAACAAAAAGGGAATATCGGGGTGATATCAGATATTCTATTTACATCGATCTGTTTGTTACCATCCATGTGGTACTGTTGGAGTAACTCCAGCGGCTGATATCCAGCTCATCACAGATTTCGGAGAGGATGGCGAGATTTGTCCCAACTTCCTTTGAAGAGAGACCGAGATCTTTTGCGATATACTTCGCTTTAAAAAATCTCCCGCCCTTGGATACACCTGCTTTCAGGTATCCGAGGATCTTCGCCTGGGTTTCGTTGTATCGTTCAAGAATTGTTTTAGGTTCGGCCATTTTGACTTACCTCACGTAAGTATTGTATCTTTTACATTATAAAGATATTGTTATGAAGGCTCTGCATAATCAAAACTGATCAAAAAAAAGTTATCCGGGTGTTTTAGAGTGATGCTGCCGGAAATTGAGAGATTTTTTCGACCATCTTTTCGATGACCTGCGTCCGCATACCCTCAACGAATTTGATGCTGCCGACGACCAGGTGACCGCCGCCGGAGATCCCTGCTCCGGGCATCTCATCCCGCATGGATCTGACCATCTGCGGGATATTCATCCGAACGCCGCGGGATCTGATGACCGCAAAGTCCGGACCAAGGCCGAGAGTGACAACGGGTTCGTTCACATACTTCTTGCAGAGGATATCGTGAACTTCGCCGGAGGATTTGCCCGGAGGCGGGAAGGTGAACCGGTGTGCAAACATCTCCATATCGGCAAGGAACAGATTCGCACCGGAAGTGAGTTTCTGATCATGGACATGCGGCATCATGGTGTTCATCTGATCCTCGATCGCGAGGTTTGCCTCGGTTACGAGAAGGTTCACGAGTTTTAGATGGCGTTCCGGAGCATTGTTGATATTGAGGATGTCTTTGACGATCTCGCGTCCGTCATTGAATCTGAGCCAGTACTGCTCATAATCAAGGGACAGGGCCATATCCTTGCATTCATCGCGGGTGTATTTTCCTTCGATCAATGCAAGATAGGAGTCAAGCTCGGGAGCCTCGCTTCTGTCCGCAACGCCGGCAACTGCCGGGAAATGCATGATGCGTGATTCGACGGCGGGGTTGATCAGCCGGGCAATTTCCGTTCCAAGCATGCCTGCAGTGACGCCGAAGTCGCCGCCGACATGATAGGGATTGACATGGCAAAGGAGATACTTGTCGATCGTGTCATCGGGATGGTGGTGGTCGGCAACGATGACGTCAAGACCATAGACCTCGGTCATCTTGTATGACGGCATGTCTTCTTCGGTCGATCCGTTGTCCATGAGAAGGATGAGCGGAAGTTTCTGACCGAACCGGACATTGTCTTTGAGCATCATGTCCAGATCGCGGGTCACGTCCTCGATCTCATAGAAGGGAGCTTTTGAGGGCGAGCGGCGCAGAAGGAAGTTGTCCTGATCCGGATCTCCGCCATTGTCCCGGATGAACTGGGTCACGGCTGTTTCGACAGAGACAGCAGCACAGATTCCGTCGGCATCCGCGTGGTGACGGATGATGATCGGCTGCTGAGTGAGAACGGCACGACGAACGATCTTTGCGAGTTTCCGCATCTCGGGCCAGAGAGCTTCGATGACATCGCTTTTGACCATCGGGCTGACTTCCGGAGGTTCGGCGCGGGCTTCGAGTGCACGGTTGATCCGGCCGCGGACGTTGTCGGCTTCCTCTCCTTTGAGGACCTGCATGCCGGAGACCTCGATCTGCATCTGGTTGTTTCTGCGGGTGGCTTCGCCGAATACTCTGACGATGTCGCCGAGATTTACTTCAGGATAGGACCGGACGCCCGCTTCGGTGAAAGCCGCCGCATCCTCGACGCCTGAGTCATCACAGATGGTGAAGATGGTCGGACCCGAGGTCTGTTTGATCTGCACGACATCAGCTTCGATCGTCACGTTTCTGCCGATCTTTGATGCGAGATCGGAGAGTTTTGTAAGCGTGACTTTTTTTGCGACAAGCTGGGTCTCATAGCTTCCTTCCTGAAGGATGACCTCCCGGAGATCGATATTGCCGTTGGGACGGACTTGATTGACGAGAACGATGATCGAATCGCGTTCCTGTTTATCGGTCAGCACATTGCTTTTATGGAGAAGACCTTTGGTTTTGTCATTTAACTGAACGAAGGTGCCAAAGGTCGCAAAACCCTGGACTTTGCCGATGTACATGCTGCCTTCAACGATGTCATCGACTTCACAACCCGGACCAAGCCGGTATACGATATCTGTCATTAGTATTATTCCTCTTCAAAATCCTCTATTTCATCGGTATCTGCACCGCAGAGACCATAGAGCTTTTCTTCACCGTCACGTCTGCCGCGGGCGACCAGAAGGTCGCCGGCATACAGACAGACGTTTCGCCCAGGACGATAGATCCATCTGTTTTCATGTTTTACGGCAAATATGACCATTCCGGTCACGGTACCTACATGAGACTCAGCAAGGGATTTTTTGTCAAGAGTGGATCCTTCATGGACCGTGACCCACGCAATGATCTCATCAGACTCCCGAACGATCCGTTTGAGGATCGCGGGCACTTCGATCTCCCGAAGAACGACATCAGCAATGGAGCTTGCCGCGTCCGAGATCGACTCGGCAAACGAAGACATATACAGCATTCCGCGCAGACTTGCGACATCCTCGGTGCGTTTGGCCGCTTCGAGGGTCCACAGATCGAGCCGAAGCCGCATCTCGTCGAGCTCCTCTTCGAGCGCCACGACTTCATTTGCCAGATCCAGATTTTCATGGAGCAGAGCCGAGTATGCAAGGCCGACGGAGAGTTCGCTGATGTTTTTCATCTCGATCATGAGAGCGGCCGCACGGTCGAGATCGCTGATCGGAGACGGAGTCAGATCATCATCACCGGGGACCGGCTGACCTGCCAGTTCGCAGAGTTCGGGAAATCCGTACTCAGGACCTCGTCCGACTAGGACGTCGCCGGAGCGGAGGACCGTGTGTTTGTCAGGATCGTAGAATCTCTGACGCATTCTCCGGATCATGATGATCCGGATCCCGGTTACTGACTGGAGCTTGATGTCGCCGAGACGTGCGCCGTCAAGGGGGCTTCCGGCGGCAACGACGGTCCGATGAGTGGCTTCTTCCGCCTCGGGGAGAGCTCTGCGCAGGTTTGCCGGAAAGGAGACGTGCCGCATGATATTTTTTGCGATATCAGCCGCATGGTTGGATATCCTCTCAGAGGCTTCGGCAAGCTGAAGAAGGCCGCTCATCGGTTCGGTCTCTTCTATACGCCGTACACTCATCATACTGGTGATACGTGCCTGGTAGACAAGGTCATTCATACGTTCTTCGAGTTCTATGACTTCATCAGCTATGGCGTTGCTTTCGAAAAGCACCGCGGAATAAGCCAGATCAACCATAAGTTCGCTGATGTCCTTCATCTCGACAAGGACATCTTTCAGGTTGATCGGTTGGTTGTCACGTTCCATGATAGTGTGTATATTAGTGAGAGTTCTGACTACTTAATAAATAGGATAGCCGGACCGAGGTAAAGAATCTTTGATCAGAGCAAAAAGGTGAAATCATATTGAAAAACGGGTGTGAGGATACCGACCGTCACAGGATCAGTCCGGCCGGTTCACCGGGATGAGTCCGGTATTCCCGCCGGTTATACACTCCCCGCCGCGCGGGGTAACTATGAACGTATTTTCGATGCCGACCATCCCGACGCCGGTTATGCCGGCCTTCGGTTCTACAGCGAGCGTCATGTTCTCGACAAGCGGCTCGTCGAACCCTTTTGCGATCACCGGCATCTCGTCGATCAAAAGCCCGATCCCGTGACCGAGGAATTTCACCCGCCGGTCTTTATAGCCCATAAAGTTCTGTTTGAACTCCTCATCAAGATCATCCAGTATCGTCTGATAGATCTCTGACGGGACGGCACCAGGTTTCAGCATCGAAGAAACCGTATTCTGGATCTCAACGCACTGATAATGGGCAGCGGCCGCCGGTTCCGGCAGCGGTTTTCCAAACACGTACGTCATCGTTTTGTCTGTCAGATATCCGTGATATCCGCACCCCACATCAAGATACACCAGATCGCCGGACGCCAGTTTCCGGTCAGGGCTTCCAAGCACCGGAGCATACGGCCCGATACCCCGGTTTCCGCTCGCTCCGTTGAAATATGACGGATACAGAGAACTCTCACCAAATCCGATGTGACCCATCCGGACTTCCGTATCAAACATCCCAAACCGTACGATCCCCTGATGACCTTCACGCACCATGACCTGATACAGCGCGGTGCCAAGTTCAGCTTCGCTCATACCCTCTTTCAACATGCCCGGGGCAAGTTCCTCCAGGACGTGAAGGTGGATATCGCCGGATTTTTTCATCAGCGCCAGTTCATACGGACTTTTGACTGATCTGACGTCGGCGAACTCCCTGTCTGCTGAGGCGATGTGTCTGAACGGGAAATACTTCAGAAACCTCTGCAGATGCGCATACGAGATCAGCTCGGTTTCAGTATAGAGGGTCTCGCCGGTAACGGGTGACGCGGCCGCCGCATCGCGAAAACTTTCCATCGGACGGATATCAGCGAATCGAGACTCGTCAAGAGCACGCGAATAACTGTTTCTCACCCAGAAAACCGGCTCTCCATTCCGTGAGATCAAAAGCGCGCCGTCCTGCATCGTGCCGGTGAAGTAATAGAGATTTACCTTGCCGAAGACCGCAGCAAATGTCCATTCAGGATGCTTGCGGTCCATCTGCGCATGAAAACGGAGCATCCGGTTTTCAAGTTCGGCAAAAGGGACCTGAGTCTGCATAATCAGTTTGATGAGAAGAAGGGGATAATACTTGGCATCATGCGGTCGTTTGGAAACCCGCGTCATTCTTCCGCAGAATGCCCGAAAAAAGAGGATTATTCCAAAACGGCGCCTTTATCGGCCTGACCGGCGTAGCGTGCATAGCGTGCAAGAACGCCTTTCAGCTGACGCTCTTTTGGAACCCACGCTTTTCTTCTCTCCGCAAGTTCCGTCGCATCTACCAGAAGATCCAGCGTCTGCTCATACAGATCAATCTTTATGATATCCCCTTCACGGACCAGACCGATCGGTCCGCCTGCCTTTGCTTCCGGAGCCACGTGACCGATACACGGGCCGCGTGTTCCGCCGGAAAATCGTCCGTCTGTTACGAGAGCAACATGGGTATAGCCAAGACCCATCAGCGCCGAGGTCGGGGAAAGCATCTCCGGCATACCGGGTCCGCCTTTCGGCCCCTCATACCGGATGACGATTACGTCGCCCTCAACGATCTTTCCGGTGAGGATCGCATCCATCGCCTCATTCTCTCCGTCGAAAACGCGTGCCGGTCCTTCATGCTTCCACATCGCATCGATCACTGCCGACGATTTGATCACCGATCCGTTCGGCGCAAGCGAGCCTTTCAGGATCTTCAGCCCGCCGGCCTTGTGGACAGCGTTCGTAAGACTGTGGATAACGTTCTCATCCACATACTTCACGCCGTCGGCGATCGCAAACACCGATCTTCCCGAGACCGTCATACAGTCTTCAAGGTGACGGCGGATCTGTTTGAACACCGCAGGGATGCCGCCCGAGTGATATAACGTCTGCATCGAGTGGGGACCTCCCGGCTGCATCGAGCAGATGTGCGGAACGATCCCTCCCATCCTGGTAAAATCGTCAAGGGTCAGCGGGACCTCCGCTTCCTGGGCGATCGCCATCAGATGGAGAACGGTGTTCGTTGAACCGCCAAGCGCCATATCTACGGCGATGGCGTTTTGCAGCGACTCTTTCGTGATGATATCACGGGGTTTGATGTCAGCTTTGATCAGTTCAACGACACGGAAACCGCTTTCATAGGCGAGCCGAAGTTTTGCTGAATCCACTGCGGGGATCGCGGCACAGCCGGGAAGGGACATTCCCATCGCTTCCGTCATGCAGGCCATAGTATTTGCCGTATAAAGGCCCTGGCAGCTCCCGCACCCTGGCATTGCCGCGGCTTCCAGCTCATGAAGTTCCTCCTCGGTCATCTTGTGGGCAGCCACCTTGCCGACGCCTTCAAAAATATCCGTGAGGGAAAGTTCGCAGCCTTTGTGATGGCCTGGAAGCATATTCCCGCCGGTGATAACGATTGCCGGAATATTGCACCTTGCCGCCGCCATAAGCATGCCGGGAACGATCTTGTCACACGTACATATACAGACAAGAGCATCGAACCGGTGCGCCTGGATCATGAGTTCAACGGAGTCCGCGATGTTTTCCCGCGAGGCAAGCGAGTACCGCATGCCTTCATGTCCCATCGCGATCCCGTCGCAGATGCCTATCGTGTTGAACTCAAAAGGCGTGCCGCCTCCTGCCGCAACTCCCTCTCGGACGCGTTCGGCGACCATGCGAAGATGCGTATGGCCCGGAACGATCGTGTTCCAGGAGTTGGCGATCCCGACAAAGGGTTTGTCCATCTCTTTATCCGATATCCCAAGTGAGCGTATAAGAGAGCGGTTGGGTGCTCTGGTGTATCCTGATTTCACATCATCGCTGCGCATCTGAATCACATAGATAAAGGGAATAGATTATAATAAAACAAGCGGCCGGTAAAAAGACCGGCTTATCGGTGATGAAGTCCTTCTTCCGCCAGATTGTCCCAGAAGATCTTTCCCATGATCTTCAGATCGGTATATTTTCCGTCAAGGTAAAACGCCATTTTTTTGGTTCCTTCCAGTTCATATCCCAACCGTTCATACAGACAGACGGCACGCGGATTGGTGTCGGCGACCATACACTCTATTCGGATAAAACCGCGTTTACTGACCTCATCTTCAAGAAACTTCATCGCCTTTGTCCCGATGCTCATACCCCAGTACGCGGGTTCTATGTACAGAAAAAAAACGGCACTATGCGAAAGCCGGGTCCCGGGCGGCTGGGAATAAAAGCCTGCTCCGCCGATTATCCGGTCCTTGTAATGCATACACCAGAGCGAGACGAGACCTGACTGGATGTACGACCATAAAGCCAGCGTCGCCTCCATCGAAACCGGAGGGATTGATTCGAAATGCTCTGCTATCTCGGGAATATTGCATAACTCGTTGATCCGCCCAAGTTCCGACTCCTGAACCGGACAAAACCGGACCTCTGCAGCGATACGTTCAGCCATAAGCTAGTGTGGGAAGCGGGATGCAATAAATATATCGTGCAAAAAAACGCGGGCGGATCCTTTGGGCGATGCCTGGATAAAAAAGGGATCGCCGCCGGGATTTGCCGCCCGGTCAGACAGTGTCGCCATCATTAAAGCCAACCAAAACCAATACTACAGCAGATGACCATAGTTGCATGCCTTGGAGTGGGCAGAATAGGCGGAGAGGTCGCATATGTTTCGGCCCTCAGAAAATTTGCCGACGAACTCGTCCTTTTTGATATCAGCGAACCCCTGCAGCATGCCCAGAAACTCGATATAACCCACGGGATCGATATCCCCGTATCAACAAACCCCCGTGACCTGAAAGACGCCGACTACTGTATCTTCTCTGCCGGATACTCGCGTTCGCCCAAAATCAGGACCCGGGCCGATCTTTTTGATAAAAATCTCCCGATCGCAAAGGAGTCGGCGGAACTTCTGAAAGGATTCTCCGGCAAACTCATCGTCGTAACCAACCCGATGGATGTCTTTACCTGGTACTTTGCCAAGCAAAGCTGCCTCGACGAGAGTCAGGTCGTCGGCTTCGGCGGCCTTCTTGACAGCCGGCGGTTTACCGTAGCGCTCAAAGCTCTCGGAATCGAAGCGGAAGGCCAGGTCCTCGGCGAACACGGTGAACATCAGGTCCCGCTCTTCTCCGCTCTCGACATCGACATCCCTGATTCCGTAAGAGAGGAGATCCTGACCGGACTTCGCGGATCCTCGATGCCGGTGATCAAAGGAAAAGCCGGAACGGTTTTTGGTCCGGCATACCACATCGTCTCGATGATGGAGCGAATCGAAAAAGGCGAGCGGATCACCTGCTCTCTTCCGGCAGACGGCGCTTACGGGATAGAAGGCTGCGCACTGGGTCTTCCGGCCGTCGTAACACGTTCCGGCGCAAAGATCGATGAAAGCCTGACGTTCGATCCCTGGGAACAGGAAAAACTTCTCGAAGCTGCGGCGTTTCTCCAGGGACTCTGCAGGAGAGTATAGATGGAGATCGCCATCAATCAGGCCGAATACTCAAATGCGCCCGGCGGCCCGGTCGTCCATATATTCGGACGGGAAGCCGACGGGACCCCCCATCAGCTGAAAGTCACCGGATTTCGCCCCTACTTCTGGGTCAGGGAAGGTGAGGCCGAGAAGATCCGCGCGGAAAAGATTGAGGTCACAAAGGACAAAGGCATCTCCATCAAAGGTGAACCTCTTCGCCGGATCTATACGGAAAAACCCGGCGATGTCAGAAACGTCAGGGAAAACTATCACCATTTCGAAGCCGACATCCCGTTCGCCACCAGGTTTCTGATCGACACCGGCCTCACCGGAGGCGTCTGTGCTCCGTCTGAAGAGTGTTCATACACGGAACTTTCACCGGCAACGGTGATCTCCAGGCCAAGGGTCTGCATGTGCGATATCGAGTGTGATGACAGAAACGGATTTCCCGAACCCGAACGCGACCCGGTCACCTGCATAACCTGTCATGACTCGTTCGACGACCGGTATACGACCTTTGTGCTGAACGGAAAGACCAAAGGAGCGTATGATAAAGCGGCGGCGCTTCCAAGCGGATGTTTTTCCAACACGCACTCGATCTTTTCCTATGACACCGAACGCGATCTGTTTTCCGGCTTCATCGACTACATCCGGGAGAAGGATCCTGACATCCTCTCTGGATGGAACTTCATCGACTTCGACGCCGAGTATATCCTCAAACGTGCCGAGACCCTAGGTTTCCGTTCCGAGGTTTTTGCCCGGATGCCCGGAATGACCGAGCGAAATGCAATGAGGGGTCGTGTCATCTTCGATCTTCTCGCAGCCTACAAAAAGATGCAGGGAAGTCAGAAGGAGTCGTATCGTCTCGACGCCGTAGCCGAAGATGAACTTGGCGAGACCAAAGTGCGGTATACCGGAACTCTCGGTGATCTCTGGGATAATGATCCCCTGAAGATGGTGGAGTACAACTTCAAGGATGTGGAGCTCTGCGTCGGGATCAACAGAAAGAACAACATCATCGAGTTCTATCAGGAAGTTGCCAGATATGTGGGCTGTCCTCTGGACAAAACGCTGAACTCTTCGAATGTCATCGACATCTATATTCTCAGAAAAGCGTTCGGCAAATTCATCCTGCCGTCCAAAGGAAACGCCTCGGGCGAGGAGTTTGAGGGAGCGACCGTCTTTGATCCTAGCAAAGGCGTCAGAGAAAACGTCATTGTTTTGGATCTAAAATCACTCTATCCTATGGCGATGATGACGTTGAACGCTTCTCCTGAGACGAAATCTCCTACAGGCGAGATCCATGCCCCAAACGGGATCAGATTCAAAAGATCCCCGGACGGACTGACCCGGTCGATCATCAGCGAGCTGATGACCGAACGTGACGAGCGGAAAAAACTCAGGAACAGTTTTCCGTTCGGATCGGACGAGTACACTCTGTATGATATGCAGCAGAATGTGCTGAAGGTCATCATGAACACGTACTACGGGGTCTCGGGTTTTTCCCGGTTCAGGCTGTATGACAGGGATATCGGGGCTGCCGTGACATCGGTCGGCCGTGCGATCATCCAGCATACAAAAACAGTCATCACCAAACGCGGGTATGAGGTGATCTATGGAGATACGGATTCCTGCTTTGTCCAGATCCCTCCCATGTCTCTCGAAGAGACGATGAAGGTCGCCCGCGAGATCGAGGAGGAACTCAACGCAAGCTACCAGTCGTTTGCAGAGGAGACGCTCGGCGCGGATATGAACTTCTTCTCGATCAAGTTCGAGAAGATCTACCGGAGATTTTTCCAGGGCGGGGCAAAGAAGCGGTATGCCGGTCATCTCATCTGGAAAGAGGGGCAGGATGTCGATAAGATCGATATCACCGGCTTTGAGATGAAGAGATCGGATTCCGCGCAGATCACCCGCGAAGTACAGGAGCGTGTTCTGGAGATGATCCTTAAAGGAGACGGCAGGGAAGATGTGAAAAAGTATCTCCCGGAGGTGTTGAACTTCTACCGTGAAGGAAGATGCCCGCTCGAAAAGGCAGGCATTCCAAGCGGGATAAACAAGTCTCTTGCCGATTATGCTCACCTGGATTCACACGGAAGGGGAGCGATCTACTCGAATACGTATCTTGGAACAGACTTCAAACGCGGCAGTAAGCCCAAGCGGCTGTACATCAAGCGGACAAATATGCCTGAAAAATATCCGGAGACAGATGTGCTCTGCTATGAGTACCCGGATCAGATCCCAGCAGGAGCATTCGAGATCGACTGGGAAACGATGCTCGAAAAAACGATCCAGGCACCGCTGAACCGAATCTTCGACGCGCTCGGCTGGGACTGGGACGAGTTCGATCCGACCAAGTCCAGAAAAACTACGCTGGATATGTTTTTCTGAAGCGGGTTGGACGCTGAAAGCGGACGACCTCAGCGGAGGCGGATTGACGGCGCAGACGGCGATCTTAGCGGAGGCGGGGTGGCGGCGAAGTCGACGCCCTTAGCAAAGCAAACCAAAGGTTTGCTCAGCTAAGGGCGAGCCTTGCGGCTCACCCCGCTTCTTCCGACATCTCCACGAGTTTTGTCTGAACCGAATAGGAAATCTTCACCAGCGGATTTGCGATCCCGATCTTCTTTGGCAGCTTTTTGTTTCGG
>LMVO01000006.1 GCA_002287215.1 Methanocorpusculum parvum
CTGCGAGCGGGGGGTGTGCGGACGGGTATGCCTGTCCTGGTGCACGGTGTCCCATGATAAGTACAAGGTCCTCATCAGTAATATTACGAATCTTATCGAGCTTTACGTTCGGGTTCATCTGGTTGCGACGAACTTCCGCGACGCGGGAGGTTCCCGGCCCGTATTGTGGTGTATATGCCATTTTTATGTTCCTTCGTAGATTTTTTCAATCATTCACGGAAAAATCCGACCGATTACCGGTCGGATTTGTCAGCTTCTGCTATACGGGTATTAAGTTATGCAACTTTTGCAATTGCCTGGATCGGGCGTGCAAACTCTTCGATCTTACCGAAGGTCTCACCATAGATCTTGGCGGTTCCTTCCGGAGAGAACATCTGAGTGCCTGCATCAAGTGCACATGCTGCAACTGCACAAGGCATTGCGACACCTGCTGCGTGGCGGGTAACGACGTGGTTTCCGTTGAAGATACCAGGTCCTCCTCCACCATAGATGGAGTGGCTGAAGAAGGAGAAACCAACGCCGGCTCCCATAACTCTTCCAAAGTCGGATCCCGGAAGTCCGGTTTCGTGTTCAAGAAGGTCGTTGAAGTAGAGTAACGTGGAGGATGCAGCCTGTGCCATTCTTCCAGCTCCTGCATTGACCATGGTTGCGGCGAGGGTGCCGGCGGATGCGTAGGCGTTCCAGAGCATCGGGTCCTTGGTCTCGTAGGGTTTGAAGTAGCCGCCTGGGGCTCCTGCAGTCTGCGTGATGACTTTGTCTTCCAGTGCACGCTCGACTAAGGACTGAACAACAGTACCGACAGTACCGGTCTGGCCGTTTGCTTTCACAATATCGTAGACGATGTTGTTGGCGTTGAGACCCTGGTAAGCAAAGAGTAAGAGCTGTGCACGCTCGAATGGGCCGATTGCGTTACCCATCTCGAACTGACCTGCATGCTCGAAGGTGGATGCGAGGGCTGCACCCTGCATTGCGTTTCTGTGGGTCATCATTACAGTCTGGTTTGCCGGAATGTTACGAAGTGCATATCCAAGAGACTCGTTGTTCTGCGGGATGGACATGATCATAGAACATGCTCCGCCTGCGAGATCCATGGTGACCGGGTAAGTACCGAATGCTGCTGCTTTGACAGTGTTTGCGTTGAACATGTCAACGTTGAACTGCTCAACAACTGCGTAGGTCGTTGCTGCTGCTACAGAGGTAAGAGCTGCATCGTAGGTCGCAGCTGCTGCAATACGTGCCGAGGGGACTTTGACGAGCAGAAGTTTACCGCCGTTGAAGCGTTTGATCTCCGTGTCGTCACCTGTTTCAACAGAGACGTACTCTTTGATCTTTGCTTCGATAGCATCGATATTTCCAAGGATATCAAGGTCAAGTTCGCGTCCGAGGATCTGCTGGTGCTTACCGATCTTACCTGATTTCAGACCTTCCTGCATACCGCCAAGATTGACTGCAACGGAACGTTTTGTGTCGTCAATGATCTTCTTGACTGCCGGGTTCACAAGCGGGCTGATCCGCTCAAGGGATATATTACTCCGTAAGAGTTTACCATTGTCATCATATAAGTCGATGACATCCTTGTATTTTGCCATAATGTTTACCTGTTTTTACTTCATGCAAATCGCATGCTTTTTACCGAACGGAGTTTTATTTAATGGGACAAAATCTGTTCCAAGGAGATTGGACAGACTTATTTTACCAATATACATAATTAACACAAAATACTATCAATTAATATATTAGTAACAAAATAATCTCCAGTTCTCCATATTTGTTTTTTGTTAAATGATTTATATCTTGCTTTATTAGTCAAACATACTCTATTCTAAGCATTTCATTAAATGGTGGATATACGCTCTCATAAAGTCAAATCTGATAAATTTATATTGAACAAAGTGATACGATTAATAACAGAAATATTACAATGTGGCAGGTTCGGAATTTTGTGGCCCGCATCTTGGTCCTATATTCGTGGACAAAAATCATTCGGCCGGTGTAGATGATTCTATAATAGAATATGTCACGTCCCCTCTCGACTTCACTCCGTTTGTCTGATTTTTTGCCTAAAAAAAGTGTATTTCTGGTAATGCTGGAATTATTTCCAGCCATTTTTACTGATTTTTATCAGGAGGTCCTGTAACGATTCTATGGGAAAATGAGAGAAAACAGACTCTCGGATATCGAATATCCGGTTATTTGTCATCCATCTTCCTGCAGGAAATATGTGTAGTTATGTGCGCTCTTGAGTTATTCCCCGTATCCTTAACCCCTCCGCGCCGTAAATGAGGGATTAATCTTACATCTTCGAATCAGATCTCATAGGTGCCCGGGAGTTTTTTCCCCCTCCCTATCGCTTTTCAACGTCCTCATCGCATTCAGTATCGCAATGAACGCAACCCCTACATCTGCAAACACCGCTTCCCACATATTCGCGACACCCAGTGCAGCAAGGATCAGCACAAGGAACTTTACTCCGAGAGCGAACACGATGTTCTGGACAACGATGTGCATTGTCCTGCGTGAGATATCTATCGCAGATATGATTTTCAGAGGGTCATCATCCATAAGGACGATATCGGCCGCTTCGATAGCCGCATCGGATCCAAGCGACCCCATCGCGATCCCGATATCGGCACGTGTAAGGACAGGAGCGTCATTGATCCCATCCCCGACAAAGGCCGCCGAGCTGCCTGCCCTTTGATTAGCCAGGATCCTCTCCATCACTGAGATCTTATCTTGGGGAAGAAGACCTGCATAATACTCGTCGATCCCCAATTCACGGGCAATTGAAGCCGCCGCAGGCGGAGAATCCCCGGTTAACATGACAACACGCCGGATACCACGTTTTTTCAATTCTGCAATTGCTCGAACGGCAGTAGGTTTGACTGTGTCGGCGATCACTATCCAGCCGGCATACATTCCGTCAACGGCAACATGAATCACAGATCCTGCTGAATTCATATCTCCGGCATCGACCCCCAGTTCCTGCATAAATCCGGAGTTTCCTACTGCGATCCGGCGACCAAGATACAGGGCAGTAACACCATGGCCGGCATACTCGGAAATATCCGTCAGATCACCGGTATGGACAGGCTGCTGATATGCAGCCCGTAACGAAACGGCGATCGGATGGGTGCTGTATGCTTCTGCATGTGCAGCAAATGCCAGCAGTTCACTCTCCGACATACCGACCGGATGTATCTCAGTTACGGAAAAACTTCCTTTGGTAAGCGTGCCTGTTTTATCGAAAACGAACGTGTCAGAGTTTGACAAAGCTTCCAGATACCTGCTTCCCTTCACCAGTATCCCGAATCGCGAAGTGCCTCCGATCCCGCCAAAGAAACTGAGCGGGATCGAGATAACGAGGGCGCACGGACAGGAGACAACGAGAAAGATCAAGGCTCTCTCTATCCAGATTGTAAACGGCTCGGCAAGGATCAGCGGTGGTATCACTGCCAAAACCAGAGCAGCAAGGACGACTGCGGGTGTGTAATACCGGGAAAATCTTGTGATGAACTGCTCGGTTTTAGCCTTTTTACCTGCAGCACTCTCCACCAGCTCAAGAATACGCGTGACGGTGGATTCGCTCAGCGGCTTTGCTACCCGAACATGAAGCACGCCGCTAACGTTGATACATCCGCTGATCACCTGATCTCCGACACCGACATTGCGGAGCAGGGATTCTCCGGTAAGTGAAGCAGTATCCAGTTCTGACGAACCCGCGATCACCACGCCGTCGATTGGGACCCGGTCTCCTGCTTTGATCACGATATGATCTCCGACCTGCAGTTCATCGGGATCGACGGAGACGATCACTCCTTCGCGCTCGATATATGCATGATCCGGGCTGATATCCATCAGATCAGCGATCGATCTGCGGGATTTCTCCACTGCATAACTCTGAAAAAGTTCCCCGATCTGATAAAAAAGCATCACTGCTACTGCCTCAGGATACTGTCCAAGGAAAAATGCCCCGATCGTCGCGATCGACATCAGAAAATGTTCATCAAAAACATTGCCGTGAAGAATATTTTTACCGGCACGCAGAAGTACATCCCCGCCGATCGCAAGATAAACGGCAAGAAACAGCACAAACTCGGCATACTGCGAGTAGGATTCGGGAAAGACCCCGCTTGCTGAGAGCAAAACGGCGATAGCAAAGAAAACCGACGCTGCGATTATCCGATACAGTGATCGGCGCTGTTTTTTTGTTAGAGTAATAGTCATAGAACGGATTCGTTACTCCTTGATGAAACAGTCGGGCTCAACCCGTCTGCAGATGACCGCAGCTTCTTTGAGGATATCGGGAAAACGCCCCTCATCCGCATCGAGAACAAGCCGCCTGGTCATGAAACTGATACTCGCCTCATGAACGCCCTCGATCTTTCTTATCCCGTTTTCCATAACTGCTGCACAGTGTGCGCAGTCAAGATTTTCCAGTTTGAAACTCTTTTTCATAATAGTCTCCAAATACATATCACCGTTGGATTGCCGGCGGTATTAAGCAAAAAGTGACTCGGAGAACAGGTAGTTTCCTGCAGGAAACTGCATATAGGGATGAAATCTGCCTATTCCGGCAATACGCTCATTATTTATAGATAAAACTCAAACCATGTGAACGATTCTCATGGACGTAGAACGCACGAGTAATTCATGCGGCATTCTATCTACGTTCCACGTTTTCTTTTTCTTCTTTAGATAGGAGAACCACCGTTACGTTCGCGTATCATGGTTCTCCGCTTGATCTGATACAGCGACCGTATGGTGTCGAAAATGCTCGAATCATCCAAAACTAGGTGAATTTCTATGTTAGGCATCAGTGACCCGTGGGTATGGATGACATACCTCATCTGCTTGATAGCACTGCTATTCTGCGGAATCTACGGATACATAAATTGGAACAAGGACAGTGATGATGATGACGGTAAGCACTGAGCTAACGATCGGCATCGTCGCATTCTACCTTGTGATGATCATAGGTATCGGATATTACGGATATAGACGAACAAAAAAAGTTGAAGACTACATGGTTGCCGGACGAAATACGCATCCGGTTATAATTGCCCTATCCTACGGAGCCACGTTCATCAGCACATCTGCCATCATCGGTTTTGGCGGGACATCCGCTCAATACGGAATGAGTCTGATGTGGCTGACCGTATTGTGTATCGTGGTCGGGGTGATCATCGCCTTTATATGCATGGGGAAACGGATCAGACGGATCGGAAAAGATCTTGGAGCCCTGACCTATCCTGAACTCCTCGGTAAGATGTATGGATCGAAGAAGATCATCTATGCTACCGGCGCGATCTTTGTCGCAGCAATGCCTCTGTACACAGCGGCAGTGCTGATCGGCGGGGCACGTTTCATTGAAACGACCCTGGGTATCCCGTACATGACAGCCCTGCTCGGTTTTGCCGGAGTTGTTGCGTTGTATGTCGTAATAGGCGGCCTGATGGCCGTCATGTACACCGATGCGGTCCAGGGAGCGATCATGCTCGTCGGTATGGGTGTTCTGCTTGTGCTGACCTACATCTATCTCGGAGGCGTGACAGCGGCTAACAGTGCACTTGACTCAATGGGATCTCTCGTTCCAAGCACACTCTCCTCAATGGGTATGACCGGCTGGACCTCCATGCCGGAGTTCGGATCTCCTATCTGGATGACGGTCATTACGACGCTCGTTCTCGGCGTGGGAGTGGGCGTCCTTGCACAGCCTCAGCTTGCGGTAAGATTCATGACAGCAAAAGACGGCAAATCGCTGAACCGTGCAATTCCTATCGGCGCTCTCTTCATCGTGATGATGACGGGAGTAGCGTTCACCGTCGGACCTCTGACGAATGTGTATTTCATGGATACAGTTGGGATGCTCGCGATCGATGCTGCCGGAGGGAATGCAGACTCGATCATTCCGCTGTACATCAACTCGGCGATGCCTGAACTCTTTGTTATCATCTTCATGCTCACGCTGCTTTCGGCCGCCATGTCGACCTTATCATCCCTCCTGCATACCATGGGTACCACACTCGGCGGGGATATCTTTGCCAGAATGAAAGGGGTTCGCTACTCGATCAGGGCAAACCAGATCGGTATCGTGGTCATGATGATCGCCAGTGTTATACTCGCGGTGATGATGCCTGGAAGTATCATTGCACGGGCAACCGCCATGTTTATGGGTCTGTGTACTGCAGCCCTTCTTCCGGCTTTCGTTCATGGGATCACCTCAAAGAATCCGTCCTATCTTGCTGCAAAATGGAGTATGACTGCAGGTGCCGGAGGCTGGCTTCTTTGGGCCGTCTTCTGCCACTTGGCGGAATCAAAAATGCTTGGGATCTGTCATGCACTATTCGGGGTAGACTCTCTCGTCAGTTCACCTTGGTGTTATCTCGACCCGCTGGTCGTCGGAGTCGTCCTCTCGGTCACTATCCTTCTTGTCCTGATTCCTATGGACAAGCATAAGATAACGCATGAGGATCAGATGAGACTGACATAAACCATCCCTTTTTTTATCATAGGCTTTTTGCTGAAAGCTATGTTCTTCTTGAGGAAAATTCCCGGATCCCGGGTGGGATTGTTTATACCATATAAAAAAAGAGAAAGGATCAGGCGTTTCCGATCCAGTAAGCTACTTTGTCAGGGTTTGCATCGATCCATGCTTTTGCGGCATCCTTCTCAGACATTCCTCCGGCGATCGCATTCATCACCGAGGTGATGTCGGCAGTCGTCCATTCGAATCTGCTCAGGATTCCATATGCCTTCGGGTCATCGGTCTTCAGATCAAGACGTGAAAGTGTCACGATGTCCTCAGCTCCGCCGTAGACACCCTTTGGATCCTCAAGGAACTTGAGATCATACCGGCTGAACTTCCAGTGCGGCGACCATCCGGTCACAACGATCCATTCATTTTTATTGATCGCTGACGCGAGTTCAGCCGCCATGCCTGCACTGCTGCTCGTCACCAGAGTGAAATCGAGATCATACTCGTTAATTGCCTGTTCGGTTCGGGATGTAATACCTGCTCCCGGCTCGATGCCGACAATCCTCTTGTCAAACGAATCGGCAGCGCTGTTCAGCTCCTCGATCGAGTCGATCGTTACATAGGACGGGACAACAAGACCGATGCGTGCCGCACCCTTGATGTTTTCATGCACATAATCGATTTTGTCTCCGTAGGAGTTCCAGTAGTTCTCATGAGTATACGGCAGCCATCCGGTCGTCGTAAAATCAACATCTCCTTTTGCAAGTGCCTGGAAGAGCGGGCCTGCATCGACCGCGACGAGCGTGACGTCATAACCTGCTTCTTCGAATACCTGTTTCATTACATTTGTACTGGCAATAGCGCAGTCCCATGTGACATACCCGATGCTGATCTCTTTTGCTGGTTCAGACGGCTGGGAAACACACCCCGCAGTGAAAAGAACGAGCAGTACGAGAAGCCCGGTGATTATGATCAGTGTTGTTTTCTTTTGATTCATAGATTATCTCCATTAATGATTACCCCCAGTAAAGGGGGTGAATAATACCTGAAGGATGCATGACTCTCATAGCGGTCATACACTCTCCATCGTGTTTGACGGGGTTTCGTTTTTTTATGCGGATACGGGAACGCACGTTCCTGTCACTTACTTCCGTACTTTGGTACAAGATTTTGCGTGATCCGGTCGAAGATGATCGCAAGTATCACGATCGCAAGACCTGCCTCGAATCCCATCCCGATATCCACACGCTGGATGCCGACGAGAACCTGATACCCAAGTCCGCCAGCTCCGATCATTGAAGCGATCACGGTCATCGAAAGGGCAAGCATGATACACTGATTGACCCCGGCCATGATCGTTGGAAGTGCAACCGGAAGCTGGACCTTGAACAGTTTTTGTCTGGGAGTTGCGCCAAACGCATCAGCCACCTCGATAAGTTCAACAGGAACCTGTCGGATGCCAAGCGTCGTGAGACGCAATGCCGGAGGCATGGCAAAGATCACTGTTGCGATAATGCCCGGCACACTACCGAGACCGAAGAAGATAACGGCTGGGATCAGATACACAAATGACGGCATCGTCTGCATGAAATCCAGAAACGGCCGAAGGATCGTGTTCAGTGTGTCGCTTCTCGCGGCCGCGATCCCTATCGGTATCGACAGAGCGAGCGCGATCACCGTTGCGATGAGGACAAGGACCACTGTGAGCATCGAAAGTTCCCACAGACCAAGATCCCATATCAGCAAAAGACCAAGAGCCGTCAGTATCGTCATTTTAAGATCATGACGCGTAACGAACCAGACGAGAACGCTGATAAGCACGATCAAAACCGGAGCCGGTATGGCAAGCAGGAGATCCTCAAATCCGCTCACAAGTACGCGAAGACCTGTGCTTATCGCGTCAAGCAACCAGGAGAAGTACATCTCTATCCAGTCGACGATGATCTCAACAACATCTCCGATAGGAAGTTTCGGCAATTCCATCATGCCTCACCTCCTTTTCTTGCGAGTGCAGCCAAAATGGATGCGCGGGATACCAGACCGTGCATTCTGCCGTTCTCATCCACCACCGGAAGAGGGTGATTACTCTGGACGATCAGCGAAAGAATGTCGGGAATTGTCGCATCGGGTGCGACGGTGGCAACATCGGTCCTCAGGATATCAGACAGATTTTTTCCTTCCTTAACTGCACTAACGGTGTCCTCAAGCGTCACAAATCCCCGGAGAATCCGGTGGCGGGTGATAACAAATATCATTGAGATATCATGCTCTTCCATTAGATGGAGAGCCACCCGCGGGCCGGCAGTGCACTGGGCAACCGGTTCTGGACGACGCATGACGTCTTTTGCCGTGAGGACACGGGTCAGGTCAACATCGGCGACGAACTTTTCGACATAGGCATTCTCAGGATTTGTCAGAATCTCCTCCGGCGTGCCGATCTGAACGATCGATCCGTCTTTCATCAGCGCAATCCGGGTGCCGAGTTTCAGTGCTTCGTCAAGATCATGGGTCACAAAGATGATCGTCTTGCCAAGCCTCTCCTGAAGTTCCAGCAGTTCATCCTGCATATCCCGGCGGATAAGTGGATCAAGAGCACTGAATGCTTCATCCATCAACAGGATGTCAGGGTCGCTCGTTAGCGCACGGGCTAGACCGACCCGCTGTTTCATGCCGCCTGAGAGTTCGGAAGGCATACTTGACCCGTAGCCGCCAAGGCCGACCATCTCAAGGACCTCTTCGGCCCGCTGATTACGTTCATCTTTGGAAACGCCCATGATCTCAAGACCAAAGGCAACGTTGTCCAGAATATTTCTTTGCGGAAGAAGTGCAAAATTCTGGAAGATCATACCAAGCTTGTGTCGGCGGATATGCCGCAGCTCTTCATGATCCATGCCGACGATTTCCACACCGTCGATCTCGATCTTACCTTCGGTCGGATCAATAAGACGATTAATACAGCGAAGGAGCGTTGATTTTCCGCTCCCGGAAAGACCCATAAGAACAAAGGTCTCTCCCCGCATAACCTCGAATGAGACGTTATGCAAAGCTATCGTCGCTTTTGTCTCGTCGTAAACTTCCTTTTTCGACCGGCCCAAACGATGAAGTTTCAGCGCTTTCTCCGGGTCATGCCCAAAGACTTTGGTCAGATCCTGTACACGAATGATCGGCTCTGATTCAGGCGGATCTCCGCTGCATACTATTTCAACTATAACGAAACCCTCCAACTTAGTATTTGTTGTTAATCTTTGTTAAAATGACCCATTCTCAAAAAAACTCAATTTAAACGGGAATTTTGATTTTTGACTCATTATGCCCCTCAATTCAAAATTTAAGCTCTCTGCGTCCATAAAATCAAAATTTATTTGAATATTGCGAATAGATTTTGCAATAAATCTCATATTGGGCTTGGATTTTTTGAAAATAATAATCCATAATCTTACGCACAAAGTGCAGATAAAAAGCTTATGCGCGCGCGTCTCTTCGTCCCTCGTCACCTGGTGGAATCAGTCGGTATCTGCAGAGAAAGAGGCGCGTCTTCTGTTCAGTAAAACGACGGCCAGAAATATCAGAACAACGCCGGTCATGTTGACAAGTGTCATCTGTTCATGGAAAAGGAATATCCCGATAAGGGTCGCTACCATCGGTTCGACAAACGCCATCACTGATGCTTTACCTCCTTCCACATACTTCAGACCTTTGGTGTACAGGAAGTAGGGAAGGACCGTACATCCTATGCTGAGGATCAGAACATACAGCAGGATTCCGGGATTTTCGGCAGAAAGCCATATCATCCCGCCGACATCACAAAAAGGAAGGATGCCGACACCCGCAACCACAAACGTGTATGCAGTGATCGTGATCGGATGATATTTTTTGAGAGCCAGCCTGCCGAAGATCGTGTATAAGGCATACCCGAATCCTGATCCAAGTCCGATAAGGATACCTATCTCTGTGATGCCGGTGACCCCGCCGCCAAGTATCCCGGCGGTCAGAACACAGCCGCTGAACGCCAGAATTAGGGCAATGCCTTTTTGTACCGTCATACGTTCATGAAATAAAAACAGCGACATCAGCATCACAAAAAAGGGTGCCGTATACAGCAGTACCGAGGCCATTGAAAGAGTGAGATACTGAATCGACGTAAAGTAGCAGATATTGAAAAACACGATACTCAGCAGTCCCGTTCCGATAAACAGCCAGATATCCTTTGGAGCTATCTTCAGTTTCTCCCGGTCAGTGAGCAGCAGGGCCGTCACCACGCATAGAGCGGTCACTGCGCAGCGAGCAGCGGTTATCTGGACCGACGTGAATCCGGCGGCCTGGAGTTCCCGGGTAAAAATACCAATCGTTCCCCAGCAGACTGCTGCAAGTATGATGAGAAAAGGAGCAAGCCGTTTGTCACTTAAACGCCGGGGTGTGAAGGTACGTGCAGATCCCATGGGGAGATTCACCATTCTAAGAAAACGCTGATCGTTCCTGAGGTATTGTCATCCAAGCTACTTAAATGAGACAGAGAAGAGCTGCGAAATTGACTCAAAGGCCGGATATCAGATGAAGGCAAAAAAAGTATGAGGGGTGGATGAATTTGCGAGGGTTGGACTGAATGAAAGCTGGTGTGCATCTGGCCTGTGTGTAAAGAACAAATTTTTACAGGTTTATCACTCCCTGAATACATTCTCAAAGATCATGTCCGAACCTGTATCATTCAGACGCCGGCGTTCCTCGGGTTCCTCGGCATAAGCAAGGACCGGGAGCGTCATGTCAACACCCGGCGTGTGGCCAAACATCTTTTCAAGTTCGACCTGCTGGGCATGCATGAACAGGGCGTTTGGGATCTCGGCCGGACAAAGCTCCTGGCACTGCCCGCAGTTCACACAGGAGTCGGCGATGTGGGCGAATCTGATCAGATGAAACATGAAGTCGGGCGGCGTCTTTGTCTGGTCAATAAGATGGGGTTTTAACGTCGAGCATTCGACACAGTAACAGATCGGGCAGTTCTCGATACAGGCGCGGCAGGCAATACAGCGGGATGAGTAGTTCATGATTGTGGTGAGCCGGTCTCTTCCTTCTTGCAGTTCATCGAACTGACTTTTCTGTGCCTTTTTCCCCATCTTGATCATGACGGTTTCGATTTTTCCCCGGATCTCGAGCCCTTTCGGGTCGGGTCCGCAGATATCGATCGCGCCGTTATTGACTGCCCCGTCGAATACAGAGGCGCCCTTTGCGGAACATATCTCGACAAAGGTTGCTTTCCCTGCTTTTTCGCCGAAAACACCCCAATTTCCGCAGGCAAGGTCCGCCTGACGGGGGATCTTTGTCTCACAGCGCTGACAGTTTGCCCGGCGGCCGACCCCCTCCTCTTCGAGTTCGTCGATCTTGATGCCTTTATGCTGCCCGTCTTTGGTCATCACGATGAACTGTCCCTTGTCGATCTCTTCCTTGACTACGTCATCAGGATCGATGCCGTATTTTTCTTCGATCATTTTGCGGGCAACGGTTGGGGAAACGGATCCTCCGCAGTTGAGACCGATCGAGAGGACATTGTCCATGTTGATCTGCTGACGTTTGGCGAGTTCATAGAGCGCCTTCACGTCGCATCCTTTGACGGTGATTGCTACTTTGATGTCTTTTGCGCCGTTCAGATATTTTTTGATCAGTTTCGGGAGAAGGAACGTACCGCAGTGCAGTGATCCGGCGCAGGAAGCGAGTTCTGCCGGGTCGGTGATAAAGACCGGCAAAGGATCATAGACATCATATCCTTTTCTCACGGTCAAAACGACATCGACGATCTTTTGCTCCAAAGCGTACTTCAGAAGGGAAATAACTGCCCCTCCGCATTCTCCTTTGATGTCGGCGGATTTCGTCCATGCATAGAACATATCGCCTTTTTCTGACATATTCAGACCTCCTGAACAAATACGCCTTCAGGTTTGGCGATCTGTTCATATGTGCTGTTTCCAAATGCGGATATCTCGCCGGCGAGTGCGGTGTACATCTCCTCCGGAGTACCAGAGGGAATACCGAATCCCATCTTTTCGGCAAGTTCAGCGAGGACTTCCTGCAGGGATTTCACACCCTCCGGTGAGTCGACGGCTTTTCTGAGCATTTGAACGCGTCCTTCCCAGTTGGTAACCGTCCCATCACTTTCGTGCTGTGAGGCGATCGGCAAAACGATGTCAGCGATGGCTGACAACGAGGTCTCAGCGGAGGCTGCGACAACGGTCAGTTCGAGACTGTCAAGTTTCTGAAGGATATCTGCATAGATGTCCTGTTCCATCAACGGTGTTTCGGCGATGACCAAGGCAGCTTTTGTACTTTCCTGGAGAGATAGAGGTCCTATGCCCATGAGTGAAGTACCCCGCCCGTTGTTTGTATCGTACAATACTGCCGCGCTGATCCCGAGTCCCTCCGCGAGTTTTGCAGCGGCTGAATCATTTGCCATATATACAACTGCCGGATGAGCTGCGTTTTTCAGAAGCGCTCCGAATCCGGGCGGCAGCTCTTTGTATTCGTCAGTTATTTCGACTGTGTCTGCCTGAACGGCCGTGTAACTTTGGGGGCCTAAGTAGAGGAGACGTGCGCCGTTTTCTTTTGCCTGAAGGATCCTGTTTCCGGTAAGAGGGAGGGCCTGCATTACGTTTCCGAGTGCCAGAATGACATCAGCATCCTTAAGTTCATCAAGTTTCACTGTCGGAACACCTGATCCGCCATGTATAACGCCTATTGCGGCACCTAATGAGTGAGCAAATTTCCAGACGAGATACTGTGTTTCATTGGTGATCCGCGGCGAGGTGATAATAATAATTTCACCCGCAGCATACTTTTTAAGCTCAGCCGCTTTACCGATGGCCGTCTCCCAGTCTGAGGTTTCTCCTTTGACAACAGGCTGCACGACCCGCCCTTCGTTCAAGGCATCGGCAGCGTGAAGGCCGCGGGAGCAGAGTTTTCCTGAGCATACGGGAGAACGATTTGAAGGGGCAACACCTACAGTTTTTCCGTCACGGACAACGAGATTGAGTGCACAGCCTGTACCGCAATACGGGCATATGGTGGTCACATATTTCATCTGCATGATTTTACCATAAAAACGGTCAAGTTTGTCAACATTTAATTGTGATGTTAACTAAACCCTTGATTTCTTTGTTTTCGATTATTAATGGTGGCTATGTTAATCTAATGGTGTGTACTAATGTGATTATTCTGTAATACTAATTAACAACGCGCATGGTTGGGCACAAAAAACATCTGTGTCTGTCTTTCAGGACATCACAGTTTACAGAGTTTGCATTCCTGACTGCCGCAGGGCAGATTATCGATTTTCCACGTGAGCGCCCAGTATTTTATCGCTTTGACGATCTCCATCAGTTCGATCCCGGCAGGGGTCAGGGTATACTCGGAACGGACGGGAATGACCGATGCATCGACGGTATTCGTGATAATGCCTTCCGCTTCCAGCTCCTGCAGTCTCTCTGAAAGTATTTTTGGTGTGATCTCCGGGAGACTCCTTCGCAGTTCAGAAAATCTCCGGGTGTAGTTATCTCCTTTGAAAAGTTCTAGAATTATCAGAAGTGTCCATTTTTTAGTCAGATATTTGACCGTTAGATTTACTGTGCACTGCGAATCCATAGTATTGATATTACCACTTTCCTGTATATACGTTCGTATATATAATATACTAATTATTCAATAAACACACATCTGAAAATAGATAAATAGTTATCAGTATTCAAATAACTAACCTGACCCTGCATCCACGCTCATTGGTATGTGAATCTTTAGGGTGTAAAAAGAGATTTTTGCCCGGTCTCTTTTTTAGAGAAGGGGCGAAAGTTCGTGGGCAAGGTACTTCTGAAGTGCTTCGGCAATCGTCACCGGCTCGGCGAGTTCATATGCCGCGATATCTGCGGCTTTCAGTGCTGCACTTGCATTCACACCGCTTTTTCCGGTGATGAGGACCGAGACGCCGTTTGATGCGAGCAGCTGAACGACCTTGGGTCCGACGCCGCTTTCCGCATCGGTGAAGGGGTTCTGGAATATCGAGGCGGTATTCGATGAGAGATTGATCACTGCGAAGTAAGGGGCGCGGCCGAATCTCAGATCTGCGGGGGAGTCAAGCGATGTTCCGGTCGAGCTGATACAGACGATATGGGCGGGGTGCTCGTGTTCCTCGTGGTTTTCTCCGCCGCATGCATGGTCGTCGTGCGAGCAGGTACTTGTTCCCGCAGTGAGCGTTCCGTTGGCAAACGCTTCCGCTGCACGGCCGAGATCTCCGGAAACGCCGAGGATGACCTCGATGCCGTTTTCTTCGAAGAGGTCGATCGCACGCGGCCCCATGCCTCCGGCGATGACGATGTTGACTCCTTCAGCAGCAAGCAGGCGCGGAAGTTTTCCAGGTTCATGACCTGGGCTTTGCAGATCGGGAAGCCGAGTCATCTTGCCGTTTTCAAAGTTGAACAATGCATAGCTCATACAGTGACCAAAGTGCTGGGATACCAGACTTCCATCTTGTGCAATGGCGATTTTTTTGATTTGCTGTGTCATAACAATAGTACACATATGCGCGAAAATATAAATAGTTATTCATTTAAGCACTGAATCAAAACGTCTGGAAACAAGACCCGAATGATTACTCGGAAATGTCGGGAGTTTCTGTGAGAGTATCGGGGATGTTGTCAATAATATCCTGAATAGATGACGCTTTTTCCAGCATCCGCATCGTTTCAGGATGGGGAGAGGCAAAGATGCCCGGCCAAAAATATTCATCGTATCCGCCCAGGTTTTGAAATGCAAGTTTCGGTTTTTCCAGAGAAAATTGTGCGCAGATGCCTTTTGTATT
The DNA here is from genome assembly GCA_002287215.1 of Methanocorpusculum parvum. GTDB lineage: Archaea > Halobacteriota > Methanomicrobia > Methanomicrobiales > Methanocorpusculaceae > Methanocorpusculum > Methanocorpusculum parvum. The sequence continues at coordinate 15,312 of LMVO01000006.1, forward strand.
GCCGCGGGCATCCAGTTTTATCCAGTGATCTTCGAGAAATACTGCATTGAAGCAGTGAACGCAATATCCAAGGGTGTCGTCGTCTGCAAGGGTCAGGTGCTGAAAACAAAATCCTGCCGGGATATTCTGTGACCGAAGGAGAGCGGCAAGGAGGTTTGCTTTTGCATGGCAGATGCCGGTTTTATGGTGAAGCACATCCGAAGCTTTTGCCGTGATAATGTCTGCGCCTATATCGAATGAATGGGGGATCTCGTCTCTGACGAAGAGATAGGCGGTGAGGGCCTTTTCGCGATCCGAGGTTTCATCAGAGAAGAGCTCGCCGGCTTTTTTCTGTATGAGCGGGTGGGAAAAATCAACATACAGATCTTCTGCGAGAAATTTGTCCACTGTCATTTTTCAGAGTATGTAAAAATGAAAAGTTATGCCTGGGCCGCCCGTCTGACCAGATCCGACGCGACATCTCCTGCCTTGTTCATGATTTCCTCAGCGCCCGGGATCACGCCGTCATGCATTAGGATGACGCCGTCACAGATCGTCGTCGAAACAGCAAGCCCGCTGGTTGCATACACCGCGTTGGAATCCGTGCTGAAGAAAGGCACGTTCAGCGGGTTTCTGCCGATAAGGATCAGATCCGCGAGACGGCCGGGAGCGATCACGCCGGCATTGAGTCCTAACGCCTTTGCTCCGTTTTGTGACGCGATTTTAAGTGCATCAGCGGCCGGCATCACGGTCGGATCGTTCCAGAAGAATTTCTGGAGGATCGCGGCTGTTTTCATCTCGGAAAACATATCGAGCGCATTGTTCGAGGAAGCTCCGTCCGTTCCGAGAGCTACGTTCACACCGGCCGTCTTCATCTCCGGATAAGGAAGAGCGCGGTTTCCGGCAAGTTTCATATTGCTTATCGGATTATGGACTGCGGTTACCCCTCTTTTTGCAAGAAGTGTGATATCGCCCGCATCCAGCCAGCAGCAGTGCGCCGCAATGCACTGTTCAAAGAGCACGCCGCAGTGATCCAGCCATGCCGGGGGTCTCATTCCGTGTGCGGCAACACAGTCGGCGACCTCCTGCTCGGTCTCCGAAAGATGGACATGCAGAGGGATCTGCTCCTTTTTTGCGTACTCGGCGCACCAGGCAAGCCCTTCTTCTGAAACGGTGTAGACCGCATGCGGGGAAACGCCCGGCATCACGCGGGGATTGTGCAGACTCCTGATATTTTTGACCGTCGATTCCATGATCCGGGCTTCAGACTCGAACTTCGCATGATCACCGCCGTCGATCATACAGTAGGAAAGACACGCTCTGATGCCGGCTTCGTCAACGGCGCGTCCCACCGACTCCATCTTAAAGTACATATCGTTGAAGGTCGTGGTCCCGGTCCGGATCATCTCCAGGCAGGCGAGTTTTGCCCCCCAGTAGATATCGTCTTCTGTGAGGTGCGCCTCTGTCGGCCAGATCTTGGTGGAAAGCCACTCAAAGAGCTGCATATCATCCGCATATCCCCGAAGAAGACCCATAGGGGAGTGGGTGTGCATATTTATCATACCGGGAAGTGCAGTCGCCCCGTCCCCGTCGATAATGAACTCTGCGTCGTGATCGGTGATCTTTTCTCCGACCGCCCCGATCATTCCTGTGCCGTCGAGGTAGATCTCCTGTATTTTTCCGTTCAGGCTGACGTTTCTGATGAGAATCGGGACCTGTTTTCCAAAGATGTCTGTGTCTGTCATGCGAGTTTTTCCACGATTTTTGTTATGATGGCCGTTATCCGGTCACCGTTTTGCTTTGAGATCGAAACGATCTCGTCATAGTCCGGAGCAGAAGATCCGCCTATGCCGTTAGCATAGTTGTCGACCGTGCAGAGAGCTGCGGCGGGAATGTCAAGTTCGTTTGCAAGAGTGAGTTCGCTTGCAGCGGTCATGCCGACCACATCGGTTTTTTTGGCAAAGAAAGCGATCTCTGCCTGCGTTTCGAATCTGGGACCGCGGGTCTGAAAGTATGTTCCCGTTTTTCTCTCAGGAATGATCTGCGCGAGTTCTTCTCTTAACGCTGCATCGATCGACGGAGGGGTATGGCCGATGTCGTTATCGTGCAGGGTGGGGATGTCCCAGGGGGAGAAGTAATCGTCCGGGATCACGATGCTCCCCGGCAAAAGATTATCATGCATGCTTCCGGTAGAGCCGAAGATGATGAGCCGGTCGACGCCGAGAATTTTCATGGCCGCGAGATGGGCACGGTGATTGATCCGGTGAGGGGGCGTGTTGTGCTGATGACGGCTGATAAAAACGATCCGGCCGACATGGGCCAGGACCGGGCCGAAGGGTGTTGATACACGGATTTTTTCCAGAGGGGGCAGACGCGCCTGCAGGAGGGCTGTACCCCCAATGATTCCTAACATAGTCTGAATACTATTTTTCCGTCGAAGATATATAAGAGTCTGTTCAGGTGTGCGGTTTTTAGAGGAATGCCGTGAGAATGAAGTAGATGCCGATCAGGATTATCCCGATCCCGATGATGATGTCGAGGGTGTTTCCGCTGAGTTTGGTGATCTTGCGGATCTTTTGACCAAGAGAGCCGCCGACCGAACTGAGAATGAACAGAGGGATACTCAGACCTACTGAATAGATGAAGATGGTGAGAAGACCTTGGAGGGGGGTCTGGTAGAGGGCGATGTAGGTGAGAACGATGAGGAGCATGGGTGCGCCCCGGCCGACAGTTATTGCTCCAAACGAAAGGCCGAGAAGGAATGCCCCGATGAGGGTATAAGCATTTGGGAGACGGAACCGGTTGAAAATGCGCCGAATGGGCGGTTTGTATAGATGAAGGAGCTGGAGTCCCATCGCGATCATGAGGATGCCGCCAAGAATCCAGGCGACCGTACTGTTGATGAGGAGGATATACGTGCCGAAAAGTCCGGCGAGAAGGCCGAGAGGGAGAAGGGTCAGAACTGTTCCCATACAGAAGGCGGTGACGAGTCTGAGTATTGCTGGAAGGGCGAGGGTGGTTTTACCGCTGGTAAGGTAGCCGATAAGACCCAGGCAGATGACACTGTTGCATGGACATATCCCTGCAAGGAGGCCGAAGATCAGGATGCCAGTGAGGGAAGGATCGAATACCGCGGTCATGTTTATCTTATGTATGAGGTGCCTCGTGATGAATTATGGTTTCGATGATTCGCAAGAGGGATTGACGGGATTTTTTCGAAGGAGAAAACAACATCTTTTTATTGCCAACTGTCCTATTGGTTAAGGCACATATAGTGTGTTAGCGGGCCGGTAGATCAGTGGTAGATCGCGTCCTTGGCATGGACGAGGCCGCGGGTTCAATTTCCGCCCGGTCCATCCCGTTTTTCAGATAATTTCCGTTTGTGTCACTGTTGTATTTATTTTGCTTTTTGGAAACTATTATTCGTATTCGGCGTATTTACCGATCTCTCGATGCCGGTCGTCAAAGAACTCATTATCACAGGCTATGTATTTCGGTGCATCTTCTGTCTGCTGGGTTGTGTTCTGGCAGCCTTCGTCATCGCCCTGCATTTGAAAGCAAGCCTTCTGATGATGACCGGCGATGCTTTCGTAAGGGCGGTATCACAGGTCTCGAAGAGCCAGTTCGGTTATAGCAAAATGGGATTTGACAACACGGATGAACAAGATCTTCACGGCAGAAAGGAATCAAAGATGACTACATCAAAAAAAGATCCTGCTATCTCCAACTCCTCCTCATTTTTCACCGTCCAGCCCACACTGCAAATATGATAGAGCCGCGCGCAGATCTGGTTGGACAGCTGGTTTCTATACCGGATATCATATGCTAAGAAATCAGGCCGGGTGAAAAAATTCGTCAGACAGTTGGTCAGAATGAACTTTTTACTCCAGGATAAGGGAGCAGCTTCCTTGAAGAAGTTCGTACTTAAGTTGCCCCGCAGAAATTCCGGGCGATTCCGTCTGAACCACTGAACGATCATCGGATTAAATGATTCGATACAAAATACTCCCTCATAGGAATCAAGGCATCCTGCTGTCTTCTCGCACAAGTCATGATAATCCGACACGGAGTCGGATTTCAGCTCAACGATCACCGGGACCTGTCCGCGAATCTGACCGAGAGCTTTCTCAAACGAAGGGATCCGTTCCTCTGACAAAAACAGCCGATGGTCCTGAAGCATTGCCAAACTGCTGTCCGCAGTTTTTACATCGGCGCCGCACGCCCGTTTCAGATCGAAATCATGAAAGACGACCACTTCTTTATCACGGGTCAGCTGAACATCGAGTTCGATCCCATAGCCTGCATCGACCGCTTTTTTAAACGCGGACAAGGAGTTTTCGGGTGCCGCCGCCGCATTGTCATATACTCCTCTGTGCGCAATGTAAGATGTCTGAAATGGGATCAGCCGCTCTTTTCTTGATTTCCCGGGATAGAGTAAAACCAGATACAGACCAACCGGAGTGAGAAGGAGGAGAAGAATATATAGACTGTTCATAGCCTGACAGGTGGCAAAAATTCGATCATGTTCTGCCTACTTCCCGGCTGATATGTCGTATCTGTGATTCGGCGTTCCATTTCACGGGTAAGATCCATGAAGAAAAAAAATGCCTGAATTATTCAGGCAAACGATTTATTGTTATCCGGTTCTTCACCAGTAGCCTGAGAAGCAACTGCCGCTGTGATAACCTGCGTCACAGCGTTGCGGACGATCTCAAGACCCTGCATCAGTGTGGCATCATCGGTCGTTAATGCCGGCATCAGTTTGACAACCGAGTCTTCCCTGCCGGAGAGCTCGATGATCAGGCGGTTCTCAAAGCACAGATGTCTGATCTGCTGAGCCGTTCCTGCGGGATATGCGCCGCAGTCGATACCCCACATCAGTCCAAGGCCGCGGAAGTTCAGATCCGGGTCGATAAGCGGCAGATTTGCCGCCAGATAATCCTGAACGATCTTGCCTTTACGTACGGTCTCTTCGATGACATGTTCCCTGAGCATGAACTCGAGGGCTGCCTTTCCTGCGACGAATGAAAGCTGGAAGCCTCTGAATGTTCCGTTGTGCTCACCCGGTGCAAGAACATCATACTCCGGCTTTACCAGAGCAATCGAGCACGGCATGCCGATACCGCCAAGGGATTTTGCCATGACCACGATATCGGGGACGATACCTCCGCGTTCGAACGAGAAGAACGCTCCTGTTCTGCCGCATCCTGTCTGGATCTCATCCAGGATCAGGAGCATGTCGTGTTTATCGCACAAGGCGCGTATGTCTCTGAGCCACTGATCAGAGACGATATTGATCCCGCCTTCTCCCTGAACTGACTCGAGAATGATAGCCGCCGGTTTATCGACCCCGCTGTGATCATCACTCAGGATCATATCGATATACTCAATCGTGTCCAGATTCTTCATCATCGTCGGATGGGGGACATGCGTCACATTTCCAAGAGCCACACCGCAGGCTTCCCGTGCAGATCTTTCTGTTGTCAGCGCCAGAGCTCCAAGTGTCATCCCATGGAATCCGCCCATCAATGCCAGTACATTGGATCTGCCTTTCGCCTTTCGGGCGATCTTTAATGCAGCTTCAACGGCGTTGGTCCCGGTTGGTCCCGGAAACAGGACCTTATAATTGAGACCCCGCGGCTGCAGAATATTCTTCTGCATAAACTGGATGAACTCACCCTTGGCGATGGAATACATATCCAGCCCATGGACTAATCCGTCGCTCTGCAGGTATTCGATTACTTTCTCCTTGATATAGTCATTATTATGACCATAATTACAGCTGCCTGCTCCGCAAAGGAAATCGATATACTCGATTCCGTTCTGATCGATCAGTAAAGAGCCTTTGGCTTTTGAAAAAATAACCGGATACTTCCGACAATACGACCGCACGTTACTTTCGAACTCTTCGAATACGGTTGTTTCCATCAAGACGTCATTTGTGTTTTCAAGACCCATAGACCACACTCCTAGTTTTGGATAGTATGAATGTACAGGAAATCTAGCCCCGCACACCGGGCGGCTCTGAGATTACTAAACTTAGTTGCCCCCCCCTAGGCTTAAAGGTGTCCCTCGTAAAAGAATTGATTATGGCCTGATTTATGGACTTTCGGACGGAATTTACAGAGTTCAAAAAACCCCCTGCATGCCTGGATTTTCTATTCTTGACACAGGGGGGGTTGAATAGTTTTTGGTCTGTTCGACCCGGGGATGTGTGGTAAAAAATTGAGGGGCATCCACGCGCATACTGATGATAATATGATCCTGCCCGCAAACCTCAGGTCCGCTGTCTTGCGACGGTGATCTCACCCCGATCGTTGATGCCGATGACCTTCTCCCCTGCGTCCCTCAGCTGTTTGATATAACTGATCACTTCGTCGGTGAGCTGTTCTCCCGGACAGATGAAAGGGATACCCGGCGGATATGGAATGATGGAGGATGCGCAGATCCTGCCTGCCCCTTTAGTCAATGGAATGCGTTCTTTGTCCTGCGGTACAGGGAACAGTTGAAGTTTTTCTTTGAGGATTGCAGGGACGGAAGATTTTTCCGGCGAGGGGGCCGGTACAGCACTGCAGCATGCGCTGATATCTTTCAGAGCTTCGATGAGCCGCTTGACGTCTTCGAGGGTGTTGCCGATCCCTGTCATGCACATGAGGATCGGACCGGTGGTGAGTTCTGCAAAGATTCCGCGTTCCATCAGGAGTTCTTCGAGACGTGAGCCGTCAATGCCGGCAGTGCTCATGTCGAGATTGATCTTTGTGATGTCCATACTGATACCTGCGTCAGTATTCAGCGGACTGCCGATGATCCGGAGACCTTTGATAGTGTCCGCCTCTTTATAGAAATACATGAGGTTTTCATACCACTCGGTCATGAGCGTTTTTCCGTGTTCTTCGAGGAGGTGAGCGTTTATGTCGAGTGAACCCATGAGGAGATAGGAAGGGCTGGTGGATTCCAGCATCTGGAGTTTGTCCTCCAGAACGTAATGATCGACCCGGTCTGAATTGAGATTGAGCACAGCGCTTTGCGTGAAGGAGGCGAGGGTCTTGTGGATGGAGTTTACGACGATGTCGGCTCCCTGCTCCTCGGCGGATTCGGGCATGTCGGTGAATTCGGCTTTGCGGAAAAATCTGAGATGTGCCCCGTGCGCCTGATCGATAATGAGGGTCTTACCCTTTTTGTGAACGACCTCGGCGATCGCCCGGATGTCGGAGCAGATCCCGTAATAGTTGGGGGACGGGAGAATAACTGCCTCGGCGTCGGGATTTTCATCCAGACACCGTTCGATCTCATCAGCTGTGATCCCGCCGGATATGCCGTATTCACTGATGATCTCGGGATAGGCATAAACAGGCTGGATATCGGCAAGAACGAGAGCGTTGAAGATCGCTTTATGTGAATTGCGTGCCATGATGAGTTTTTTGCCTTTGGGAACGGAGGCCATGACTGCGGCAATGACACCGCAGCTTGTACCGTTGATGAGGAGATAGGAGCGTTGTACGCCGTAAAGTCTGGCATATTTTTCCTGAGCTGCTTTGAGGATACCCTCGGTCTGGAAGAGGTTGTCGGCACCTGGAATCTCGGTGATGTCACAGTCCATCATCTTTTTGAGGAAGTCACCATAACCAAACCGCCTGTAGACAGCGGAGCCTTTGTGTCCCGGCATATGGAAGGAGACGGTTTTTTTGTCTGCATGTTCAGTCAAAAATGATATGATCGATAATGTACTCATGATATTCCCTTGTGAATAGAACGTGCACCTGCTGCGGAATTATATTTTTGGGATGGCATGTAATGCGGGTCGAATGAATTGGCATTTTGCATCGAAATCCTCGTCTCCAAGTCAGCCCGGATCCTGAATTTATTATTTTTCGTAACCCATCTCTCTCAATGAGATCCCTGTTTTTTCAGCTTTCCGGGGCATTATCGCACCGCGCGGTCAGGGGTTTATAACTCCCCGTGCTGATAATTACATGGAATGTCGGAACTAATGCAAAAGATCCAGCGGGCAACCAGCTCGCAATTTTTTGACCAGACGGGACGAAACGAAGGAAAAATCCATCAATGCACCCCGATGAGGATCCTTCTCGAAGGAACCTGCTCCTTTGACTGCGCTTACTGTCAGATCTGCACGAAAAAAACCGGCATTTCCTTCACGCCTGAAGAACTCGCTCACGGTTTCCTGGAACTTCATCGTCAGGGAAAAGCCGGCGGCCTTCTCCTGAGTACCGGGATCCCCCGCGGAGATGTCGACCTTGGCATGGAAAAACTCACCGAGACGGCAAAGATCCTTCGGACTTCGGGATACAACGGATACCTCCATCTCAAAGTTCTGCCGGGATCCAGCCGGACCGACATAGTTGAAATGGCAAAGTATGCCACCCGTCTCAGTATCAATCTCGAAGCGCCAAACTCGTCATACCTCTCCGAACTTGCCAGTGTAAAAAACTATACATCCGACCTTCTCACCCGGCATAAATGGCTTGCCGAGATCATGCCCAAAAAACACTCTACCCAGTTTGTGGTCGGAGCAGCCGGCGAATCGGATGCTGACATCTTTCAGACGGTCATGACAAGTTATGAAAAATATGATCCTGCAAGGGTCTACTACTCAGCATTCTATGCTGTCACCGGAACACCGCTGGAAAACCATGAAAATACTCCTCTCTGGCGTGCAAACAGATGGTATCAGGTCGATGCCCTTCTTCGGCTCTATGGATATGAAAGGGCTGAAGCTTCCCTCGCTTTTGATGAAAACGGCATGCTTACGAACACTGATCCGAAGATCCTTCTCGCAAAAGATCTCCCGGCAGTCGACCCGGCAGCCGCAGGATATGCCGAACTTCTTCGCGTACCGGGCATAGGTCCGGTATCAGCCGGAAACATTCTGAAAATCCGGGAACTTCACAACGTCAGAGAGCCTGAAACCCTTCGTGAATGCGGCGTCATCATGAAACGGGCAATGCCTTACCTATCTCTGAGCCGCACGCGTCAGACTACTTTTGCCTCCTGGTGCTGATTACTCCGGCAACAAACAAAGCTATTTGTCGATTCGCATAGAATAACTAAGTACCTTTTTGGATAACACATAAGGAGAAAAGCATGAACAAAACCATCATCACCGTCGTTGGAAAAGATGCCGTCGGCATCATCGCAAAAGTGTGTACATATTTGTCGAATAATCAGATCAATGTCGAGGATATATCCCAGACGATCGTTCAGGGATACTTCAATATGATGATGATCGTTGATACCGGAAACGCGAGCATTCCTTTTGGCGACATGGCCCGCGATCTTGAACAGATCGGTCAGGAGATCGGTGTCCACATCAAATGCCAGCGTGAAGAGATCTTCGAAAAAATGCACCGTATCTAAGTAAGAGGCACGCATGATCAATATTCTCGAAGTCAACGAAACCAATAAAATGATCGAGCAGGAGATGCTCGATGTTCGAACGATCACGCTTGGTATCAGCCTTCTCGACTGCTGTGATACTGATCTGGACCGGCTCAACACCAGAATCTATGAAAAAATATGCCGTACGGCAAAGGATCTTGTCAGGGTTGGCAAAGAGATCGAACTCGAGTACGGGATCCCGATCGTCAACAAACGGATCTCTGTTACCCCGATCGCTCTTGTCGGTGGACAGGCATGTCATTCACCCGAAGATTTCGTCACGATCGCTCAGACTCTCGACAGGGCTGCAAAAGAAGTCGGCGTCAACTTCCTTGGCGGCTACTCGGCGCTGGTATCCAAAGGGATGACCAAAGCCGAGCGTGATCTCATTTTGTCTATACCTCAGGCGATGGCATCTACTGAGCGGATCTGCAGTTCTGTCAACATTGGATCCACAAAGACCGGGATCAATATGGATGCGGTCAAGCTTATGGGTGAGATCGTCCTGAAAACGGCCGAGGCAACAAAGGATCAGAACTCACTCGGGTGTGCCAAGCTCGTTATCTTCTGCAATGCTCCTGATGACAATCCGTTCATGGCCGGGGCTTTCCACGGCGTGACCGAAGGAGATGCGGTCATCAATGTCGGAGTCAGCGGACCCGGAGTTGTAAAGCACGCACTGGAAGCGGTTCGCGGAAAGAACTTTGAGGTGCTGTGTGAAACGGTGAAAAAGACCGCGTTCAAAGTAACCCGAATGGGGCAGCTGGTGGCTCTCGAGGCATCGGAAAGACTGGGGATCCCGTTTGGGATCGTCGACCTCTCCCTTGCGCCTACTCCGTCGGTTGGCGACAGTGTGGCTGAGATCTTAGAAGAGATGGGTCTTGAGTCTGTCGGCGCGCCGGGAACGACGGCTGCCCTCGCTCTCCTGAACGATCAGGTCAAAAAAGGCGGAGTGATGGCCAGTTCCTTTGTCGGGGGCCTTTCCGGCGCATTTATCCCGGTCAGCGAAGATCAGGGGATGATCGATGCCGTGAACAGGGGAGCTCTCACGATCGAAAAACTCGAGGCTATGACCTCGGTCTGCTCGGTTGGTCTCGATATGATCGCCATTCCCGGAAAAACGCCCGCAACGACGATCGCCGGGATCATCGCAGATGAAGCGGCGATAGGTATGATCAATCAGAAGACAACGGCCGTCCGTCTTATCCCCGTGATCGGGAAGGATGTCGGTGACGTCGTCGAGTTCGGCGGTCTCCTCGGTTATGCACCCGTCCAGCCGGTGAACAAATTCTCCTGTGCGGACTTCATCAATCGCGGCGGCAGGATCCCTGCGCCTATCCACAGTTTCAAAAACTGAGGGGCCTCTCTTTTTTTGGGCAGCAGCTGATTCGAATGTGCTTACCCCGTAATATCCTCCGATGTTATCATATTTGGTTTGCCTCTCATTTTTCCATAATCAAAAAAAGGAAACATTAAATAATTAACATATCCAAAATATATGTATACCAATTAATCTCATTGTTCATTTGTCAATGGATATGAAAATCATCTGTGTTCATTCCCCGTGGTTTGGATTTTTGGAGGAAAGTTAAATGAATTTATTGTACAACTTAGGCAAGGTTCTTATTTTGGTCTTGATGATCGGTCTGTTTTTCGGTGCTGCCAGTGCTGCGACAACGGAGGTCACGATCGAAAAATACACCGCAGAAGGTATTCTTCTTAACACAACTACAGTAGATTACCAGTGGATGGAGGCCCATCTCCCGGTTGTCGGTGACGGTATCACGCATTATTATTTACAGGGCCCGGTTTTCGAAGGTGATCTCTGGGATCCGACCGAGTCGGTGAACGTTGAGACAAAAGATATGGGTGCACTCAAAGGAACTGCTGTCAAAGATCTCTGTGAACTTGTCGGCGGAGCGGCCGAGGGGGATAAGATCACCTTTATCGCCGCCGACGGACTTAAAAAGACCTTTCCGCAGAAGTACATCTATCATCCCGAACCTGCGATGGGCACTGTTTTTCTCTCATGGTACAGCAAAGAGGATGGGTATGTTCCTGAGTATTACACCGGGATACGTCTGATGTTCACCGGAGACACCAGTCTGAATCCATGGGGATATCATGTCTTCGGCGTTGCCGATGAAAAAGCAACAATGGATGAGCAGGACTGGTATTATTACTCAGGCAAGTATCCGACGACCACAGGTCTTTCAGTTCAGAACATCGAGACCATCTCAATTGTTTCTTCCGTACAGGCAAAGGGTCAGCCGGAGACGACTTCAGTTCCTTCCCCGTCCTTTAGTTTGCTGATCTGTATTCTTGGCGTCTTTGGTGCAGTGCTTCTCTTCAGGAAATTATAAAATGAAACGGTTTGGCATCCTCATCCTGCTTCTCCTCCTATTGGTTCCTGCGGTTTCCGCTGCGGAACTTCCCCGCTGGGGTCCGTACATCACTTCGCTGGATGAGGAGACAGTAACGATTCATTACTGTTTGTATGAAAACGCATCAGGCGGTGTCGCGATCACCTCGGGAGAAATTACCTCGCTCTTCTCCTCGGATCCGGCAGCATATCATCACATCTGTATCCAAGATCTGACCCCGGATACCGCCTATTCCTACAGGATTCTTGTAAATGGTTCCTGGTCAGAAGCCTACTCTTTTCGGACATTTGGTGCTGAGAATTACACCTTTGTGGTCTCCGGGGATACGCGAAGCGAGCCGCCGTTTACACAGATCGAACGTCACGGTGTCGTTGCTTTAGCTATCGAAAAAGAACACCCGCTTTTTGTTGTTCACCTAGGAGACTTCTCCGGCGAAGCAAACGATCCTGAGGAGTGGGATCAGTTTTTTTCTGCTGGACACGATCTGTATGCAAATACGATCATCATCCCTGTCCAGGGAAACCACGATCATTCCTCCCTCTATAACGAGATCTTCGGTATGCCAGACTGGTATGCGTTCTCAGCCGGATCTCTGCGATTTCTTGTGTTAAACACGAACGGATGGACCCAGACCAGGTTTGAGGATCAGACTGTCTGGCTCTCTGAAGAAACTGCAGATACAGGGGCAAAGATTGCCTTTTTCCATCATCCATTTTACACAACAGATCAAAAACGTACCGGGCTGACCCTTGCCCAGATCCCGATCTGGCAGAAAATTTTTGAAACCGGAGAGGTTGCTGCGACATACTCTGCCCATATGCATGCATATGAACGCTACGTTTCCGGCGGTGTCACTTATGTGACAAATGGTGCTGGGGGGGCACCTTTGTATCCGCCGGTCACTCAACCGGCTGAAGAGCAGATCGCAGCGATCTACCACACGCTTGGCTTTGTTCGTGTCGATGTCTCAGGGTCGGAGTTCACTTCGACCTTTTTCAAGGTCGCTGAAGCGTCAGAAGACAACAGTGCCTTAACTAAGATCTTTCCCGAAGGCACTATCGGTGATCGGTTTGGCACTGCAGCTCAAGTCTCCTCCCCTATCGGCCTAAGTGCCCTTCTTGCACTTCTATGTGTATCCATTTTTATTATCAGGAGAAATCCATGAAACTCAGAATAATTCTACTAACCCTGCTTGCCGTCTTCTGTCTCGTGTCAGCTGCCGCAGCAGGTCCTTCAGGTGCGACAACTGAGCTGCATCTGCTTCGCATCGCAGAGAACGGTACCGTTCTTGAGGAAAAAACCATTGATTACCAGTGGATGGAAGCCAATCTCCCTGTTCAGGGCGACGGTTCCACACATTATTATCATCAGGGTCCGGTATTTACTGACGAGCTGGAGGGACGCTGGGATGTGAATGAAACCGGGAACTTCAAGGATCGGGGGGCGGTGAAGGGTACTGCTGTTAAGGATCTCTGTGATCTCATCGGCGGTATGACCGAGAATGATGATGTTATGATCGTCGCTGTTGATGGTTACCATGTTGAATATGGTTACTCAACGATCTATGAACCTCCGGCACGCCAGGGTCCGGCCACCGTCTGCTGGTATGTGGGTGAGGATGTTTCCGGCGTCGGTGAGCGTCAAGGTGTAGGCTATCCTGGAAAAGAAGGTTATTTTCTGGGAATGCGGCTCGTCTTCCTTGCTGATGACTCCGTGAATCCTGAGGGTCTTCATGTCTTCGGCAACAATGATATGCGTGAGACTTTGCCGGAAAAGTCGGTATATTTCTATGAAGGTCTTTATCCCTCAACCAGCGGTCTGACAGTCAAATGGGTCAGTGAGATTCGGGTCTACGAAGGAGGCTATACCGGTGAGACCGGGGTTCTGGCGAAGTCTATGACGACTCAGACTCCAGTTCCAACTAAGGCTGCATCCTCTCCGCTTTTCTTTGGCTCAGTTATAGCCGGAATGTTTGGCGGAGTCCTTCTCCGGAGGCGTTCATGAGAAACCTTCTTTTGATCCTTGTGATCTTTGCATGCATATGTGCGGCAGGATGCATCAGTGATCCTTATGCAGAAATTGACTGGCCGCTGACGCTTGTTGGTGCGGACGGTAACGAAAAGGTGATGACGGTTTCAGAGATCGCTTCCCTACCCTCAGTAAACGGAAACGGATATGCTGTTTCCACAGTCGGGATAAAATACGGACCCTATAACATAACCGGCGTGCCGCTGATCGAACTGCTGAATCAGGTCGGAGGCGTTCATGAAGGACAGACTGTGCATGTATCCGCAGCTGACGGTTATCTTTGGGTGTTCTCCTATGAACAGCTGCTGGGTGAGGATCTCCTCTGTCTGGATGCAAACCTGAAGGAGATGAAAAATCCGGCAACCATGACGCCGATTTTGATGTATGCCGCTGACGGCGCCCCGTATCCGTATGATGACGGCGGTCCGCTGCGTGTGGCGACTATGACGGCCGAACCGGATGTAATTACAGAAGGGAGCCTTTGGGTGAAATGGGTTGACCGGATCGAGATCCATGGATAAACGCGGTTATCTGGCAATTGGATTTCTGATCATTCTGTTTACGGCCGGTTCCGGTTGTATTTCAGATGAACACACCGTGGTGAAGGTGGTCCCTGCAGGCAGCCTCCTTCTTCCGCTTGCTGAAATCGAGCAGGAATATGAGGCCATTCATCCGGATATAGATATACAGATCGAAGGTCACGGCAGTATTCAGGCGATCCGTCAGGTAACTGATCTTCATCGGCCGATCGATCTGATCGTCGTGGCTGATGAGTCATTGATTCCTGATATGATGTATCGCGAAGGGCCAAACGGAGTGAACTATACTGACTGGTACACACCCTTTGCGCGTAATGAAATGGTTCTTGCATTCACCAATGCGAGTGCCTATGCTGATGAGATAACCACCAAGAACTGGTATTCGATACTCTCAAGAGACGATGTGAAGGTCGGATTCTCTAATCCGACTCTTGATGCCGCAGGATACCGGGCGCTTCTTGTAATGATGCTTGCCGAAGAGCAGCTGGATGTTCCAGGTCTATTCGGTTCGGTGATAGGAGAGAGTTTTAATCCGGATCTGATCATCAATAAGACTGACGGGGACATGACACTTGAACTTCCGGTCCTTCTGCGGCCTGAGGGCGGCAGCAAGGTGTTGATCAGGGATGCGAGTATGTTTCTTATGAGTCTTCTTGAGTCGGGAGGGATCGACTATGCGTTTGATTACAAAAGTGTGGCGATCGGCCAGGGTCTGCGATATGTGGAACTTCAACCTGAGGTGAATCTGGGTGATGAAGCGTATGCTTCAGTGTATGATGATGCAGTCGTCTATCTTGGCTTCCAGAGGTTTGCCACAATTGGAAATAAACGGACCGGCCTCCCGGTCGTATATGCCGCTACAATTCCATACGATGCACCGGAGCGTGAGGAGGCGGAAAAATTCCTGACGTTTATGCTTGATGCTTTTGCAGAAGGCGGGACAGGATATCCTGCCCCTCTCTAGATTTTACCTATTTTTTGTTGCGTTTTCCAAACCGATCTGATGAACTGCCCCTGGCGGGATCTCCACAAAGACATGTGAACCAGCCGAATACTCTCCCTCGCGTTTTCCAGAAGTTACGGTCAAAATCACACTGCCCGTGTCCACAAGGCATGTTCGAAGCGCCCCCCGGGTTTCGGTCGAGAGAATAACTCCTGGCAAACTGTTTTTGGATTCTTTCTGATGAAGAATCAGATCCTCGCTTCGTATACAGACCCTCCCTTCAAGACCGAATAATTTCGCGTCAGCGATGTTTTCGAATCCGAGGAATCTTGCAGTGGCCTCGTCGTTTGGATATGCAAACACCTCATCAGCAGTTCCTGTCTGTACCACTTCCCCTCCCCTCACTACAGTGATCCGTGTCCCGAGAGACTTTGCCTCTTCAAGCGAGTGGGTAACCAGTATGATCGTCAATCCCTCGCTATGCAGTTTCTTCATATCGGCGACACATTCGCGGCGTGTTTCATTATCCAGCGCGGCATAGGGTTCATCAAGGAGGAGGATGGACGGTTTCACCGCAAGCGCCCGGCTGAGTGCCACCCTCTGTGCTTCGCCTCCCGAAAGAGTCAGCGGTCTTCTCTTCAGCAGATGACTGATGCCGAATGTTTTGGCAAGATCCTGACACACGCTTTTCTGTTCCCCTGGCGGAACTTTTTTCCTTTGCATCCCGTAACAGATGTTTTCCTCCACGCTCATGTGGGGGAAGAGCGCATAATCCTGATAGACTATGCCGATACCCCTTTTCTCAGGAGGTGTATTTGTCACATCAACTCCGTTGATCCGGACAACACCCGTATCCGGATCATGCAGGCCGGCGATCAGCTCCAGAATTATCGTTTTACCGGCGCCCGATGGACCCATGATCACGCATAGCTCTCCGTCATCGATCGTCAGAGATAAATTCTTGAGGGAAAACTCGCCGAGAGAAAGCGATACATCCTCAAACTCTATCATATTTCCCTCCGATACGGCCGGCCGCGAAACGGAGAATGCCGAAGATCAGCAGACATGAGACGATCATCGTGAATGCGACTGCGCTACTTTCTTTCAGTCCCCCGGTCATAAATCTGTTGTAGATGAGTGTTGAGATAACCATTGGATAATAGGCGATCATTATTACTGCTGAGAACTCGCTGATTCCGCGTCCCCAGGCAAGAACTGATCCGCTGGAGATGTGTCTCAGCGTCATCGGCAGTGTTACTGTGCGAAAAACGGTGAACGGTGAGGCCCCCAATGTCCGTGCGGCATTTTCCAGATGGACCGGGACTTTTGCAAATCCCTCCTGGACGGTATTGACATAAAACGGTGTTGCAACAAACAGCATTGCAGTTACGATGCCGGGAAATGCATCCTGAAATGCTATGCCGATTGCCGAGAGCGGCGCTCCGATCCAGCCGTTAGGCATGAAAAGAAGATACACAAGAATACCAGCGATAGTGTGTGGCAGCATTACTGGCAGATCGATGATCGTGCCGATCAGCTTTGCGGTCCGGGTAGTAGATCGTGCAAGAAGATATGCGAGCGGTGTTCCGACGATCATTAGGATGACGACGGCACAAAACCCGGCAAAAAAGGTCAGAAGGATCGTCCCGATCACCTCGGATTCTGTCGCGACCAGCCATAAAAATGCAGGATCCGAAAGTTGTCCAAGAGTTATATTCAGTAAGGCAAGAAGGATCAGACCGACAGGCAGTGCTCCAAGAAGGGCACAGCAGAAAAGAAACATATTCATCCGCAGCTTTTTTGCCATTATGTTATCTGTAGGCTGTTGGATATGTTAAAACATAGAGTGTGTATCATGCGTGTGCTCCGCTTCTCACACCATGGTCTGCAGATTCTTTGCATGAGGAGAAGGGTGCAAAGCCTTCATACGTAGCAAAAACCAATGAATACAGTATTATGTGCTTGGAAGAGGTGAACCCGGATGAAGTTGGTGATAGCCGGGAAGGTGAAGGGTTACTTCCTTCATGGGCACGACGAGTTTTTCACCGGTCTGTGGACTCTGCTGCTTAGCGTCGGTCTTTCATTCATTGCGGGGATTTATCTTGGTTCGGTCAGTCAGGTCCTCATCCTGATCCCCGGCCTTATGGTGCTGGTCACTCCGTCGATCAATATGCGCGGAGCCATTGCCGGGATCCTGACATCCCGCCTCTCCTCATCGATGCACCTTGGTGCGTTCGAGGCTAAATTCGGCAGGGATACGGAGCTGGGAGACAATCTCCGATCCTCGATCATCCTTACGGTGATCATATCAGCAGTTCTTGCCGGCTTTGGGAAACTCATTTGTCTTCTGACCGGAACAGAAGTGATCGGAATCATTGAGATGATCATCATCTCTATAATCTCCGGAACACTTGCTGGTTTGATCGTCACAGCGATTGGTGTACTCATCTCTGTTGTCTGTTACAGAAAGAGTTGGAACCTTGATATGGTGGGCGCTCCGGTCGTAACCACGTTCGGCGATATTGTCACTCTCCCGTTTCTGGTCGTAACTGCCGTTATCGTCATGCAGCTGCCTGTTATCGGAATAGTAGTTCTTGGTCTCATAGTTCTGGCTCTGATTATGTGGGCAGTATTCTCAATGCACGGAGCTACTAAGACGATGAAGGATGTTCTTCGTGAAGGTCTGCCTCTTTTGATCCCGCTGTGTCTTCTGGGAATAATTGCCGGTGTTCTGTACACGAACGGACTTGAAAGCCTGATCGCAGCAGCCGCGGTGCTGATTCTGATCTCGCCTTTCATGAACGGCTGCGGTTCGATCGGCGGGATCCTGACATCGCGTATAGGTACTGAGATGCATATGGGTCTGGTGGATGCCAAGGTTTTTCCTCAGGGTCTTGTTTGGAAACATTTCGTTGAAAATTATCTGTATGCCCTGCTGATTCTTCCATTGATGGGGCTCGTTTCGCATTATGCCGCGGTTCTTTGCGGGATCACCACGCCAGGTCTTGTTCCAATGCTCCTTCTGTCTCTGAGCGCCGGTATGATCGTCATAACAGTGATGAATCTTCTGGGATACTTTACCGCAGCACTCGCCTATCGCCTTGGGTATGATCCGGACAACTTTGGTGTCCCTGTGGTGACAAGTTCGATCGATCTGGTCGGTGCAACAGCGCTTATCGTTATGATGCTGATCCTGTTTGTCTAAAACGCCGGTTCAGGTTTCGTTCGTCAGTATTCTAAAATATGCAACCTCCTCACGATGTCACATTATTGAATAGTGTTCAGATACTCTGATTCGAAGGAGCCGTGAACCAACCGCATTTGATAATAAAAAAGATCATGAGCAGATCGCATTTCCTGCATCTCACCGATTCATCTGAGGGATCGATGCCGGATCACGCTGTTCGAAATTATTGGGTTGTTATTATGCAAATGCAGTGTCCAGAGCATTTGTCTTTTCACTTTTGTGCAGTTTGTCTGCCCAGGGAAGTTCACGGATCGCGGCGGTTGCCTTTGCCATCTCAAAAAATGCCTTCGCTTCATCGTGCTGATCCAGTTTAAGCAGATCATAGGCGATTCCGACCCATGCATCCGCATGCACGCTTCGAAGTTCAAGTGCTTTTGTATAGTATCGGATCGACTCTTCATACAGTCCGGTCTTCGTCAGATGATCTGCAAGCTCCATCAGAAAGGCAAAATCACGTTTATCAAATGCTGCTGCTTTTGCAAACGCCTCCAAAGCTCCGGCAGTCTCGCCGAGTTTTATCAAAGTGTCTCCGATTCTCAAATGGGTCTGTGCATTCTCTTCATAGCACAAGGCTTTGTCAAATGCTTTTTTTGCCTCATTCCATTGACCGCTCCGTGAAAGAGCGTCAGCATACGTGAACCAGCTAATGGCACCCGGTGACGTTTCAACAGCTTTAGCTCTGAGCTGAAGTTCTTTTTTAGTACTGGCGGCAGCTTCGTCTGAATGTTTCAGATAGGTATGGACCTTTGCCATTCGTTTATAGAGGCCGGCTTCTTCGGGATACTTTGATGCGAGAAGGGAGTAGATGACGAGCGCCTCATCATGTTTTCCCATGTAGCCAAGCATATCAGCGACTCTGTACTGATAGTGGAAATCATTCGAAAGAGTTGCTGCTCTCTCAAAAAGATCTTTGGCATCAGCATACTGATGAATTTCTGCATAGGCTTCACCGAGTGCTGCAAGATACCGAGGATTATCTATATCGGTATCGACCGCAGAGCCGTATGCTTCAATCGCTTCATAATATTTTTGTTGGGTTATGAGGACATCGCCGAGGAGTATCCATACATCCGGATCTGTTGGATTCTCCTCAAGACAGGCACGATACAGTTTTTCGGCTGCATCATACTCATGAAGGGCCGTTTTTTCTTTGGCGGCCAAAACCAGCGAAGCGTCTGACATTATAGTAGATATTATGATTTCTACGAGAAATAGCTGACGACCAGATAAGACGTGCGTCTGCTTGGGATCTCGCCCTTTGAGGCGTCCCGCAAGCCTCATAATACTCTACCACGAATAATACATCCAGATATGCCGGAAAAAGATCTAGCTGCGACACTTGCCAGTATGGCAGACCCGAAGAACTTCCCCAAGGATCTGGCGGTGATTCTGGTTTGGCTCGTGCTTACTGTGGCTATGATCTATGTTCCAGTCCTCAACGAAACATTTCTCCGCGTAATATTTTCTGTGCCGGTGATCCTGTTCATCCCGGGCTATGTTCTGATCGCTGCATTGTTTCCTGAGAAAAAGTCGATTGACGGTATCGAACGGTTTGCTCTCTCGGTCGGTCTTTCGATTGCAGTAGTCCCGCTGATTGGTCTTGTGTTAAATTATACTCCCTTTGGGATCCGGCTCGATCCGATCGTTACCTCCCTGGTGATCTTCATTCTCGTTATGATGATCATCACCATATACCGGCGCGCCGCGGTTCCTGAAGAGGAGCGGTTTGCTGTGCCTTTTGAGCAGGTAAAACCTGCTCTTAAATCCGAGTTTTTCCCAAAGGAAAGTTCAAAGCTGGATAAGGCGCTCTCCTGGATCCTGATCGCGGCAATTGTTGTGGCGGCAGTGACAACTGTCTATGTGATCGCATTTCCAAAGGATGGTGAGAAGTTTACTGAGTTCTATATCCTGGGAGCGGATAAAATGGCTGACGACTATCCTGAGAAGTTTTTTGCCGGCTCAGAACAGTTTGTCTGGGTCGGTATCGGAAATCATGAGTATCGGGATGTGACCTATACGGTTGAAACCCTGCTTTTGAATGCTGAGTGGGACTCGGCAACGAACTCATCGGTCATTCATTCGTCGAAGGTCCTTGATCGCTTTTCGGTAGATGTCGCCGATAACTCGACGTATCTGGAGATGTATAATTTTACGATCTACGATACCGGGTACAACCGTCTGGAGTTCCTTTTGTATAATGAGACGGTACCTGATATTGGAGTGTCGGCAGAGGCTAAAATGGCGGCTGCTTACCGTGATCTCCATCTATGGATTAAAGTAATAACATAAACACAGGAAAAATTCTTTTTGTGCGGGTCGATAATCAAGAGGCCCGCTGTGATTTTTGCCGGGGATATCCCGGAGTAAAATAAGATGTGAAAATTTCTCAATCACTTTTTGTAATCTGCTGCATCCGTTCTATTCCATGAATCTCTTTGATCACCGAGACAACTTCCGCGGGCAGGTATTCTTCCCAGGCTTCACCCTGATACATTTTATTTCTGACCGCTGTTCCAGATAAACTTTCACGAAGGTACATCGGCGGGGACAACACCGGGATACCGGCTTCTTTGAAAAGTTGGATCACCAGCGGATTGGATGTGTACACCGTATCAAACGGCGGGACCATCGACTTGACATGAGCTACCCAGAGAGCATTTCTCTTCACATCCTCAAGAGGGATAACATACACAGGGATTTCAAGACCGTTCAGGGCACGGGTGATCATCAGCACCCGTTCTCCTGCAGTAAACGGATGGCGAATATCGTGACTGATATCTGCACTGCCGATACCGATGATCAGCTCATCCACTTCCTGCGCGAGGCCGTCGATCACTGCTTTGTGACCGTTATGGAACGGCTGAAATCGTCCTACATACAATCCTCTCTTCATTTCTTTTCACCGATCAGTGCCGCGATCCTGGCCGCGAATGCCCCTGCAGTGAATCCTGCATCGATATTTACCACGGTGATTACTGCACAGGACTGAAGCATGCTGGCGAGAGCCGCCGCCCCTTGTCCCATATACCCGTATCCGGTACTTACCGGAACGCCGATCACCGGTTTGTCTACCAGTCCGGCAACCACTGAAGGCAGTGTTCCTTCCCGTCCTGCACAGACCACATACACATCGGCCTCCCGAAGTTTTTCCAGAGCCGGGATCAGCCGGTGGATCCCCGCGACACCTACATCGAACGAGGTGATGACCCGTGCACCCATCTCCTCCGCGATCGACCGTGCTTCTTCAGCGACCCGGATATCGGATGTTCCGGCGGTCATGATGCCGACGGTCCCACCGGAGGGGATGGGTTTGGTACCATCCGACAGTATCAGGATACCCCCCGGTTCCCTGATTTCTGCGGTGATGCCGTCAGGGAGTTTTTGACACACTGCTTTCACCTGGTCTGACGTTATGCGTGAAGCTACACACCGCCCTGAAGCCAGTACATAACTATGCATGATCTTAACGAGCGAGTCGGTATCCTTTCCTTCTGCCAGAACAACTTCCGGCATCCCGCACCTGCTGCATCGTTCCATATCCAGATTTGCCACATCGCCGACCCTGGTCACTGCCATGGCGGTGAGCCTGCTTTCTGCAGTTTGAGGATCAAGTATTCCATCCCTTACCTGATTGAGGATATCAGAAACACGCGGATGCTCATTCATTATTCTATGAGTTTGGTTGCCTGAGGTGAAATAGTATGCCCTCATCCTGAATACATACCGTTTATTCTGAATCCGGTGTATGGGTTTTCTTTTCAGATGTGTCCATCACACGAAGGCTTATACTTTTTTCACACGCATATATATGGAATATCATGGATCCAATATCAATAGACCCCGGACTTTTGCAGTTGACCGAGATCGTTCTTACCGCAGAAGTGGTGAACACCAATCCTGCCTTAGAAGTCAATGATCTCCCCGTATCGATCCGGCAGATGTTCTGCACCGAATCTCCGGGAGTCATCGCCCGCCCGGTTGTAATAAAAGAAGGCGTGTTAAAATCCTATCTCCCGACCCTTGCTGCCCGCCGTATTATTCAGGATGAGAAAAACTCCTATCTCTTATGCAATGACCTCGGGCAGTTTTCGGTCACTGCCTTTACGCCGGCACTGAAATGGTACTACCGGCATGTTGGTCCGGCAAAACTTATGCAGAATCCGGCGCTTACTCTTGCTCTGGAGACGGCAGGCGAACAGGATGTCAATTATAAAAAAGCCCGTGCCAATATCCCGCTCTTTGAAGATACAGCTGCCTACCTCACCGGAAAACTTGCCGCGATCACCGAAAAGTCCGAGTCGTTCAAGGAGGCCGCAGATCTTGTGGTCCCGTATGCCCCGGAAGAGATCGAGTTCTCCCTTTCTGATCTGGTCTGCACCCCTGATCAGCTCGGCATCGTGAGAAAAGTTCAGATATCTCTTGAAAATCAGGATTTTCTCAGAAGCCACCGCATCTATGAACTTGGCCGGATCCTTCTGGTCGGTCCGCCGGGAACCGGAAAAACCTCATTTGCCCTCGCGTTATCGCGGTCGGTCCACATGCCGGTCCTTGAAGTTCGTCTTTCGATGATCACCTCCCAGTATCTTGGTGAGACCTCGAAGAACATTGACCGGATCTTCGATCTCGCAAAGAAGATTGCCCCGTGCATTCTTTTCATCGATGAGTTCGACTACATCGCAAAGACCCGTATCTCAGATGACAACGGCACTATGAAACGCGGGGTCAACACCCTTCTCAAATGTATCGACCACATAAATCTGATCAAAGATCAGGTGCTGCTGATCGGCGCAACGAATCACGCAGGCATGCTCGACGAGGCTGCCTGGCGCCGGTTTGACGAGGTCGTCACCTTCACCCTGCCCGATGCAGGCATGAGGGAAGCGATCCTGAATCATGTTGCCTCCGATATTCCCTGTACGATCGACTTTACGACGCTTGCGGCACGGACCGAGGGCTTTTCGGGTGCAGATCTTAGGATGATGCTCACCGAAGCGATCGTTTCAGCCCTTCTGGCAGGAAGAAAGGAGATCAATGAGGCCGACGTCAATGCGGGAATGGAACTGGTCAACCGCAGAAATCTGGTTCGGAGCGGGTGTGCCTGAGATGAAGATCACGGCGCTTGGAACCGGGGATGTTGTGGGCACGCCAAAGATCGGTTGCGACTGCCCGATATGCTGCGAGGCAAAGGCAGCCGGAAAACAGCGGCTTCGGACCTCGCTCCTCATCGAGCATAAGGGTTTTCATCTCCTGATCGACACCGGCCCGGATATGCGTGCCCAACTGCTGGCAGCCGGCTCGCCGCGGATCGATGCCGTCATCTGGACCCATGGTCATTACGATCACTTCATGGGATTCGGTGATTTTTACCGGGTCCAGCGGGAACCTATCTCGGTGTATGGTGCGCCCGAGGTTCTGGCGTACTGCGGGGGTATCTTCTCCTTCATTCCTCATGAAGAACACCCGGTCACCCCGTTTGAGCCGACAGAGATCTGCGGTATGGAAGTTACGCTCTTTCCGGTCGTTCACGACACGCCGACATACGGACTTAGGATCACTGCAGACGGCAAAACATTTGTCTACTCCTGTGACACCCGTGCCGAACTCTCGGCCGAATCTCTCGAACAGATGAAAGGCGCCGATCTTTTACTGCTTGACGGGATTTTCCCGCCGGGAGTGAACATCACCAAACATATGAACATCGAAGATGCCGAAGGACTTGCCGGTGATCTGGTGCCAAAAGAGTTCTGGTGCGTCCATATGAGTCATAAGATCCCCTGGGACTATGAACATGCCGCCCGCGACATGCAGACCTGGGCTCTGTAATTTTTTTTGTTCCCAGTCGGCAAGTTTATCATAGTTTGCGTACATTTAAGTATTAGCGCTTTTAGCTGTTTCAATGTAAACAGCGTTTTATGAATTTGCAGCGTACCTTAATTTGAGGTTTCTCATGTCACAAGAACACCAGGACGTTAAAACGGGAACCACCACAGTGGGTATTGTATTTGATGGCGGCGTCATCCTTGCTACCGAAAGGCGGGCAACGATGGGTAATCTGATCGCCAGCAAGAAAGCAAAGAAAGTACATGCCATCACTGATAAGATCGGTATGACAATCGCCGGTGGGGTTGGGGATGCCCAGCAGCTTGTCAGAATCATCAACGTTGAATGCAACCTCTATGAGATCCGCAGAGGTCAGGAGATCAGTGTCGGAGCAGCAGCCACGATCCTCTCCAATTATCTGAATCAGAACCGCTTTTCACCATACTATGTTCAACTCCTTGTCGGCGGCGTCGATACCGGCGGACCCTCGGTCTACTCCGTCGATGCTGCCGGTGGGGCAACGCTTGAGGAGCACTTTGTCTCTACCGGCTCGGGATCTCTGACTGCGTATGGTGTATTAGAAGATCGGTTCAAACCCGGTATGACCGAAAATGAAGCTATTGAACTCGCTGTCCGCGCTCTGCGTGCGGCAATGCTTCGTGACTCGGCCTCCGGAGAGGGATACAATGTGGTGATAATAACCCCGGAGAAGTTCGAGTATCTTCCGGAGGATAAAATAGCCGGGTATCTGCCCCCGGCAAAATAATCTTACTTTTTTGGAAACGAATTTTATGCAGGTTGAAGACAGACTCAAAGAACTCAAAGTAACTATTAATAAAAAAGTTCCACGCGGAGTTACAGTAACGGATGTTGAATTTGAAGGTCCGGAGATGGTCATCTATACTGATGACCCGAAACGGTTTGCTGAGGATCATGATCTCATAAAAACGCTTGCCCGCGATTTACGCAAACGTATCGTTGTCCGACCCAATATCCTGGGAGATACGGAAGAAGCATATGACATGATCAAGGCCGTTGTGCCGGAGACCGCAGGGATCACGGATATCTTTTTTGATACCGATACCGGCGAGGTTCTGATCGAAGCGGAAAAGCCCGGTGTCGTCATCGGCAAAAACGGTTCAACTCTTCGCGACATTACGATGAAAACAGGATGGACGCCGAAGGCTGCCCGGACCCCGCCGATCCCTTCCGTGACCATCAAACAGGTTCGTCAGTATCTCAGGGAATCGCGTGATGAAAGAAAGGAGTTCCTTCGTCGCTGCGGAAAACGGATCCATCGCGATTCAATTTATACCGGCAGAGACCACGACCAGTGGCTCCGCATGACAACACTCGGCTGCTGCCGTCAGGTCGGCCGTGCGGCATTCCTGCTGAGCACACCGGAAAGCAAAGTCCTGATCGACTGCGGGGAATCTCCCGGCGCAACCGGCGCTGCCTCGTCTCCGTATCTCAATGTTCCGGAGATCTATCCGTTCAATAATCTGGATGCCGTTGTTTTGACCCACGCCCATCTCGATCACTCGGCATTTATCCCGCTCCTCTTTAGATACGGATATGACGGCCCGGTCTACACAACGCCCGCCACCCGTGATCTTGCGACGATGCTTCAGCTGGATTATCTGGATGTGAACAATAAAGAGGATCGTGCTCCTCCCTACTCATCGAACGAGATCCGTGAGTTTGTGAAACATACCATTGCCTTAGGCTATGGGGATGTCACCGATATCGCCCCTGACATGAAACTGACTCTGCACAATGCCGGGCATATCTTAGGCTCGGCGATCGCTCACTTCAATGTCGGCAACGGCGTGTACAATGTTGCTTTCACCGGCGATCTGTTCTATGGAAAAAGCAGGCTGTTCAATCCTGCCGTGTCCCAGTTCCCGCGTCTGGAATCACTTATCATCGAAAGTACCTACGGAGGTTCGGACGACTTCTCCCCGTCAAGGGTCGAGGCGGAAGAGCGTCTGTATGAGGTCATCAACGAGACGCTCGGCCGCGGCGGGAAAGTTCTGATCCCGGCGTTCGCCGTCGGACGGTCCCAGGAACTTATGCTCGCCATCGAAGAAGGTATGAGAAACAACCGCATCCCGAAGTGCAAAGTGTATCTCGACGGTATGATCAAGGAAGCAACCGCTATGCACACGGCATATCCCGAGTACCTTAATACCGATCTTCGCAACCTTATCTTCCGGGACAATTATAATCCGTTCCTCGCGGAATGTTTCGAGCAGGTGGACTCCTATGATAAACGTCAGCAGGTCATCTTCTCGGAAGATCCTTGTGTGATCATTTCCACGAGCGGTATGATGAACGGCGGTCCTGTCATCGAGTATCTGAGCAACCTGGCTGAGTCGCCGAAGAATATGATCATCTTTGTCGGCTATCAGGCGGAAGGAACCTACGGCCGCCGTATCCAGAAAGGCTGGCGTGAAGTGCCGATCGGCAAACGCGGCACGATCGTTATCAATATGGAGATCCAGACGGTGGAGGGTTTTTCCGGTCACGCTGACCGCAAGCAGCTGATGAACTATGTTCAGTACGTTCAGCCGAAACCCGAGCGTGTGTTTACGATCCATGGCGAAGAGTCCAAGACGATCGACTTCGCGAGTTCCATCTATAAAAAATTCCATATCCAGACCGTGTCTCCACAGAACCTTGAGACATACCGGCTGGTCTGATGCGTCTCCCGGATCACTCCTATTTTTCGGCTATCTTCTGATTCTGTTCTTCATCTGTGTTTTTTTGCCCGGTCGATACACAAGTGTATTATACAATGGGCACTGAAAAACCTATTAATTATTTTACAGGATAGATGTAGTCATGGATACCAGAATGAAATTCTTAGAGCATGAACTTGCCGAGCAGGAACGCGGGCTCGCCGGCAAACAGGAGTCTGCCCAGGTCATGGTGGAAAAATCGGAAAATATCGAGGGACTTGAACGAAAGATCCGTGAACTTGAGATCATGGTCAAAGGACTTACCGAAGAGCTGCTGGATCTGAAGTCAGTTACACGCAAACTTGGCGCCCAGGTGGAAAAACTCGGCGGAACTCCCGTAAAAAGTCATCCTGAAAGTTCCCGATTTGGTGTGAAAAGGGGTGAGGTCGTCGCCGAACCGATGGCAGACCCTGCTCCGGTCCGTGCGGCGGAACCTTCCTCCCGGATCACATCCCCGGTCAGACGAACGGTCGCGGATGCTCCAGCTCCGCGCATGAGCCGCCCGACTCCTTCTCCCGCTCCCGAGCCGACACGGACGGCTGCTCCTTCTGCTCCTGAAGTCCCGGTAGAAAATCTGAAACCCGGTGAGTTTGAGTATGTCATGCAGCAGGACGGCACCATCCAGAAAAGGAAGAAAACGGCTGATCACAGTGTTATCATCGCAGGTACCGGATACAATCCTTCCCGTTCTTCCCACTCATTATCGATTCGTGCCGACTCGTCAGCAGTAATAGAAGCCGATGATGATGATACTGTGGAAATCAAACGTTAACGGAGTTCATTCGTGCATATCGTCCAGGTTGAGATCGACAACTTCAAGTCTTTTTCCAGAAAGACCAAAATCCCTTTTTATGAAGGATTTACTGTAATCTCCGGGCCGAACGGTTCGGGAAAAAGCAATATCATCGACTCTATCCTCTTTGTTTTGTCGTTATCCACTTCACGAAATCTTCGTGCGGAAAAGCTTACTGATTTTATCAATACGATGTCCGGCAAAAACACCGCTGAGGTCACCCTCACCTTTTCGGATGATACAAGGATCCGCCGGCGGATCAAAAGGACGGCAAACGGCTATTACAGTTATTACTATCTCAATGAAAAAACCTGTTCTCAGACGGAGATCCTTGAGTATCTTTCGAAACGCGGCATAAAACCCCATGGATACAATGTCGTGATGCAGGGGGATATCTCCCGGATTATGGACATGAGCGATCTGGAACGCAGAAAGATCATCGATGAGATCGCCGGCGTTGCTGAGTTTGATGATAAAAAGGAACAGGCCCTCGTTGAGCTTGAACAGGTTCGCGCGAGTATCGACCGCGAAGAGATCCTTCTTGCCTCCTATGCCAAACAGTTGGAGGAGCTTGCCGATGCCCGTGAAGATGCGGTCAAATATCAGAAACTCCAGGCGGAGCTTGAGTATTTCAGGGCTGCAAAGCAGATCGTCCGCCTCCGTGATCTCGAACGTGAACTTGGGCTCATCGCCCATTCACGGGCCGAGCAGGAGGAAAAACGTGCGGGTATCCGCAATGACATCTCCCTGCAGGAAAACGAGAAAAATGCACGTCTCGAAGATGTTCACGAGATCGATAAGGAGATCAGTCATAAACAGGGGCCTGCCTATATGCGGATCATCGGCGGGATCGAGGCAGAGAAAGGCAATATCCGCGTTGCTGAAGAGACGATCCTCCGCAGAAAAAAGGAAAAAGAGAGCAATCTTGCCGAGATGAACCGTCTCTATCTCGAACTTCAGAAGAACCAGAACACTCTCAATGACAAGATCCGCGAGTCCCAGACGCTCCAGATCGACAAAGCAAATCTGGCGATGGAGCTTGAGGCACAGAAAAAGACGCTTGAAAAAGCCCACGAGCTCGTCAGTAAATGCAGCCGCGACTCAAAAGGTGCCCAGGCCGAACTGGTCGATCTTATGGGGCAGGTCGAGGGGAAGAAAGAGGAGCGCGGTTCGATCGTCATTCAAAGGGACGGCATAATCGAACGCAGCCGGGTCCGTGCGCAGGAACTGGAAAAGCTGCAGAGGGAGCAGGGTTCTCTGGCAGAAGAACGTTCCGAGAAACAGGCCGAGATCGCAGCTCTTGAACGCGATCTTTTGGAAGCCGGAAAAAATAAAGGGCTCCTTGAAAAACAGATCGGTGAAACAGAGCGGGCGATGCTTGGCGCACGCAAGGCTCTCGAACCTCTTAGGGAAGAGATCGCCAGACTCACGAAAAAACAGATGCAGATCGAGGCTCATCAGCAGGTTTCCGGTGCTACGGACCGGACCATCTCAGCGGTTCTTGGTATGGAAGGTGTGTTTGGCACCGTTTCCAGCCTTGGAAAAGTCATCGACTCTGCATACACGCTGGCACTGAACATCGCCGCTGGCGGCCGTCTGAATAATGTGGTCGTCGACTCGGATCAGACAGCGGCCGATGTGATCAGATATCTCAAGGATGAACGGCTTGGCCGTCTGACTCTTCTTCCTCTCAATAAGATGAAGCCTCAGCCCCCTCTCTCTCCGCTCGCCGGTAACGGGGTCGTGGATTATGCGATCAATCTGATCGATTTCGATCCGGCATATCGTGATGCGTTCAATCTGGTTTTTGGCCAGACCGTCGTTGTTGAGACGTTGGACGCAGGACGCCGGCTGATGGGCAGGTACCGGATGGTTACTCTGGAAGGCGAACTGCTCGAGAGGGGCGGGGCCATGACGGGCGGCTCGATCCGTAAGGATCTTCGCGGGTTTGGCGTCGCCGTCGATCGTGAGTCTGCTGATATCTCTGCCAAACTTGCCGATCTGCGCAATGATGAAGTCGATCTTGCCGCCGCGGAGTCGCGTCACCGGTCGGTTGCCGAAGGTCTCCGTGCCGAAAGAAACGAGTGTGATGCAGCGATCGTTAAGCTCGAACTTAAAATCAGTGATTGCAACCGGATCCTTGACAAGATCGCTGATGATGAGCTCCGCGCCTCCCGTCTTTTGGAGGAGACGGAGCGTGATAAGAAGGAGACGGCGCATCAGGTAGCAGAACTGGAGACCCGCGTCGATGCTCTTTCTGATGAGCTTGAGGTGCTCAATCGGAGGGTTGGCGAACTGCGCTCGGTTCTGAATGAGGATGAGTTCAATCTTCTTACTGATAAACTGCAGAAGGCGCAGTCGAGTTACAATGATACGTCCCGCCGGTATGAGAACAAGCTGAACGATCTTGCCGGCCTGAATCTTGAGCGTCAGCATTTCAAACAGAATGTGGAGCAGCTTACGCGAGAACGGTCCGCTCTCGAGTCCAAGAATGCGGCGATTGATACGGAGGTCGCGGGGTGTTATGCCGCGGCCGATGCTGCCAAATCTGTGATCGCGGCGTTCGAGGCCGAGATGAAGGCTTTCACCGGTGAGATCGAGCAGCTTACCGAAGAGCGGAACCGGGTTCAGCGTGCAGCGGATGAAGCACAGATGAGGATCGTGACCCTGCAGGGTAATGAGGAGAGATGTAATGTGCAGATAACTGCGTTCGATGAGAAATCCGCCTCTCTGGCACTGGAAATGTCTGAAATCAAGGGCTCGATCAAGGAGGAGATCGTCTGCGATCTTTCTATGGAGGAGATCCTCGACCGGGTTGCGACGACGGAACGTGCGGTAAGAAAGCTTGGAAATGTGAATATGCGCGCGATCGAGCAGTATGATGAGGTCCAGAAGCGTTTTACCGAGCGGACCGATAAGAAGGAAACCCTTTCACGCGAACGTCAGGCGCTTCTTGACAAGATCGACAGTTTCCGGCAGATGAAGTTCGATGCGTTCATGCAGGCTTACACCGGGATAAATCTGCATTTTCAGGACATCTATTCCCGGCTGAATGATGGTGCGGGTCATCTGGTTCTGGATGATCATGAAGATCCGTTTCAGGGAGGCATGACCTTTGAGGTTTCGCCGCGGGGTAAAGAGGTGACCCGGCTGAATCTTATGTCTGGGGGCGAGAAGTCGCTGACGACCCTTTCGTTTATTTTTGCGATCCAGCAGTTTATGCCGGCTCCGTTCTATGCGCTGGATGAGGTGGATTCCAATCTGGATGGGGTGAATGTGGAGCGTTTGTCCCAGATGGTCCGTGATATCTGTACGAAAAGTCAGTTTGTGATAGTTTCTCATAGAAAACCGATGATCGAGGCGGCTGACCGGATGGTGGGCGTGACTCTGCGTATGAGTGATAAGAGTACGCTTGTAACTGGTGTGAAGGTGAATGGCTGAAGAAATTTCTGCAGGGAAGCTTGAAGAGCCAGTGGAGATTCTGTATCAGCTGGCGAAGCGGGGGGAGATCGATCCATGGAATATTGATATTGTTGAGGTTACGGAAAGATTTTTGAGCGAGCTCGAACACCGGCGGGAGCTTGATCTGATGATCTCCGGCCGGACGATTTTTTACGCCTCCGTTCTGCTTCGGATGAAGTCCGAGCTGCTCGATGGGCAGGAGGATGAAGCGGCGTTTGAAGATGTGTGTGCTGATGACGGGTCAGATCCGTTTTCGGAGGGCGATGTCGTTTTGGAGCGGGCGCTTGGTCCGATCGAGCTTCTCGAGCGCGAGATCGACCGCAGGCTTAAGCGCAAGGATGCGCGCAAGCGTCCGGTTACGCTGTATGAGCTGATCAAACAGCTGAAACTTGCAGAAAAGGCGGAGCGCCGGCGTTTGAGGCGGCGGCGGTATATCGATTCCGAGGATGAGTTGTTTGAGGAGCCGAATGCCGAAGAGGTTGTGGGTATCGCGCATGATGAGGATTATGAGCATATGGCGGAGCGGATATACGAGGTCGTCAGGTCGCATCCTGATGCGCGCGATCCAGGGGTTTCGTTGTTTGAACTTACCGGGGTCCTTCACTGGCCGTTGTATTTTGTATATCTTCCCTGCCTTTTTCTCGTTCAGAGCGGACGGGTCGATCTGGAGCAGGATGAATTTTTTGGCGATTTGTGGGTGGTGATTTCAGATGGTTTTGCAGAGAAGAGTTAAAAAAGAGCGTAATTTTTGGATCATAGTTCTGGATGTTCTGCTGATTTTGTGTCTTATCGGGTTTGTTCTGATGCTCGGTTCGATCGTGCTTTCAGCACTGGGTTTTTGGGTGTGATTTCGGTGTGTTTATATGTATGTTTGCCTAATATTATTACCTCACAAGACGCACGATCC
>LMVO01000007.1 GCA_002287215.1 Methanocorpusculum parvum
GTGAACATTTTTTCGCTGAGGAGGAGAGGGCCAATCGGAAAAGATATGTGAGGAGCGTAATACTGAGTGTCTCTGTGCGTCTGTTGGTTTTCATTTTGCAAAATTAAATTGACGGCTTACGGGGACTAGTTTTCTCTTTTGTTGCGTTTACGGGATGTCTGAATGAAGACTATTTTTGCAACTGTCAAAGTCAGATTATACTATTTTTGGGTTGATGATCCCCGGTATTTTCTTTGTTCCCATGGAGATCGGTGAGTAGATCAGAAAGCTGTTTTTCGCAGCTCTGCGTCGATGTCCATGTCAAGGATCTTATTGTCGGTGAGCCCGAGCTTATAGGGATTGACGGTCATCGTCATGACATCACCTTTGACCACGAAGATGATCGAGGTGGAACCGTAGGCTCCCCGATACCTGCCGCTGCCAAGATACGACCAGGTGATCTCCCGGTCGAACGGGACATTGTCATACCCCGGAGCATTCAGCACTCCGGTGACCCGGGCGGTGTTGTCTGCACGGAAAACGACACGGAAGTCTGCGGAGGCTTTGACGATGAAAAGGTTGATCGTCTTTGAGCCTATCCATGTGCCGACGATCTCTTTCGTTCCCTCAGGCAGCGGGGTCGGTGTTGGCGTTGGTGTAGGTGTATTTGTGACAGTCGGGGTCGGGGTCTTTGTAGGGGTGGGAGTCTTTGTGACAGTCGGGGTAGGGGTTTTTGCAGGGGAGGGGGTCTTCATTACCGTCGGGGTAGGGATTGGGGTCTCATCCGGACCTGAGCCGATATCCTGCAGAAATGCCGGGAGATACGGAGAGATACGATCATAATTCAATCCAACCGCTGCTCCGCCGGCAACACAGAGCAGACATAACATGATTGTCAGAACCTTACCCATAGATACTTTCTATTCTGAGTCAGAGACGAAAAGAGTTTGGGTAAAATAAAAAAAAGATGGGGTTATACTTTTTTTGTCGGTATCGAAAGCGGGTTGTCCATTCCCTCGACACCGAGTTTGGACGGGACAAGTGTCACCACAAGATCCGCACCCACGAGCTGGAGAGGCAGAACCTCAGAGCCGTACTTGGCCTGATACTTGTTTTCATTCACATACTCCCAGGTTACATCCTTCGTAAAGGACTTTTTCTGGCCCATCACGTCAAACGTTCCGGCGATCGTTCCGGTACCGTCAGCTTTGTAGACCATAGTAAGATCATAGGAGACCACGCCGTCTTCAGAACCTTTCCAGTTTCCGACGACTGCGTCAGGCGATGTAGTGGTTGGAACAGGCGTCGCTGCCGACGTCTGGGTCGCTGTTGGTGCAGCGCCGGTGGAACGCTTCATGTTGATATCGTAATCGATATCGAAGTCAGCAATGCCCATCTTCATCGGGTTCACCGTGATAGTGAGCGTATCGCCGGTCAGATAGATCGCAAGGGAGTTGTCCCCGCTCTTTCCAACATACTGGTTGCCTGATACATACTCCCATTTCAGGTTTGCATTCAGGTTTTTGCTCATACCGCCGCCGCTGAAGCTGCCGGTCAGTTTTGCGGTCCCGTCCGCATTGCAGACGAGCGTCATATCATAGGAAACGAGCAGACCGTTTTCTACGCCGACCCAGGTGCCGACGAGGGCATCCGGAGCCGTTTCTGCTGGCGGTTGGGTCCCGACACACCCGGCGGCACACACGCAGGCGAGAAGAACGACAAACACCCCTCCAAGAAGTTTAACATTCATACATTCTATTCTTGGAAGAGAAGAGGGTTAATACTTTTCTCTGTGATAATATTTCCGAGCGTTTTTTCGTATGTTCAGTGTCGGGAGAGACGGATCCCGATGTTGTCGGCCTTCGTGGAAACGGATATCTCCAGACCGAGCGGATCCAGAATCAGCTGCATCTCCGATTCGGTTTTTTCGGTGACCACACAGATAGAAGGACCTACCGAACTCATGGCGACGAACTCAAGGCCCGCCTGCCTGAGAGCGTTCATATGCTGATATATTATGAATGTGTGGTGCTGGACCTCGGCACGTTTCGAGCCGCGGAACTCGATCTCCCACATGATATCCCCCATCTTTTTTAAATCTCCTTTTTCGATGGCCGGGATCATGTCCATCATGATCATGTATGCTTTGAGTTCACGGTCCCGGTAGTCAAGGGTCCGTGCACGGTTCATGAGAAGGGAGAACTCCTCAAGACCGGCGTTGTCATCTTCGGAGTGGATGTTGGGCGTTATGATAAAGACGTTTTTGTCTTCAGCGAAGGCGTGCTGATATACATGGGTCAGCTGATCGCCCATGACGTTCATGCCGCCGTAGATCGAGGTGGCGGCACCGACACCGGTCTCGAATCCGAACGCGATCATGCCTGGTTCATTGGTCTCTTCAACATAGTTGTGACCGATGAGCCGGCGGATCCCGTCATACGTGAGCGGGCGGCCGACTGCTTCGTTCATGGCAGAGATGACTGCTGTCGCAGTCGTACAGGTGGAACCGAGCCCGACATGTTCTTTGCCGTGATCCTCGGTCCTGATCAGAAATCCTCCAGCGTATCCGGTGACCGCTTTGAATGCGGCAACCAGATGTTCGATCAGAAGGATACGGGGGGAGTCGATGACGATTTTTTCAGGAGTGCAGGACACCGTCGCATTACTGTAGAGCTGCAGCGCAAATCCTAGTCCGCCGCCGCCAGGCATTCCCGGAGAGAAACGGTTCATATCCAATACGGTCAGGTGGACGCGGGCCGGAACTGTGGCTTTGAATGATTCTTTTTGCGGGACAGGGGGTTGTACAACAGGGATTTCTCTGTAAAGATGTTCACCGGGATGAAAGGAGGTGAAATCATACTCGACAAGATCGAGATCGCCGCCTCTGATTTTCAGAATGGCCATAGGTGTTCGTCGTTAGATGAAGCGGGAGATATTATAATGGTTTTCATATACGGAACGCAGCTGATAACGGGTGAATGAGCAGACACATGCAATATAGCATCATATGGTTTATTGAAAATGAGGTGGATGCAAAATAAATGTGGAAAGGTTCGAAATAACTGCAAAATAGCAGCAGAAGATCAATTTATTTATACACCCCCCAGGAAAGAACGACCAGGGATGCGGAAAATACCAGGACATACCTATTTTGAGAGAGAAGTTTCTGCAACGGTTTTTGTGATTTATACGCCGCATCAGGAAGAGGTTGACCAACTACTTCCAGAATCAGACCCATGCAAACACTATGCTGCCGCTCTTTTCAAAACATATTTTGATAAAGACGGGAACGTCAGGATGGATACAGATATGTGCCAAAGCCCAAACACCGCACCCAAACATCAGAAAAAACGCAAGGAAAAGATACAGGATGCGGAGATCTTACTCAAGCAGATGAACGACACCAAAAATACCTATCCGAAAAATCAAATCAGCAGACGGAGACACAAAAAATCTGAGGGCAGAAGACAGGCTCCAAAAAATTTTCAGGATGCAGAAAAATATCGCCTTCATATCTTCGCTGTAATGCCTTTTTGAAACATCGGCAGTATGATTGATCGTCCAGACGATCACGACCCGGCAAAAGCCCGTTATTTTCTTCTGAACGAAGAAGAGCCTGGAAGGACCTCAGAATGGCTCGTGGACGGCACATATTTTTCACAACAATTTAAAAACCTCAAATTAGGCTTTATTTTAAAATCAAACCCACATAATGGCGAATTTCGCCAGCAAAAATACCTCAATTTATTGCGCATAATAGGTATTATGCGCAATCATTATCTGCACAGAGAGCCAAGAGATACACATACCAGCATGGCACCCCCAAAACGAACCTTCAGCATCTGGATACCGAGATATCTCAGCAGCCTTCAGACAAAGAACTATGCGGAGAATACGATCCAGGCATACGGCCGGACACTCAGGCTGTTTGCACGTTACGCGACATATCTGAAGGAAAATGAAGGAGTGCCGCCTGCATCCTGCAAAGAACTGGACGATATGAGCATGGGGGCAGAGATAGAAACGAATTCATACGAGATCGGGGATTTTTTAACCCTGATCCGAAACGAACGGCAACTCAGCCCGGCAAGTCTCCGCCAGTACGACTCGGCGCTCAGTTCATTTTACCAGTACCTTATCAGTCAGGACATTACCGAATCAAACCCGATGACGAAAGTAGACCGGCCAAAGCTCAAGGATCGGGAACTCAAATACCTCCGACACCCGGAAGTGATGGTATTTATCAGTTCACTGACAAATCCCCGGGACGCTCTGCTCATTCGGACTATCTATGCTACAGGGATGCGTATCTCCGAGATCTGCGGGATCTGCGCCGAAAATATAGATTTTGAGGAAGAGACAATCCGCGTCAGAGGAAAAGGAGGAAAGATCAGGATCGTGTTCTGCGATGCAGACACCCTGCGTCAGATCCGGGAGCATCTGAACGGAAAAAAGACCGGTCCCGTCTTCGAAGGGAGAAACGGACGCAGTATTTCCCCCAGAACGGTACAGCACATCTTCAGCCTCTATGCGCCGAAAGGGATCACGCCGCATAAGATCCGACACAGTTATGCAAGTGAACTCTACAAACGCTCGCATAATCTGCGGGTTGTTCAGGAAAATCTCGGACACAACTCCATCCAGACGACCGAGATATACATCCACACCGACCTCGATGAACGCAGAAACGCATACCGCAGCTACTTCCCGCTCGCAAACGGGGAATAAACACCGCTTTTTTTAACAGGACATACGCAGTCATTTAATCACGTGAGCCCGCTTCCACCCCGGATCGAACACACACAAACCCAGTATTTCCACTTGAACACACCCCATACACACTAGTAATAAACCATATGATGCTATACTTAAACCAGGGCATTATTTTGTGCCGGCAAACCCTAAAATACACATAACGCCCCTATATTCTGATTACAGCGATGGAGAAAGAAAAACCCCTTATAGAAGACACTGCCGCGATGCAAAACGGCCTCTTTGAAGAACCTGACCGCAGTGAAGAGATCAGCAAATATCAGAAATTCAAAAAAGTCGACGGGGCAACCTACAGAAAAGTCAACATCTTCTTACGAAAACGGACCTATATAACCGCACGTGAATGGGCGATCGCACGCCTGTGTTCCGACTTCAAAACACCCTACGGCGCCGAGATGACATTCATCGGCGAGAACCTCCCAAAACTCTGCCCCTTCATGGAAGAGCCCTACAGCCCGCAGGCGGTCAATCAGGCGCGAACCGCATTCAAACGCAAGGTCAGAAAATCCGGGGCGACCTTTTTCTACGGAGCCATGTGCGGATTTTTCACGCTGGATGAACTGGATGACATACTTTTTGAATCAAGCGAGGTCGCCAGATTCCTGCTTGAAATCGAAGGGACCTCATTAGAGATCGACGACGAGATCGACATCGAAGACAAGATCAGCGAGATCATGCGAAAACTCGGTGAATCTGCAAATGTCATGCTCAACAGCAGACGAAACGGTGCTGAAAACGAAGAGGAAGAAGGAGATGAGGAAGAGGATGAGGAAGATGAAACACAGTGATCCTCACAACGATCAGATTTTTTCTCAATCCTTATTATCAGCGACCGCCAATATTCTTAGATAGACGGTTTGTACATATGGCACTTGAAAAACGTGAAAAGAAATATTTCGGCACAAACGGTGTTCGCGGCGTGACCGGCGTCGATATGACCCCGGTTTTTGCCCTGAAGGTCGCCGAAGCATTTGGGACCATGCTTGGCGAAGGCAAAAAAATCGGTATCGGCCGCGACACCAGGACCTCAGGACCCGCGCTTGCATCCGCGGTCCGTGCAGGACTTATGGCATGCGGGTGCAGCGTCGTCGACTTCGATATCATTCCAACACCCGGTCTGCAGTACCTTGTTCTGCACCACGATCTCGACGGCGGGGTCATGATCACCGCATCACACAACCCCCCCGAGTATAACGGCATCAAGATCATCGAAGCTGACGGGACCGAGATGGGCGACGAGCGGACCCTCCAACTCGAAGAACTGATGATCCAAAACACCCCGGCCGTTTCACAGTGGAACAGAGTTGGCGGATCCACGGAAGAGCCGCAGGCGCGTAAACTATATGTCGATGCAATCGTTGCACAGTTCCCAAAAGACTGCGGGAAAGGCGTGACTGTTGTAGTAGACCCGGGAAACGGGCCTGCGGCAGCAACCACGCCTGAGATCCTGCGAAGACTCGGATGCTGCGTCCACACAATCAATGCCGAGTTCAACGGCCTCTTTCCCGGCAGACTGCCGGAACCAAGTCCGGAAGGACTCGCAAATCTCTCGGCCATGGTCCGTGCAACCGGGGCGGCATTCGGCGTCGCCCATGACGGAGATGCCGATCGTGCGATCTTCGTGGACGAAAACGGCACATTCATGGATGGAAACATCACATTTGCGCTGCTCGCCTCCTACTTCTGCGAGAAGAACCCAGGAAGCGTGATCGTAACACCGGTCAGCACATCCGGTATCGTGGAAGCGGTCGGCGCAGCATACAACTGCACGACGACATACACAGTAGTCGGCAGCATCTATGTGGCGCGAACCATGCGCGAGATGATTGCGCGGGGTGAAAAGGTGATCATCGGCGGCGAAGGGAATGGCGGGATCATTTATCCAAAGCACCAGTTCTGCAGAGACGGCGGGATGAGCGCCGCGACCATGCTCGGATTTGTCGCAGGAAAGACCCGGCCTCTTTCAAAACTCATCGAAGAGCTCCCGGCATTCACGATGTATCAGGAGAAACGAAAAACCACCCAGGCAAAAGAGATCGTCGCTCACATGAGGACATGCTTTGCTGACTGCCCTATCGATGACCGTGACGGGATCAGGATCATCAAAGGCGGCGCATGGGCGCTTATCCGGCCGTCGGGAACCGAGCCGCTTGTGAGAGTCTTCACCGAATCACTGGATCCTGCTGAAGCAAAATGCCTGCTGGATCATATACTGACAGAGATAAAACCTTATCTCGCATAACCTTTTTTCAGGCCGTCAAAAAAATATCAGATTTTTCGAATCACAACGATGACGGCAGATGTCGCAAGAACTGCAAGAAGAATGGAGATCAGCAGAGCAGTGTCTTGCGGGAAAGCTGCTGCCGGCAGTACTGTTATCGTGATGTTTGCATTGGTATCTTCCACATATCTGCCGGCGGCATCATACCCACGAACGGTATAGACGGTTGTTCCGACCGGCATCTCTGCCGTTTGCTCTGCAGTGAACACATGGCCGAACTCATAGTTCGTCTGCGCCGCAGGATAGAGCGACCCGTCGGGATTTACGAACACCCGGGTCAACAGGCCGTCAAACGTATACTCAACACCGCCTGCGGTGTAGATGAACCGCATGATCTGATCGTCAACGGTGTATCTGTACGGGGTCCCTGCATCCGAAAGATCCGTTTGGATCGGACGTGTCAGACCGTACAATGCGAGATATTCGCCGCGGCTCACCGTAACGTCATACGGCGTCACATCGATCGTCTTCGTCAGGTTCGGCAGAAGCGAGACGGTGTTTTCGGGAATAGGCTCAGATGAGCGGTCTGCGCGTGTATAGATCACCCGGAAATCATTCGCGGAAGTATCCGGGTATTTAGTGAGCACCCCGGAACATGTCTTCACCTCTCCGGTGGCCCTGTCGACCCATGTGTAGGAGAGCTCGCCGGTATCATAATACGTATAGGTCGTTTTGTCACTGTCTTCCAGACCGGCAAGAAGGATCTGAGCAAGTTCCACCTGCAGGGTCGTGCTCGAACTGCCGATATTGTACATGATCAGCGTGTTTTCTGCAGAAACCGGTGTATCAAGGATCGTCCCGCCGAGGCGGTTTACGACCTCGATGCCGTTGTTCGGCTGCCAAAGTGCCGGTATCTGGTATCCGGCAGAACCGTCAGGTATCTGGAAATAGCCAGGGAACCAGTCGATGTAGGAACGCAGACCATTCTGCCGTGCATAACTGACCACATTATCCCGGTTTTCCCCGGGGCGAAACATCCCCAGAGAAGCATGGGTGAGACCAAACGAAACCGTACGTTCGATGGAATCCACCCGATTGCCGCCGCCGTCAATAAACCGGATCATGTTTCCATCTGCATCCAAAACATCCACAACGATCCTGTATACCCCTGCGGTAAGATCTCTGGAATAAGGAGTCAGCTCACCGTTTTCATCAGCGTCGAAATACATCCCTGAGTCGGCACTGGTCACGCCTCCCTGAACATAGGCGAGATAATATCCCCATTTTTTACTTACAAGGACCTTATTTGCACCGTTTGCATGCCCATAGGGTTCGGTGATCCCTTCCGCTGCCAGAATCCCGCCCCACTGCTGTTTTTCCGGGATCATACTCATATCAACAGAGGAGGCAGAGGTCTCGCCGGTAGAATCTACATGGCTTTGCAGTGTGCGGATAAGTCCGCCGGCAGAGTCATACACCCGCACCCTGACGTCAGCAGGCTCTCCGGTGTTGACAAACGTTCCATACACATAAAAATCCCTCATCTCAGCAAACACGGTCTCGTGTGCAGACGGCTGAAGGATATCGAGCGACACATCAGCGCCGGCAGGAACGATACAGAAAGCACCGGCAAGGAGTAAAATCAGCATTATATACGCAGATCTCAAAGTAATACACCACACAAAGAATATGGATACATATGCCGGATAGATAATATATCTGTCGTTAACTTTCCAAAGATTTCAACCAATCCTTTATATTCTGGTCAGGTGCATCTATTTATATGGATATTTTTGCAACAGTAATTATGATCATAATCGCGGTCGTGATCTGCGCGATACTGTTTTTCTTCCTGAGAAACGGACTCAAACTCCTGATCAACGCCGTATGCGGAGTGATAATTCTCTTTATCGTTTCATGGCTGAATCTTGCCCCGATCGGCGACCTATCTGTGGCGCAGGTCATCGTATGTGCGGTCGGAGGGATCCTTGGAGCGGCCCTTTTGATAATTCTCTCCTTCTTCGGTATCATTATCTGAACACAATCTTATTTTTCGATAATGGAAACGGAAAAATCTATGCGTTTGCCTGTCATCTCGATCGTGTAATTTCCCTGACGGTAGAAGGTGATGATGTCCTTCATGCCGGTATCATACTGCCCGGCAAATCCCTGGGCAGTCACCAGGCTGCCTGATTCGTCATAGACCCTGATCTCAAACCTTGCATCAGGATCCGGGTAGGTCACATAAACCGTCTTGTAGGTCGTGTCGATGAGGATGCCTTTTTCAATGGTCTGTTTGTCGACAAGTACTTTTTTGACCGTGACATCAGGAACGAAGTACTCAACGACCAAAACGGTCACCGGATAGATATTAACCGCTTTAAGAGTCGTGTGCCCGTTAACCGAGTAGTATGGATATGTTATATTTTTCGAGTAGAGAAGTGTGGCATTTCCAAGCACTGTTTCGGTGAAAACCGGCTGGATGCTATGCAATGGATCGGATGCATCGTATACTTTGCCGCAGGATTCACAGGGGATACTGGTTTTGACCGTGGAAGTCGGAACAGGCGCCGTCGGAGAGGGAGTGATGATCATAACTCCCGGCGGCGGATAATCATCAGAAGAGAGGCCGGAGACACTGGTCATTATCAGCAGAAGACTAATCAGCGTCAGGAGGACGGCGGTCATGAGAAAAAGTACCGATGGCGTAAAGAAGCCTTCTTTTCTGCTCCTTCTCTTTCTTGGAAGCGAACTTCTGGGAACCGGGCGGCTTCCGTTTGTACTGCTCAGATCACTTCCGTCCTGCTGCATAGATGATACTAGATTGATTTTTATTCATTTAATAATATATGTCCAGCATTAGCTGACGGTGTGAAAAAAAGAGTCGGTTACTTTACCGGAGAGTGCAGAGTAAACAGACCAGACTCGTCATACTTGATCAGTTTGGCGGTTTTGGTGATCCTGCCGCGGGATTTGAGAAGAACAAACGGCATACGGTACGGGCGCATATGATCATTATCCGGAAACTCCCGGAACATGCAGGCGACTCCGTCGGCAAATACCTCGGAAAAACCATACTTGCTCGAAAAGACATTCGTCTGGCCTGAGTTAACATGCAATATCGTGGTCGCTCCAGTGGAACGAAGCGACAAATACACCAGATTCAGATCGGTCGATCGAAATCCTGTCGAGGTGACCAGGGTCTCTTCCAGAACAGAAAACGGATTCACCACAACACGGCTTATACCGAGTTCCTTTATCATGACAGCCACATTGTTTCCATGACGGGACGAGAAGGTCAAAAAAATCTCCGGAGGCAACTGTATTATATACAGGTCCTTGTTGATCCGGTCGCTCATATCCGGGTAAATCGAGAGGAAGCTGGCTGTCAGCTGTTCGACCGGGTTGAACAGGCTGATGTACATCACTTTTTCGCCTTGAAGGAGTCCTTCATGCAGGAACTGAAGAGAGAACATCGTTCTGCCGGTACCAGTCTCGCCGATGAGAACAAAAACCGAGTCCTTGATGAATCCGCCGCCGATCATCTCATCCAGACCAGGGATGCCGGACGGGATCATGACGCGTGACTGAGGATCATTCTCCATACTTATGCTACCCTCCTGAGGTTGGATATCTCAAATCCGGTTTCCGGCGATATGGAAACATTGTAGGTGGCAATATCTCTCGACGAAAGCAGAGGTAGCACACTGATGAATTTCTCGATGTACATCTGCCGCTGTCTTGACATCGACTCCCGGCTCTTCTGCCAAACCAGATGAATGATCGCATCAAAGGCATTCCCAAGCGATATCTCCCGGCTCTCGGGAAGAATGTCGGAGGTAAGCAGGATCACGAAGGTGATCTTTCGCTTTTTTGCCGCACGGGAGAGACCGTACATCAGGAAAACCAGATTCTGCCACTTTTCATAATCGTTGAAGTAGGGCAGATACGGAGTGAGAGAGTCAACAAACACCACACTGTTTTCCTTGGTTGTCTCGACCATCCCTGTCAGATAGGCAAGGCCGCCGTAATCATCATACGGCGGCAGATCCATGAGATGTTCAGGAATCGTTTTGGTTGAATACCAGGAAAGCGGAACGATGGTCCTGGCAAAATAGACATCGCCCACATCCATATGGATCACGGATTTATCCAGGATCTCCCCTTCAAAATCGATGGTGTTCAAAAAACTGAACTGCTGTTTCATCATTTCGACGAACTGCGTCCGGGAAGTCTTGGGCGTAATATAGTAGATCATATCAGGCCTTGTGGCGCCGCTGGTCGCCGGAAGATCTCCCTTGATCTCCCGGCAGTAATTCACCAGAGAGGTGAAGAGGAACTCGGGTCCCCCTGCACCGGGCTCTGTGAGCAGTAATATCGTTGAGCCGATCGGGACGCCGCCGCCAAGTATTTTATCGACCGAGGGGATGTACGTGGGGACACGCACCATTGAATGATCGTCTGACATGTATATGATTGATACTATCTGCACGAATAGGGATATAATTATCCTCTATCTATCCGATGACCTGCATATTTTCGATCCGCATTTTAGGAACGATCGCCCCGTCGAAGGTCTTTGTTTCCGCCGAGATGCTGACACCGCCTCGAAGGATGTCAAAGATGTTGCCTGAGATCATCGCTTTTTTGACCGGGCGGGTGAATCTTCCAGACTCGGCAAAAAATGCATTTGCCACTTCTACGGAGAACTCGCCTGTGAGGGAGTTCGCGGTATGCGCTCCGATGACTTCACGGACATACAGACAGGGCTTGTCCATGACATCAGCTTTCGGCGCGTCGATTTTCAGACAGTGCGGGTGGATGAACGTGGCTCCGTTTCCGGCACGGTGGGCATGGCCGGTCGAGGCGGTATTCGCCTGGGAAGCGGTCTTGACATCATACAGGAATGCAGAGAGCACACCGTTTTGCACGATGGAAAGATCATGCGTCACCGTCCCCTCGGAGTCGAATCTCTTCCAGGCAAAACCCGCAGGATCCATAGGGACGTCACTGATCGAGACGGAAGGATGGACCACCTCTTCTCCGAGTTTGCCGGCAAACACCGATTTTTTGGAAAGGACGTTTTTGCCGTTCACAGCCTCGGTGAACAGATCCAGAATAAGGGAATCCACGACATGTTCCGAGAAGACGACGGCATATTTTTTCGTCTCAACGTCGACACCGTTTCTGGAGGATTTGGCCCAATACGCAGTATCCTCGCCGATCTTTTCGGGGTTGATACGGTCGAGGAACGGGCTTGAATCATACTCATACCCGGTCGAGGTGTCGCAAATCGCGTCCATGCCAAGCGAGATGCCCGACATTTTGCGCATGTAATACACCCCGCCGGAGTTGGCGATCGTCGCGCTGCCGTTCGAAAGGGAGACTCCGCCGGTGACTATCCGCGCCTCGGGATGGATCGCCGCCCCGGCATTCATCCGATCAAGATACTCGGCTGCAAGGTCCGGGCTCACGGTGACGGCCGGATCGAACGGGTCGCTTCCTTTCGGCAGTGCGGTTTTT
The DNA here is from genome assembly GCA_002287215.1 of Methanocorpusculum parvum. Lineage (GTDB taxonomy): Archaea > Halobacteriota > Methanomicrobia > Methanomicrobiales > Methanocorpusculaceae > Methanocorpusculum > Methanocorpusculum parvum. Next base: position 12,497 of record LMVO01000007.1, read on the forward strand.
TCGGGGAAACCGGTCCAACCGGGAACCTGCTCGGAAAGTCCGGCGGACGAGACGGCCGCATCGACGCAGTCCTTCCATCTTGCGATGTCCGAGGTGCCCGAGATCCCGATATGCTTATCCTTAACTACCCGCACAAAGAGGGAGCGGCCTGCATGTTCAAATACAGATGACACGGCCATCTCACGCTGTTCAAGGGAGATGTCGGTGTAGTCAAGCATAAACACCTCCGCCTCATCGGCTAACTTCTCGCCGTACGAGAGGATCTTATCGATATCGGGTTCAGACATTGCCGCTACCCCCAACTAATGCATCGGTCAGATACACATAAGGAGCTCCGTCCGAGACAGGGACAGACTGCCCTTTTCCGCACATGCCTGAAGACATTTTGCGTTCTTTGCCGCAGAGCGCGATGTTATGCAGGACGGAAAGGATGTCCCCTGAAAGGGAGACGTCACGGATCATTTTTCCGGTCTCGCCGTTCTCGATCAGGTATCCGTACTTTGCATTGAACTGGAAGGCCCCGCGGCCCGGATCAACCTGGCCGCCGCGGGATCCGATAAGGAGGACACCTTTTCTGCACTCGGCGACGATCTCATCATACGAGGAGTCGCCTTCCTGAATATAGGTGTTGCTCATGCGGACCAGCGGCTGCATACCAGGTTCGGCTCTGGCATGGCCGGCGTCTCCTGTGTCGAGGCCAACGGCCGCCAGCGTTTCTCTTGAATGCATATATTTGTTCATAACTCCGTTTTTGATCAGCTCGGTCGGACCGCAGGCGACACCCTCCGCATCGAACGGCTCGTAGCCGTATCCATGCATGGACGGGTCGTCGATGATCGTGACAACTGATGACCCGACTTTTTCACCCAGTTTTTCAGCAAGAACTGAGACACCGTCTCTGACAGCATCCCCTTCGCTTGCATGACCGACCGCTTCGTGAGCAAATACGCCGCCGATCGCAGGATCGAGAACTGCCGGCATACGTCCGCCTGCGACGGCCGAGGCATCCAGAAGCTCAACTGCGCGCTTTGCACATTTTTCACCGAAAGGAATATACTTTGCAAGCGGCAGCGGGCCGACAACTGCCTCCTGTTCATAGTTCATCTGCATATCGGCTCCGCGGCTCGCAACCGAGGTAACCGTAAACAGAGTGCGGCAGACCGAGGATGCTGCTTCATAGCCGTTTGAATCCTCGAATATGACATCCTGATACTGCTCGGAGTAACGTGCGGATGTGCTGCATATCTCAGGGATATTTGCCGAACTTTCGAGAAGGAGGAGCTCACGCGCCTTTTCTTCAAGCGGTGTTTCCGCCTGTTCTTTTGCAGAACAGGACCATGAGCGCGGGGTTCCAAAAGGAACGTCGGCGATTTCCGCGTGAACACCGGCAAGCCTCGATGAAGCTGCAGCTTTTTCAAGACATGCAGCTTTTGTTTTTTTATCATCCATGTCGATGGAGGAGGCGCAGTAGTATCCCCAGCCGTGTTCACCTAAGACCCGAAAGAGAGCTTTGCCGTAAAAGGAGGTGCCGGCATTCTCGATCACCCGATTCTCCGTCTGGATGGAGGTGACGGTCCCCCTGACGTACCGGATGTCATAATATCGTATTTTTTCCATGGTTGTACTGGATAGTATTTGATCCTGAAGAATAACATATCTTCTGTTTTTTCGAGGACCAATAAATGAAAAAAGAAAAAATGGATCAGGAGCTGACAACGTCCGCGTCAAAGACATCATCATCTTCTTTGAGGATCGGGACAGCCTTATCAAAAACGATCGTCTCGTCTTCAGGGGGTTTCATCTCAAATGTGATGAGCCCGACGATGGCATTTCTGGTGGCATACGGATCGGCGATCGGGCCAAACCGTATCACTTTGGTTCCGCCTGCAGAGATGATGATCGTATGTTTTTTTACCTGGATCGCATCGATCTTGTCAAAACGCACCTCTTTGTAGGAGCCGAGGCCTGCCATCAGGCAGAGTCTCCGCGGTGTGAGATACAGACGCGGGCGGTTGAGATCCACAAGACCGGAGATGAGAATGATCAGCGCGACCGCGCCGGACACAGCCGAGACAAGGATCCGCGTCAGAAGATCGGGAGAGATGAGCCAGGCTGGAAGGATGAGCGGCAGGAGCGAAATAAACGCAGCGATCGGCGCAGTGAGCCAGATCATGATCGCTATTACTGCAAGGAGGATAAAGAGGATGATGTAAGGAAGCAGATACGAACCCTTACGGCGGTCTTCCCATACAATGCCTTCGTTGAACAGATATTTTGTCATAGCATCACGTAAACGAAATAAAATACGACGCGGGGCTAGATATATCTTAGGATAGCGCGAACAGCCGGGTTCCGCATTCTGAAAGCCTGAAAAGCATGCAGACAGTGCAAAAGGATTCTGCAAAAATAAAAAATGAGATGGAGGGTCAGATTTATGCTTCGGCTTTTTCAGCAGGCATCGGCATTTTCGGAATGTCCATATGCTTGCCGATCTGGAGAAGTTTCTGTTCAAACGCCACTTTGTCCTCGGGAACGAGGGCATATCTGAGGACTTCTTCGATCCTGGTCACCGGGATGATGGTGACCATATCAGTGTACCGCTCTTCGATGAGGACATCGGCGAGGTTCGACTGAGGGATGATGATCGTTCTGATACCTGCCTTGGCGGCAGCCTCGATCTTGTAGGTGACACCGCCGATCGGCAGAACATCTCCGCGAACCGAGAGGGAACCGGTCATCGCCACATCCTGACGGACAGGGATGTCTTCAAGAGCACTAATTACGGCCGTTGCGACGGTAACGGATGCCGAGTCTCCCTCAACACCATTGTAGGTTCCGATGAACTGGACATGGATATCCACTTTGCGGATATCGGTCCCGGAGAACTTCTTGATCAGAGCGCTCACGTTTTTGATGGATTCCTGAGCGATCTCTTTCAGGAGGCCGGTGGCGATCACCATGCCGGCACCCTGTGATGGGGTAACTTCTGCCGTGATTGGAAGAACCGATCCTGCATCGTTCCCGACAACAGCAAGTCCGTTGACTCTGCCGACAAGACTGCCGGAAACGATCATCAGATCATAATCCCGGGTCCGGCGGATGTACTCATCAGAGATCTGATCCTCAACGGATCTGGCGATCTGTTTAGCCGAGACCACGTGGTGCATAGATGTCACGGGAGAGCCTTCCTGGATGGCGAGATCGCCGGCGACACGCACAAGACCGCCGAGATCTCTCAGCTTCACCGTCAGGTGACCTTTTCTGCCGGACCGACGCTTTGCCTCGCGCAAAATCTCCGATACGGCAGAAGGATCGTAGTGCGGGATCTTTCCGTCATTCTTAACTTCCTGCGCAACGAACCTGACGAGTTTTGCCCTGTTTTCAGGCGTATCGTTCATGGTCTCGCTCATGTAGACCTCGTAACCGTATCCGCGGATACGGCTGCGAAGCGCCGGGTGCATGTGCTGGACGGCATCGAGATTTCCTGCGGCGATCATCAGGAATCGGCAGGGGACCGGCTCTGTTCGGACCATTGCGCCGGAAGAACGTTCTGACTGGCCGGTGATCGGGAACTCGCCCTCCTGCAGAGCAGTCAAAAGACTCTGCTGCGAAGAAAGCTCAAGGGTGTTCATCTCATCGATGAACAAAACGCCTTTGTGCGCTCTGTGGATCGCGCCCGCTTCGACACGGTCGTGTGCGGGAGTCTCAAGGCCGCCCGACTGGAACGGGTCGTGACGAACATCACCGAGCAGCGCTCCTGCGTGAGAACCGGTGCCGTCCACGAACGGTGCTGTTGAGTCGGGTTTGTTGGAGACGATGAGTTTTGGGACCATCGCAGTTTCTTTGGGCATGAACGAACGGAATGCAAGAAAGATAAATGCCACCGCGACGATGCCCATCAGAAGCTGACCTGAGATGAGGGCGATACCCAGAACACCAATGATGAGAATAAGCAGCATGGTGTTTTTCGAGGAGGCGCGTTTTCGTGCCTCTTCTTTGTGTGCAGCAACGATCTCTTTTCCCCTCCCCGCAGGAACAACACGGATGATCGGGTTGTTGTTATCCTCGGGATTCGGGTAGGTCATAATGTCCTGCATCTCCTCTTTTGGGAGAAGTTCAGACATCGCCTTAGCAAGCATTGACTTTCCGGTACCCGGGCTTCCGATCATCATGACATGCCGGCGCTGGGTGGCGGCTTTTCTGATGACGTCCACCGCGTGTTCCTGACCGATGACCTGATCGATCAGCGACGGGGGGATGACGAGATCTGCCGTCGTGTCAAACCGAACGCCCCCAAAAAGCTCGGCATCATATGTGTCAGAGGCATACGCCTCTTTCACGGGAGGAGTGTCCCGCGCCGGGATCTCTGCCGTGACCTGCGCCGGATTTACATCCGAAACTGTCCCCATAACAGTTTCATTTTGTCTTTGTCCGGGATTATCATCGTGTTCCATATTTGTGTTCCATACCTCGATTAAAGATGCTAATATTTGTACTTGATTATGCTTTAAGTAGTTTCAGTAAGAGATAGTTGTTAGAGTCTTATCATGAAAGTAGTCTATACCGAAAAAAGCCAGGTTCTCGCGGCACGCACTGCCAAGAAACTCGGGTGTCCTTTATCGGAAGTAAAATACACGAAGTTCCCGGACGGTGAACAGTCCATACGCATAATGGATGAGGATGATCAGATGATCATCATTGCAAGTACGGTCGATGCAGAGGCGACGATGCAGGCCATTCTTCTGCTAGATGCCTGTGAAGGAAAGGAGACGACCCTTGTCCTGCCATATATGGGATACGCACGGCAGGATAAGAAGTTTAATGACGGCGAGCCTGTATCTGCACGGGCGATGGCACGCGCCCTTTCGACAGGAGCAGACAGGATCTTTACCATCAATATCCATGACACCTCGATCCTGGAACATTTCCGGTGTCCGGCAAAAAATCTGACGATCGCTCCTGAGATCGGCGCATACATCAATACAATGAGCTTGGAAAATCCGCTGATCCTGTCTCCGGATGAGGGGGCATGGGAGTTTGCCAAAGGCGTGGCGGCTGTTGGAAAATGGGACTGCGATCATCTGGATAAGACGCGGCTCTCGGGATCGGAAGTCACGATGGCGCCAAAGCATCTCGAGGCGAAAGGGCGGGACTGTATCATCGTCGACGACATCATCGCGACCGGCGGATCAATGGCAAAGGCGGCCGGAATGCTGCTTGAGCAGGGAGCCGCTTCTGTACGAGCCGCCGGCGTTCACGGCGTTTTTGCCTCGGGAGGATACATCAAACTCATGCAGGCAGGTCTTTTAGACATTGCATCCTCTGACACGATCGAGCGTGCCTCCAGCAGGATCACTGCATCCGTGGTCATCGCCGAAGCCGTTCGAAAATGAAATATATTCTGGATTCATCCTATTTTTTTGGCGATTACAACCTTGACGGAGAGTTTTTCACCACACCGGAGGTGGTTGGCGAGCTCAAGGATCTCGCATCAAAGATGCGTTACGAGATCCTGGCGGAAAAAGGCCTTGTTGTGACTGAACCGGAGGCGGAGCATCTGTTTGCGGCAACGAATGCGGCACTCAAAAGCGGAGATGCACGGGTCCTTTCCGACACCGACATCTCGGTCATCGCTCTTGGCCTGACACTAGAAGGAACGGTCGTCACCGATGACTTTGCGGTCCAGAACGTCTGCAGGCATTTGAAGATCCCTTTCAGATCCATCATGCAGAGGAGAGCAAAAAAGCGGGTCTGGAAACTTATCTGTTCAGGGTGCGGCGCAGAGATCCCGCCTGGACAGCCCGACTGTCCGGTGTGCGGGTCGGCCCCTATCCAAAGAGGGACAGAAAAAGAAAAACGGCTCAGATGAACCGCCGCTTTATCCGCCATGAGACCTTCGTGAAAAGGTCGTGAAGTCGTTCGGTGTGTCTTCTCCTTGAATAATGGATCACAGGATCAGAAACACTTAGACGGCCGGCTTCATCAAGAACCGACACCGCGCCGTGTCCGCAACATAACCTGAGACGTTGGCCTTTTTTCCTCAGTTCAGCATCCAGTTCCCCGGCAAGTTTCATCAGTTCCGTCCGTTCATATCTGCCGATCTCACTGTTGATATTGACCGTGGTGATCAGATAATCAGGGATCGAACCATAAACAAGCCGCCAGGGCGTGAGGGTCGCGAAGTTTAACACTGCATCGCTTGTAAAGAGCAGACCAACTTCCGGTTCATAAAAAAAGAGCTGACCTGCGAGATGGCCGCCGAGACTTTCCCATACTTCGAACCTGAGCCCGGCAAACCTGATCTCATCAATGACCGGGAAGATCCCCCTCATCCGCAGAGGGTCGGTTTTACTGAGGATATACTCTTTGGGAAATGCCAGCTGGGAGAAGGTATTGACCGTCGTCGTATAGACATGTTCCAACAGCACGAGATCATTTGTGGAGGCGAATGAGCGCGAGCCGTTCTCAAGGATCTCTTTGGTCGTAGGGTGAACAAACGGCGGGACCGGCATATGTCCGGTCATGCCCACATGATCAGCATCTCCGTGGGTGCAGAGGACATATTTTACATCAGAAAAATCACCAAGACCAAGATCTGCGAGCGTTTTCAGCCAGTCATCATAATTGACTCCATACCCTGCATCGATGAGCAGTTTGCCTTCCGGAGTCTGGAAGAGATGGATGCACCCACCCCCTGGAGGCTGCATCGACCAGAGCACGCAGGTGTCCGAGAGAACGATCTTCTGGTAATCGACATAGAAGTTCTTTCCGGCGTTTCCATACAAATACAATCCTATACTCTGCATGACCCAGAGGACCTGTTTGGGATCTTTTCCCATGGAAACAAGCTCTTTCACAGCCTCATCTGCATCAAGGTAGAACTGCTTTTTTTCAGCATCGTTGAACGTGGTGAGATACGGCGTGACTTTTTTCTGAAATGAAGTGGTCACATATTTTGCCGACATATCTGCGTGAACTGTTTGATGTCTCACGTTTTGTAAGTTTCCCATATTTCCGGTCCGCTGACCGCATTTTTCAGGATGAGTGCATCACAAAAGCATATATAGCGGGGAAAGCGATTACTTTTCATATGTCTTCCTTAGAAGAGCTCATGACAAAAGCAAAGGACCTTCATTCCGAAGGTCACTCCTCAGGCCAGATAGCTGATGAACTCAGTCTTTCGGTCGATACCGTCACCTGGCTTCTGACGCAGGGAAAAGCCGGCATTGCGGCACCAAAAGATGTGCATATCGACTGGACGACCGTCAGCTCGAACTCCACACTTCTTGGCGGCATCTCATCCATGATGCTGGCCAACTTTGAAGCGGCGAATGAGGAGGAAGAGGGGATCGACACGGTCATCGGGATATCCGTATCAGGCGTGCCCCTCGCAACGATGATCGCCGCAGAGGACGGACTGAATCTTGCCATTTATCACCCGTCGAAACACAACCCCGAAGGTAAAATAGGATCGATCTCCGGAAACTTCAGCAAAGTCTCTCAGAGACGCTGCCTGATCGTGGATGACTGTATCACCACCGGCAACACTCTCACTGAGATAGTGAATTACCTGCGCCGTCACAAATCCACCCCGGTCGGCATATGTGTCATCTTTGATAAGCGCGGTGTCAGGGAAATAGAGGGCGTTCCGGTCTACTCGCTCTTTACAATTAAACGTATCGACTGAACAGCCAGCACCCAATACATCATATTTATATAGAAGTCCAATCCACTTTTTTAACACACTAGTACAGGAGAATAGAGATTATGGCAAACAACTCAGGTCAGCAGGTCGTCATTTTACGTAATAACGTAGAGCGCGTCCCAGGGCAGGAAGCACTTCGCTCCAATATCATGGCAGCAAAGGTCCTCGGCAACACAGTGAGAACAACTCTTGGTCCCCGCGGAATGGACAAGATGCTGGTCACCCAGGGCAGTGACGACATCGTCATTACCAACGACGGAGCAACAATCCTGCACCAGATCCATGTCGAACACCCGGGCGCAAAACTTGTCGTTGAGGTCGCAGAGACCCAGGACGATGAGTGCGGTGACGGAACGACGACCGCCGTGGTTCTGGTCGGTTCGTTTATGGAACAGGCAGAACATCTGATCGACAGCGGTGTCCACCCGTCGGTGATCGCAAAGGGATACAACCTTGGTATGCTCAAGGCACTTGAACTCCTCGAAAAACTTTCGATCGAGGTCACGCCAAAAGACAAAGCCATGCTGAAACAGATCGCCAAAACAGCGATGACCGGAAAATCCATCGAAAACATCATGGATCATGCATGTGATGTGGTCGTTGAGGCAGTTTCCGGTGTTGCAGAGACCACCGGTAAAAAGACGCTCGTCAATGAAGACGACATCCTTGTCAAAACAAAACGCAGCGACACGATGAGTGCAGAGCTTATCAAAGGTGTTCTGATCGACAAGACCCGCCTCGACTCACTGATGCCCAAGAAGATCAAAGGCGTCAAAGCAGCATTTATCGCAGGTCCGCTTGAGATCACCAAGACCCAGACCAAATCAAAGATCAAGATCACGTCCGCAGAACAGCTTTCGGCATTCTCCACAGCAGAGCGCGCAACACTGAAGGCAATGGCGGAAAAGTTTGTTGAGAACGGTGTGAACGTCGTCCTCTGTCAGAAAGGCATCGCCGACCCGGTACAGTATTACCTTGGCGAAAACGGCATCTATGCCCTTGAATTCGTTCCGGAAAAAGATCTGAAATACGCGGCAAAAGCACTCGGCGGACAGGTAATCAACAAACCCGAAGACCTCGCACCGGAAGTGATCGGATCTGCAGGCAGACTCGATATGCTCGACGATCTGGAGATGACCAAGCTCTCGGAATGCAAAAACGCCAAGGCAGTCACCATTCTCCTCCGCGGATCCTCCCAGCACCTTGTCGACGAACTCGAACGCGCGATCGAAGATGCAAAACGTGTCGTCCAGGATGTCATCGAAGACGGATCCTATACTATTGGTGGCGGGTCGGTCGAGACTGAACTGTCCTTCAGACTGCGTGAGTATGCTGCAACCGAAGGCGGCCGTGTCCAGCTGGCTATCGAAGCATATGCAAAAGCATTCGAGATCATCCCAAAGACCCTTGCCGAAAACTCAGGGTTCGATACGGTCGACAAAGTCATCGATCTCCGTCAGGCCCATGCAATGGGTCAGAAGTACGCAGGCCTCGATGTCTTTACCGGGACCGTTGTTGATATGAAAGCGCAGGGCGTTGTTGAACCAAAGAGAGTCAAACGCCAGGCGATCCAGAGCGCTTCGGAGACCGCCATGCTCCTCATCCGCGTCGATGACATGATGATCTCCAAAGGCGCCGGCCAGATGTAGATCCGGCAACCAATCCCATATATTTTTTACATACAAAGACGTATGCTTACTACGCGCATACAGTAATGTATCGTATAGATGCCTGCCGAGGTAGTCTAGTCCGGAAGGGCGGTGGCCTCGAAAGCCACTGGTGGCGACACCTCGGGAGTTCAAATCTCCCCCTCGGCGTTCTTTATTTTCTATTTTGATCTGAAATCCAAGCTCTTTTACTTAATGTGAGATGCGGAACGGATACATATCCGGCGTGTTTAAATCTGAACGTATTTCGGGTTTTTCAAAATATTCTTTGGAAATTGAACCAAAAAATATATAAATATTCGATCCGAATTTTCAATTATAATACATTTAATGATGTAAACCAATAGAAGAAGGTAGAAATGGACTCATACGCGATTCAAAAAAACAGCGAAAAAAGCTTTACTGTCATCATCACGAGTCCGCATAGCCTTGCATGGAGACCCCTTGATTCAGAAGGGATCAATATCGTCGGAAATGACAGTACCGTTGATGAGAACGGAAGAAACTACATCTGGACCGTTGAAGTGGATAAACCCGGGACTTATGAGTTCAGGATCCTGCATCAGAGCGGCGACGGCGTGTATAAAAAACTCGTCATCCCCCTGATCTCAGCCACTTAACCTTTTTTTACCGCATTGCTGCCGGGCAGAACGAAGATGCGGCCATACTGTATGTTGCGAACGCGAACCATTAAAGTATTCCTTCAGCCATACAGATAGGTATGTCTGTCGCAGAATCCGGGGATACGCTGCAGGTCCACTTTATCAGCAAACGTCCGGACGGAGAGATATTCGAAGATACCCGTACAGGTGAACCTGTCACCTTCACACTGGGAAAAAAACAGATCAACCCCGCCTTTGAAGAAGCATTGATTGGAAAAAGTGAGGGCGAAACAGCGACTATCGTGCTGCCTCCGGAAAAAGCCTACGGCAAATACCTCAAACGCCTCGTCATCCCGATAAAACGAAAAAAACTCCGGCTTGACCACGAACCAAGACCTGGAGATATCATCACCGTCGAAGTCTTCGACCGGTTATGCAAAGTCACGGTCGCTGATGTCACTGATACAAAGATCATCGTGGATGCAAATCATCCTCTTGCCGGGGAAACTATGACATATGAAATCACCGTAGTCGCGATCGTCAAACATGACTGAACTCAACATGATCTACGACACAGACTGTGTCGACGGCATGGCCGGATTGCCGGCCGGGAGTGTTGATGTGATTGTCACCTCGCCCCCTTACAACATCGGGAAAGCTTACACGACGTATGATGATACGATCCCGCGAAATACCTATCTGAAGTGGATGAGAACGGTTGCAGCGGAGTCGTTGCGTGTCCTCTCAGATCAGGGATCTTTCTATCTGAATGTCGGCGGAAGCCTGAAGGACCCATGGATACCTATTGACGTGGCTCAGACGTTTAGAGAGCAGGGATTCGTGCTCCAGAATATGATCCACTGGATAAAATCCATCGCGCTCCCTGAAGAGGGGGTAGCGGCCGGGCATTACAAACCAATAAACAGTAAACGCTATCATAACGATTGTCATGAATTCATCTTTCACTTCACGAAAAAAGGCGCTGTTGAAATCGACCGGCTGGCAAACGGCGTTCCTTATCAGGATAAAAGCAATGTGAACCGCTGGGGAGGAGAGAAGCGGGATATCAGGGACAGAGGAAACACATGGTTCATCCCCTATGAGACCATCAGGGAAAGCAGGCCGCATCCGGCGACATTTCCGGTCCAGCTGCCCATGATGTGCATCAAAGATCACGGGTTGGAAAACTGCCGGCTGGTGATGGATCCGTTCATGGGGATAGGCAATACTGCGGTCGCGGCGATCCGTCTCGGGATCCCGTTCATCGGTTTTGAGATCGATGAATGCTACAGGAATATCGCAAACGCGAGGGCGGCAGCAGAGATGTATGCGGTAAAAGGAGATGATCGGGATGTCGAAAGCAGAACATAGATCCAATCAGACAAAAGATGTTTGAGTCTGAGGGACCATAGTGGTGAGTTCAGAGCATTCATCCGTCTGGGTTATACTCCGGATCCTCTCGACGCCTCCGACATCTTCGATCACCCGTACGGTTTCCAACGGAACGTACGATTTCCAGTCATTACCTGTTTGTACAAGAGAACACCACATTTCACTTGAAAGCACTTTATGAGGACAGAGTCCTGACGGACACACGACATGTCGGCCTGCTTCCAAAAACAGCTGAGAGATCAGCTGATTGGAGGTATAAATCTGAGTTACCGGAGGACACATCGATATCACATGTGAAACCCATAATGCATTCCGCGCAACATCCTCAAGCGGGATGATGTATATGGGGATATCCAGAGGCGTCAGGTCTCTCGCAATCATTAAAATCCGCTCTCCTGCCGTAAACGGATGACGAACGGTATGACTCATCTGGGCACTGCCGATTCCTATGACCAGCTCATCAACCTCCTCTGCGATTTTTTGAATGAAAGCTTTATGCCCGTTATGATAAGGCTGAAACCTCCCCACATAAAGTCCGCGTATCATGCACCGATTACCAGAGGACTTTCCAGACTTTCCAGAAGACTCAACACAGACAGTGCAGCAAGATAGCTGGTTGCCGGATTCTCCGGAGCCGGAAGATTGCATATCCGAATATATGCATCGCCGAACTCTCCCTCGAAAAAAATCTCATGCATATTCTGTTCGGCTTTCGGATCAACCCAAAGCTCGACATCGGCCTCTCTTCCGCATGCAAGCGAGAGAGAGATGGCAACATTCGTATTTTTCGGATATAAGGCTACACAGTCACGGGCTTTTCCGGAGAAAAGACATTGGGAGACGTGTGCATCGGAATGCAGCGAACGGGGCGGTTTTGTAGTTTTCAAAAAAAGCTTATCAACCCGGGATATTTTCCCGACACGGACATTATCCAGACCCATAATGGCCCCGGATGGAATATGGATCCTGCGATGAAGGTGTTTTGCGGTAGCCAGCAGCTCTTCTCGAAACGCGTCATCTGCAAGAGCTCCTACGCTGAGAAGAATGAGATCACGGCCGGCAAGCAAAACTTTCTCTGCAAGGTCTTTTACGGCATCGATCGAAGCAACTTCCACAACGATATCAAGCGGCTCCTGCAGAAAAACGTCGATATCGGAAAACGGTTTCGCCCCGTATTTGTCAGAAAATGCAGCGACACGCTCGGGAATAGAATCATAGGCGGCAACGATTTCGAACGATGTTTGCCGCTCGGCTAAAATTGATCCGACATTGCCGCAGCCGATAACCCCAACTTTCATTGGACTTGAGTATATAGGAGTCATAATTTACTTTTCACCGATTAAGACTAAAAGAAAAAATGAGCGGATTTCTTGCGCTCATTTTGGGCCTTTCCTAGCGGAAAGAGAGGTTTTACCTAAGAGAAATTTGACAGACACATTCAGTCTTGAGCTGTTATTTGAAGTAGACCCCTACGTCTTTAAGACCATTGTTCATTGCAAGGGTAATTACAAGCGGCGTAATACTTTCAATTATCCCTGAAACTGCCAGCGGTCCCGCATCAAGCGGCTTGAGTTTTGAGACGCTGGAAACCAGGTCCATGACGACCTTCTTTGCTTCCTTGTCATCTCCGCATACACAAACACTGTAGTCGAGCTCTTCATCAAGTTCCATCCATTTTCCTGATGCAACATTGTTGAACCCTGTACAGAGTTTTGCCGACTCCGGCAGCATCTTTTTTACTGCAAGAGCTGCGGATCCCTCCGCCGGGCGGTCCGGCAGGAAGTACTTTTCTTTCGGGAACCGAAGCATCGGGTTGATGAGTGAAACAACGATCTTGTTTTCAAATACATCCTTGCCGACTGCATCAATAGTCGACTCGATTTTGTCGAACGGGACTGAAAGAATGATGATATCAGCATCACACACACTTGCATTTGTCCCGCCATTGCAGACACCTCCGGTACAACACCGGTCATTGAGGCAGCAGGTAACTCCGTCTGCAGCAACGATCGCTTTTGACGGATCACGAGATCCAATTGCCACATCGAATTTTCCACCAATACAAATTCGACGTGCGAGACCTTCGCCGATATTCCCGGTCCCTCCGATTATTCCAACTTTCATGATATCATTTCCTGGTTTACGGGTGTTTTGATGAGGATAGTTACTAAAAAAATATGAATTTTATTGGGCTTACCACTCATGAAGATTACTCTTTGATGGTGACAACCGGTTTGATAAGGTCACTTGGTTTGTCCTTCATCAAAAGGAGTGCTTCTTCGATTTTGTCAAAGCCCTTGAATCTGTGGGTAAGTAATGGCGAGAGATCAAGCTTGCCTACTTCTACGAGGCTTGCGAGTTTCTCCATACGCAGTCTGCCTCCGGTCATTAAACCGCAGTGGATGAATTTGTTGCTCATACCGCAGCCCCACTCGATACGCGGAATCGTCACGAACTCGCCTTTACCAAGGTAATTGACGTTACCGATGATTCCTCCGGGTTTGACCATCTTGATTGCTTCCTGCATGGTGTTGACATCGCCGCCTGCGATACAGACTTTGTCCACACCTTTGCCGTCGGTCTTGTCCAGAACCTGCTCGACAATATCGCCGTTCTTATAGTTGATAATGTCGGTCGCTCCATATCCGCGGGCTGCATTTGCGCAGTCTTTTCTGCTGCCGACCGCAAGAATGTGGGATGCTCCCATGTGATTTGCACCGGCAACAGCCATCAGTCCGACAGGGCCGATACCAATACAGCAGACCGTGTCGCCGAGCTTCACATCGGCAAGTTCCGCTGCCTGGAATCCGGTCGGGACCATGTCTGCGATCATCGATGCTTCAGCTACCGGGATAGAGTCTGGAAGAATTGCAAGGTTTGCATCTGCTTCGTTTACATGGAAAAGTTCCCCGAAAACACCGTCTTTGAAGTTGGAAAACTTCCAGCCGGAAAGCATGCCTCCGGAGTGCTGGGCAAAGCCGTCCTGTGCTTCAATGGAAAGCCAGTCGGGAGTGATTGCCGGAACGATTACACGGTCACCCGGTTTGAAGTCTTTTACCATGGATCCGACTTCCACGACTTCTCCAACGGCTTCATGTCCGAGAATCATGTCGTGGCGGTCTCCAAGAGCTCCTTCCCAAACTGTGTGAACATCAGAGCTACACGGTGCAACCGCGAGCGGTGCAACAATTGCATCAAGAGGTCCGCACTTAGGAGCTTCTTTTTCAATCCAGCCGATCTCGCCGATCCGCTTCATTGCAAGTCCTTTTATTGTTTTTTTCATTCGTGTCACATCCAATAGATTTGTATGGTTCTGTCGATTGATGCCCTTCAATCACTCCTGCCACATGTGATCAAATAACCAATCAACGGATAACTCTTATGAAGTACCGTAATAAAAGAATGATGTAACCAAAAATCCGGACACGCAAATCACATCAAATTACTGAAAATATCATTATAAAAATGACAATAACAATAATTTTCAACCAAACAGATTGAATGATTGCAAATGAGAGTGAAAATGATATTTTTCGATTTGAAAAAAGGGATGATGATGTTATGTCAGCTTTCTGAAAAGGGCCACATCCAGAGGTCCGGCAAATATCTGACCCGTCTTTTCCACAAAATGCTTGAAATGCGGGGTTGCATTGTGAGAGTCGATTGCAGCCTGATCTTTCCAGCATTCGATAAACGTGAACTTTTCCGGGGAAGTTATGTCCTGATAAAAATCATACGATACATTTCCTTTCTCTTTTCTGCTGGATTGAACCAGTTCCAAAGCTAATTCTAGCAAATCGTCGACAGTGTCTTTTTTAGCGGTACATTTAGCGATAATAGTTATCATGCGTGGTGACTCCGCTGCCCATTCGGCAACGATTTTGTTTTGTTGGGAACGAAATATAAAGCTATTCACGTGACCGGCAAAAAACAGTGTTCGGAAATCAAGGAGCAGATCTATTAAATTAGTTTAAGAAAAACAGTATTAGATTATCGATGTTTCCTCTTTATTGATGAGAGATATGACATAGTGCCATAATGATTCAAACAAATAAAATGCAGATATCCACCCCTATCAAGATGGGTGATCAAAGTCCCGACACCTGGAAAATCTGCAATTAATTCATCTAAAACACGACAAAACAGACGTTACGGTCATTTTTTCTTACGGAAGAGAATGAAATCTTTCGTATCCTTACATGAGAAAAAAGGATCCGGCTGTTTTCCAGAAATACCTCACATATGCACCGACCTGATAGGCGCACATGATAATCGCGGATCATTTTTCCACTGAAAATCGAGACGATACAAAAGAGACCGCAGGCAGGAGATGATTCAATCGTTTCCATCGGGTTAAATGGGATCTGCGCGTCAAAAGAGGTGGTGACCGGTGAATCATAGAACGGAGAGCATCGTCCTATCAGCATCCAAATCTGATCAGATGTATCATTACCCCATCTTCAGCGATACGGGAGATATGTTCACGTATGTCCCAGAAAAGAAGGTTTGCCCCCGGACTGCATATCTCACGGAGATAACGTGATGTCAGCTATTTTACTGGTTTGATCGTTTTGAGGAAATTTTTAACGACGAACTCAGCATAGACATCAGACTCTGTGGAGAAAGCAAACTCTTCATTATTTGACCTCAGGATCCCCATCGTCGAACTCCGGTCGCAATAGAAGTAGATCAGAAACGGAAGGGTTTCTTTGCCGGTAAAGAAGGAAACCTGCATGAGATTCCTTTGCAGAGTATCAGTCGTCATATAGCATTTTATCGGTGCGGCTTGTGCTATATCATCATTCAACACAACCAGATACACCGGAATGCGTTTGGCCGTCTCGGCAATGATGTCTGCATACTTATGCAGCGTCCCTTTATCATTACAGACCACGAGCAGTTCCGACTTGATCCGTTTGAGTTTCAGTTCCACCTGCGTAGAAATCGCTTTTGGCGTGTGGAACTCGGTTATGCCGGAGACTTCATAGGGACGGTGAAGATTCTGTATATCCAGCAGGCATGTCCGCAGTTTATCCAGTCTCTGCATTTCCAGACTGAGTACTCTCAGATAGGTCCGTTCAGCATCATCAGCACGATAGTAGACCGGGTTTGTACCAAATTCAGTAACAAATCCCTGCTTGCTCAGATCATCAAGAGTTTCATAAATGCGTCCGCGGGGAATATCGGTCAGTTCATGGAGTTCGGTTGCTTTTGCGATTCCAACGGAAAAGAGCGTAGTATAAACTTTCGCAGAATATTCCCGCATACCGCAGGCAACTAATCGATCCTGGATCGCTTTTATGACATCATCTTCTACCAATTCACCATCCCCTTATGACAAACATAGTATCAGGGCTGTTTATTTATAAAGTTTGTACTCCTCAAATATCGTACATGAACATTATCTCTGAATGTGAATAGAAAATCTATCACTCTTCCCCCAATGCGCGATAAAAAAAACGCGCAACACCGAGTGGGATTTGCCCACATAAATACGGCGATTTTCAACGAAATAGAAATTATTTCGAGGAAATATTTTTCACACACCCCATACAATCAAGAAATGAGAGCATTTCTGGATCGAACCGTTTTAAGTATGCTGTATAGGCAGATTAAAAGACTCCATGATGCTTTTGATTCTAATAACAGAAAAATATCCGATTTTACCTCCTCATCCCAAATTAATTCCGCCCATAAAGGAGCAAAACCATAATATATCATACCAGCAGTTCCCAAAAAAAGACAACAAAAATTACTTATAGTATTTCCGGCACCGATACGCAGACAATGCAGATAGCAGAGCAGGAATATCATAATAATCATAAGCCGCCATCTCCAGTCGAAGCTCTTCGGGAAGCAGCTCGCCGAACTTCCAGGCGGTTTCCGGAAGACGGGGGAGTTCTTCTGCAATCGGAATAACAGACATACGGCCAAGCTCCTCCAGGATGCCGGCAATATATTCTCCGGCTTTTGGTGATTCCCAGTCAAAGATCCGGATCGCAAACTGCGTATAACGAACGGCATGTTTTCCTTCGAGCCGATTTTTCAGAAGATGCGCAAGCACCTGATTTGCCCGCGTGCCGAGAAATGTGGATACGACGACTGAATATCCGTTCAATTCCGGTTCTGCGCGGATGTGGATCTTCCCGGGCGAAAAATCATCAGGCAGTATAGAGATCAGATCGGCGATCACCGCCTTCTCTGCCGGGGGAAGAGGGATCCGGGAAACGCCGCGGCTGAGAACTGCGGCAACCGACTGGCACACAAGACCGCTTGCATAACTCCCCCCCTCCCCTCCGCTCCAGAACGGACGTTTCACCTCACCTCTGACGGATGCCGGCTCGATAAGGGCGCGTTTATGCACATCATCTCGGTGAAGGAGTCGCCAGGTTTTTCCGGTGAAAGAAAAGGTCTTACCCGGATCGCCGCCGACAAAACGCGGATCGAGCGTGCCGATCACCGTGCCGTCTGGAAGCACCGCGAGATACCCTCCGGAATCACGAATGACAGAGATGAGGGACATCCAGTTGGATCGGCCAAGCTCCAGCTCCGCCCTGGGTCCCGCAAGATACAGATCACCGGAGCGGACAAGATACTTTTGTGCAGTAAGATGCGCCAGGATAGAAGAGTAATGACTTGGAGACATCTCCTTAAACGGAGTCAGCGCGGATAAAGCACTGATGATGCTTCGAAGACTCATCCCGTTTTTCCCCTTTAAGAGAAGAAACAGCTGCTGGATAAGAACATGATACGGACATGAGGGAGGGGTCAGCAGCTCGACCTTATGATCCATCGCAGCCTCGATCACGGATACTGCAGTCAGAAGGTCACAGGCATTGGAAACGATGCAAAGCATGCGGGCCGGCATCCCTCGTCTGCCGGTCCGGCCAAGCCTCTGCAGAAACGAAGAGACCGAATGCGGCGCTCCATACTGAACGACAAGATCGAGTTCCCCTATATCAACGCCAAGCTCCATCGTGCTTGTACAAATCACACAGGTCCCGCCGGCAGAGTCAAAGGACCGTTCAGCCGCTTCACGATCCTCCGGCGACACGGAGGAGTGATGAAGAAACACCAGCGGCAGTTCTTCGCGCAGAGGGACGACCAGCCGCTCGGCAAGGCTGCGGCTTTCGGTAAAGACCAGGGCTTTTTTTCCGTAAACTGCTTTTGCTATCGCATGCACCTGTCGGGAGAACTCCTGCTCAACCGCAAACATGAACTGTTTTTTTGAGGAGGGGGAGGGGATCGAGACGAGATGTTTTTCCCTGTCGGGTCCGGAGAACCAGGAAAGAAGCGTTTCGGGATTGCCGATGGTGGCCGAAAGACCGATCCGTATGATCGGTTTTGTCCCAAGTATGTCCAGACGGTCCATCAGACAAAGAAGATGGACACCGCGGTCAGACTCCATGAAGGCATGGATCTCATCGATGATGATGTATCTGACCTCATTGAATGCTTCCCTGGTCCTTAAGTCGCTTATGAGGACCTCAAGAGACTCGGGAGTGGTCAGCAGGATGTCGGTATGCTCAGGCCCGGTAAAATCAAAACGGTCCCGATCCAAAATGTCACCATGCTGCACCGAAGCATCGAGCCCGGTCCGGGAGCACATGAAAAGTATCCGGTCCAGCTGATCATTGATGAGGGCTTTTAACGGAGAGATGTAGACCGCAGACAGTTTCTCCGAAGGCTGCTTTAAGATCGCATCGATAACCGGAAAAAATGCAGACTCGGTCTTTCCTCCTGCAGTCGGCGCAAGAACGAGGGTGTCGGCCCCGCCGGCCACCGAAAGAAAGGCCTCAGTCTGAACGGGCCGGAGCTCGTCCCATTCAAGACCGGAGAGAAGCAGCTCCTGGAGGGTAGGGTGGAGATCAGTAAACACGCTCATACACGAAGTACAGCGAAGACACTGATTCCAAAGTGCGGATAAGCCGGATCACCGGCACTAGCGCGCCTGTGAGAAAGATCGAAGAGAAGTGAGCATTTCATCTGTATTTGTAGATAAGAGATGCATCCATATCATCATATGGAAACATAATTTGCAAATCTATTTAAGCAGCAGCCACCTATATTTTAAGGCACACAGAGATGATGTGTGAAGCTTTTGTAAAGCGAGGTGGGGTAGTCAGGAAATCCCGACGGGCTCATAACCCGTAGACCGATGGTTCAAATCCATCCCTCGCTATGTTTTTATCTTTGATTTTTTTTAGTTTGCGTCTCTGACTCCAAACGGATAGTTAAATCACAAAAAAGAGAATCGGATCAGCGGATCTTTTCAAGGACCCAGGACGTCCCTTCCGGTGTTTTGAAAAGCGGCACCTCTTCATCAACGACCGGCACGATCCGCGTGACCGAAACATGCTCATCAGTGATCGGATTATACCCTTCACGCATCACCGTATCCCGATAGATGCAGATCCCGCGCCTCTCCCATGCAGGTGTCAGAGCAAGATTCACGCCCCTGGAGAAAGCAAACTCGTGCAGAGCGGGGGCGTTCATTCCGTCCAGTTGTTTCTGCGCATTCGTTGGTGAAACTCCCTCGTCCAAAAGGAGTTTCTGCGCATATCCATTCATATGATTTCGCCATGCCTCGGCCTGCCGCCAGGAAAGATAATCTGGAAACAGCCCTTCCTCCATCGGGATCACACGCGAGTCGAATGCCAGAGGCTGCTCAGCCCCTGCGTACAGCGTGAACGCCGATGAAGCGAACGATGCCGAGACGGAGACAAGCTTCTCAACCCGACAGTCGAATACCGGCGCCGGGACATAGATACTGATCTCATCGGAAAACGTGTAGGCAAACGATGGAGAGAGACCGCTGTCGGTGATGAGGGCGCGAGCAGTCTTGACCATCGCATCGGAAAAGACCTTGTCGTAGGGTTTTTTGTACCGGTCTTTGGAAAAGCGATGAAACGACCTGCCGTCAAGCCGCAATACAAAAGGGACAGTGGTAGAAAGACCGGCAAAAATCTCACGATCTTTCATACAGGATATCTTACGCTCCAAATAAAGGCTCCCCGGCAACCTTGAAAGCTCCCGGGATGTGGCGGACTATGATGATGTCACCAACTTCTTTGACAATTCTGTAGGGGATGATGACACCCTGATAATTCTTCGTGTCGATTACATCTTTATTCACGTTGGAAAGAGCGAGGCCGCTGATCTTTTTATTAGTAACATCCAGTACAACATCCTCCACCTTTCCAAGGAACACTGCTTTATCGGAATAAACACTCATCCCAAATAGTTCTGATATCTGCCACTTCATAGTATTGAATGATATCTGCGTTCGAACATAAGTAATTTCCTATTTTCCGGAAAGTATGAGTCTGTCTCTCCGGCGAAAAGCCAAATCTGCGGCCGGACCCTTAAGACATGAACTGACGGATCTTCAGAAAAAGCCACCCGATGAACACCTCCCGGGTCCATCGGGGTGCAGACCCCCTGAATCCCCATAGATCCACCCAAAACCATGCTCACAAAGATAAATTCAACACATCTGAAAGCCAAACATTACAAAATCATGGAACCGTTCCGGGTCAGACCCTACACTTCAGCAGATTATCCTGCCCTCTGCCGTCTCGACTCGGTGCTTTTCGAGGGAATGGGGGGACATATCCTCTTCCGCCACATCGAAGAACTGTTTCCGGATCTGTTTTTTGTGGCAGAAAGAACAGATACGCAGGAGATCGTCGGCTATATCCTCGGAGGGATCCACTTTAACGATCCAAAAGTCGGCAAACTCATTCGAATCGGCGTCAAAAGCGACTTTCGAAGAATAGAAGCAGGCACCCGGCTCACAACCAGGCTTTTTTCCGAGCTGCGAAAACACGGTGTGAATAAAGTCCACCTCACGGTGGCAGATACAAACAGCGCTGCGGTATCCTTCTATCTGAAAAACGGATTTTCCATCAAAAAGAGAGAAGAGAACTATTTCTACCCTGACATATCCAGGCTCATTCTGGAAAAAGATCTTTAAAATTCCATCAGCGGCAGAAACGGCGCGATCTCTTCTGACGTAACCAGCGATCTGAAATCGCTGACACCGGCAAACGGTCTGCCTGCAGCAACTTTCTGCGCAAGTTTCTTAGAGATGCCGGGGATCCATTTGAGTGCTGAAGCAGGCAGTGTATTGATCTGTATCGGGACCGGCAGGGCAGTTAGACTGCGTGCGCCATAGGAAACGACCGCAGTATTCAGAAGAGTTCCGCAGGAAAGCTGCTGCGGGATCCCAATAAGGACAGGATACGTCCCCATCTGACGGCCGAAAGAAACCGGACCCGTGACTTCGACAAGAACATTGGACAGGACGGTCCCTGGGGGAAACACCCGTTCGAGCATAATAGTATCAAACGTGCTTCTGACATCATCCTTGAACTGATGGAAGAGTTTGTCATGCATGCCAAGACAGTTGTTCTCATAAGCGCGGGTCCCTTCAAAAGGCATGAGCTGGCGGATGTTCACTCTCCTGACAAGCAGACCTGAGGCCAGGATCCTGTCCAGAAATGCTTTGTTCAGCGCAAAGGTTTCCGCAGTCTCGCCGGCAAGTCCTCCGATAAAGTTGAGACCTGGTAAAAGTTCAGGGATTCCGTTTCTTCGAACGGCGCCCACCTCATTGACGATCTCGACAGCGCGGAAAATCATTTCAGGCGAACCTTTCAGATTGTTTGCCTCGATCACGACAGGATCGGCCGACTCAACGCCGAATGCCGCGATGTCCCCTTCGGTATGTCCTTCGACGATTGCAAGAAGTGCCTCGCGGGAGGCTTCTTCGTGGCGGGCGATCGTCCCGGGGTTGATGTTGTCGATATGCAGCGTCAAAAGATCGGGCGCTGCTTCGCGGATGCCGGTAAAAAGCGCACGAAGTTTGTCGGGCTCGGGTCGCGGATACTCGGTGCCCGACGTCCCGTATGCAAGCAGATCGGGCTGACGGCCAAGCCGGAAATGCCGGGCTCCCGCCCGTGCAAGTGCAGATACTTCACGCCATACTCCGGCAGCCTCGCGCATACGCGGCATCCCGTACAGCGGTTCAGTACAAAAGGAACAGCCGCCCGTTATGCACCGGAAACACCCCTTGGCTGTCTCAAGTTCGCACATGACATGGGGGAAAAACGGATGCTGGCTAATGATATCAGCGCCGAGGACTGCCCATCTGTCATACTCAGGATACGAAAGGATACCATCCGGCTCTCCGCCCGAGAGATATGCATCGAGAGCAGCAGAAGGTTCCCCCTTCAGCATTGCCGTCCATCCGGAAACAGCCTCTTTTACTGCCCGCGCCCCTCCCTGCGGCGAGTAGCCAAACCCGATCGGGCCGCCAAGAAGAGAGACCGACCGGCCGCGCAGCATGAAGCCGATCTGCTGGAGCTCGGAAAGCGTGGCCGGCGTTCCGGACAGATACTTCCCCGGGACAGTGACACCTGCGATCATCACAACAACGGATGCCTCCCGCAGTTTTGGAACAGACAGAGGATCTTTGCGCAGTTCGTCGATCGTCACATACCTGACAGAGTAGCCGTGCTCCTTCAATACACCCGCAGTTGTCCTGATGTAGGGAGAGATATACGGGGGAACGCCCAGGCATGCAGGTTCATCCACATACCCGTCTATGATCACCGCATCAGACATCATGACCAGCCAGTTTGAGAAGTTTGCGGGCGATCATCAGTTTTCCGTGTTTCACCGGATCGACATTGGCATCATCAAGATCAAAGCCGATAAGCTCAACGGACGCAGCTCCAAGCTCATGCGCCGCAAACACACACCGGTCGCCGTCGGAGAATCCGCCGAAGTTATAGACATTGGCAAGGGACGTGCTCTGTGTTGTCCCGACCACCGGCCCGCGAACCTTCGGGATCCAGGACTGAACAAGCGGAATGTTGTCCCCGTGCGCATGCAGAACCAGAATGGTGCCGGCATCGTTCATGGTCAAAAAATCATCATCCATCCCGTCGATATCCGAGAGGATGATCTCCGGCCGGATGCCCCGAAGAAAAAGTACACGGGCCGCTGCATCTGCCGCGATCACAACTTTTCCTGTGAGATCCGCAGTTTTCAGATCGAGAGGGAGCGACGGAGCGTTTCCGCAGACGATACAATCCTTCCCGCGAATCGTATCCTTCAGAAGTGCAATATCGTCCCTTGGCAAAAGTGCCGAAAGAAGCTCAGCCGAACGTTCATCATCCTCACGGGAGAAGCCGAAGTATGCAAGGATCCGAAGATAGCAGGGTTCCCAGTCTTCAGGTTTCATCTCCCTCAGCCTCGGATATACCAACGATCTTCATGAAATTGGAAAGGATCGGGTCGATGACCATAGAAAGGAGCTCCTCTTTATCTTTGACTAGGGAAAACGCGTTCAGCGGGATGGAAAGAGCCGCCATTGTCGCATGCCCGCCGGCTGAAGCGCCAGGGATCCTGGCAAAAGCATCCTTCATCACGTCGCCGACATGCAGACGGATGTCTTTGTTTCTGGCAGAAAGGGTGATGTGGGTATCGGTGATACCATACACCATGGAAGTTGTGACCCCTTCGAGCGTCAGGAGCATATCTGCAGCCTGCGGGATGGCATCCCTGTTTCTGACATAACCGACGTTGGAGAAGAGATACCCGTGCTTTACCTCGCGGTTCTGTATCGCATTGCCCAAAACATCGAGCGTCTCCTGAGAAAGCGACGGGGCCATGATGATCTCTAGGAGAGCGCGGTCTGCGTGAGGAAGAAGGAAGGCCGCATTATACAGATCCTGAGATGAGATATTTCGCTGGAACTCGTGGGTGTCTGCGCGGATCCCGTAGAAAAGAGCGGTCGCCACTTTCGTGTCGATCGGGAGATACAGCTCCTGGAGATACTGCGTGAGAACGGATGCCGTTGCTCCGGCATCGGGCCTCGATTCAAGGAATTCGGGTTTATACTCCCTTACCACACCCTCAGCGCTGTGGTGATCCACGATGATATTGATCTTGGTGTTTGCCGGCAGATCGTTGTTCATTCCAGGCGCAACACAGTCCACGAGCGCCAGGTAGTCACACTCGGCAAGGATCTCTTTGGTGAGATGCTCCATTTTGATCTCAAGGAGGTTGACAAACGCACGATTTTCCTGATGGCCGATATTTCCCTCGTAAAGGATCCGGGTCGCAAGTTTGCCTTTCGAGGCATCGTGAGCGATCACGGACAGCGCCATAGCGCTGGAGATCGCGTCCGGATCAGGATTTTTATGCGTGATGATGCCAAGCGTGCCGGACCATGAAGAAAGAAGAGAGTAAAGTTTCTGGGCATTTCTCGATGCGATGAGATTTGCCATATGGTTTACGGCAGACTTGGCCACGACCTTCTGCGGATACAGAACAACATCGGCGCCGTTGTCGGCAAGCTGATCGGTAGAAAAGAGGTCAACGGCGCGGGCGATGATATTTGCATTCGGATATGCCTTTCTGATGTTCTGAACTGCGGCCAGATTTGCATCCTTGTCGGATGAAAGAACAAATACGACTTCCGGTTCAGGAAGTTTCGTAAGGATCAGCGGATCGCTGATGTCGCCGACGGTTGCCTGATGCCTGCGGTCCCGCAGATCATCGATGCGTTTTTCATCAGAATCAACGATCAGAATGTTGTCATTTGACTCGCTGAGTTCTTCAAGTACGTTATACCCAATGCTGCCGCATCCCAGAATGAGATATTTTATTTGTTTATTTTTATTTTTCTGGGATACGGTCTGAGTCCCATCAGTCTCAACCATACGTATCTTATTAGTATCGGCTGGTTATTAAGGATATGGAGATTGAACTGCAGCAGAAATATCATAAGAAAATCTATAAATATTCCCATGACGTATCTAATTAGGTCAAACGACACAAGAACAAGGGCCTATAGCTTAGTCAGGAATAGCGACGGACTCTTAATCCGTAGGTCAGGGGTTCAAATCCCTTTAGGCCCGCTTTGTTTTTTTAAGATTTTTTATACAATTCGACTGATTATTTCACATCAGTGTCTAAAATGAGGCAACGATTTGCGCCGTAAAAAAATTCAGTTCAAGTGATCTGAGAAAAAATATATGGAATCCTATTTCTTTTTAGGATCGGCTTTTCTCTTTGACATGGAAGGAAGATCCAGCATATACTTGCCGTCATCCCCCATGCCAATAATGATATCCTGAGATTCAGCCAGCCGTTCGAGATTCAGTTCATATGTCCCTTTGCTGACGATCCTGACACTCTCGACACGCTCTAAAATATCGGTCGGGCGGGTGGCCGGACCCTGGTGTTTTACTTCGAGCACTTCCTGCTTCGTTTCCTCAGCGATCTTTTCGATAGACTTCTCCTCCAACACATCCGCATTTTTTACACGGTCACTTACGTAGAGGAATTTTTTGCCGCCGCAACTCGGACATCCGCGAAGGATCTCGACCGATCCGTCACGAAACTCGCGTCCACATTTTGTACATTTATGCGGCATAGATTACTGTGCTGCCGAGGCCCATGCAATAAGTCTGTCTTTTTCCCGGGAAAGCATTTTCAGCTGATCGACCGGGCCGATGACCATCAGACGCGGAGCATTGCTCTTCTTTCCGAATACCTTCGTAAAGAATCCCCTGTCACCGCCCATCGAGGGATATGTCTCGATCTCGATCCCGGAAAAGCCGCCGGGGGTGATCTCCATCATGGTCGTCTCGAGTAGTTTCCCCTGCTCCTCCGGAGTGAGACCCTGCTCGAGGACGACGACACTGCCCTGACGGACATCATCCAGGATCAGCCGTATCTTTTCATACGACGTCATCTTGGAAAGACGCTCTGCAGACAGCATATCGATCTGAACTCCCTGAATCATCTACCTCACCTGAAAACCTCGGAGATCTTCGCGTAAAGCTCTTCCATGTTGTTGCCCTCAAGACCGGAGATCTGGACCACCGGGTGCTGGGGGAACGCGCTCTTGATCCGCTGCGGAGATGCGTCCGGCAGATCGATCTTGTTTGCAACGATGATCACCGGCAGTTTCCGCGATTCGATGATACCCACCATCATGATGTTCACATGCATGAATGGATCCTGGGTACTGTCGAGGACATAGATCACGCCGTCGATATCTTCACGCAGCCAGTGCATTGCTTCGGCAACACCTTCAGTTGCTTCACGGGCACGGGCCACGGCTTCGTCCTGATCCATACCATATTCCAGAAACTCGTGATAATCGATCTTCGTTGTGACACCGGGAGTGTCAACGATATCGATGAGCAGTTTGCTGCTTCCCGAATTGATCTCAACGCCCTCCTTTCTTCTTGCACGACGGGTCTCATGAGGGATCTCACTGACAGGACCGACAGCTTCACCGGTCACATCGCGAACTATACGGTTGGCAAGTGTGGTTTTACCCGCATTCGGGGGGCCGTAGATACCCACCCGCGAACGTTTTTTGCCAAACAGCTTTCCGAAAAAGCTTCTGAGACGAGGAAATGCTACCATTAAAACACCTAAATTGGATTATGTAGTATATTCCCCTTTACTGAGATATAAACCTCATGCTATGACCCGGAGAAATATCGACAGAACATTACGGCCGGATCCGGACCCGTCTCCCTTATACCTTGCAATGCCTTCATAGATCTTTACTGTGAATGGATGTTCCGAAAAATATTTATCAGGAATGGACAAATATCTGCATTCCGTTCACGAATTTTTCCTGCGATGGAAAAAAGATACTCGTATCATAAGCCTATTAAGTCATGACAGAGCATTAACTCATTATACCACCTTAGCGTTGGTAAAAACATGACATCACCAGCAAAACAATCCAAAACAAAAAAGAACAGCGTTCTTGATATCGCAAGTCTGAATGTCATCTCGGTACCTCCCACCATGAGGATAATCGAGGGGATCCAGATGATGAGCCGGCACAACTTTCGTCGCCTGCCGATCACCGATCCCGGAACCAAGAAACTGATTGGGATTGTAACGATCACTGATGTTATCGACATGATGGGAGGAGGCAGCAGATACAACCTTATTGCAAACAAGCATAAAGGAAATCTTCTGGCCGCCTTGAATGAAAGCCTGCGGGAGATCGCCACCGAAAGTGTGACCGGTTTTTCACCGGCAACGACCATCAAAGAAGCAGCCTCCATCCTTCTGGAAACAGGACACGGCGGTTTTCCCATTCTCAACCCCGACACAACACTCGCAGGGATCGTCACCGAATACGATCTGATGCGGATGCTTGCCGGGAAAGAATCGGATCTGGTGGTCGACGAGATCATGACCGCATGCCCAAAGAAGGTTGCACCCGATCTGCCTCTCAGTCATGTTACAAAACAGATCGTTGACGACGGATACCGGCGTCTTCCCGTGGTTAAAGACGGGATACTGCTCGGTATGATCACAGCGACGGACATTATGGGCTATCTTGGAAAAGGCAGGGTCTTTTCCGAGATGCAGACAGGGACCGTTGATGAGGTCCTCAGCCTCCCCGTCCGCGATATCATGACTGCAGCCGACATCAGAACGGTCTCGACCGACATGCCGATCAATGCGGTGGCAAAAGAGATGCTGAACCGCGGGATCGGAGCATTCCCCGTTATGGACGGAGGACGGCTCAGCGGGATTGTGACCGAATTCGACCTGGTAAAAGCGCTGACTGGAACGATGTAAACCATTTCACCGGATGACGTCTGAAAACAGATGCAGATGATTCATCTGGTGGATACCCGAAAACATCCTCTGCAGGCGGATGACTGCGGAGAGAGATGATGTTTTCTGCCACGCGATTGAATACACTCTTCAAAGAGGAGGAAGCAAACATGAACCAGAAACTAACCGTAAAAGACGTAATGTCCAAGCCCGTTTCGATTGCAAAATCTGCACTGATCCCGGAAGCCCTTTCAAAGATGCTTGGCGAAGGAATTGATCCGATCGTTGTAACAAACGACCGTGTTGTCGTGGGGACAGCCTCCCGCCGGACCATCGCAGAAAAGATGGGAAGTAAAAAGACCGGCAATATCCCGGCATCCCAGATTCGTGTTGCAAGCGTTACGAAAGAGGACTTCACCTCGGTTTATCAGGATCAGGACGCCGAACTGCTCGTCCCGCTTCTCCAAAGATACAAGATCGTCATTGTTTGGGATGAAGAACACCGGCTTATCGGCCAGGTCACCAAAGGCGATCTGTTAAGACACATGATACCCGAAGGTCCGCTTGATACATTGACAGAGATCGCGCCGCGTATCACGCCGGACGACCGCCTCGTCCAGCTTCACCGCAGAATGGCAAACAACGGCGCGACCCGGTTTATTGTGATGGACGGAAACAAGTCCGTCGGCATCGTCACTGAGACGGATATTGCCAAAGTTCTCGTAAAACTGAAAAGCGAGATCGACAAACACTTCGACAACGCTCTCCGAAACGTAACGGCAGGCGACATCATGTCAACACCCCTCGTTACTACGCAGATAAATACACCTGTCTCCAAAGTAGTGGATATGATGCTTGCCAAAAATATCAGCACCATTCCGGTCGCTGAAGGCGAAAAGGTCATCGGGTTCATCACCAGAAAATCCCTGGTCAATGCACTCTGACCACACTCTTTTTTTATATAATATTTGACATTACAGAATTTCCAGACAGGCAAATCACCTTTACCTCACATCAAAATCCAGAAAAGAGGATATCTCCAGCGCGTAAATCCTATTAGCTCTCACACCAAACAACTGGATACCCAGCCCTGAAAAAGGGAGAAACATACTTCTCAGGAACCACCATGAACCCGGAAGAAAAAGAATACGATACCGCCGGCCTGACCGGAAAGCTGCCCGCAGTTCTCTGGAACGACGGAAACATCACAAAGATCAGCGACACGGCAGCGCGGGAAGAGGAGATCGTCCTGCATCTCAACGACCGCGAGTATTTACACATCGTGGCAAGCCGCGATATGCTGAGAGAGTTCGGCGCAGGATTTTTCATCGCAGCCGGGGTCGCGAAAAAGATCATCTCGGTCGAGGTCACCGATAGAGACGTGTTTGTGGAAGCCGAAGTTTTTCCCGGAACCGGGCCGCGTGAAGGGTTTGCTGCTGCGGAAAAAAAAGGTCATGTCGATTCGGATCTGCTCCTCGCTCCAGCGGAGATCTTCGCCGTTAGGGGGGCTATGGACGTGGATGTCTGGAGACAAACCGGAGGTCTCCACTGCGCCGCATTATGGCATGATCACAAAATCATCGCCGTGGCAAGCGATATCGCAAGGCACAATGCCGTTGACAAACTCATCGGCATCATGACCCTGCAGAAAATCCCGCCCGGAACATGCGTTCTCGGATGCACCGGGAGACTCCCGAAAGGCATGGTCATGAAGGCAGTGAATGCCGGGATCCCCGTGATCATAGGAAGGACCGCGGTGACATATCCCGGGGCGATGCTCGCAAAAGAGGAGGGTGTGACCCTCATCGGCTTTACCCGGGAAAACCGGTTCACCGTGTACTCGCATCCAAAACGCATCCGCGGATTTCCCGCAGATGAACCGGAACCCGCGGAAAAAAGCGAAGACGGGATCCTTCTTTCCGGCTGGCAGTATGATAACGGCACGGTGACGCGATCCGTCGACCATGTCGTCTCCGAGGATATGGTCACCCTGTATCTGAATGGAGAAAAATATCTGGAAAATACGGCAACACCCGAGTCGCTCGAAGAGCTCGGGGCCGGATTTTTTATCGCCGCAGGGATCACCAAAACGATCCGCTCGATTGAGGTCAGAGGGAGGGATATTTTTGTCGAGGCGGAAGAGACAGCCCAGGTCTGCGGAAAAATGGAGTCAGCGGGCGGCTTTTGTCCCCGCGAGTCCGAGACCAACGTAAAGGGCGGCGGCCTGATAACGCCTGCGGAGATATTTGCCGTTCGCGAGGCGATCAACACCGAGCAGTGGGACAAGACCGGAGCTCTGCACTGTGCAGTCTTATATTATCAGGGAAAAGTGATCTTCTATGCTAACGACATCGGCAGACACAACGCGGTCGACAAAGTCATCGGCTATATGACGATACATCAGCTGCCGCCTTGTGAATGCATTCTCGGATGTACCGGCAGGATGCCGCAGGGGATGGTCGCCAAAGCGGCAAATGCCGGCATACCGATTATCATATCGCGGGCAGCGGCGACGATCGCCGGAGCGGCTCTTGCCGAACGATCCGGGATCACGCTCATCTGCTTCACCCGGCCGCCCAGGTTCACTGTCTACTCGCACCCGGAACGGATCACCGGACTTTGGCAGAAAAACACTGTCTGAACCGCATTTTTCCGATATTTCCGGATGGAGTATTTCATCCGGTCCGAATCATCGGCGTACACAATCAGATGCTATTTATTCCCTCACGGAAAACAAATACATCATGACCCTTACGCCAAAAGATGCACTTCTGCGATATCATCTCGCCGAGCGGCTCAAACTCGACATCATGATGATCGCCCACCAGTTCGTAACGATCCCCTCGCTGAAAAAAGAGGAGAAAGCCGGCGCAAAAACCATTCTGATCGCGTTGACCGATGTTCTCGCAAGCGACTGCGAAGCCGCGGCAAAAATGACCGGAGCGGAAGAGTTCAATCAGGCGGCTGCCGTTTTGCTCGCGGTCATCGGCCTTGCCGAATCGAACCAGTTCGGTCTTGCGTCCGACAAAGCAGGCGAGGCAATGACCCCGATAACAACCGTTGCCGCCGGCGCATATGCGGTTTTGAACGAACATGGACTTATCTGAATTCCAGAATTTTCTTGCGGCCCGCTACTCGGTCCGCGAGTATGAAGCAGGCTGCCTGACAGAAGAGGAGAAGGACTACCTCCTCCAGGCCGCAGCATCCGCCCCGTCTGCCGGAAATCTGGAGGCATGGGACCTCGTCATCGTCACGGACGCCGGCCAGCTCGAACTTCTCGGAGACGCTGCCGGAAACCAGCATCAGATCCCGGACGCAGGATCGGCTCTTGTCGTCTGCGCAAATTACATCAGATCGATGTCAAGGTATGCTGACAGAGGCATCCTCTTCGCCGTCCAGGATGCCACGATCGCCGCCACCTACATGATGCTTGCAGCCCATGCTCTTCGCCTGCACACCTGCTGGATCGGCGCATTCGACGAAGAGGAGGTCAAAGGAGCCCTGGATCTGCCCCCGCATATCCGGCCTGTCGCGATCCTTTCGATCGGCAGAGGAATGCCGCCCGAGTCTCATCCTGAAAGGATGGACCCAGAAGGCCACGTCCATTACGACATCTGGTAAGACATCCCTTCTTTTTTTATTCTGCAGAGCGCCGCAGGATATACTTTCCAATTCCAACACGCTCATGTATCTTCACAGCCAATAGCTATTCAACAATGAAGTATGGAGTATCCGTTCAAAACATGATGAGTCTCATGGCATCACGCATCGATGCCATCGCTCAGAAGATCTCTTCAGATCAGGTGGATGCATTTCTCGATGCGGTCCTTACTGCAGAGCGTATCTATGTGATGGGAGCAGGAAGATCCGGACTGGTTGCCAAATCCTTTGCGATGCGTCTGATGCACACAGGATTCACCGCCTATGTCGTTGGCGAGACCATCACCCCGGCAATCGGTGAAGATGATCTGATCGTTGCCTTTTCCGGATCGGGAAACACAAAAACCATCGGGGATATCGCCGAGACCGCAAAAGGTCTTGGCGCCAAGGTCGCTTTGATCTCATCCAATCCGCAGTCGCGTATCGGCCATATTGCAGACTATGTCATTGAGATCGAGACCCAGCGCGATCCGGTCACCTGCGATGCCCATGAGTATGAGATCCGTCAGATGCTTGGCGAGCACCGGTCCTTTGCCCCGCTTGGAACCATCTTCGAGACCTCTTCGCTGATGTTCGGGGACGCCGTCATCTCGACCTTGATGGATATGAAAAAGATCGAAGAAGCCGATCTGAAACGCCGGCACACCAATATCGAGTAGTATGACAGAGTTTGCATCACGCGTAAAAGCCATCGATATCTCAGGTATCAGAAAGATGTTCGAGTCGGCGGCTCCCGGATCCATCAATATGGGTCTCGGCCAGCCGGATTTCGACACGCCGGAGAACATCAAAAATGCCGCGGTCAAAGCGATCGCAGAGGGAAAAACCGGATACACAAACAATGCAGGCATCGATGAGCTCCGCGCCGCAGTAGCGAGAAAACTCAAAACGGAAAACGGGCTCTCCTACGAAGCTGCTGATATCCTTATCACAGCCGGCGGATCGGGCGCACTGCACGCAGCTATCTTCTCACTCGTCGAGAACGGACAGAAGGTCGTGTTCAATAACCCGGGTTTTGTATCCTACGGTTCGCTTGCGACGCTCGCGGGGGGAATTCCCGATCCGGTCGCCCTGAAACCCGATCTCCATCTGGATGTCGAGGCGCTGAAAGAGCACTTCTCCGACAAAAATACCAAAGTCATGGTCTTAAACAGCCCGGCAAATCCCACCGGCGCGGTCGAGACGAAAGAGACGATAAAAGCGGTTGTCGAGTCTGCGGCTGATTACGGGGTCACTGTCCTGTCGGACGAAGTGTACGAGAAGTTCTGTTACGGAGACACGGAGTTTGTCAGTGCAGGAACGTTCGGCGACAACGTTGTCACGATCAACGCAGCAAGCAAGACCTATGCGATGACCGGCTGGCGTATCGGATTTATGGCAGCTTCACGGGAGATCATCGATCAGGCGGTCAAGATCCAGCAGTACTCGCTTGCCTGCCCAACCTCGATCGCCCAGTATGCGGCGCTCGAGGCATACACCGGGGATCAGTCCTCGATAGGTGTAATGAAGAAGGAATATGAAGCACGCAGGAATCTCCTTATCGGCGGACTTCGGGAGATGGGGATCTCCGTGGATATGCCGGAAGGAGCATTCTACGCGTTCCCGAAACTTGAACCCGACACGGTCATGAAGATCGTGGCGGCGGGCGTGATCATCACGCCGGGAGCTGCATTCGGCTCGAAAGGTGTCGGATACGCCCGTATGAGCTATGCAACGTCCCAGGAAAATATAAGAATCGCTCTTGACAGAATACGAACGGTCGTGAAATAAATGGAACTTACCGAAATCAATACATTACTTGAAAAACTCTCGAACGCACACGGCATTTCCAGCCGGGAATCGGAGATTGCAAAGATCATCCGTGCCGAGATCGCAGATTATGTGGATGAGATCAAAACAGATAAGATGGGCAATCTGATCGCGGTGAAAAAAGGCGGCGACTTTAAGATCATGCTCGCCGCCCATATGGATGAGATCGGTCTGATGGTCCAGTTCGTGGACGATCACGGATTCATCAGATTTGTCGCGGTCGGCGGATGGTATAATCCGGTGATGGTCGGACAAAGGGTCATTCTCCACGGAGAGAAGGGACCAATCTACGGCGTTCTCGGCAATAAACCGCCGCATGTGATGACCGAGGAGGATAAGAAGAAGCCGATCGATATGGCCGATCTGTTCATCGATGTCGGCGCTAGATCGCCCGATGAGGTCGAGGCTCTCGGCATTACGGTCGGAACTTCGGTCACGATGGACCGTGAGTATGTAAAACTTGCCGGGACCACGGTCACGGGAAAGGCGATGGACAACCGCGCCGGGTGTGCGATGCTGATCGGCGCTTTGAAGGAGATGAAGACCGCAAACACCGTCTATGCAGTGTTCACGGTGCAGGAGGAGGTCGGGCTGAAGGGAGCGAAGACGAGTTCCTATACGCTCGATCCGGACGTGGCCATCGCCACGGATGTGACGATCCCGGGAGACTCGCCGGGTGTCGAGCGGCGCAAAGCCCCGGTGTATATGGGCAAGGGACCAGTCATTGGCATGGCTTCGGCGAGCGGCCGCGGTCATCTCGCGGATCCGCGGATAGTTGACTGGCTGGTAAAAACCGGAAAGAAATTCGACATCCCCTGTCAGATCGAGGTGGGAGACGGCGGCAACACGGACGCTTCCGCAATCAACTTTGAACGCGGCGGGATCCCGAGCGTTCCGATGTCGGTTCCGGCACGATATATCCATTCGCCGGTCGAGGTCATCGACTTAAAAGATCTCCAGGCGGCTATCCATCTGCTCGCAAAAGCAGTGGAAACAAAACCAAAATTCTAATTTTTCCCGTCTTCTTTTTTGTTTGTTTTTGACCTGAATTTGACAGTTGGCAAATATGCTCCCCCACATCTCTTTCCTTTTTTCTGA